>NZ_JBFAMZ010000021.1:0-182567 GCF_040674635.1 Nonomuraea sp. NPDC049758
CGGTTACATTCCGAACCCGGAAGTTAAGCTTCTCTGCGCCGATGGTACTGCACTCGGGAGGGTGTGGGAGAGTAGGTCACCGCCGGACAATCTTTCAAAGAAGCCCCACACGGATCGTGTGGGGCTTCTTTGCGTTGTACACGTTTCCCGGTGAAGAGCTTCAGGGGCGCGCTGGACGCCTTGGGAGTTCGATCCGGTGTGACAGGGCCGGCCGCAAGGTCGCGTCGTGCCAGCCGGCTCGCGCACCTGGAGTTGCCTGGCAGGGCCGGTGCGCTGTAGGAGACCCCATGTGTTGACGCGCTCTCCGCACCCAGCTTGTCCCTCTTGGATACGAGCACATCGACGTCAGCAACTTTCCGTTCCGACGACTGGAGATCGGGCGCGACGGCTTATAAGCCTCGTGAGGCTGCCATGGGTAATGGCGGTGAGCCAATTGCTGCGCACACGGTCGACGGCAATTCCCCGGCTGCCTCTCCTGGCAGGAGCGGTGGGCTAGGTGTCGTTCTGCCGCCTTCGGGATCGGTTGCATCAGAGCAGAGCGCCTCTCGGGGCGCCTGGCGCCCAGCAGTGGTGAGGGGCCCCCATAAGCCACAGGCTTGTCCGCGATGTGTCTGTCGCAGAACTCATCGTTCAGAGGCTTCCTCCAATGCCTCCGGGGACGACTATGACATCACTGCCGCGTCTTTCTATGAAGCGGCGTTCTGTGTGTGGAGGTGAAAGCTGGGATCGTCGTGGGTAGCTGGAGGGCTCGTTAACGGTCGGGGGCTTGCTAGGCTGGGGGGAGCGGGCCACCCCCACGGGTGGCCTTCGTCGCGTAAGGCCCGAGGGCGGGCGGCGACCAGCCACGGTGGACCGCCGTTGTGAGTCCGCTGAGTGAGCCAACGAAATGGACCAGAAGTGAACAGTGATAACGGATCGGACGGCGGACAGCGCGGGCGCGGCGACTACGGGGACAGGCGCTCCAGCGGCGGCAGGACTGGCGGATACGGCTCTCGCGGGCGTGATTCCGGTGGCGATCGTCCGTTCCGTTCAGAGGGCCGGCCGCGGCCGTACAACCGCGAGGACAGAGCGCCCCGCAGCGGGGAGGGTTCCCGCGACGAGCGTGCGCCGCGGCGCGAGGGCGGTTTCCGGGACGAGGGCCGCTCCTACCGCGACCGGGACGACCGCGGACCCCGCCGCGAGGGCGGCTACGGTGAGCGCCGCGAAGGCAGCGGCAGCTACGGCGAGCGCCGCGAGGGCGGCGGCGGCGAGCGACGCGAGAGCCGGTACGGCGATCGCGGGCCGCGTCGTGAAGGTTTTGACCGGGGTCCGCGTCGTGAGGGCTTCGATCGCGGGCCGCGGCGTGAGGGTGACGAGCGTCCGCCTTACCGGGACCGGGATGATCGTGGGCCGCGCCGTGAGGGCGATGACCGCCGTCCGTACCAGGACCGCGGACCTCGGCGTGAGGGCGGCGGCTACGGTGACCGCGGGCCCCGCCGTGAGGGCTTCGATCGCGGGCCGCGGCGTGAGGGCGACGAGCGTCGTCCCTTCCAGGACCGCGGACCTCGGCGTGAGGGCGGCGGCTACGGCGACCGCGGGCCGCGCCGTGAGGGCGGTGGTTTCGGTGACCGTGGGCCGCGCCGTGAGGGCGGTGGTTTCGGTGACCGTGGGCCGCGCCGTGAGGGCGGTGGTTTCGGTGACCGTGGGCCGCGCCGTGAAGGTGGCGGTTTCGGTGACCGTGGGCCGCGTCGGGAAGGCTTTGACCGGGGTCCGCGTCGTGAGGGCTTCGAGCAGGGGCCGCGTCGTGAGGGTTTCGACCGCGACCGCGGGCCGCGTCGCGAGGGCTTTGACCGCGGTCCGCGCAGGGAAGGCTCCGACCGCGGGCCGCGTCGCGAAGGCTTCGACCGGGGCCCGCGCCGTGAGGGCGGTGGGTACGGCGAGCGCCGCGACGACCGCTTCGGTGACCGGGGCCCGCGCCGGGAAGGCTATGACCGTGGTCCTCGTGGTGAGGGCTCCGAGCAGGGGCCGCGTCGTGAGGGCTTCGACCGTGGGCCGCGTCGTGAGGGCGGCGGTTACGGTGACCGTGGTCCGCGTCGCGAAGGGGGGCCGCGCCGAGAGGGTGGGTTCCGTGACGACCGCGGCGGCGGGCAGCGTCGTGAGGGGTTCGACCGGGGTCCGCGTCGCGAGGCTGGCTACGACCGCGGCCCGCGCCGCGACGACTCCTACGGGCCTCGTCGCGAGGGTGGCGGCTACCGTGAGTCGCGTCCGTTCTCGCGTGACGACCGCGGGGAGCGTCCGGGCGGCGGCACCCGCGCCAGGTACGGCCGCGAGGACCGCGACTCCGACGCCCCGCAGCGCGAGAGGCTGCCCGAGGTGGCACCGGACATCACCGCAGAAGAGCTCGACAAGGAAGTGCGCGAGGAGCTGCGTTCGCTGCCCGGTGACCTCTCCGACCTGGTCGGCAGGCACCTGGTCGCCGCCGAGCGCGCCCTGGAGGAGGACGACCCCGACAAGGCGCACGAACACACCAAGGTGGCGCGTCGGTTCGCCGCTCGCATCGGTGTCGTACGCGAGGCTGCAGGCATCGTCGCCTACCGGGCCGGACACTTCTCCGAGGCGCTTAGCGACCTGCGTGCGGCCAGGAGGATGACGGGGTCGGACGCGTACCTGCCGGTCATGGCCGACTGCGAGCGCGGTCTGGGCCGTCCGGAGCGGGCCATCGATCTCGTACGTTCGCCGGAGGCCGAGCGGCTCGACCGGGCCGGACGCATCGAGCTGACCATCGTCGAGTCGGGCGCCAGGCGTGACCTCGGCCAGCAGGACGCGGCCGTGATCACCCTCCAGCGCCTGCCCGAGCTGCGCGACCCGCAGCCCAAGCCGTGGTCGGCGCGCCTCGCGTTCGCCTATGCGGACGCCCTGGCCGACGCCGGGCACCAGGAGGCGGCGACCGACTGGTTCGCCCGTGCGATGGCCTTCGACGAGGACGGGGAGACGGACGCGGCCGAGCGCTACGCCGAGCTCACCGGAGCCGTCATCGAGGACGTCGAGGAGGACTTCGAGGAGGATCTCGACTCCGAGGACGACTTCGACGACGCCGGCGCCGCCGACGCGGGCAAGCTGGCCGAGGAGGAGGAAGAGGACGACGAGGCCCTGGCCGAGGCGGACGACCTCCTGGAGCCCGAGGCCGCCGAGCAGCCTGCCGAGCCGGTCGAGCCTGCCGAGCCGAAGGATGCCGTCGCTGCTGAGACGGCCGAGCCGGAGGCGGGCGAGCCCGCCGACGGTGGCGAGGAAGAGAAGCTGGCGGAGGCCGGGACGCCGGGCATCACGCCTGCGTTCATCGAGCCGAACTTCGGTGACGTGCTGGAAGTCGAGACGGACGAATCCGCTCAGGACCGGCCGAAGAAGAACGACGAGTAGGTGTTGCTGCTCCGCCGTACCCCTGATGATCAGGGGTACGGCGGAGTTTTTTGTGTCACATGGAGTGTGGTCGGCCGGTCGTCATCGTTCGACGCGGTTGAGCCAGTGGAGGATGCCCGCGACGTTCGACGGGGCGCCGCTCAGCAGCTCGAACTGCTCGGCAGTCACATCGTCCGACTGCAGGGCGGTGTAGCGCTCCTTGGTGCGGTCGCGGACCATGGCGACCGCGTGATCGAGGTCGAGGCCCTCCGAGTGTGCCTGGCGGGTGAGATCCACCCAGACCTGGAGCTCTTCGGCGGACCGCTCAAGGGTCTCCTGGACGGCGCCGACCGGTCCATAATGGCTGAACAGCAACCGTTGCGGACCAAGTGCCTGGAACAGGGCGATCGAGTCGAGGGCCGTCTGAAGGTCGAAGTCCGGCGGCGGCGTGGCGGGGCGCAGGTCGCCGGTCTGGGGCAGGTACACGCCCGCGGCGTCCCCGACGTAGAGGTCTCCGGTGGCGGAGTCGATCAGGCCGACGTGGTGCTTGGCGTGGCCGGGCGAGTAGTGGCTGCTCAGCGTGCGGCCGTTGCCCAGGTCGATGGCTCCGGTGTCGCCCAGGGCGACGATCCGCTCGGCCTCGGTGGGGGACAGCTCGCCGAAGAGGGTGTCGAGCTGGTCACCCCAGACCATCCGGGCGCTGGCCATCAGACGCGACGGATCGGCCAGATGGCGCGCGCCCTTCTCATGTACCACTACCTGCGCGGACGGGAAGAACTTCGCGATGTCGCCCACACCGCCCGCGTGGTCCAGGTGGATATGGGTCACCACCACGGTGGCCAGGTCGTCCGGGCCGACGCCGAGCGAGGCGAGCGCGTCGCGCACCACGGGGGACGAGGTCGAGGTGCCCGTCTCCACCAGGCACGGACGATCTCCCAGGATCAGGTAGCCGGCGGTGATGCCCGCGTATCCGGCCATCTTGGTGTCGATCTCATAGACGTCGCCGCCTAGTGCGGTGATGTTGTCCACAGGCACTCCCGCGCGTACATCCGTCATCCCCAGAACGACGTTCGCATCGATCCGGGCTTCCCTTCATCGTAGAGAGTGACCTCCTCCGGAACACAAACGGGAGGACGACAATGGATCGGAACGAGGTCGTGCTGGTGGGGCGGCTGTCGGCGGCGGTCGAGGAATACGCGATGCCGAGCGGCGACATGGCCACGAAGTGGCGCGTCATCGTACGCCGCCGGCGCAGGCACCGGCGAGGCCCGGCTCTCACCGACAGCATCCCGTGCGTCACGTTCGATCCCGAGGTGGCGGAGATCGTGCGGGGCCTCAAACCGCGGGACTTCATCGAGGTCACGGGCGCGTTCCGCTGCCGGGTCTTCGGCCCGGCCGCCGCCAAGATCTGGCGGTACGAGGTGGAGGTCAGTGCCGTCAGACCTGTCGAGGAGACGGTTCCTGAGCCGTCTGAGGAGATGGTTCCGAGCCGGGGGCCGCGACAGGTGGCTCAGTTGGCCGGGGCGGGGTGACCTTGCCGGCGATGGCGAGGCGCCGCCCCGGAGAGCGCTCGGAGGTGGGCAGGGGAGGCGCGGCCACGCGGCAGGGGCGGCGTCAGTCGATGGCGAACGTGCGCAGGACCAGGCCGGTACGCGGTTTGGGGCCGAAGGAGGTGGACTTGCGGGGCACTCGTTCGCCGCCCGCGGCGACCGCCAGCACGTCATGGACCATGAGCGGCTTGAGGATGACAGCTGTGCCTCCCGTCTGGATCGCGAGCCGCAACGCCGCCTCGGTGTCGTGGTGGACGATGCGTACGGCCCGCTCGTCGTCCTCCATGCCCCACACCTTGGGCAGGATGAACTCGCTCAGGATGGAGGTGTTCAGCGAGTTCCAGCGGTCCGAATGGTGGTCCGGCATCGCCAGGTTCAGCTGCACCGGGTCGGGGTCGGTGAGCAGATGGGTGCCGCTCTCCCCGGCGAGCAGGAAGGCGGGCTCGGCCGCGTTCTGCAGTGCCTCCAGGCCCTGCGCCAGGTCGTCGTAGTCGTGCACCTGCCAGGCGCCCCTGGCCCTGGCGGCGGCCTCGGTCAAGGGGAGACCGGGGATGACGCGGTGGATGGCCTTGAGGTCGGGTGGGTAGGCGGTGGAGTCGACGATCAGGGCCAGCCCGAAGTCCCAGGGGCCCAGCGCCTGCCGGGGGTCGGCCGGGGCGGAGGCCGGTTCCGCCGACGGATGGGCCAGGTGATCGGTCAGCTCGTGCCGGAACGAGGTGACTGGGCTGGGAGAGGGCGTTACGGGGCGGTCCGGAGCCGCGTTGAGGGGGGCGTGCTGAGAAGCCTGGGGAGCGTAGGGCGTGGCCTGGTGGGTTCCGTCCCGCAGGGCTTGGCGGGCGGCGTGCTCCTGACGCTGGAGGACGCGGTAGGTGGCGTACCGGTGGTGGCCGTCGGCGATCAGGGCCTGACGGTTGCGCAGGTCGGCGTTGATGGCGGCTATCTCGTCCTGGTCGGTGATCGCCCACAGACGGTGGGTGAGGCCGTCCTCGGTTCCGGCCGTGACGAGGGGCGGTCGTTTGGCGGCCACCTCGTCCACCAGGCGGGTCGCCTTGCCGTTGTCGCCGTTGTAGAGCAGGAAGATGGGTTCGAGGTTGGCCTCGGTGGTGCTCATGAGAGCCAGCCGGTCGGCGATGGGGCCGGGCATGACGTCCTCGTGGGGGAGGATGACGCGCTCGGCGGGGTCGACCAGGCCGACGTCGCCGATCAGGCCGCGCTGCAGGATGTGCGGGCCGCTCTGCTCGTACACGTACAGGGCGGGGGTGTCGTCGGCCACGAGGACGCCGGCGTCCAGCCAGGCCCTCAGGGTGTCCCTGGCCTCGGAGTAACGGGCTTCGAGCGGCACCTCGGTCCGGTGGCGGAGTCTGGGCGGGGTACCGGCCGGGACGCGTGGGGTGCCGGGTTCGGTGGCGGGTGTCGCTTCGGGGTTGCAGGGAAGGATGAGGCGGACGACGTTGTTCGGGTGGGAGGCAAGGAGGGCTTCGACGTCCGCGTCGCTGATCAGGTCGTACGGTGGGGAGGTCACCTTGGCGGGATCTTCGACATCGAAACGTACGCCTCGGAAGGGCCGTAGCACCAGTCCGTCAGGCACCGGCAGTTCAGGAGTCCCCATACCGGGCATGCTCCCATAAATGCTTGCGCCTACCAGGAGTTGCCCCAATCGTTTGCTGTCGCGCCCCTTACGCGGCGGAGCGGGAGCGAGGTTCGTCGTCCAGCGATGAAGGAGTCCTCACGCATGGTTCAGGGCGGAAACGGTCACGATGAGTCCGTGGGTGGCGTTCCCGGGGGCGGTGTCTACGACTGGTATCAGCGTGGCGTGAAGTTGCTGAAGGAGGGGAGTCCGGCTGCTGCCGCGGCGTTGCTGGAGCGGGCCGCCGCTGCTGAGCCGCAGTCCCGGAGCATCCTTGAGGCGCTGGCTCGGGCGCAGTTCAACTCCCGCCAGTACGCGGAGGCCGCGGCCAGCTTCCGGCAGATCGTGGATGCGAACCCGGCTGAGGATTATGCGTACTTCGGGCTGGGCTTGTCGTTGTGGCGTACAGGGGATCTTGAAGGCGCTCAGGAGCCGCTGGCCATCGCGGTGGCCATGCGGCCGGACGAGCGGCATTACGTGTCGGCCTTGAAGAGCGTGCGGGCGACGTTGAGGGCTCGCCGAGAGATGTAGGGGGCAGGCGGGCGCGGGAGCCGGCCATGGCGAACGTCGTGTCCCAAGCGACTGTGCCACCTGGGCGTTTCGATCCTCCTTGGGGCATCAGCTCGGGCGGGAGCCTTCCGCGGTGTTTGGTTCCGGCCCGTCGTGCTGAGCGGGCGTCGTCGCGGCAGAGCGCTTCCTTGGTCTGGCCCTGTGCTGGACGGCGCGTATCCGTGGCCCGGCACGCGACTATGCCGTGCCCCGGTCGGCCCATAGGAGTGACGCTGTCGCTGGGGGCCTTCCGGGGCCTCGACGAGGCGTTCATGCCGTCACGCATGGGCGGCCATGTCCGCGCGGTCCCCAGCCGCTGACGGCGGCCGAGGGACATCGCGGCATTTGCCCGCCGTCGACCCCGAGCACCTGGCCGGTGGTGACGACTCCGCCCGGTACCAGAGAAGTGGCTTCCCAGCTGCTGAGCGACCGACTCGGGTTGTGCGGAGAACACGACCTGCTGGGACATATGGGGCCTGTGCGGTGGCTTTCCCAGCCGAGTGCTCTAGGGGCGGGGTACGGCGAATGCAGCCGTCGTGGCTGCCCAGGCCGTCCCAGTTTGAGCGTGCAGGCATGCCATGGCTGCCTTGCGTAAGGGATCAGGCATGCCGTGGCCGTATTTGGCTGCACCACCATCGTGGAAGCGGCGGAAGGCTGCCGTGAGGGTCTTTGCCCGGTTCGCGCGGCGGAACGGCGCCTTGAGGGCCGTGCCTCCAGTTCCGGGCTTGTCGGCCGTCGCCTTCCATGCACGGCATCACGGCTATGCGACTGGTCAGGTGGCAGGGGTCAGCCGTGGCGGGTGGCGTTGGCGAGGATGGCGGATCGGAGGTAGGCGGCCAGGCCGGGCGACGTGCGGTCGAAGGTGGCGGTGAAGCGGGGGGCGGAGACGTACAGGTCGGCCAGGCCGCGGTGGATGTCGTACGTGCAGTCGTAGAACCAGCGGGAGAGGTGGGCGCGGTGTTCCTCGGCCAGGTCCATCGCGAGGTCGCCGTCTGCCGGGACGTCGGCGTGCATCGCGTCGGCGAGGCGGGCCGAGAGGGCGGCTGCCTCGGCCTCGTGCCGCTGCCAGTCCTCCTTCGTGTACGTCGAGGTGCGGCGTGCGGATTCGGCCCAGGCGTGTGTGCCGCCCCAGCGTTCTTCGGCCTCCGCCGCGTACTCGTCATGGGCGGGAGCGTCGAGGGGTTCTGCACGTTCCTCGGCCGTGGCGTCGGGCTCGCGGGACATGGTCATCCTTCCGGTTGCGGTTGCGGGTTTCCCGATCCACGAGGAGAGGGCTTCCTGTGGCGGGGTACGAAGGCGACGCTAAAGTCTCACGCGGCGTGAGAGTCAAACGGGAAGAGGCGCTGTGCTGATTGACGGCTATGACACCCTGCTGCTCGACCTCGACGGTGTGGTCTATCTCGGACAGCACGCGGTTCCCGGGGCGAGGCAGGCGCTGGAGGAGGCGCAGGGCAGGGGGGTCCGGCTCGCCTACGTGACCAACAACGCCTCCAGGACGCCCGCCGCCATCGCCGCTCACCTGCGGGAACTCGGCGTCCCGGCCACGGCGGCCGATGTGGTGACCTCGGCGCAGGCGGCCGCGCGACTGGTCGCCGAGCGGGTGGCTCCGGGCGCCGCGGTGCTGGTCGTGGGCGGGTCGGGGCTGCGGGTGGCCGTACGGGCTCATGGGCTCAGGCCGGTGTCCGTCGCGGCCGAGTCGCCCGCGGCGGTGGTTCAGGGGATTGCTCCCGGTTTGTCGTACGCCCTGCTGTCGGAGGGGGCGCTGGCCGTACGGCAGGGTGCGCTGTTCGTGGCCTCCAACGCTGACAGCACCATGCCGACCGGGCGGGGCGAACTGCCGGGGAACGGGGCAATGGTCCGGGTCATCGCCGCCGCCACCGGGGTCGAACCGGTGTACGCCGGTAAGCCGGATCCGCCGTTGCACCGGGAGTCGATGATTCGTACGGGCGCCCGGCGGCCGCTGGTCGTGGGGGATCGGCTGGACACCGACATCGAAGGGGCCTCCAACGCGGGGGCGGAGAGCCTGCTGGTGTTCACCGGGGTGGCCACCCCGCTCGACGTGCTGACCGCTGGGCCCCGGCACCGGCCCACGTACCTGGCCGAGGACCTCGGCGCGCTGGTCCAGCCCTATCCCGACGTCCGGGACGGCTCCTGCGGGGGATGGCGGGCCGAGTGGCGCGACGGGACGCTGCACCTCGAAGGCGACGGCAGCCGGATCGACGGCCTGCGCGCGGCCTGCGACGCCGCCTGGACGGCCGCCGGGGAAGGGCGGATCGGGGAGGACGCGGTCAAGGACGTCCTGAAGCGCGTGGGGTAAGGCGATCGGCGCGGGGCCGCCTCGACCTTGTCTTTCCCGCCAGGCGCGGCCAGGAGCCCACGAGCCCTGTCGTGTCGGCGTCCTTCTTCCACGGCTCGCAACACGACGGGCTCGTCCACGCGCGTGGTGCAGGGGCAGCGCCATGATGCGGGGGGCTTGTCGGGAAAGCGTCAGATGGGGGCGACGTGGCCGCCGGAGGGCGGCTCAGTCGGTCGGGGGTCGAGGGGCAGGTTCGCTGTTCGCTTGTCGCCTAACAGTTAACGCACGCGCCGAGTAGTTGCCTGACAGCGAACACACGCGCTGCGCAGCTACGTAGGACGTTGAAGAGCCACCTGAACGGAACCGGTCAGATCAGCTTGCGCAGGCGCAGCAGGTCGCCGAAGCTCGCGTCGATCTTCACCCGCCCTCCGAGCAGGGCGCGGGCCAGATCCAGTTCGCCGTCGACCAGCGCGACCAGGTCGTCGCTCGCGATGGTGATCTTCACGTCGGCCGGTTTGCCGCCCGCCGGCGGCTCCTCGGTGAAGGGGTCGAGCCCCCCGTGGTGCAGCCGCCCGTAGAAGATCATGTCGAGGTCGGAGACCCGGGCGCTGACCGTGCGCTCGACCACGTGTTTGGCACGATCCTCCGCGCCGATCTCGTCGAACTGGGCGACGAGCCTGGCCAGTGCCGCCCGGCACTCCTCGACGCTTGCCATGTTGGGCATCCTTTCTTTCCCTTTGCGGTCGGTAGCGTTCCACATCACTAGCACCCCCGTATGAGCTTCAACGCGTGACACGCCTGCCAAGGTCCCGGGCGCTCGCCCGAGGCGTTACGGTCGAGTCATGAGTGAGCTGCCGGAGGAGACCGGTGACGAGCGGGTCGACGCCATCGTGGCCGGTCTCGGTCGTGTGGGCGAGCTGCCGGTGAACGAGCACGTGGCGGTGTTCGAGGAGGCGTTCGCCGGGCTGGAGTCCACTCTCGCGGGTGCGGGCGACGAAGCGCTGGGCGAGCGGTGAGCCGCAGGATCCGTCTCGACAGCGAGCTGGTGCGCCGCGGGCTGGCCAGGTCGCGCGAGCAGGCCGCCCAGCTCATCGAGGCCGGGCGGGTCAGCGTGGGCGGCCAGCAGGCGCACAAGCCCGCGACCCAGGTCGACACCGCCTCGGCCATCGTCGTCGCCGAGTCGGCCGACGGGCCCGACTATGTTTCGCGGGGAGCGCACAAACTGCTCGGGGCGCTGGAGGCGTTCAAGAGCCTGTCGGTGGAGGGGCGCAGGTGCCTCGACGCGGGAGCCTCCACGGGCGGCTTCACCGACGTGCTGCTGCGCCACGGCGCGGCCCATGTGCTCGCCGTCGACGTCGGCTACGGCCAGCTCGCCTGGTCGCTGCGCACCGACGAGCGGGTGACCGTGATGGAACGCGTCAACGTGCGCGACCTGACCCCCGACATGGTCGGCGAGCCGCCCACGCTGGTCGTGGGCGACCTGTCGTTCATCTCACTGCGGCTCGTGCTGCCCGCGCTGGCGCAGGTCGCCGCGCCGCGGGCCGACTTCGTCATGCTGGTCAAGCCGCAGTTCGAGGTGGGCAAGGAGCTCGTGGGCGCGGGCGGTGTGGTGCGCGACCCCGAGCTGCGGGCCAGGTCGGTGCGCGAGGCCGCGGCCAAGGCGCAGGAGCTGGGGCTGAGCGTGCGGGGCGTGACCGCGAGCCCGCTGCCCGGCCCTTCCGGAAATGTCGAATACCTGCTGTGGCTGGGCAAAGGAGAGGGTGATCCGCCCGTCGCCGAGCTCGATGCCGAGATCCAGCGTGCCGTCGCGGAAGGGCCGCAATGAACCGGACCGTGCTGGTCGCCGTCCACACCGGGCGGGGCGCCGCCGTCGAGAGCGCCCGTCTGGTCATCAACCGGCTGGTCGGGGCGGGCATCAACGTGCGCGTCCTGGACACCGAGGCACGTGACATCGGCTGTGGCGGGGTGGAGGTCGTCCCCAGTGACGACCCGGGCTCGGCCAAGGACGCCGAGGTCATGATCGTGCTCGGCGGCGACGGCTCGTTGCTGCGCTCGGCCGAGCTGGCCAAGCCCGCCGGCACGCCGCTGCTCGGGGTCAACCTCGGGCACGTCGGGTTCCTGGCCGAGGCGGAGGTGGCCGACCTGGCCGCGGCGGTCGACAGTGTGGTCGCCGGGCGCTACGACGTCGAGGAGCGCATGACGATCGACGTCCTGGCCAGGCAGAACGGCCGGGTGATCGCCGACACGTGGGCGCTCAACGAGGTCACCGTGGAGAAGCAGGAACGCATGCTGGAGGTGGTCGCCGAGATCGACGGGCGGCCGCTGTCCCGCTGGGGCTGCGACGGCGTGATATGTGCCACTCCTACGGGTTCGACGGCGTATGCGTTCTCGGCCGGCGGGCCGGTGGTCTGGCCGGAGGTCGAGGCGCTGCTCCTGGTGCCGATCAGCGCCCACGCGCTGTTCGCGCGGCCGCTGGTGGTCTCGCCCCGGTCCACGATGGCCGTGGAGATCCTGCCGGACACTCCGGGCGGCGTTCTGTGGTGCGACGGCCGCCGCCGTTTCGAGCTGCCCTCCGGGTCGCGTGTGGAGGTGCGCAGGGGCGCCGAGCCGGTGCGCCTGGCCCGTCTGCACGGCGTCGAGAACACCGGCGCGCCCTTCACCGACAGGCTGGTCGCCAAGTTCGAACTACCGGTTCAGGGATGGCGCGGGAGAGTGCGACCCTGAATGAATGGAGGGCGGAGCGCGTAGGATCCCATGGGCAACAGGTGTCCGGAGACAATCGACCGGCCATCAGGCACGGCAGTGACGGGAGTGGGCAGTGCGACCAAGGGTCGAGGAGGTCCGCATCCAGGGGCTCGGCGTCATCGACGAGGCCGTACTCGAGCTTTCGCCGGGCTTCAACGTGGTCACCGGCGAGACCGGCGCGGGCAAGACGATGGTCGTCACGGGGCTCGGGCTGCTGTTCGGCGGCCGGGCCGATCCCTCGCGCATCCGTCCGGGGGCCGACAAGGCGACCGTGGAGGGCACGCTCGTCGTCGAGCCCGGCGGCCGGGTCGCCCAGCAGGTCGAGGATCTCGGCGGTGAGGTCGAGGACGGCGAGTTGATCATCTCGCGCACCGTCTCGGCCGAGGGCCGTTCCAGGGCCTGGCTCGGGGGCCGTACGGTGCCCGTCGGCACGCTGACGTACCTGGCCGACGACCTGGTGGCGGTGCACGGGCAGATGGACCAGCAGCGACTGCTGCAGGCCGCCAGGCAGCGCGCCGCGCTCGACCGTTACGCCGGAAACGAGCTGGTCAAGCCGTTGCGGGCGTATTCACAGGCGTACAAGCGGCACAAGCAGGTCGGGGCGCTGCTCGACGAGCTGACCACCCAGGCCAGGGAGCGTGCCCAGGAGGCCGACCGGCTGCGGTTCGGCCTGGAGGAGATCGAGAAGGTCGACCCCAAGCCGGGCGAGGACGCCGAGCTGCGCGAGGAGGAGGAGCGTCTCTCGCACGCCGACGCCCTGCGCAGTGCCGCCACCACGTCCCACACCGCGCTGCTCGGCGACCCGATGGAGGCCGGCGGCGGCGCCCGTGACGTGATCTCGCTGCTCGGGGAGGCCCGCGCGGCCGTCGAGGCGGTGCGCGACTACGACCCCCAGCTCGCCGGCGTGGCCGACCGGCTCGCCGAGGCCGGATACCTGATCTCCGACGTCGCCACCGACCTGGCCGCCTACGCCGAGTCCATCGAGGCCGACCCCGCCCGTCTGGGAGCCGTGCAGGAACGCAGGTCCGTGCTGGGCAGCCTGATCAGGAAGTACGCCGAGGACAGCGCGGGGGTGCTGGCCTGGGCCCAGCAGGCGGCCGCCCGCCTGGGCGAGCTCGAAGGCGACGACGAGCGCATCGAGGAGCTCACCCGCGAGCACGAGGAGCTCACCACCAGGCTCACCACCCTGGCCGCCGAGCTGACCAAGGTGCGCGAGGCCGCCGCCGAGCGGTTCGGCCAGGCCGTGACCGAAGAGCTGACCGCGCTGGCCATGCCCCACGCCCGGGTCGTGGTGCAGCTCACCCAGAGCGCCGACTTCGGCCCGGAGGGCGTCGACGAGGTGGAGCTGCGGATGGCCGCCCACCCGGCCGCGCCGCCGCTGCCGCTCAACAAGGGCGCCTCCGGCGGTGAGCTGAGCCGCGTCATGCTCGCCATCGAGGTCGTGTTCGCCGGTGCCGACCCGGTGCCCACGTTCGTGTTCGACGAGGTCGACGCGGGGGTCGGCGGCAAGGCCGCGGTCGAGATCGGGCGCCGGCTGGCCCGGCTCGCACGCACCGCGCAGGTGATCGTCGTCACCCACCTCCCACAGGTGGCGGCCTTCGCCGACCAGCATCTGGTCGTCGAGAAGGCCAGCGACGGCAGCGTCGTGCGCAGCGGGGTCGTCACGCTCAACCACGAGGGGCGCGTCCGCGAACTGTCGCGCATGCTGGCCGGTCTGGAGGACTCCGAACTGGGCCGGGCGCATGCGGAGGAGCTGCTGGGGCTCGCAGCGGCCGACAGGTGATTCAGCGTGACATAGTGGACACGCGGCGTAGTGCTTGGCCTCCGCGCTGTTTCCCTCTGGCAGGATGGTCATGATGAAGGTTCCGGGGAGCAAGATGCCGGGCCTCCGTGGCAGGAAGGTCGGTGACCTTCCCGGTGTGACGGCAGTGGCGAGAATCGACCGGCGAACCAAGAGGCTGACCAAGCGCCTCCAGCCCGGGGAAATAGCGATTATCGACCACGTCGACGTTGACCGGGTCAGCGCGGAGGCGCTCGTCGCGTGCGGCGCGGCGGCTGTGGTCAACGTCGCCGCGGGCATCAGTGGCCGCTATCCCAACCTGGGTCCGCAGATCCTGCTCGAGGCGGGCATGCCGTTCGTCGACAACGCCAATCCCGAGCTGTTCGAACGCGTCAAGGACGGCGACGTCATCCGCCTCCACGAGGGCGTCATCTACCTCGACGACGACGTCGTGGGCAAGGGCGAGGAGCAGACGGCCGAGGCCGTCGAGGCCGCCATGGCCGAGGCGCGCGCCGGGCTGGCCGTGCAGATCGAGGCTTTCGCCGTCAACACGATGGAATACGTTCGCGGTGAAGGCAAGCTTCTCATCGACGGAGTCGGCGTGCCTGAGATCCGCACCCCGATGGAGGGCAGACATGTCCTCATCGTGGTGCGCGGATATCACTACAAGGAAGACATCGCCACCCTCCGTCCCTACATCAGGGAATACCGCCCCGTCCTCGTCGGCGTCGACGGCGGCGCCGACGCGCTGCTGGAGGCCGGTTACCTCCCCGACGTGATCGTGGGCGACTTCGACTCCGTCTCGACCAAGGCCCTGACCTGCGGCGCCGAGCTCGTCGTGCACGCCTACCGCGACGGCCGCGCCCCTGGCCTGGAGCGGGTGCACCAGCTCGGCCGCGAGGCGGTCATCTTCCCGGCCACCGGCACCAGCGAGGACATCGCGATGCTCCTGGCCGACGACAAGGGCGCCGAGCTGATCGTCGCGGTCGGCACGCACGGCACCCTGGAGGAGTTCCTCGACAAGGGCCGCTCCGGCATGGCCAGCACCTTCCTGACCCGGCTGATCATCGGCAGCAAGCTCATCGACGCCAAGGGCGTGAGCAGGCTCTACCGCAGCCGCATCACCACCTCCCAGCTCCTGATGCTCGTGATCACCGCCCTGATCACCATGGGGGTGGCGCTCTTCCTGTCGCCGCTCGGCCAGACCTGGCTGAACGGCCTGCAAGACGTCTGGAACGCATTCATCTTCTGGCTGGTCGGACTCTTCTCGTGATCGATTTTCGCTACCACGTCGTCTCCATCGTCGCGATCTTCCTGGCGCTGGCGGTCGGGATCGTCCTGGGCACCACGCTGCTGCAGGAGCCCGCGGTCAAGTCCGCGCAGGAGATCTCCGCGCAGCTCACCAAGACCAAGGACGAGCTGCGCGTGCAGATCGACCAGCTCCAGGGCCGCGAGGCGGGCAACGACGCCTTCGTCACCAGCGTCACTCCGAAGCTGGTGGCCGGCGAGCTGACCGGCCAGCGCGTGCTGCTGGTCGAGGCGCCGGGGTCGAGCACCACGTTCCGCGAGGCCGAGCAGCAGGTGCTGGAGGAGGCGGGCGCCGAGGTGAGCGGGCGCGTCACGCTGACCGAGAAGTTCTTCGACCCCGACCGCAGCGGTGTGCTCGACGGCCTGGTCAACCAGCTCAAACCGGTCGACATGGTCTTCCCGTCCACGGCGACCGTCTGGGACAAGGCCGGCGCACTTCTCGCCTCCACGCTGCTCACCACCGACCAGGCCCAGGCAGGCACCCCCAATGCCGCGACCGCCGCCGTCATCAGCGGGTTCGAGGCGGGCGGGCTGGTCAGCACCGACGGCGACCCCGCCAAGCGGGCCATGCTGGCGGTGATGTTCGCGCCGGAGAAGGCGTACGAGGGGGAGCAGGCCGAGACCCAGCTGGGCGCGCTCGTCTCCGTCGCCGACCGGCTCGACGCCGCGGGCAAGGGGGCGGTGCTGACCGGCAGCGCCGCCAACACGGCCGTCACCGGGGGCGCCGTCAGTGCCCTGCGCGACGACGGCGATGTCGCCAAGCGCGTGTCCACCGTCGATACCGTCGATATGCCCACGGGCCGGGTCGTGGTCGTCTACGCTCTCCGGGAGCAACTGAGCGGGCGGGCCGGCCAGTACGGCATCGGCAAGGGGGCCTCGGCCACCCAGCCCGCGCTGCCGACCACCACACCCTCACCGACCCAGTCAGGGAGCTGACATGGCCCGTGGCCTGCTCTACGCGCTGGCCGGCGCCGCGATCGGTGCCGCCGCCGCCCGTGCCGCCTACTCCGCCTTCACCCGGAATCGTCCGGCCGATCTGGGCGGGCGCTGGACGCGCAAGAATCACCGCGGCGAGCCCATCACCCTGCTGGAGGGGCCCGCGTTCGTGGCGGGCTCCGGCGCCGCGGCCGCGCTCACGCCCGGCCTGGCGCCGCGTACCCGGCTGGCCGCGGTGCTGGCCGGCGTCGGCACCGGGGCCCTCGGGGCCTACGACGACCTCTACGGCACCACGTCCTCCAAGGGATTCAAGGGCCATCTGACGGCTCTGGCCCGCGGTGAGGTCACCAGCGGCGCGGTCAAGATCCTCGGGATCGGCGCCACCGGGCTGGGCGCCGCCGCCCTCGTCTCCGACGGGCCCGTCGACACCCTGGTCAACGGCGCGGCCATCGCCGGCGCCGCCAACCTCGCCAACCTGTTCGACCTGCGTCCCGGGCGGGCGATCAAGGTCGGGCTGCTGGCCGGCGGGCCGCTGCTGGCCGTCTCGCTGCTGCGCTCCTCGCCCGCCGCCGCGGCCCTGGCCGCCGTGCCGCTGGGCGCCGCCGCGGCGCTGCTGCCCGACGACCTCGGCGAGCGCGCCATGCTCGGCGACGCGGGCGCCAACTCGCTCGGCGCCCTGCTCGGGCTGGCCGCGGTCACCAAGCTCGGCAGGCCCGGCAGGCTCGTCCTCCTGGGCACGGTCGCGGCGCTCACCGCGGCCTCGGAGAAGGTCAGCTTCACCAAGGTCATCGCCGCGAACCCGGTGCTCAACCGACTCGACATGCTCGGGCGGCGTCCCGTCGACCACGTGTGACCCTCCGCGCGCGATTGTCGGTGGTACCTGCCAGGATGTCGGCGTGACCGGATACTGGGCGGGGGAGGCCGGGTGCGGAGCGTGACGGCGCGGGGCGTGGCGGGTGGCGCCCTGCTCATCGGGGCGCTCACCGTGCTGGCCCGGATCGCCGGCTTCGCCAAGCAGTACGCCTTCGCCCAGACCGTCGGCACCAACTGTCTGTCCACCGCCTACATGACGGCCAACCAGATCCCCAACATCGTCTTCGAGGTCGTCGTCGGAGGTGCGCTGGCGGGCATGGTGGTGCCGGTGCTGGCCGGGTCCGCGGCCTCGCGCGAGCGCACCGGGCACATCAGCTCGGCGCTGCTGACGTGGGTCGTCGTGGTCCTGGTGCCGCTGGGGGCGCTCACCGCGTTGTTCGCCCGGCCGGTCATCGGGCTGTTCCTCGGCGAGGCCGTCAACGGGTGCGACACGACCCAGCTCGTCGCCGTGGCCACCCGGATGCTGGTCGTCTTCGCCCCCCAGATCCCGCTGTACGGTGTGGCCGTCGTGCTCTACGGCGTGCTGCAGTCGCACAGCCGCTTCGCCGGGCCCGCGGTCGCGCCGCTGGTGTCCAGCATCGTGGTCATCGTGGCGTACCTGCTGTTCGTGCCGCTCAGCTCGGGGACCGTCGACCCGGCTCATCTGCCCGGGCCGGCCGAGCTGGCGTTGTCGGTGGGCACCAGCCTGGGCGTGCTCTCGCTCGTGCTGACCGTGGTCGGGCCCGTGTCGCGGCTGGGGCTTCGGTGGCGGCCCACCTTACGGTTCCCCGACGGCGTGGCCGGGCAGGTGCGCAGGCTCGCCCTGGCCGGGATCGCGGCGCTGCTCGCCCAGCAGGCCGCCATGATCGTCGTCGTGCTGCTGTCGAACAAGGCGATCGGCAACGGGGCCCTCACCGTCTACAACTACGCGTGGGCGATCTACCTGGTGCCGTACGCGGTGCTGGCCGTGCCGATCGCCACCAGCGCGTTCCCCCGGCTGTCGGCGCAGGCGGGCGACGCGGTCGCGTTCTCGGCGCTGGCGGCGCGGACCACGCGGGCCGTGGTGCTGGTCACGGGGCTGGCGGCTGGGGTGCTGGCCGCCGCGTCGGGGCCTGGGGCGGTGGTGTTCCTGGGAGGCAGGAGCGAGGTGCCGCCGCCTCAGCTGGCCCTGGCGATCGCGCTGTTCGCGCCGGGCATCGTCGGCTACGGGCTCATCGCCCATCTGAGCCGGGTGCTCTACGCGGCCGGGCTCGGGCGGGCGGCCGCCACCGGGACGGTGGCGGGGTGGCTGGTCGTCATCGTCGCGCAGACCGTGCTGGTGCTGCTGCTGCCCGCCGGGTGGAAGATCGGTGGGATGGCGCTGGGGATGAGCGTCGGCATGACCGCCGGTGGGGTGTTGCTGCTCGGGGCCGTGGTGCGGGCGCGCGGGAGCGGTGCCGCGGCGGGGCTGCCCCGGGCCGCGGGGGCGGCGGTCGTCGGTGGTGTGCTGGGGTACCTGGCGGGGGCTGGGGTGGTGAGGTGGCTCGGCGTCTCGGGCATCTGGCCGAATGTGGGTGCGGTGGTGCTGGCGGTGGTGGTGGCCGTCGTGGTGGGGGCTGTCGTCGTTGCGGTGGTGGACCGGCCGGATGCCAGGGTGGTGGCCGGGCTGCTCCGACGGGGCGGCTGATCCACGGCCACTGATCCTCTGCCTGTTGTGCGGTGGGTGCGCTCCGGCGGTTACTGGTCGTCGCGCATGGCTTCGGGGGCGGACGGCTGGCCGCGCTTGGCTTCGGACGCTCGGACGGCTGGTCCTGTACGGCTGGTTCCGTGCGGCTTCTGGGGCTTTGCGCAGCTGGGTCGCGTTTCTGGGGGCGGACGGCTGGTCACGCGGGGCTTCTGGGGCTGGCACGTCTGGTGGCGCGGTTCGTGGTGGCGCGGCTCCTGGTTTTCCGTAGTTTCTGTTCTTCTGCCGCGGGTGGCTTGCAGTTGGTGCTGGTTCCGCGGTGCGAGGTCTTCTGTGTGAGGCAGGGCTTCCTCGAAAGCTTGCCTTCGAGGGGCTGACCTGTGTTGGGTGGCGGGCCATGCAGGGCCAGGAGCCACCTGGGGGCGTGGCCTCTGGAAGGTTGCTGGCCTTGGAAGGGGCAGCAGGGTATCGGGCACGTGGTTCCAGTGGTGCTTGACCTTTTGCGGGCCAGGCGCCCGCAGGGCTGGCCGGGCTGTGAAGGTGCCCACATTTCTGGGGCCCGTGAGGCTCAGGGGCTGTCGAACTGCCCGGCATCAAGAACGTGCCATGGGCTTGGGAACCGTGGATCCCTGGCTTGGGGCACAGGGGCCTGCGCGGTTGGTTGCTTGGTTGGTGGTCATGGCGGACCAAGGCGTGGTGGTCGGGGGCCCTTGAGGCTCAGGTGCCTGTGGGGGCAGGTACTGGGCGTCGGTGGGTTGGCGGGTGAGATCGGGAAGCTGTGGCGTGATTCGGGTTACGGTTTCAGCTTTGAGGTGTGGCTGCGGTTTCCGGTGAGGGCTCAGGAGGGGTCGTGCGGGTGGCTTTTGTGATGGGGACCACGTCGGGTGGGACCGGGCGGCATGTACGGATGCTCGTCGAAGGGCTGGTGCAGCGCGGCCACCAGGCGGCGGTGGTGGGGCCGGGGAGTGTCGAGGAGGCGTTCTCCTTCCGGGCGGCGGGAGCCGCGTTCGCCGAGGTGCCCGTGTCGGACCGGCCGCATCCGCTGAACGACCTGCGCGCGGTGCTCGCGATCCGGCGGCTGACGCGCGACGCCGACGTCGTGCACGCCCATGGCCTGCGAGCGGGGGCGTTGGCGAGCCTGGCACTGAGGGCGTTCAGAGGTCAGGGGAAGCGAAGGGGCGATGGCCGGGAGGGGCCGGGGGTGGTGGTCACCCTGCACAATGCGCTTACCGCCGGCGGTTTCGTGGGGTTCGTCTACGGGGTGCTGGAGCGGATCGTGGCGCGGCGGGCCGACCGGGTGCTGGTGGTCTCGCCGGATCTGGCGGAGCGGATGAGCGTCCTGGGCGCTCGGGAGGTGGCGGAGGCGGTGGTGCCCGCGCCGCCGCTCCGGGCCGCCCGGCGCAGGCCCGAGGAGGTGCGGGCGGAACTGGGGGCGGGTGATCGTCCCCTGGTGCTGACGATCGCCCGGCTCGCCCAGCAGAAGGGGCTCGACACCCTGCTGGACGTGGCGGCCGGGCCGTGGGAGTCGCCGGCGCCCCTGTTCGCCGTCGCGGGTGAGGGGCCGTTGCGGGCGGAACTGGAGGACCGGATCCGGTCCCGGAACCTTCCCGTCCTGCTTCTCGGAGACCGGGACGACGTCCCCGACCTGCTGGCGGCCGCGTCCGTCGTGGTCAACTGCAGCCGCTGGGAAGGGCTGCCGCTCAGCCTCAGCGAGGCACTGATGGCGGGCACGCCGGTGGTGGCCTCGGACGTCGGCGGAATTCCGTGGCTGGTCGGTGACGCGGGGATGCTGGTGCCGTACGGGGACGCCGAAGGGCTGCGCAGCGCGTTGCGCAAGGTCCTGGGCGAGCCGGAGGTCGCGCGGACGCTGGCCGAGGCGGCCGCCCGGCGCGGACGGGAGTTGCCGGACGGTGACGATGCCGTGGAGAGCGTCCTCGGGGTGTACGAGGGGGCAAGATCGAATGGATGATGAGATCAGAGTGTCGGCGTATACTGCGTGGGTTAGGGAGGGGAGTATCCCTTCGCGACAGCCTCGTCATCACGGTGCAGCCCCGCTCCACGGGGCCCCCGGGGCTGCCGGTCCGCGTTGTTCGCGGGCGGGAGAGACCTCCGGCAATGAGTCATGCATGCCGGAGGGTTTGAATCGTGACCGTACCCGTGTGGGCCTGGATCGCCGTCATCGGCGGTCTGCTGGTCGTCCTCGCCTTTGACCTTTGGATCGTCGACCGCGGTGAAGCCCGTGAGTTCTCCATGCGGCAGGCCGGATATTGGGTCACCTTCTATGTCGCCCTGGCCGCGTTGTTCGGTGTGGGGTTGTGGGCCACCTTCGGGGCCGACAAGGCGGGGGAGTTCTTCGCCGGGTACATCACTGAATACAGCTTGAGCGTCGACAACCTGTTCATCTTCTTCATCATCATGAGCAGGTTCGCGGTGCCGCGGCCCTACCAGCACAAGGTGCTGCTCGTCGGCATCGTGCTCGCGCTGGTCATGCGCGGCATCTTCATCGCGCTCGGCGCCGCCGCGCTTGAGCGGTTCAGCTGGCTCTTCTACGTCTTCGGCGCCTTCCTCGTCTACACCGCCGTCAACCTGATCCGGCAGCACCTCAAGGGCGAGGAAGACGAGTTCAACGAGAACATCCTGCTCAGGTGGGTGCGCCGGGCCTTCCCGACCACCGAGGGGTACGTCGGCTCGAAGGTCAGTGTCAAGATCGACGGCCGCCGCATGGTGACCCCCATGCTCATCGTGATGGTCGCCATCGGCACCACCGACCTGCTGTTCGCCCTCGACTCGATTCCGGCCATCTTCGGGCTCACCAAGGACCCCTACGTCGTCTTCACGGCCAACGCGTTTGCCCTGATGGGGCTGCGTCAGCTTTACTTCCTGCTGGGCGGGTTGCTGCAGCGACTCGTCTACATCAGCTATGGTTTGGCGTTCATCCTCGGGTTCATCGGGGTTAAGCTGATAATGGAGGCGTTGCATGCCAGCGGCGTCTCCTGGGCACCCGAAATTCCCATCTGGGTGTCGCTCACGGTCATCGGCTCCACCATGGCGATCACCACGGTTGCGAGCCTGATCAAAGCCCGCATGACGAGCGGCGAAGGCGAGCACACGCACCCGGAGCAGGTCTAGCGGAACGGCTATCGAGGCGCTTTGCTTGTGAAGTTGCGCCGTGTAATAGTTGCGAGTTCCGTAACAGCATGGCAAAGCGCCTAGTCCAGTCACCACCAAAGGTTGTACGTGTCAGACGATTCTGCTAAGTCGAGCCGCGTCCGGCTCGCGCGCGGGGTCTCCCCGTGGCTCCTCCCGACGGCGGCCGCGGCGGCCGCCACCGCGCTGCTGACGCGCCGAGACCGGCGCTGGGCCCTGGCTGCGGCCCCGCTGGGTGCGCTCACGGGCGGCATGCTCTGGTTCTTCCGCGACCCCGAGCGCACTCCTGGCGAGGGGCGCATCCTGTCGCCCGCCGACGGCGTGGTGCAGAGCATCGACCCCTGGCCGGACGGCCGCACCCGCGTCGCGATCTTCATGAGCCCCCTGAACGTGCACGTCAATCGTGCCCCTCTTGCGGGAAATGTCACGTCCGTGCAGCATGTCGCAGGTGGGTTCCTGCCGGCGTTCAACAAGGACAGTGACCAGAACGAGCGCGTGGTGTGGCATTTCGAGACCGCGCTGGGCGACATCGAGATGGTGCAGATCGCAGGCGCCGTGGCGCGCCGGATCGTGCCGTACCTGAGCGCCGGGGCGAAGGTGGCGCAGACCGAGCGCATCGGGCTCATCCGGTTCGGCTCGCGGGTCGACATCTACCTTCCCGAAGGCATCTCGCCCGCGGTCACCGTGGGGGAGAAGACGGTTGCGGGGGTGACCAGAATTGACCACGGCTGACGCCGGCAGCTGGCAGGCGGGCGAGGAAGAGCCCCGCGGTCCCGTGGGCAAGGCGTTCCGCCTGTCCGCCGCGGACTCGCTCTCGCTGGGCAACGCGGTCTGCGGGTTCCTCGCCGTCTGCGTCCTGGCCTACTCGGCGATTCAGCAGCTCACGGTCGCCGACGGCAAGTTCACGCCCACGCCGAGCTACTTCGCCACCGCCATCGTCCTGCTGCTCATCGGCGCGACCTGCGACCTGTTCGACGGGCTCGTCGCGCGGCGCTTCCGCGCCTCGGCGATGGGCGCCGAGCTGGACAACCTGGCCGACGTGATCAGCTTCGGGTTCGCGCCCGCGTTCATGGTCGTGATCTGGGGTGTCGGCGCGCCGCCTTCGGTGCCGTTCATCGCGGTGGTCACCGCCGCGGCGGCCGTGCTGGTCGCCGGTGTCGTACGCCTGGCGCGCTTCGCGTGCGTCAAGACCAAGAGCGGCGACTTCATGGGCCTGCCCATCCCCATGGGCGCCATGACCGTGATCTCCATCGTGCTGCTGTTCCAGCCCAGCATCTGGGCGCTGTTCGCGGTGCTCGGCGTGGCCTGGCTGATGGTCAGCCGGATCGAGTACCCCAAGCCGAAGGGGCAGCTCGCCGCGGTCGTCCTCGGGTGGATCATGGTGAACGTGGCCTTCCTCACGTTCTGGGTGGCCTGGCCGGAAGGCGGCGACCTGCCGATCAAGATCGGCGCGACCATGCAGATCGCGCTCGTCGCGGCCATCCCGCTGCGCATGTTGTTCTACAAGCGGGAGCTGCGCAAGGAAGCCGAGCGAATCGGCAACTAGGGGATTTTTCATCCATCTTCGGCTTTGATGGATTCATGTCGGCCATGCCGCGCGAGCACACGCGTACGTACTACCTCGGCAAGCTGGCCACCGAGCTGGAGCAGCGCGGGCTGACCGCCACCCTGCGGGCCAACCCGCCCGCGCTGCGGATCAGCGATCCCGACACCGCGCTGCTGGCCGAGACGATCGACTGCGTGCCGCTGCCCGAAGGGTGGTTCTACCGCTGGTCGTGGGGCGAGCTCGTGGGCCTGGCCGACGATCCCGCCCTGGCGGCCGGGCGCATTGTGCGCGTGCTGGCCGCGGGCAGGTGAGCTACCAGCCTCTGGCCTTCCACTCGGGCAGCGAGGGACGTTCGGCGCCGAGCGTCGTGTCCTTGCCGTGGCCGGGATAGACCCAGGTGTCGTCGGGCAGGCGGTCGAAGATGCGCTCGGTCACGTCGGTGTAGAGGCGCTCGAAACGCTCCGGGTCCCTGCCGGTGTTGCCCACCCCGCCGGGGAACAAGGAGTCGCCGGTGAACAGGTGACGGCCGTCGGCGCCGCCGTCGTACAGCAGCGCGATCGAGCCCGGGGTGTGGCCGCGCAGGTGGATGACCTCCAGGGTGACCGGGCCGAGGGCGATCGTGTCGCCGTGGTCGACCGTGCGGCCGACCGGGACGGGTAGGGCGGGCGCGTCGAGCGGATGGGCGATCACCTCGGCGCCGGTCACCCTGGCCACCTGTTCGAGGGCCTGCCAGTGGTCGCCGTGCTGGTGGGTGGTGACGATCGCGCCGAGCGGCTGGTCGCCGACGAGCGCCAGCAGCCGGTCGGCGTCGGCCGCGGCGTCGATCAGCAGCTCGTCGCCGGTCTCGGTGGAACGCAGCAGGTAGGCGTTGTTGTCGTGGGGGCCGACCGCCAGCTTGGAGATGGTCAGGGCGGGCAGCTCGCGCACGTCGGCGGGGCCGCCGACCCGGACGTCGCCGGTGTAGGTCATGGGTAGTCCTTCGGGGGCGTCGCGGGCAGATCAGCGGGAGCCGGCATCGTCAGCCACGGCGGCGGCTCGGGAAGGAGCGCGCCACCGTCACCAGGCGGCGACGGCTGTCCCGCGGGCACCAGGGTAACGCCCTCGCCCTCCGACCTTCCCGTCAACCAGGCCAGCATGTCGCCCGGCCGGCCCTGGACCGCCGGGCCGTGGCCGAGGTTCTGCCACCTTTGCCCCGGCTCGCCGGTCAGGACGACCTCGCTCACCGTGCTGCGGCCGTACGGCCAGGACCGGCGGAGGTCGTGCAGTTCGCGGCGGACGAACGTCTCCGGCCAGTCGCGGTGACCGTACCCGGCGCCGAGGTCCACGTGGTGCATGCCCACCTCGCGCAATCGGCGTACCAGGATGTACCAGGCGGGATGCGACGGCGGCCGCATGCCTCGTACGGACACCGGCCACGCCTCGGCGGGCAGATCGCGGATCGCGGCGGCCAGGCGCGCGGCGCTGCCGGCCAGGTCGGCCAGGTGGCGCGCGGCCGGACGGGCGGCGGCGGCCTCGATCTCGGCGGTCCTGGCCTCCAGGGAGGGGTACTGCGGGGTCTCGACGCCCGTCCTCGCCCAGGTGAGCAGGCGAAGATGGGAGCGGGCGTTGCCGGCCAGGTGGGCGAGCACGTGCCCTCTGGTCCAGCCGGGCAGCAGGGACGGGGCCGCGACGTCGGCGTCGGAGAGGGACGCGGCCGTGGCCAGCAGCCGGTCGGTCGCGGAGGCGAGTTCGGCCTGTACCGCGGGTAGAACAGTCATATCCGGATATTTCATCACTTAGGTGTCCAAGGTCGGGTGCGGGCATAAAGCGGCAGGTCAAGTGGTTGACTCTCAAAGGGCTCCTGCCGACGCGGGAGATGGCCGTAACCTGTGAAGGACGGATTTTCGGGGGCCGGGGATCGGCTCGCCGAAAATGTCGGTGCCCCCGTCTACCATCCCCCGTGGACCTATCCGCCTTTCGACCTCCGGGATCGCCGTGGCAGACCGCCTGATCGTGCGTGGTGCACGAGAACACAACCTCAAGGACGTCTCGCTTGACCTGCCGCGAGACTCGCTGATCGTCTTCACCGGCCTCTCCGGCTCCGGCAAGTCGAGCCTGGCCTTCGACACGATCTTCGCTGAGGGCCAGCGGCGCTACGTCGAGTCCTTGTCGGCCTACGCCCGCCAGTTCCTCGGCCAGATGGACAAGCCCGACGTCGACTTCATCGAGGGCCTGTCGCCCGCGGTGTCCATCGACCAGAAGGCCACCAGCAAGAACCCCCGCTCCACCGTCGGCACCATCACCGAGGTCTACGACTACCTGCGCCTGCTGTGGGCGCGCATCGGCAAGCCCCACTGCCCGGCCTGCGGCCGTCCGATCGCCCGGCAGATGCCGCAGCAGATCGTCGACCGCGTGATGGACCTGGAGGAGGGCACCCGTTTCCAGGTGCTCGCCCCCGTCATCCGCGGCCGCAAGGGCGAATACGCCGAGCTGTTCCGCGAGCTGCAGACCAAGGGCTTCGCGCGGGCCAGGGTCGACGGCACGGTCGTGCGGCTGGAGGAGCCGCCGACGCTGAAGAAGTACGAGAAGCACGACATCGAGGTCATCGTCGACCGCCTGTCGGTCAAGGAGTCCTCGCGCCGCCGGCTCACCGACTCCGTCGAGACCGCGCTGCAGCTGTCCGGCGGCACGATCACGCTGGAGTTCGTCGACCTGCCGGAAGACGACCCGGGCCGTGAGCGCTTCTACTCCGAGCACCTCTACTGCCCCTACGACGACCTGTCGTTCGAGGAGCTGGAGCCGCGCTCGTTCTCCTTCAACTCGCCCTTCGGCGCCTGCCCCGAGTGCACCGGCCTCGGCACCAAGATGGAGGTCGACCCCGACCTGGTGGTGCCCGATCCCGAGCGCACGCTCGGCGACGGCGCGCTGCACCCGTGGTCGGGCGGCCACACCAGCGAATACTTCGTCCGGCTGATCGAGGCGCTCGGCCACACGGTCGGGTTCACCCTCGACACGCCGTGGGAGCGGCTGCCCAAGAAGGCCCAGAAGTCGCTGCTGTACGGCCACGACGAGCAGGTGCACGTCCGCTACAGCAACCGCTACGGTCGCCAGCGCTCCTACTACACCACTTTCGACGGCGTCATCCCCTGGGTGCAGCGCCGGCACGCCGAGGCCGAGAGCGACGCCACGCGCGAGCGCTTCGAGGGCTACATGCGCGAGATCCCGTGCCCGGCCTGCAAGGGCGCCCGGCTCAAGCCGGTCACCCTCGCCGTCACCGTCGACGACCGGTCGATCGCCGAGGTCGCGGCCATGTCGATCGGCGAGTGCGCCAAGTTCCTGGCCGAGCTCAAGCTGTCCGACCGTGACATGCACATCGCCGAGCGGGTGGTCAAGGAGATCAACGCCCGCATGGGCTTCCTGCTCGACGTCGGCCTCGACTACCTGACCATGGACCGCGCCGCCGCCACCCTCGCCGGTGGCGAGGCCCAGCGCATCCGGCTGGCCACGCAGATCGGCTCCGGGCTGGTCGGCGTCCTCTACGTGCTGGACGAGCCGTCCATCGGCCTGCACCAGCGTGACAACATGCGCCTGCTCGACACGCTGATCAGGCTGCGCGACATGGGCAACACGCTGATCGTCGTCGAGCACGACGAGGACACCATCGCCGCCGCCGACTGGGTGGTCGACATCGGTCCCGGCGCCGGCGAGCACGGCGGCCAGGTCGTGGTGTCCGGCACCGTCCAGGAACTCCTCGCCAGCGAGGAGTCCATGACCGGCCAGTACCTGTCGGGGCGCCGGAGCATCCCGATCCCGGCCAAGCGCCGCAAGCGTGACAAGAAGCGGCAGATCACGGTCAAGGGCGCGCGCGAGCACAACCTCAAGGGCGTGGACATCGAGTTCCCGCTGGGCGTGTTCACGGCGGTGACCGGCGTGTCCGGGTCGGGCAAGTCGACGCTGGTCAACGACATCCTCTACAACGCGCTGGCCAAGGAGCTCAACGGTGCCCGCACGGTGCCGGGGCGGCACTCCCGCATCAACGGCATGGACCAGGTGGACAAGGTCGTGCACGTCGACCAGTCGCCGATCGGCCGTACGCCGCGCTCCAACCCGGCCACGTACACCGGGGTCTTCGACCACGTGCGCAAGCTGTTCGCCCAGACGGCCGAGGCCAAGGTGCGCGGCTACCAGCCCGGGCGGTTCAGCTTCAACGTCAAGGGCGGGCGCTGCGAGGCGTGCGCGGGCGACGGCACGATCAAGATCGAGATGAACTTCCTGCCGGACGTCTACGTCCCCTGTGAGGTCTGCCACGGCGCCCGGTACAACCGGGAGACGCTGGAGGTCCACTACAAGGGCAAGACGATCGCCGAGGTGCTCGACATGCCGATCGAGGAGGCGCTGGCCTTCTTCGACGCGATCCCGGCGATCAAGCGGCACCTGCAGACGCTCAACGACGTCGGCCTGGGCTACGTGCGGCTCGGGCAGCCGGCGACCACGTTGTCCGGCGGCGAGGCGCAGCGCGTCAAGCTCGCCTCCGAGCTGCAGCGGCGCCAGACCGGCCGGACGATCTACGTGCTCGACGAGCCCACCACCGGCCTGCACTTCGAGGACATCCGCCGGCTGCTCGGCGTGCTCGGGCGGCTGGTCGACGGCGGGAACACGGTGATCGTCATCGAGCACAACCTCGACGTCATCAAGACCGCCGACTGGATCATCGACATGGGCCCCGAAGGCGGGTCCCGCGGCGGCACGCTCGTGGCCGCGGGCACGCCCGAAGAGGTGGCGCTGGTCAACGAGAGCCACACCGGGCGCTTCCTGCGGAAGATCCTGTCGCTCTGAGGCAGTGACCGGCTCGGGTGCGGCTGGGCCTCACCTGGGTCAGGTGGTGGCTTGGGTTTCTGCGGGAGTCAGGGCGGTGGCTCGGACGCGGCGGCGGCGCTTGGCGGCGTCGCCGCGCTCCAGCCACCACTCGGCGAACAGCAGCGGCAGCACCCAGCCCAGCCAGGCGCTCAGCGCGCCGACCGTGGCGGCCAGCAGCGCCTGGTCGCCGTGGAAGGTGGTGTCGAGCTGCGGTGACAGCGTGATGACGAACACCGCGCCCCACAGGCGGTTGGTGATGATCGACATCGTCAGGGCGAAGCTGCGGATCATCCACCTGCGGTGATCGACGAACCTGCGCTGCCTGGCCATCCGCCAGCCGGCCAGGGTGCAGCCCAGCCAGAGCAGCGCCAGCACCACTCCGCTGGCCCTGGTCACCGGGCCGAAGGGCGTGGCCAGGCTGACCACCAGTCCCAGCAGGCCGCCGGGCAGGCAGCCGCCGAAGACGTACACCCGGCCGATCACGCGGTGGGCCCGCGGATGGCGGGCGCGGAACCACGGCCAGACCTGCAGGCAGCACGAGATCATCGCGATCGAGCCGAAGATCACGTGCAGGGAGAGCACCGCGAAGTGCGGTGGGAAGAAGTCGGGCGCCGGCACCCGCGACCGGCTCGGGTCCAGCGACAGGTAGGGCGGCAGGGAGAAAGCGACGAACGCGATCGCCACCACCACGAGCGGAGCCACCCACGGACGCCGCCACCAGCGCGGCCCGGACGTCGTGGGATTGGGAGTCTCGGTGAGTGTCATGAGCGACACGCTCGCGCGCGGCGCTGACCGCGCGCGTACCGTCCGCTGACCGTGTGCCGACCGCTCGTTGCCGCGACGGTGACCGTATCGGTCACCCGATGGGCGGACCGAGGGGTGGGGCCAATAAAGTGGAAGCACGGGTAACGGCTTGACCTGCTGGGGGTCGGCGGAGACGCGAAGGGTCGGCTAATTCATGACGGTGACCAATCAGGGCGAAGCCATGCCCGAAAACGGTGGCATCGGGCGGCGCGAGATGCTCGGCGTGGCGGGGGTGGCCGCGTGCGGGCTGGCGCTGGCCGGGTGCGGGGCGGGGGACGCCAAGGCGCAACCCGCGTCGGGGATCAAGGGCAAGGTGCTCGCCAAGACGGCGGACGTGCCCGTCGGCGGCGGCACGATCGTGCAGGAGTGGCGGATCGTGATCACGCAGCCCACGAAGGGCGTCTACAAGGCGTTCAGCGCGGTCTGCACGCACAAGGGATGCACGGTGGGCACGCCGAAGGACAACGTCATCACGTGCGCGTGCCACGGCAGCGAGTTCGCCGCCGACAGCGGCCAGGCCACCAAGGGGCCCGCGACCGCGCCGCTGACGGTCTACCAGGTCAAGGTGGAGGGCGACGGCATCGTCGTGGTCTGAGGACACGGTCTGAGGACGGGTCTCAGGGTGGGCTGAGGGTGTGGGCCGAGGCCGGCGCTCGGGGGTGGGCCGGGGAAGGCTTGTTCTGGGTAATTGTGCGTGGTTTCCGGGATTGGGGGCGTGCAGGCTGAACCGGTGCGGGGGCGCCGGCCGTACCTGCATGTGAGACCGAGACCTGGGAGGACGCACCATGACAGAAACGACGCGCCGGACGGTCATGCTCGGCGCCGGAGGCGCCGGGCTCGCGGCGGTTCTGACGGCGTGCGCGAGCTACGGTTCGCCGACGACGGCGGCGAACGAGGCGCCGGCCACCGAGGAAACGGCCGCCGGGGGGCCGTCGTCGGAGCCCGGGAAGAAGGCGAAGAAGAAGGCCAAGGCGCTGGCCGGCACCGGCGACATCCAGGTCGGCGGCGGCGCGGTCTTCAAGGACCAGAAGGTCGTGGTGACGCAGCCGACCGAGGGGGAGTTCAAGGCGTTCACGGCGATCTGCACCCACGCGGGATGCACGGTCGCCAGCGTCTCGAACGGCACCATCAACTGCCCCTGCCACGGCAGCAAGTTCAAGATCGAGGACGGCTCGGTGGCCGACGGCCCCGCCGACGCGCCGCTCGCCGAGAAGAAGATCACTGTGGACGGCGACAAGATCAGACTCGCCTAATCCCCGTCTCATGAATTTCTCACCTGCCTCCGGTTGGGTGGAACGCATGGGAGATGACCTTCGAAGCCGTCGGGCAGTGATAGCGGGTGTGGGCGCGGGCGGGCTGGCCCTGGCGATCAGCGCCTGCGGCGGAAGCACCGAGACCCCGGCGGCCACCGCCCCCGACGCGGGCGGCCAGTCGAGCGCGGCGCAGCCGGGCGCGTCGCAGTCCAGTGCCCCGCAGGCCGGCGGCGCGCTGGCCAAGACCGCCGACATCCCCGTCGGCGGCGGGACGATCTTCAAGGACCAGAAGATCGTGGTGACGCAGCCGACGGCGGGCGAGTTCAAGGCCTTCAGCGCGATCTGCACGCACAAGGGCTGCCCGGTGGGCAGCGTCGCGGACGGCGCGATCGTGTGCCCGTGCCACGGCAGCAAGTTCAACATCGCCGACGGCTCGGTCACCAACGGCCCGGCCGACAAGCCGCTGGCCGCGCAGCAGATCAAGGTGGAGGGCGACCAGATCACCCTGGCCTGACCCGTGACCTGACCCCTGGCGTGATCCATGGCTTGGGCCCATGGCCTGAACCATGGCTCGGCCCCGAACGCGGTGAGCCCCGTCGTGCCGTCCGAAGGCTCGGCGGGTCACCTTGTCGGTGGCGCCTACTAGGCTTTGACCGTGGCGAGAGCAGCGGGCAGCCCCTTGAGTTTCCGGCCCAGACCAGGTTCGATCCCCGAGTCGCCGGGGGTCTACCGGTTCAGGGACGCGCACGGCCGGGTGATCTACGTCGGCAAGGCCAAGAGCCTGCGGCAGCGGCTCAACTCCTACTTCGCCGACTTCTCCGCGCTGCATCCGCGCACCCAGTCGATGCTCACCACGGCCGCCGACGTCGACTGGACCGTCGTCGGCACCGAGGTCGAGGCGCTGCAGCTCGAATACTCCTGGATCAAGGAGTTCGACCCGCGCTTCAACGTCAAGTACCGCGACGACAAGTCCTACCCCTACCTCGCGGTGACGATGGGGGAGGACTTCCCGCGCGTCCAGGTCCTGCGGGGCGCCAAGCGCAAGGGCACCCGCTACTTCGGCCCCTACTCGCACGCCTGGGCCATCCGCGAGACCGTCGACCTGCTGCTGCGCGTCTTCCCGGTGCGCACGTGCAGCGCCGGGGTGTTCAAGCGGGCCGGGCAGATCGGCCGTCCGTGCCTGCTGGGCTACATCGACAAGTGCTCGGCGCCGTGCGTGGGCCGGGTGACCCCGCAGGAGCACCGCGAGCTGGCCGAAGACTTCTGCGACTTCATGGCGGGCAACACCACCCGCTTCATCAAGCGCCTCGAGAAGGACATGCGCGAGGCCGCCGCCGAGCAGGAGTACGAGCGGGCGGCCCGGCTGCGCGACGACATCCAGGCGCTGCAGCGCGCGCTGGAGAAGCAGGCCGTGGTGCTCGGCGAGGCCACCGACGCCGACGTGATCGCGCTGGCCGAGGATCCGCTGGAGGCCGCCGTCCAGGTGTTCTACGTGCGCGGGGGCCGCATCCGCGGTCAGCGGGGCTGGGTGGTCGACAAGGTCGAGGAGACCTCGCCCGGCGAGCTGGTCGAGCAGTTCCTGCTGCAGATGTACGGCGAGGCCGGCCCCGAGTCGATGCCGCGCGAGGTGCTCGTGCCCGCGCTGCCGCCCGACGCCGAGGCGGTCGCCGAGCTGCTGACCGAGCAGCGCAGGGCCCGGGTCGAGGTGCGCGTCCCGCAGCGCGGCGACAAGAAGGCGCTGATGGAGACCGTCGAGCGCAACGCCAAGGAGTCCCTGGCCCAGCACAAGATCCGCCGCGCCGGCGACCTGACCACCCGCAGCAAGGCGTTGCAGGAGATCGCCGACGCGCTCGACCTCGACCAGGCGCCGCTGCGCGTCGAGTGCTACGACGTCTCCCATCTGCAGGGCGAGAACGTCGTGGCGTCCATGGTGGTCTTCGAGGACGGTCTGGCGCGCAAGAGCGAGTACCGGCGCTTCGCGATCAAGACCAAGGAGGGCGACGTCGCCTCGATCCACGAGGTGATCATGCGGCGGTTCCGGCGTTACCTGGAGGAACGTTCGGCCACCGGCGAGCTGGCCGCCGAGGACGACGACGGCCACGGGCCCATCGACCCCGAGACCGGCAGACCGCGCAAGTTCGCCTACCCGCCCAACCTGGTCGTCGTCGACGGCGCGGGCCCCCAGGCGGCCGCCGCGCAGCGGGCGCTCGACGAGCTCGGCATCGACGACGTCGCGGTGTGCGGCCTGGCCAAGCGGCTGGAGGAGGTGTGGTTGCCCGGCGACGACCAGCCAGTGATCATGCCTCGTTCAAGTGAGGGTCTCTACCTGCTGCAACGCGTCCGCGACGAAGCACACAGGTTCGCCATCACCTACCATCGTTCCAAGAGGTCCAAGTCAGTGAAGGAGAGCGCGCTCGACGGCGTGCCCGGCCTCGGGCCGGCGCGCAGGCAGGCGTTGCTCAAGCACTTCGGCTCCGTCAAGAAGCTACGCGAGGCCAGCGCGACCGAGATCTGCGAGGTTCCCGGCATCGGGCCGGCCCTCGCCGAGGTCATCGTGTCGACGCTGAAGGGAGATACATCGTGAACACCCGCGAGGGAGCGCAGGGTGTCGGCGAACGGAGTGAGGCCATGAGCACCGAGCCGGCGTTCGTCATCGTCACCGGCATGTCCGGGGCGGGGCGCAGCACGGCCGCCAAGGCGCTGGAAGACCTGGGCTGGTTCGTCATCGACAACCTGCCGCCGGGGCTGCTGTTCGCGATGGCGGAGGAGGCGGGCAAGGTCAAGCTGGCCGCCGACAAGGTGGCCGCGGTCGTCGACGTGCGCAGCCTGGCCTTCACCACCGACCTCAACGCGGCCATCGAGGAGCTGGAGGGCCGCGGCGTGCGCGTGCGGGTCGTCTTCCTCGAGGCCAGCGACGAGGAGCTGGTGCGCAGGTTCGAGAACGTCCGCCGGCCCCACCCGCTGCAGGGCGAGGGCCGGCTGGTCGACGGCATCACCCGCGAGCGCGGCATCCTGCGCGAGGTGCGGGCCAACGCCGACCTGGTGATCGACACCTCGTCCCACAACGTGCACGACTTGCGCAACAAGATCGTCGCCTACTTCGGCGGCGAGGACCGTCCGGGGCTGCGGCTCAACGTCGTCTCGTTCGGGTTCAAGTACGGCCTGCCGGTCGACGCCGACCTCGTCGTCGACTGCCGTTTCCTGCCCAACCCCCACTGGGTGCCCGAGCTGCGGCCGATGAACGGCCTCGACGCGCCGGTCAGCGACTACGTGCTCGGCCAGCCGGGCGCCAAGGAGTTCCTCGACGCCTACGAGGAGGTCCTGCAGGTCGTCGCCACCGGCTACGCCCGCGAGGGCAAGAGCTACGCGACCCTGGCCGTGGGCTGCACGGGCGGCAAGCACCGCAGCGTGGCCATGGCCGAGCAGGTCGCCGCCCGCCTGCGTGACCGCGGCATGGAGGTCCAGGTCAGTCACCGGGATGTGGGGCGGGAGTGACCCATGAACGTATGGAGGCGGGCCTGCCGCATCCGCTGAACGGTCCCCGCGTGGTGGCCCTCGGCGGCGGCCACGGGCTCTACGCCTCGCTGTCGGCCTTACGGGTCGTGACCGACCGGCTGACCGCGGTGGTGACCGTGGCCGACGACGGCGGCTCCAGCGGCCGGCTGCGCCGCGAGCTCGGCGTGCTGCCGCCCGGCGATCTGCGCATGGCGCTGGCCGCGCTGTGCGGCGACGACGAGTGGGGCATCACCTGGAGCGAGGTCGTCCAGCACCGCTTCCGCAGCGAGGGCGAGCTCCACGGGCACGCCGTCGGCAACCTGCTGATCGTGGCGCTGTGGGAGCTGCTCGGTGACTCGGTGGCCGGCCTCGACTGGGTGGGCCGGCTGCTCGGCGCGCACGGCAGGGTGCTGCCGATGGCCTCGGTGCCGCTCGACATCGTGGCCGAGGTCGAGCTCGACGGCGTCACCTCGACCGTGCGCGGCCAGGTCGCCTGCGCGCTCACGCCGGGCCGGGTGCAGGCCATCTCCCTGGTGCCGGAAGACCCGCCGGCGCGTCCCGAGGCGGTCGCCGCGGTGCACGAGGCCGACTGGCTGGTGTTCGGGCCGGGCTCGTGGTTCACCAGCGTGCTGCCGCACCTGAAGGTCCCCGAGCTGGCCCGCGCGCTGCACGACAGCCAGGCCAAGCGGCTCGTCACCCTCAACCTGGCCCCCCAGCCGGGCGAGACCGACGACTTCTCCCCCCAGCAGCACCTGGAGGTGCTCCGCCAGCACGCCCCCGACCTGGCCTTCGACGTCGTGCTGGCCGACACCGGCGTGGTCGACGACCTCGACGCCCTGGACAAGGCCGCGGCGGCGCTCGGCGCCCGGCTCGTCCTGGCCGACGTGGCCGCCGCCGACGGCTCGCCCCGGCATGACCCACGACGTCTTGCCTCCGTCCTGGACGAGATTTTCCTCCAGAAGCGTTGATCCTGGTCGGCGTGGCGCGAAGGTGCGAGAGACTGGCGGGAGCCGGTCTGAATGGGGGAAGGACTAACGCTTATGGCGATGACAGGTGTGGTGAAGGACGAACTGAGCCGCCTGCCGGTGCTGAAACCGTGCTGCCGCAAGGCGGAGGTGTCCACGCTGCTGCGGTTCGCCAGCGGCCTGCACCTGGTGGGCGGCCGCATCGTGATCGAGGCCGAGCTCGACACCAACGCCACCGCGCGGCGGCTGATCAAGGACATCGGCGAGGTGTTCGGCCACAAGGCCGAGGTGCTCGTGCTCGCGCCGGCCGGGCTGCGCAAGGGCTCGCGCTACGTGGTGCGCGTCTACCGCGACGGTGAGGCGCTGGCCCGGCAGACGGGCCTGATCGACAATCACGGGCGCCCGGTGCGCGGCCTGCCCCGGCAGGTCGTGGCCGGTGCGGCCTGCGACGCCGAGGCGGCCTGGCGGGGCGCCTTCCTGGCGCACGGCTCGCTGACCGAGCCGGGGCGTTCGATGTCCCTGGAGGTCACCTGCCCGGGGCCGGAGGCCGCGCTCGCGCTGGTCGGCTCGGCCCGGCGGCTGAAGATCCACGCCAAGGCCCGGGAGGTGCGCGGCGTCGACCGCGTCGTGGTCCGCGACGGCGACGCGATCAGCGCGCTGCTCACCCGCCTCGGCGCGCACGACAGCGTGCTGGCCTGGGAGGAGCGCCGGATGCGCCGCGAGGTGCGGGCCACCGCCAACCGGCTGGCCAACTTCGACGACGCCAACCTGCGGCGTTCGGCGCGGGCGGCCGTCGCGGCGGGCGCGCGGGTGCAGCGCGCGCTGGAGATCCTCGGCGAGGAGGCGCCGGACCACCTGGTGGTGGCCGGGCGGCTGCGGGTGGAGCACAAGCAGGCGTCGCTGGAGGAGCTGGGCCAGATCGCCGACCCGCCGCTGACCAAGGACGCCATCGCCGGGCGCATCAGGCGGCTGCTGGCGATGGCCGACAAGCGCGCCTCCGACCTGGGCATCCCCAACACCGAGGCCAACCTCACCGTCGACATGCTGGCGCCGTAGCGGGCTCGCCGCCGTGCGGGCGCCCGCGGCGCCGTCCGGGAGACCCCCATCCCGTACGGCTCCGCGCGGTGCCCCGCACGCGCCGACGTCCCTGTACGCCCGTCATGGCCGGTCGTGAGGGCTCACGGGCCGCTCGCCGTGACGAAGCGCGCTGTGGGCCGCCCGACGGCTGCTGCGTGGGCCTCCGTCAATCCCTGGCGGGCTTGCGCGGCGTGAACAGGTCCGCGGGCGCGGCCTGCTGCCCGGGCGACTGCGCGAGCACCTGTGCAGACGACTGTGCGGACGACTGGGCGGGCGGTTGCGCGGGCTCGAAGGGCGCCCGGTACTCCTGCCCGGCCTCCTCCGCCGCCTCCTGGGCGGCCAGGGCGGCCCGGTCGGCGCGGCGTACGCGGAAGACGCGCAACGTGACCAGCAGGAGCGCGGCCACGGCGGCGACGGCGATGTACAGCCACATCTGCCACGTCTGCGCGAGCGGCTCGCGGTAGACCGCCAGGGCGCGGGGAAGCCCCTCGCCGGCGTTGGCCGCCGTGATGTCGCCGATCTGCGGGGAGAAGGGCGTGCCGGTCGCGGTGGTGCGCCGCGCGGCGCCGATCGTGATGGACACGCCCGAGATCTGGCCGCCGGCGACGGCCGCCGCCGCGTACAGGGCGGCCACCACCGGCAGCGCCCGGTTGCGCGGGCGGGCCGCGCCCACCGCCAGGGCGACCAGCAGCGCGATCAGGAGCGACAGCGTCACCGACAGGGCGTGGCCGTTGCCCAGCGTGGCCACGGCCTTGGGCAGCCGGTCCTGGAACAGCACCGCGAGCCCCAGGGCCGCCGCGCAGACCAGCGCGGCGACCAGCCCCGCGATCAGTCCAGGAAGCAGGCCGGACCGCTTATGTGACATCTCAGCCCCCAGAGAATGCACGAATTTACTCCGACGAGTCGGGCACTTTACTCGAAGCTCGCAAATTGCGCCCCCTGAACGGGGATACGCAGGGCGGTACCTGCAGTGGTCTAAACCAATTTGGGTCCGATAGTGTTCGTGGTTGAGATTCAACCGCCATCTGTTCGAGGAGATCGGTTTCCGTGAGCATCCGCGTAGGCGTCAACGGCTTCGGCCGCATCGGTCGCAACTTCTGGCGCGCGGTCGCCGCCAGCGGCAAGGACATCGAGATCGTCGCGGTCAACGACCTGACCGACAACGCGACGCTCGCCCACCTGCTGAAGTACGACAGCATCCTGGGCCGTCTGCCGTACGAGGTGAAGGCCTCCAGCGACGAGATCACCGTCGACGGCAAGGCGATCAAGGCGTTCGCGGAGCGCGACCCGGCCAAGCTGCCCTGGGGCGACCTCGGCGTCGACGTCGTGGTGGAGTCCACCGGCCTGTTCACCGACGCCTCCAAGGCCAAGGTGCACGCCGACAACGGCGCCAAGAAGGTCATCATCTCCGCGCCGGCCAAGAACGAGGACGTCACCATCGTGATGGGCGTCAACGAGGGCGTCTACGACCCGGCCAGCCACACGATCATCTCCAACGCGTCCTGCACCACCAACTGCCTGGCCCCGATGGCCAAGGTCATCCACGACACCTTCACCATCGAGAAGGGTCTGATGACCACCATCCACGCCTACACGCAGGACCAGAACCTGCAGGACGGCCCGCACAAGGACCTGCGCCGCGCCCGCGCCGCCGCCCTCAACGTGGTGCCCACCTCCACCGGCGCCGCCAAGGCCATCGGCCTGGTGCTGCCCGAGCTCAAGGGCAAGCTCGACGGCTTCGCCATGCGCGTGCCGATCCCCACCGGCTCGGCCACCGACCTCACCGTCGACGTCAGCCGCGAGGTCACCGCCGAGGAGGTCAACGCCGCGGTCAAGGCCGCCGCCGAGGGCCCGCTCAAGGGCATCCTCAGCTACACCGAGGACGAGATCGTCTCCTCCGACATCGTCACCGACCCCCACTCCTGCATCTTCGACGCCGGCCTCACCAAGGTCATCGGCAACCAGGTCAAGGTCGTCGGCTGGTACGACAACGAGTGGGGCTACTCCAACCGCCTCGCCGACCTGATCGAGCTGGTCGGCCGCGACCTGTGAGCGTGACCGAGGCCGCTGCGGGAACAGGAGCATGAGCATGCGCACGCTCGACGATCTCGACGTCAAGGGGCGGCGCGTGCTCGTGCGCGCCGACCTCAACGTCCCGCTCGACGGGGAGAAGATCACCGACGACGGCCGCATCCGCGCGTCGGTGCCGACGATCCAGGCGCTGGCCGGGCGCGGCGCCAAGGTCGTCGTCTGCGCCCATCTGGGCAGGCCCAAGGGCAAGGCCGACCCCAAGTACTCGCTCGGGCCGGTGGCCGCACGCCTGGGCGAGCTGCTCGGCCAGGACGTCGCCTTCGCCACCGACGTGGTCGGCGACAGCGCGCGGCAGACGGTCGAGGCCCTCCAGGAGGGCCAGGTCGCCCTGCTGGAGAACCTGCGCTACGAGCCGGGCGAGGAGTCCAAGGACGACGCCGTCCGCGGCGCGTTCGCCGAGAAGCTGGCCGGCCTGGCCGAGCTCTACGTCGGCGACGGGTTCGGTGCGGTGCACCGCAAGCACGCCAGCGTCTACGACGTGCCGAAGCTGCTGCCGCACGCGGCCGGCGGGCTGGTCGTGGCCGAGGTCGAGGTGCTGCGCAGGCTGACCGAGGACACCGAGCGTCCCTACGTGGTCGTCCTGGGCGGGGCCAAGGTCTCCGACAAGCTGGGCGTCATCGCCAATCTGCTCACCAAGGTCGACCGGCTGCTGATCGGCGGCGGCATGGCCTACACCTTCCTCAAGGCCCAGGGCCACGAGGTGGGCCGGTCGCTGCTCCAGGAGGACCAGCTCGACCAGGTGCGCGGCTTCCTCGCCGAGGCCGGCAAGCGGGGCGTCGACCTCGTGCTGCCGGTCGACGTGGTGGCGGCCGTCACCTTCGCGGCCGACGCCGAGCACGAGGTGGTCGAGGCCACCGCGATCCCGGCCGACCGCGAGGGGCTCGACATCGGCCCCAAGACGCGCGAGCTGTTCGCGAGCAAGCTGGCCGACGCCAAGACCGTCTTCTGGAACGGGCCGATGGGCGTGTTCGAGTTCGACGCGTTCTCCGGCGGCACCCGGGCGGTGGCCGAGGCGCTCATCGGCTCCGACGCCTTCACGGTGGTCGGCGGCGGCGACTCCGCGGCGGCCGTGCGCAGGCTGGGCCTGCCCGAGGACGGTTTCTCGCACATCTCCACCGGCGGCGGGGCCAGCCTGGAATACCTTGAGGGCAAGACCCTTCCCGGACTCGCGGCTCTGGAGGACTGAGGTGGCTCAGCAGCGCAAGCCGCTCATCGCCGGCAACTGGAAGATGAACCTCAATCACCTTGAGGCCATCGCCCTGGTCCAGAAGCTGGCGTTCGCGCTCAGCGACAAGGACTTCGACAAGGCCGAGGTGGCCGTCCTGCCGCCCTTCACCGACCTGCGCAGCGTCCAGACGCTGGTCGACGGCGACAAGCTGCGCATCGTCTACGGGGCCCAGGACCTGTCCCAGTACGACGGCGGCGCCTACACCGGCGAGGTGTCGGGCGTCATGCTGGCCAAGCTCGGCTGCACGTACGTGGTCATCGGCCACTCCGAGCGCCGCCAGTACCACGGCGAGGACGACGACCTCGTCAACGCCAAGGTGCAGGCGGCCTACCGGCACTCGCTCACGCCCATCCTGTGCGTCGGCGAGGGGCTGGCGGTGCGCCAAGAGGGCGGCCACATCGCGCACAGTCTCGGTCAACTCGACGGCGCCCTGCGCAAAATCAGCGCCGAGCAGGCAAAATCGATAGTGGTGGCCTACGAGCCCGTGTGGGCGATCGGCACGGGCGAGGTGGCCACCCCGGAGGACGCCCAGGAGGTCTGCGGAGCGTTGCGGGTGAGACTCGCGGAGCTCTACGACCCCGAAGTGGCCTCCGCGGTCCGTATCCTTTACGGTGGCTCGGTCAAGTCCGGCAATATCGTGGGGATCATGGCTCAACCCGATGTCGACGGCGCGCTCGTGGGTGGTGCCAGCATCGATGCCGGGGAGTTCGCCAAGATCTGCCGAGTCTCCGAATTGCCTGGCTAACTGAGTCGTTCTGAGGGTGCGACTTGACACCAGGCCGTACCCTCAAGAGGCAAGTTTGAATCGTCACGCGTAACAGAGCACTGAAGGAACAGGCATACCGTGGAAATCGGAATCTCCATCGCCCTCATCCTGGCGAGCGGTCTCATGATCCTGCTCGTCCTGCTCCACAAGGGCAAGGGTGGCGGCCTGTCTGACATGTTCGGCGGCGGTTTCTCGTCGAACTTCGGTGGTTCCTCGGTGGTGGAGCGCAACCTCGACCGGCTGACCGTCATCACGGGCACCGTCTGGTTCGTCTGCATCATCGCTCTCGGCCTGCTCATGCGGCCCTGAGACAACTGATTAACGCGTGACAGTGATTCTCCCCCCGTGTCACGACGCGGGGCGATCGAGCGAGGAGTTCATCCGTGGGTAGTGGCAACGCGATCCGTGGCAGCCGAGTCGGCGCCGGCCCTATGGGGGAGGCCGAGCGCGGCGAGGCAGCTCCGAGAGTGCGGGTCTCGTTCTGGTGCGCCAACATGCACGAGACGCGCCCCAGTTTCGCCAGCGACGCGGCGGTCCCCGAGACGTGGGATTGCCCACGTTGCGGCCTCCCCGCCGGACAGGACGAGGAGGCCCCGCCTGCCCCGCCCAAGAACGAGCCGTACAAGACGCACCTGGCCTACGTGAAGGAGCGCCGGAGCGACAAGGACGGCAAGGCGATCCTCGAGGAGGCACTGGAGCGCCTGCGCAACAACAAGTCCCCCTGGTAGGCGAGCCGGCGGAAGGGCCCTGGTGCTGGTCACCGGGGCCCTTCGCGCGTCACCGGCCGTGCACCGCCACGCCGTCGACGAACGTCATGCGCACCCGCGTCGTCCAGATGTCGGCCGGGGGCAGCTCGAAGGGGTCGCGGTCGAGCACCACCAGGTCGGCCGGGCGGCCGGGCTCGATCACGCCCGCCGGCGAACGGTTGATCCAGGCCGACCCCTCGGTGTACGCGCTCAACGCCGTGGCCAGGTCGAGGCGCTGGCCGGGCAGGAACGGCGTCTGCGCCGTCGGGTAGCCCGCGTGCACCGATCCGCCCGGTTCGGTACGGTTCACCGCCACGTGCATGCCCTGGATCGGGTCGGCGTCGGAGACCGGCCAGTCGCTGCCCGCGCAGAACCGGGTGCCGTGCGACTGGAGATCCTTGAAGGGGTACTGCCACGACGAGCGCGGCTCACCCAGGAACGGCAGCGTCAGCTCGTCCATCTGGGCGTGGTGGGTGGCCCACAGGGGCTGCAGGTTGGCCGTGACGCCCAGGGCGGCGAAGCGCGGCACGTCGGAGGGCTCGATGATCTGCAGGTGGGCGATGTGGTGGCGGTTGGCCGGGTCGGTGCCCTCGAAGCTGTCCAGGGCCTCGCGCACGGCGCGTTCGCCGATGGCGTGGAAGTGCACCTGGAAGCCCAGCCGGTCCAGCTCGGCGACGTACCGCTTGAGCTTGCCGGGATCGACGTAGGACAGGCCCGTGCCGCCGCACCGGCAGTACGGCTCCAGTGTCGCGGCGGTGAAGTTCTCCGTGATGCCGTCCTGCATGATCTTGACCGAGGTGGCGGCGAACCGGTCCAGCCCCTCGGCGGCGGCCCGCCTGCGGACCAGGTCCTCGATCTGGTCCTCGCCGCGCGTCCTGTCCCACCACAGCGCGCCCACCACGCGGGCGCGCAGCCGGCCCGCGCGGGCGGCGTCGAGGTAGGTGGGAAGCTGGTCGTCAGAGCCGGCGTACGAGCCGACGATGGCGTCCTGCCAGCCGGTGACGCCCAGCGAGAACAGGTGCTGCTCGGCCTCGGCCAGGGCCCGGGCCTGGTCCTCGGCGGTGGGCCGGGGGGCCAGCAGGCCGACGAGGTCCATCGCGCCCTCGTGCAGGACGCCCGACGGGGTGCCGTCGGCGTCGCGCTCGATCCTGCCGTCGGCGGGGTCGGGGGTGTCCCGGGTGATGCCGGCCAGGTAGAGGGCGCGGGAGTTGACCCAGGCGGCGTGGTGGTCACGCTGGATCAGGTAGGCCGGCCGGTCGAGGAAGTCGAGCTGGGAGCGGTGGGGGAGGCCGTTGGGGAAGGCTGACATGTCCCAGCCTCCGCCGTCGATCCACTCTTTTTCTGGATTTTTCGTGGCGTAGTCGGAGATCTTGGCTATGTAGGTGTCTAGGCCGAAAATCTCTGACAAGTCGCACTTTGCTCGTTCGAGTCCGGCTTGTACCGGGTGCATGTGCGCGTCGACGAAGCCCGGGGTGAGCAGGCCGCCGTCCAGGTCGACGGTGTCGTGGCCGGGGGCGCTGCGGGACAGCTCGCCCTCCGGGCCGACGGCGGCGATCACCCCGTCCCGCACCAGCACGGCGTCGCGCCGCACGGCGCCGCCGATGAAGGCGCCGCCACCACGGAAGAGGATGTTCATGGAGGTTCTCCCTTTGTCAGTGCGGTTCTCAGTGCGGGGTCAGTGGCCGGTGATCAGGTCGGCGAAGCGGGCCAGGGCCGAGGTGCGGGGCATGGAACGCTCCCGATGATCGGCCACCCGGTACAGGCGGTACATCGCGTGCACCCCCATCCAGCGCAGCGGCTCGGGCTCCCAGGAGCGCACCTTGCGCCCCACCCACGGCAGGGACGTCAGCTCCGTCTCCTCCCCGAGTATGAGATCACGCAGGGTGCGCCCGGCGAGGTTCGTCGTGGTCACGCCGTGCCCGGTGTAGCCGCCGGCCCAGCCCAGGCCGGTCGCGCGGTCCACGTGCACGGTCGAGCACCAGTCGCGCGGCACGCCCAGCACGCCCGACCAGGCGTGCGCGACCGAGGAGGAGCGGGCCGCGGGGAAGAAGTCGACCAGGAGCCGCCACAGGGCCTCGACCGTCCACTCGTGGGTGCGGCCGCGGGCGTCGATGCGGGAGCCGTACAGGTAGGGACGTCCCCGGCCGCCGAAGGCGATGCGGTCGTCGGCGGTGCGCTGGGCGTACATGTAGTAGTGCGCGAGGTCGCCGAGCAGTTCGGCGCCCCGCCAGCCGACCTCGTCCCAGAAGGAGGCGGGGAGCGGCTCGGTGACGATCATGGAGCTGTTCATGGGCAGCCACTGGCGGCGCAGGCCGTTCAGGCGGGCGGTGAAGCCCTCGGTGGCGCGGATGACGTACGCCGCCGAGACCGTCCCGTACGGGGTCACCGCCCGGCCGGGGGCGATCTCGGTGACCGGGGTGCGCTCGTAGACCGGGACGCCGAGGTCGCGTACGGCCCTGGCCAGCCCCTGGGCCAGCTTGGCGGGCTGGATGCGGGCGCAGTGGGGGCTCCAGGAGGCCGCCAGGGCGCCCGCCACGCGTACGTGCTCCGAGGGGTCGGCCAGGCGCAGGTCCGCCTCCTCGATGCCCCAGGCGCGGGCGGCGGCCACCGAGGCGCGCAGCCGGTCGGCCTGGGCGCGGGTGCGGGCCACGTTCACCACGCCGCCCTTGACGATGTCGCAGTCGATCGACTCGTTCTCGCAGACCGCGATGACCTCGTCGATGGAGGCGTACATCTCGCGCTGCAGGCGGCGGGCGTCCGAGCCGTACCGTTCGTGGGAGCCGGCCAGGTCGCCGGTCAGCCAGCCGCCGTTGCGCCCCGAGGCGCCGAACCCGGCGAACTCCTGCTCCAGCAGCACCACCCGGAGCGAGGGACGGGCCTTCTTGAGGTAGTACGCGGTCCACAACCCCGTGTAGCCGGCCCCGACGATCGCCACGTCGGCCTGCAGGTCGCCGTCGAGCCGCGGACCGGGCTCCGGCACCCCGGACGAGCGGTACCAGAAGGACACGTCACCGTTGACGAATCCGGACGACAAGGGAACTCGCGCGTTCATGGCCCCATATCCTGCTATATCGGGATTAGGTGGCGCATCTCACGACGAAATTCGTGATGAAACCCGTCGTTAGCGGGCATGTAACACGCCCCAGGCATGCTCCTCCCATGGGATTCTTGCGCATCCGGACCACGGTGGACGAGCGACCCGGACGGCTGGCCTCGCTGGCCTCGGCCCTGGCCGCCAGGGGCGGCAACATCCTCGGCCTGAGCGTCCAGTCCGACGCCGACGGCACGGTCGACGAGTTCGTGGCCGACATCCCGGCGAGCCCTGAGGCCGTGCGCGAGGCGCTGGAGGCAGCAGGCGGCCGGCGCGTCCAGGTGGTACCCGCCACCGCCCACGAGCTGACCGACGAGACCACCCGCGCTCTCCTCCTCGCCGCACGCCTGCACGCCCAGCCGTGGCGCCTGCCCGCGATCCTGGCCGACTTGCTGCGCGCCGACTCCGCCCGCTGGGCCTACGGTGAGCACGTGAGCGAACTGCCCGACCCCCACCAGCTCGTCATCCCGGTCGCCGCCAAGCGCGTCATCCAGCTGCGCCGCCGCAGGCTGCCCTTCACCCTTACCGAGGCCGCTCGCGCCGCCGCCTTCGTACGGCTCGTCCAGCCCCCGGCCGAACCCGTCGGCAGCGACCGATCCCTGCGCTTGGCCGACAACAGCGAGGTTCACGTCCGTGCCCTGACGCCCGCATTCCGCGAGGCCGTCCGCGACCTTCACGACCGCTGCACCCCCGCCTCACGCCGCTTCCGCTACTTCACGTCCATGCCGTCCCTGCCCCCGCGCATGTTCGACCGGCTGTGCGACCGTGACCGCGGCGAATCCATCGTCACCTGCCACGACGGCCAGGTCATCGCCCTGGCCAGCCTCATGTACTGCGCCGACCCCGGCGCCGCCGAACTCGCCTTCCTCGTCGAGGACAGCTGGCAGGGGCGCGGCCTGGGCGCCGCGCTCGCCCGCATCCTCGTCGACGCCGCCCGCAACCACGGCTTCGCCGAGATCCGCGCCACCATGCTGTCGGACAACCTCCGCATGCACCGGCTCATGACCGGCCTGGGGGCCGTCGTCGGCCCCACCGATGATCCTGGTGTGATCGAGGCCCGCTTGTCCGTGGCCGCCATGGTGTGAAACGGAAGGGCGCGTGGCCCCGGCCAGGGTCACGCCGATCGTGGGTGCCGGTGTGTTCAGAGGGACAGCGGCGCCGAGGATGAAGTCAGAGGCGCGGCAGCCGGGACGCCATCGTCGTCACGCTCGTGCGCCGAAGTCACGATGCTGCGATCGTTGTCGGCAGGAGCAAGCCGGGTGCCGCCTCAGGCAGATTCGAAGACGAAGGGGCGACGCCCGACGCGCACCGCAGGTCGACCTCGCCACCCGCGAACGACGCTCCCGCGAAGTCCAGGGTGGCGCCTGTGAACCGAGCGTTGCCGAAGTATGCCTTGCCGCCCGAGAAAGTGGAATTCTCGAAATAGATTCTCCCGCCGGAGAACTCTGCCTGATCGAACCAAACTTCGCCGCCACAGAACGTTGTCCTGTAGAGCGACACCTCGCTGCCCTGGAACCTCGCTCCGACGAACCAGACCACGCCATCGGCGAACGTGGCATCTCCGAAGGAGAGCTCACCCCCCACGAGTTCGGCCTCCGCGAACGAAACGTCCGCACCGTCGAACACGGCCCGGTGAAACCAGATGGCCCCTCGCAGCAGCTTGACCCTGGTGAACTTCATCTTGCCGCCGTGGAGCTGGGCGTCGTAGAAAGGAACGTCACGGTCGATCACCGCTCCGGTGAAATCAAAGTTGTATCCGCTCCAGGAGACTGCGGCGGTCGGACGGAGGTGTTCTCCTAGGACGCGCCAGACCGTTCCACGCACTTCTCCCATCGCACTGGCCTGCACAGGAATGGGCTTTCCCGGTTTCGGGCGGACTTCAAAAGGCATCCGTACGTAGGCGCAGAGCACGTCGATGCAGGTTTGCCGACCGGCCGGCCAATCGTCGGCAAGTCCGGCGAGTGCGTGGACTCCCGCGAGTCGGACGGCCGGGTCTTCATGACCGAGCTGCCCAGCTGCTGCAGTGAACCGCTCGTTGAACAGACGCGTTCGTTCGCGTTCTTCCTTCGCATGCTCAAGGAGAGCCGTTGCCTCCAGCACCCGTTGTCGGCGATACGCGATGACCAGCGCGAGCACGCCTCCAATGCCCGCGACTGCCGCCATCGCCAGCTTGATAACCTCCAGCAATTCTGCCACCGATATTGTGGCCGATGGCTTCGGCGACGGCATGCCGAGCAGCAGCAACACCACTGCGACACCGCCTGCCGCTACTGCGATGGCGATTGCCAAGGAAAGAATCAGTGCGGCGCCGACCGGTACCAATTGAAGAGGAGTCCTGGTCGAGGGATTCTCATCTCGCTTGCGCAGGAAACGATGCTCCATCGCGACTCCCCGGCCTTTGATCGAGCGGCATCTGTCGGCTTCGCCAACTACAACGCAGCCCAGCATCGGCAAGGTTCCTGGGAGGACGCCTTGCACATGCAGCGTAGGAGCACCGGTATGGGCCGGCGGGTGCCCGTCGCTGACGAGTGGCACTCTGCGGCGTTCTTCCGGGCGGACAGTGTGCCGAGCCGCCGCCGTCCGCCGCGCACGGCTTCGAACGGGGCGGTGAGACCAGATACGTGGTCGGGAGCCGCTTGTCGCGCTCCGATGCGACCTCCAACCTGTGCTGCGCTCACCTCTCCCGGTCCGGCCAGGATGCAGGGAGACGCCGGCGTCCATTACGGCGGTTTGGTGCCGGATGAGAGCGCCGAGAGCAAGAAGCCGTCAGCCTGCGAGGCATGGCTTGGCAGTGGCGGAACGACACAACCTGGTCGGCATTCCTCGCCTATGCTTTGCGATGTGCGTCCCCTCCGCCGCTCGCCGCGCTGGCACATGTCCCGCCTCTTTGTTCTCCTCGATCGCCTTTCCGGCGATGCGAAACAGGTGCCTCCTCCTGCGTCCCCACCCGAAGCGCCGGAGCCTCCGCCAATTCCCCATGACAAGACTGGAGAGAAGACGATCTCATGGGGCACAATGATCGGCACCGTGGTCGCCGGAATCGCCGCAGTCGTCGCCATCGTCATCTCGCTGCGCAGCTACAGCCTGTCTGTGAGCACCTACGACCTCCAGGTCGCCGACCGTAATGAGCGCCTCGCGAATGACAAGCGCAAAGTTTCCGACCGGATCACTTGGTGGCGCGAGAACTACGCGCGAGAAACTGAAACGACCAGATATTTCGAACCGCTCCTGGTCATTCAGAATTCCAGCAGCGAGCCGGTCACGGTTTATGTCCTTGCCGACTACTTCCATGACGGACAATGGAAGAAGCGGTGGGCTAGTAAGGGCGTGATGCCGCCTTGCACGATCATGCGCGACTACCCGCTGGAGTCGGTGGGCGTTTTGGCGAGGCGAGAGTACAGAGAGTCGTTCAACAAGGCGACATACACGCTGTATTTCATTGATTCGGCGGGCAACGGCTGGTCCAGGGACGCCATGGGGCGTCTGACGAGCACGTCGGCCGACCATATACGCAACGTTCTGTTCAAGCAGGTGTCCCCGACAGTTCCCGCCCAGGCGCCCACTGCCTACGCCACCCCTGTCTCATGCTCATAGCCGCCTTGGAATCTGGCGACGGTCAGCGGCCCCCAGTCCGATCTATCGGTGTCCGGCAAACGCGGCGTTGGACTTACCGCCCTTATGAGCGCTGCCAAAACCGGGCCGCATGCCGAAGAGGTCGCGTGCCAGAGCCTGCAGAAAGACCCATCGCAGTCCTGCCGTCGATCAGGCCGACATCAAGCGTTCTTGCGCCGACGTCCTTCGCATCAAAGGCACTGCTGAACGGCGGCTCATCGCCGGGTTCATGCTGCCGGATTCCCATATGACAAAGGGAAACGGGAGCTCTTGGCCCCGACCCCGGCATCGCCGAGATGGCCTTCCTGGTCGAGGACCGCTGGCCGGACCGAGGACCCGGGCGTCGTGGAGGCGCGGCTGCCGGTCGGCGCGCGGGCCTCAGCCTAGGCCCTCCTCGGGCTCGCCGGACTCGGCCGGGTCGGCGGCGGGGGCGGCGGCGGGGCCGATGCCCAGGTGGCGCTCGATGCGTTCCAGGCTCTCCTCGATGCGGGTGAGCCGTTCGGCGAGCACCGAGCCGCCGCCGAAGTACACCTCCGTCGGACGTTCCCTGGTGCCGCGGCCCACCCGGTCGAGCAGGCGCTGCCGGACGTCGGCCAGGTCGGCGCCGGTGTCCGCCAGAGCCTGGGCGGCCAGCCCCTCGCCCTCCCTGATCAGCCCGAGCAGGATGTGCTCGGTGCCGATGTAGTTGTGGCGCAGTTGCAGTGCTTCGCGCAGGGACAGCTCCAGCACCTTCTTGGCGCGCGGGGTGAAGGGGATGTGCCCGCTCGGTGAGCTGGCGCCGCGGCCCACCTCGCGCTCCACGAAGGCCCGTACGTGCTCCAGCTCCACGCCGCAGCCGTCGAGCACCAGCGCGGCCAGCCCCTCGCCCTCGTGGATGAGGCCCAGCAGGATGTGTTCCGTGCCGATGTAGTCGTGGCTCATCTGCCGCGCCTCCTCCTGGGCGAGCACGACGACCCTGCGCGCACGGTCGGTGAAGCGTTCGAACACCGGGGGCCTCCGTTCGACTGGGGCTGCCTCCACTATGCGCTACAAACCACGCCGTGTGGGGTATTTGTCCTGTGTGGATCTTGACGAGGTGGCCGGCCGCCTCTACGCAGTCCCGCCGGCGGAGTTCACCGCCGCCCGCGCGGCCGAGGTCCGCGCGGCCAAGGAGGCGGGCGACGTACGGCTCTCGCGGGACATCGCGAAGCTGCGCAAGCCCACAGTCTCGGCCTGGGCGGTCAACCGGCTGGCCCGGGAGCACCCCGCCGAGCTGGCCGAACTGCTCGGCGTGGGGGAGCGGCTGCGTGCGGCCTGGCAGGCGCAGGACGCCGAGGCGCTGGCCGAGCTGACCCGGTCGCGTGGCGAGGCGACCGCCAAGGTGGCGAGGCTGGCCAGGCAGGCCGGCGGCCTGTCGGCGGCGGCCGCCTCGGAGGTGGACCAGACGCTGGACGCGGCCGTCGTGGACGCCGGCGCCGCCGACCAGGTGCGGGCCGGTCGCCTGGCCAAACCACTCAGCTACAGCGGCTTCGCCCCCGCGCCCGCCACCGCCGCTTCCACCGCGCCCGCCGCTGCGCCGGCCACCGCCCCCTCCGGCGAGCCCCGCCCCGGGGCGCGTGGGCGGGGGCGGGCCGGGAAGGACGCGGCGGCCGAGGCGCGGGCGCGGGCGGAGGCCGAGGCCAGGCAAGCCCGAGAGGCCAAGGAGGCCAAGGAGGCCAGGAAGGCGAAGGAGCGCGCGGAGGCCGAGGCGGCCCACCGGGAGTGGGCCGAGGCGCTGGAGTCGGTCACCCGCGACCACGACGAGCGCGCCGAGAAGGTCGCCCGGCTGGAACGCAAGCTCGCCAAGGCCCGCAAGCGGCTGGAGGAGGTCCGGCAACGTCTGGAGGTGACGCGCCGCGAGGAGCGCCACGCCCGCCGTCGACTGGACTAAGGTGCACGAAACGCGTTCGTACACCTGCAAGGAGGGGCGATGGCCCCCTGGACGCCCGCCGACATCCCGGACCTCACCGGCACAACGGCCATCGTGACCGGCGCCAACAGCGGCATCGGCCTGCCCACCGCCCGCGAGCTGGCCCGGCACGGAGCACGCGTCATCGTGGCCGCCCGCTCGGCGGACAAAGGCGAGGCCGCCGTGGCGGAGATCCGGCGGGCAGTGCCGGGGGCCGACGTCGCGTACGGGGCCCTCGACCTGGCCGACCAGTCCTCGATCCGGCGCTTCGCCGACACGGTGGACAAGGTGGACCTGCTGATCAACAACGCCGGGATCGGCCTGATCCCCCGTCAGCTGACCAAGGAGGGCTGGGAGCTGCAGTTCGGCACCAACCACCTGGGCCACTTCGCGCTCACCGGGCTGCTCCTGCCACGGCTCCTGGCCGCTCCGCACGCCCGCGTGGTCACCGTCTCCAGCGACGCGCACTCCATGGGCAGGCTCGACTTCGACGACCTCGCCCTGGAACGCGGCTACGGCCGGATGAGCGCGTACGGACGGTCCAAGCTCGCCAACCTGCTCTTCACCCTGGAGCTCCAGCGGCGGGCCAGCAGCGCCGGTGCGGGCCTGATCAGCGTGGCGACCCACCCGGGTGCCACCGCGACCCGCTTCGTCAAGCTGGGGCCCCTGCAGCCCCTCCTGCGCCTGTTCCTCCAGTCGGCCGACGCCGGCGCAGCCCCCTCGCTGTACGCCGCCACCTCGCCGGACATCACCGGCGGTGAGTTCGTCGGCCCCCGGCTGAAGCTGCTCACGCCCTCGGAGACGGCCAGGTCGGAGGAGGTCGCGCGGCGGCTGTGGGAGGTGTCCGCGCAGCTCACGGGCGTACGGTTCGAGGAGATCGCCCACCGCTGAAGGGCGTACCGCAGGGAGCGCAACCACTCATCGCTGTATGGGGGCTGTCCTCGACGGTTTCTCAAGGCGGTCGGCTTGCGCGCCCTGGTCGAGCGGGCCGGAGGGCGCGGCGAGCTCGATGTGGACGTCGCCTTCGCGCGGCTGTCCGAGGTCGCCTGAGGCCCTGGTGTGGCACCCGTGATGTTCGGCGAGGGGTCGGTCGGCGGCGTGCGGGTGCTGCCGGTCCTGGGCCCCGTCAGCGCAGGCCGTGGGCCAGATAGGCGCAGACGGGGAAGCCGGTGCCGGCGTACGGGGCGGCCAGGCGGTCGTAGCAGGTCCGGACGCGGGCGTAGGTTTCCGGCGGCTGCCGGGCGATCGTCTCGAAACGCGGGCCGCCTGCTTCCACCACGCCGTTCCACCAGGCGGCGACGTCCACCCGGTGCCGCCAGCGCAGTGCCCGCACGTCCACGGCCGTGAAGCCCGCCGCCTCCAGCAGCTCGGCGAAGCGTTCCGGCCGTTCAACGGCGGCGAAGGGGCGGACCGGGGGTTCGTACGGCACCCCGGCCGCCGCCAGGGCCTCGGCGAAGACGTTCGTGGCCGTCATCTCGTCGGACTTCCACCAGGTGAGCGCAACGGCGCCGCCGGGACGCAGCACCCGGCGCAGCTCCGCGAGCGTCGCCGGGACGTCGGGGACGTGGTTGACGACGAAGTTGCCCGCCACGGCGTCGAAGAAGGCGTCCTCGAACGGCAGGACGGGCAGGGTGGCCCGGCGGACCGTGGCGGCGGGGTGGCGGCGGGCGACCAGCTCCAGCATGGCGGGGTCGGCGTCCACGGCGGTGACCTCGGCGCCGGCCGCGAGCGCGGCCGCCGTGACCACGCCGGTGCCACATCCGGCGTCAAGAATCCGCTCCGGACGCCACTCTGGAACACCGACCTCAGGACGCCGCTCCACCCGGCCTTCCGAGTAGGGGGTCGCGTCGGCGCCTGGAGTCGCGGCGGCACCTCGGGTCGAGGTTTCCTCTGGGGGCGTCGCGGTGTCGCCTCGGGTCGCGGTGTCGCCTCGGGTCGCGGCGGCGAGCAGGGGCTGGACGGTGTGCGAGCTGAGCCGCGCGAAGCCGCGGTCGTAGGCCTCGGGATCCCTCACAACCCCGGAGCCTACCCCGCGCCCCGAATCCTGACACCTTAAGGTGAAATTTCGCCCCTTCCCCTGTTTTAGAAGGAAATCCCAGGCTTATGGTCTTCGCCATGACCATCGACGCCTTCATCGACGCGCTGCCCAAGGTGGAGCTGCACGTACATCTGGTCGGATCGGCCTCGGTCGACACCGTGCTGGAGCTGTCCCGGCGGCATCCCGGCAGCGGGGTCCCGACCTCCGAGGAGGAACTGCGCCGTTTCTACACCTTCCTCGACTTCCCCCACTTCGCCCGCGTGTACCAGGCCGTCAACAGCCTGGTCCGCGAGCCCGAGGACGTCGCCACCCTCGTCCTCGGCCTGGCCAGGGACCTCGCCGGGCAGGGCGGCCGGTACGCCGAGCTGCAGGTCACCCCGTACGCCCACCACGTGGTCGGCATGCCCATGCGCGAGGTGACCGAGGCCCTCGACCTGGCCGCCCGCCGCTCCCTGACCGACCACGGCGTGGAGATGGCCTACATCTTCGACATCCCCGGCGAGTACGGCGAGGAGGCCGCCCGGATCACCGTCGACCACGCGCTACGCGAACCTCCCGCCGCATTGGTAGGTTTCGGCATCGGAGGCATCGAGCAGGACCGTCCCAAATACCGCGACGCCTACCGCGACGCCTTCACCGCCGCACGCGCCGCCGGCCTGCACAGCGTCCCGCACGGCGGCGAGATGAGCGGCCCCGAGACGATGTGGGAGGTCATCGAGGGCTACGGCGCCGAGCGCATCGGCCACGGCATCAACTGCCTGTCGGACCCCCGCCTGGTCGCCCACCTGCGCGAGACCCAGCTCCCCCTGGACGTCTGCCCCACCTCCAACGTCTGCACCGGCCAGGTGCCCGAGCTCGCCGCCCACCCGCTGCCCCGGATGCTGGAGGAGGGCCTGTACGTCACGCTCAACAGCGACGACCCGCCCATGTTCGCCACCACGCTGGCGGGGGAGTACCGCGCCGCTGCCCACGTGCTCGGCCTGGGCGCCACCGAGCTGGCCCAGCTCGCCCGCAACGCCGTCAACGCCTCCTACCTGGCCGCCGACCGCAAGCAGACCCTCCTCAAGGAGATCGACACCCTGACCGCCGACCTCTGACGGCCAGGCACGTCGCGTCATGCCGTCCTCACCGAACGGCGTGACGCGACCGCACGGAATGCGCCCGAGGGGACGCGGGACCACGGCCAGGCCGCCGCCCGCACGCCGGGCCGGACGACCACCCCGACGCAGACGCCTGCACCGGCGCGGCGGCCGATGGGGAACACGTGCATGGGGTCCGACGACGAGCGCAGCATCGTCATCACGAGCTGCGACGTGTCGGCTCGCCCGGAGACCACGATCTCGTTCAGCTCGTGCGGATCGCGCAGCGCCGGTACGGCGAGATGTTCGCCTGTGCCCCCGCCGCCGACCCGCGTTGAGCTTCAGGGGGAGGCCAGGCGGCCCAGTTCTGGGGGGATCTTGGCGGCGGCGGCGCGGTCCAGCAGGAACAGGGTGCCGGCCCGGCCGCGGGCGCCGGCCGCCGGCACCTGGACGTGCCCCGAGTCCGACAGGGCCAGGCGTACCGCGCCCGACTTCTCCTCGCCGGCCGCCACCACCCACACCTCGCGCGCCGCCTGGATGGCGGGCAGGGTCAGGGAGATGCGGGTGGGAGGCGGCTTGGGGGAGCCGTGCACGGAGACGACCGGGCGCGTGTGGTACAGGGCGGGCATGCCGGGGAACAGCGAGGCCACGTGCGCGTCGGGGCCCATGCCGAGGAGCATGACGTCGAAGGCCGGCACCGGGCCGTGGTCCTCGGGGCGGGCCGCGGCGCGCAGCTCGGCGGCGTACGCCTCGGCAGACTCCTCGGCCGTCATGCCGGAGTCGGGGCCGCGCATGACGTGGATCCGGGCGGGGTCCAGGTCCACGTGGTCGAGCAGCGCCTGGCGGGCGCCGGTCTCGTTGCGTTCCTTGTCGCCGGTGGGCACGAAACGCTCGTCGCCCCACCAGACGTCCAGGCGCCGCCAGTCGACGGCGTCACGGGCGGGCGTGGCGGCGATGGCGGCCAGCGTGGCGATGCCGACCGTGCCGCCGGTCAGCACGATCGAGGCCGACCCCTTGGCCGACTGCACGTCGACCAGGCGCGTGATGATGCGCGCCGCCACGGCCTTGGCCAGGACGTCGGCGTCGCGGTGCACGACAACGTTGGGAACGCTCACGACACTTCTTTCTCAAGTGGAGGGGGTCAGCCCTTGTACGTACGGGCGAAGCGCTTGACGGCGGCCTCGTAGACCTCGTCGCTGTCCAGCCGGCGCAGCTCCTCGGCCATCAGCTCGGAGGTGTGCCGCCTGGCCAGGGCCACGTTCCGGTCGGGCTGGCCGGGACGCGACAGCGTGGCCAGCCGCGCGTCGGAACGCATGACGGACAGCTCGCCGTCGCCGGTCTGCAGCCGTACGGCGGTCAGGCCGGGACCGGCCGACTCGCCCACCTTGACCGGCGCCCCCAGCCGCTCCGACAGCCAGGCCGCCAGCAGCGGCGCGCTCGGGTGCCCGGCGCTGGCCTCCACCACGCCCTTGCGCACCTTGCCCACCGGCTGGTCGAACGCGGCGGCCAGCAGGCTGCGCCACGGCGTCAGCCGGGCCCAGGCCAGGTCGGTGTCGCCGGGGGCGTACCCCTTGGCGCGGGTGACCAGCGACCGGGCGCCGCCGTTCTCGAAGCCCTTGGCGTCGGTGATGCGCCGCTGGGCCAGGGCGCCGATCGCGTCCTTGGACGGCACGTCGGGGGCCGCGCCCGGCCACCAGGCCACCACGGGGGTGTCGGGCAGCAGCAGGGGGCTGACGACGGAGTCGGCGTGCTGGGTCAGCTCGCCGTACAGGCGCAGCACCACGACCTCGCCCGGCGTGTTCTCGCCGATGCGCAGCTCGGCGTCGAGCCGGTTGGGCTCGGCCTCCTCCCGCTTGATCACCACGATGATGCGCGAGGGGTGCTCGCGGGCCGCCTCGGTGGCGGCGCGCAGCGCGTCGTACTGGTGGCGCTCCTCGGAGACCACCACGAGGGTCAGCACCATGCCGATGGCGGGCGCGCCCATCTGGTGGCGCAGCAGCATGAGCTGCGCCGAGATCTTGCCGGCCGTCGTGTCCGACAGCATGAACGTCGTCACTAGAGTCTCCTCCACACGCGGCCGTCGCGCGCCATCATCGAGTCGGCCGACTCCGGGCCCCACGAGCCCGATTCGTACCCCTCGGGCTGTCCCTGCGTGGCCCAGAAGTCCTCGATCGGGTCGAGGATCGTCCAGGACAGCTCGACCTCGCGCTGGTGCGGGAAGAGCGGCGGGTCGCCGATCATGACGTCGAGCAGCAGCCGCTCGTACGCCTCCGGAGAGGACTCCAGGAACGACTCGCCGTAGGCGAAGTCCATGGACACGTCGCGCACCTCCATGGCGGTGCCCGGGACCTTCGAGCCGAACCGCACGGTGATGCCCTCGTCCGGCTGGACGCGGATGACCAGGGCGTTCTGGCCCAGGATCTCGGTGTCGGTCTTGCTGAAGGGCAGGTGCGGCGCCCGCTGGAACACCACGGCCACCTCGGTGACCCGGCGGCCCAGCCGCTTGCCGGTACGCAGGTAGAACGGCACCCCGGCCCACCGCCGGTTGGCGATCTCCAGCTTGATGGCCGCGTACGTCTCGGTGGTCGACTCGGCGGAGATGCCCTCCTCCTGGAGGTAGCCGACGACCTTCTCGCCGCCCTGCCACCCGGCCGCGTACTGGCCGCGCGCGGTGTTGAGCCCCAGGTTGGACGGCAGCCGCACCGCCTTGAGCACCTTCTCCTTCTCCCGGCGCAGCGCCGAGGCGTCGAAGGAGGTCGGGTCCTCCATGGCGACCAGCGCGAGCAGCTGGAGCAGGTGGTTCTGGATCACGTCGCGGGCCGCGCCGATGCCGTCGTAGTAGCCGGCGCGCCCGCCGATGCCGATGTCCTCGGCCATGGTGATCTGCACGTGGTCGACGAAGCTGCGGTTCCAGATGGGCTCGTACAGGTTGTTGGCGAAGCGCAGGGCCAGGATGTTCTGGACCGTCTCCTTGCCCAGGTAGTGGTCGATCCGGAAGATCGAGCTCTCCGGGAAAGCCGACGTGGTGATCTCGTTCAGCTCGTGGGCCGACTTCAGGTCGTGGCCGAACGGCTTCTCGATGACCACCCGCCGCCACGACCCCTCGGGCGCGTCGGACAGCCCCGTGCGCTTGAGCTGCTCGACCACCACGGGGAAGAACTTGGGCGGGACGGACAGGTAGAACGCGTAGTTGCCGCCCGTGCCGCGGGTCTGGTCGATCTCCGCCAACGCCATCGCCAGGGCGTCGAAGGCTCCGTCGTCGGAGAACTCGCCCGGCACGAAATGGATGCCTTCGAGGATCTGCTTCCAGACCTCCTCGCGGAACGGCGTACGCGCGTGCGCCTTGACCGCGTCGTGCGTCAACTGCGCGAAGTCCTGGTCCTTCCAGTCGCGCCTGGCGAAACCGACCAGCGAGAAACCGGGCGGCAGCAGGCCGCGGTTGCCCAGGTCGTAAATGGCCGGCAGCAGCTTGCGCTTGGCCAGGTCGCCCGTCACGCCGAACAGCACCAGCACGCACGGCCCCGCCACCCGCGGCAGCCGCTTGTCACGCGGGTCGCGCAAGGGGTTGGCCTCGGCGACCTCCAATGTCGTGGCGGTGTTCGCCACGGCCGCCGCCACCGCGACGACCTCCTCCTCAGGAGATGCTTCGTCAGTCATCTCAAACCTCCTGTGCGGCTGCGAGCAAATGCGCGACACCCGTCGCGCGGTCCGTCAAGTGCAGGCGTACGGCGGGCCGTCCGCGGGTCTCCAGCGCGGCCAGGTCGCCCAGCGCCTGCGCGAGCTGGAGCCGCCCCAGCGTGTACGGCTGCCCGGGGACGGCGACGTCGTCGGCCACCGCACCCGTGATCTGCAGGAACACGCCGTTCTGCGGCCCGCCCTTGTGATACTGGCCGGTCGAGTGCAGGAATCGCGGCCCCCACCCGAACGTCACCGGCCGGTTGGTGCGGATGGCGAGCAGAGCGCGCAGCGTGGCCGCGTCGGCCATCATCCACGCGTCGGTCATCTGCTCGAAGTCGGCCCCCTCGGGCACCGGCGCGTCGAAGGCGGCCAGCCGGTCGAGGTAGGCCATCACAGCCAGGTAGCCGTCGTGCGGAATGGCCTTCAGCAGCTCGGCCAGCACGCCGGGCAGGTCGTGGGAGCGGACCGCGCCGTAGACCTCGACGGGCCCGTCGACCAGCGCGGGCGCGCCCAGCGGCAGGTCGGGCAGGGCCAGCAGGGCCGCGGTGTTCTCCTTGGACTCGGCCACGTTCGGCTGGTCGAACGGGTCGATCTCCAGCAGCAGCCCGGCCACGGCGGTCGCGTACTCCCAGACCAGGAACTGGCCGCCGAGCGGCCCGTCGACGCGTACGGCGCCGTTGTCGGACTCGATCGCGACGATCAGCTCGTCGTGGGTGTGGTTGGGGTCGGCGTTGACGATCGGCAGGATGCCCCTGCCCTGCTTGCCGGTGGACTCGGCGACGAGCTGCTCGATCCAGTCGGGCAGTCCGTTGATGCCGGAGAGCTGGTCCTCCAGCACGAGCTTGTCGCGCCCGGCCAGCGCCGCGCCGCCGAGGGCCGCGCCCAGGTCGAGGCCGGGGTTGCCGGTGTCCAGGGACAGCAGCGGCAGCACCTCCTCGGCGTCGTCCAGCAGCCGCTCGACGTCGGCCCCGGCCAGCGCGCTCGGCACCAGCCCGAACGCCGACAGCGCCGAATAGCGGCCGCCCACGTCGGGGACGGCCAGCACCAGGTGGTAGCCGCCGTCGACGGCCCGCTGCTCCAGCGGCGAGCCGTGGTCGGTGACGACCACGATCCGGTCGGCGGGCGAGATGCCCGCCTCGGTGAAGATCTGTTCGTAGATGCGCAGGTGGCAGTCGGTCTCGACGGTCGAGCCGCTCTTGCTGGCCACCACCACGACCGTGGACTCCAGCAGGTCGGTCAGCGCCCGCCGGACCTGCGCGGGGTCGGTCGTGTCGAGCACGGTCAGCGGCACGTCGGCGGTCTGGCAGATCACCTCGGGAGCCAGCGACGAGCCGCCCATCCCGGCCAGCACCACGTTCGTCAGGCCCTCGGCGCGCGCCCGCTCCACGAGCTTGCCCAGCTCGGGAAGGAGCTCGCGGGAGGTGCGCGGCAGCGTCAGCCAGCCGAGCCGGACCGCCGCCACCGCCTCGGCGTCCTCACCCCACAGCGTGGGGTCGCCGCCGGCCAGCCGCGCGGGCACGCCGTCGGCGACGAGGCGCCCCGCGACGGAGGAGGCGGCCGCGGCCACCCCCTCCTCGCGGTAGGACACCTCGATCATGGCACCAGATTCTTGGTGACGCTCTCCAGCAGCTCGTTCCAGGACGCCTCGAACTTCTCGACGCCCTCCTCCTCCAGCACCCGCACGACGTCGTCGTAGTCGATGCCGGCGTCCTTGAGCGCGGCCATGGTGTTCCAGGCCTGCTCGTAGAAGGGACGCACGGTGTCGCCGGTGACCTGGGCGTGGTCGGCGGTGGCGTCGAGCGTCTTCTCCGGCATCGTGTTGACGGTGCCGGGGGCGACGAGCTGGTCGACGTACATGGTGTCGGAGTAGTCGGGGTTCTTCACCCCGGTCGAGGCCCACAACGGGCGCTGCGGACGGGCGCCCGCGGCGCGCAGGCGCTGCCAGCGCTCGGAGCTGACGACCTCCTCGTAGGCGGCGTAGGCCAGGCGCGCGTTGGCGATGCCGGCCTTGCCCTTCAGCTCCGGCTTGCCGAGCTTGTCGAGCCGCTTGTCGATCTCGGTGTCGACGCGGCTGACGAAGAACGAGGCCACCGACTCGATCGTGGCCAGGTCCAGGCCCTTGGCCTGCGCGGCCTCCAGGCCGGCCAGCCAGGCGTCCATGACCGCGCGGTAGCGCTCCAGGGAGAAGATCAGCGTGACGTTGACGCTGATGCCCTCAGACAGCGCCTGCGTGATCGCGGGCAGGCCCTCAAGGGTGGCCGGGATCTTGATGAACAGGTTGGGCCGGTCGACCATCCACCACAGCGCCCTGGCCTCGGCCACGGTCTTCTCGCTCTCGCGGGCCAGCCGCGGGTCGACCTCCAGCGAGACGCGGCCGTCCACGCCGCCGGTGGCGTCGTAGACCGGGCGCAGCACGTCGGCGGCCCAGCGGATGTCGTACGTGGTGATGGCGCGGACGGCCTCCTCCACGGTGACGCCGCGGACGGCCAGGTCGTGGAGCTGGGCGTTGTAGGCGTCGCCCTTGCTGAGCGCGCCAGCGAAGATCGTCGGGTTGGAGGTGACCCCGACGACGTTCTTCTCGCGGATCAGCTGGTCGAGGTTGCCCGTGCGCAGCCGCTCGCGGCTGATGTCGTCGAGCCAGATGGAAACGCCCTGGCCGGACAGCTTGTTGAGGTTCTCGCTCATCTTCTTCTCAGTTTCCCGTCGTCTCGCCCTTGTCCTGACCCAGCTTGGCGAGGCTCGCCTTGGCCGCGGCCGCCACGCGCTCGGCCGTGAGCCCGAACTGCTCGTACAGCGTCTTGTACGGCGCCGAGGCGCCGAAGTGCTCCAGGCTGACCACTTCGCCGCACTCGCCGACGAACTGGTGCCAGCCGAGCGCGACGCCGGCCTCGACCGCGACCCGAGCCCTGATCGAGCTCGGCAGGACGGTCTGCCGGTAAGCGGAGTCCTGCCCGTTGAACCATTCGACACACGGCATCGACACCACTCGTGCCGGGATGCCCTGCGCCTCCAGCAGCTCGCGGCCCTGCACGGCCACCTCGACCTCGCTGCCGGTGGCGATGATGATCACGTGCGGCTGGCCGTCGGACGCCTCGCGCAGCACGTAGCCGCCGCGGGCCACGCCGTCGGCGCTCGTGCCCTCGAAGACCGGCACGTTCTGTCTGGTCAGAGCCAGGGCGGCGGGACGGTCGGTGTGCTCCAGGATCGTCTTCCACGCGTGCGCGGTCTCGTTGGCGTCGGCCGGGCGGACGACGTCGAGGCCGGGGATGGCGCGCAGCGCCCACAGGTGCTCGATCGGCTGGTGGGTGGGGCCGTCCTCGCCCAGGCCGATGGAGTCGTGCGTCCAGACGTAGGTGACCGGCAGCTTCATCAGCGCGGCCAGGCGCACCGAGGGGCGCATGTAGTCGGAGAAGACCAGGAACGTGCCGCCGTAGGGGCGGGTGCCGCCGTGCAGGGCGATGCCGTTGAGAATCGCGCCCATGGCGTGCTCGCGGATGCCGAAGTGCAACGTGCGGCCGTAGCGGTTACCGGGGAAGTCCTTGGTCTGGTACTCCTCGGGGATGAAGGACGGCTCGCCCTTCATCGTGGTCAGGTTCGACTCGGCCAGGTCGGCCGAGCCGCCCCACAGCTCGGGCAGCACCGGCGCCAGCGCGCCCAGCACCTCGCCGCTGGCCTTGCGGGTGGCCATCGAGGAGCCGGTCTCGAACTCGGGCAGGGCCGTGGCCCAGCCGGCGGGCAGCTCGCGGTGGGAGATGCGGTCGAACTCCTTGGCCCGCTCGGGGTTGGCCAGGCGCCATTCGGCATAACCCTTGTCCCACTCGGCGCGCTCGGTACGGCCGCGGGCGACCACCTCGCGGGCGTGCTGCAGCACCTCGGCCGGCACGTCGAAGCTCTTGGCCGGGTCCATGCCCAGGATCTCCTTGGTCGCGGCGATCTCCGCCTCGCCCAGGGCCGCGCCATGGATCTTGCCGGTGTTCTTCTTGTTCGGCGCCGGCCAGCCGATGATCGTGCGCAGCCGGATGAAGGAGGGCCGGTCGGTCTCGGCCTTGGCCGCCTCCAGCGCCTCGTACAGCGCCTGGACGTCCTCCTCGTACTCGCCGCCGGCGGTCCAGTCGACGCTCTCGGTGTGCCAGCCGTAGGCCTCGTAGCGCTTGACGACGTCCTCGGACTTGGCGATGAGGGTGTCGTCCTCGATGGAGATGTGGTTGTCGTCGTACAGGACGACGAGGTTGCCGAGCTTCTGGTGGCCGGCCAGGGCGCTGGCCTCGTGGCTGATGCCCTCCTCGATGTCGCCGTCGCTGACGAAGCACCAGATGTGGTGGTCGAACGGCGAGGAGCCGCGCTCGGCCTCGGGGTCGAACAGGCCGCGCTCACGGCGGGCCGCCATCGCCATGCCGACCGCGTTGCCCAGGCCCTGGCCGAGCGGGCCGGTGGTGGTCTCCACGCCGGCGGTGTGGCCGTGCTCGGGGTGACCCGGGGTCAGGCTGTCCCACTGGCGCAGCCGCCGCAGGTCGTCGAGCGTCAGTCCGTAGCCCGACAGGTAGAGCTGGATGTAGAGCGTCAGGCTGGTGTGGCCGCACGACAACACGAACCGGTCGCGGCCCGCCCAGTTGGGGTCGCTGGGGTCGTGGCGCATCACGCGCTGGAACAGCAGGTATGCGGCGGGGGCCAGGCTCATGGCGGTGCCGGGGTGACCCGAGCCCGCCTTCTCCACTGCGTCCATCGCCAGGGCCCGGACGACGTCGACGGCCTTCTTGTCGAGGTCGGTCCATTCAAGGGCTGGCACGAGTTCGGTGCTCAAGTGCTCGATCTCCGGAATCTAGTTGTCATTTGGCAGTACCTGTTGGCTATCCCGCCCACACGGGACCCTAACCGAGTGGAGCTGGCGATCGATTCCCATTCCACCCTCGCGTGTCCATGAATGGCGCAAGCCCCCCATTGGCCGGACCGTCCGCCCCTGCGACTACAGTTTGTTTGTTCGCAGAGGCGCCACGGCGCCACTCATCGATCCGCTCTAATCAGAGGTTACGCGTTGACTCCGCACAGGCTGGAAGCGCCTTGACGGTGCTGACCAACAGGCAGGCCACGGCCCCCTCGACCGAGCCCGGGGCGCCGCGCACGTTCGGCATGGTCGTGAAGGCCTACGTCGCGCTCACCAAGCCGCGGATCATCGAGCTGCTGCTGATCACGACCCTTCCGGTGATGTTCCTGGCGGCCGGCGGGCTGCCGCCGCTGTGGAAGTCGATCGCCGTCATGGTCTTCGGCACCCTGTCGGCGGGCAGCGCCAACGCGCTCAACTGCTACGTCGACCGCGACATCGACCAGAAGATGCGGCGCACCCGCCGCCGGCCGCTGGCCCGGCACCAGGTGTCGCCGCGCGGCGCGCTGGTCTTCGGGATCGTCCTGGGGATTTTGTCCACTGTTGGCCTGTGGCTCACCACCAATTGGCTGGCCGCGGTGCTGTCCACCGGCGCGATCCTGTTCTACGTCATCGTCTACTCGATGCTGCTCAAGCGCCGCACGGCCCAGAACATCGTCTGGGGCGGCATCGCGGGCTGCATGCCGGTCATGATCGGCTGGGCGGGCATCACCGAGCGGCTCGACTGGGCGCCCCTGGTGCTGTTCGGCGTGGTGTTCTTCTGGACGCCGCCCCACACCTGGACCCTCGCCATGCGCTACAAGGAGGACTACGCGGCGGCCAAGGTGCCGATGCTGCCGGTGGTGGCCACCGAGCGGCGGGTGATCCTGGAGTCCGTGGCCTACACCTGGGCGACCGTGCTGTGCTCGCTGGCCCTGTGGCCGGTGGCCGGCACCACGCTGTTCTACCCGGTCGTCGCGGTCGTGCTCGGCGTGGTCTGCCTGTGGGAGGTCCACCGCCTGCTGGCCCGGCTCAACGCCGGCAAGAGCGGCGTCGACCTGCGCCCGATGCGCTTCTTCCACTGGTCCAACGCCTACCTCGCGCTGCTCTTCCTCGCCGTCGCGATCGACCCGCTGCTGGCCTGACCGCCGTGACCGTCCTGACCGCCGTGCGCGAGGCCCCAGCGGCGCGTGTCCGGACGGTGAGGAGTGGCTGTCCCGCGCGGGCGGTCGGCACGGACCCCGGCCCTTCGATCCGTTAAAGTCACGGTATGGCGACCCGTGATCCACGCTGGGTGTTGAAGGACCGCCCGTCGTTCGCGTTGATCACCGGGCTGGTCCTCACCGGCATCTGCGCCCTGGTCTCGTTCTCCTTCGACGTGATCAACGGTGAGCCGGTGCAGTTCTTCATCGCGCTCGGGCTCGCCCTGGCTCCGGTGCCGCTGCTGCTGGCCGCCGTGCTGGCGCTCGACCGCATGGAGCCGGAGCCGCGCAGCAACCTGATCTTCGCCTTCGCCTGGGGCGCGGGCATCGCCGTGCTGGTCGCCGGCGCGATCAACTCGCTCAACCTCCACTACTTCATCGACACCGCCAAGCTCTCGCCGACCAGCGCCCGCAACCTGGCGGCCACCTTCGGCGCGCCGGTGGTCGAGGAGACGATGAAGGGCCTGGTGCTGCTCGGCCTGCTGAAGTTCCGCCGGGCCGAGCTCGACGGCCCCACCGACGGCATCATCTACGCCAGCATGGTCGGCCTCGGCTTCGCCATGAGCGAGAACGTCAGCTACTACCTGTCGGCGCTCAACGGCAACGGCGTCAGCAGCCTGGCGGTCACCGTGGTGCTGCGCGGCATCCTGTCGCCGTTCGCCCATCCGCTGTTCAGCTCGATGATCGGGGTGGCCGTCGCCTACGCGGCCCAGCGCCAGGGGCCCGAGCGGGTCTTCCTGGTGCTGGCGGGCTGGTCGGGGGCGATGATCCTGCACGGCCTGTGGAACGGCCTGGCCTCCTACGGCGGCTTCCCCGGGCTCGTGGTGGCCTACCTGGCGCTGCTGGTGGTGCTCGTCGTGCTGATCGGCGTGGTGTTCAGGGACCGGCGGCGCATCGTCGCGCTCATCCAGACCTACCTGCCGCCGTACGAGCCGACCAGGCTGGTCGGGCCGGCCGACATCTACATGTTGTCCACGTTCGCCAGGCGCCGCCAGGCCAGGCAGTGGGCCAGGGCCTACGGCGGCAAGCGGGGGGTGCGCGCCATGCGCGACTACCAGCTCGCCGCCACCGAACTGGGCCTGCTGCACGAGCGGGCGGCCCGCCACATCGTCGACGAGCAGGCTTTCCACGAGGAGCAGCGGGCCCTGCTGGAGTGCATGAGCACCGCCCGCGCCGACTTCCCGGTGCCGCCGGTGCACGCCCGCCGGATGGCCAGGGGCACCCCGCCGCCCGGCTACGCGCCCGGCGCGCCCCGCTGAGCCAGGATCCGGGTCAGCGAGACCTCGCGCGGCCCGGGGTAGACCGGGTCGGAGTGCAGCAGCAGCGCGTCCACGACGGCCTTGCCGGTGGCCAGCAGCTCCCGGGTGGCGTAGGCGTACGTGGTGGCCGCCCACTGGCGGGTGGAGTCGTCGCCCACGCCGAACGTCTCCAGCCCGGCCGTCCGGCACAGCGCGACGGCCCTCGGCAGGTGGAAGACCTGGGTGACGACGGTGACCCGCTCGGCGCCGAACACCCGGCGGGCCCGTACGCACGAGTCCCAGGTGTCGAAGCCGGCGTAGTCGAGCACGATCACGTCGGTCGGCACGCCCTTGCGCAGCAGGTAGTCGCGCATGGCGGTGGGCTCGTCGTACTCCTTGCGGCTGTTGTCGCCCGACAGCAGCAGCGCCCGCACCTTGCCCGCCCGGTAGAGCTCGGCGGCCACGTCGAGCCGGCGGGCCAGCATCGGCGTGGGCTGCGTGCGCCACAACCCGGCGCCGAGCACCAGCGCGGCCTGCGCGGGCGGCACCCGGCCCAGCCAGCCGCCGCTGTCGGCCACCACGCGGTGCGGCGAGCTGTCGAGCCAGGCCCAGGTCATGGGCGCCAGCGCGAGCACGCTGACCAGCACCAGCCCCTGGTACGTACGACGCAGCAGCCGGCGCGAGAGCCTAGGGAGTCGCAGCACACCCCATACCATCGCACAACGGTCAGACCGGAGCGGGCGCTTCCGCGTGAGCGGCGGCGGCCGGGGCCTCCAGCGGGCCTCTGGTGCGCAGCGAGGTGACCACCCGCAGCGCGGCGATCCACACCAGCGAGGCGCCGAGCACGTGCAGCAGCACCAGCGCGGCGGGCACGGCCAGGAAGTACTGGGTGTAGCCGATCACGCCCTGGCCCAGCTCCACGACGAACAGCCCGAGCGCGGCCCGCCTGGCCGCCCGGGGCGCGCCGGTCACGCGCAGCGCGAACAGCAGCGCGAACGTCAGGCCGACGACGACGTAGACGATGTCGGCGTGCAGCCGGGCCACGGTCTCGATGTCGAAGCCGAACCGGGAGGCGATGACGTCGCCCGAGTGCGGGCCCGTGCCGCTGACCACCACGCCCGCCACCAGCAGCACCGCCGTGGCGGCGAGCAGCGCGTGGCCGAGCCGCCGGACGTCGCGGTGGGCCACCCCGGCGGCCGGGCCGTCGCCCTCGCCGGCGCGGGCGTAGAGCATCCAGCAGGCGGCGATCAGTGCCATGGAGATCAGGAAGTGCATGCCGACCGTGAACGGGCTGAGCGCGGTCCTGACCACCAGCCCGCCCCACAGGGCCTGGGCCAGCACGCCCGCCGGCTGCAGCAGCGCCAGGCGCACCAGCGCCCGCCTGCGCGGGACCAGGCGCAGCGCCGCGACGACGCACGCCGCGCCCACCGCCAGCACCAGGAACGTCAGCAGCCGGTTGCCGAACTCGATGAGCATCGTGAGCATCGACATCTCGGGATGGGCGACGGGCACGAAGCTGTCGGGCGTGCACCTCGGCCAGGTCGGGCAGCCGAGCCCGGAACCGGTCACCCGCACGCCCGCGCCGGTCACCGCGATGCCCGCGTTGGCCACCACGGACGCCAGCGCCCAGCCGCGCATCGAGCGCGCGGTCGGCGCCCAGAACGAGCGCAGGGCGCGGGCCAGGACGTTGGGGCGGACGGTGGATTCCTTCACGTCAACGATGGTACGGGCCAGGTGGGACGGTCCCGTCAGGGGCTTCTCCGGAACGTGACAATGTGACATGTTACTCCTGGCGACTTTCCCGACCCGGTCCCGGAGGGGTTCGAACTGTGATCACAACTGTCGACTACCACACGGGCGGTGAGCCGTTCCGGATCGTCACCGGAGGCGTCCCCGGCATCCCCGGGGCGGACGTGCTCACCCGGCGGGAGAACGCGCCCGCCCACGCCGACCACGTCAGGCGGCTGCTGTGCCACGAGCCGCGCGGGCACGCCGACATGTACGGCTGCTTCCTCGTCCCGCCCGACGACGCAGGGGCGCATCTGGGTGCGCTGTTCTGGCACAAGGACGGCTTCTCGACCGCGTGTGGGCACGGCACGATCGCCCTGGGGGCATACGCGGTGCAGGAAGGGCTGGTCGAGGCCGAGCCCGACGGGGAGACCGACGTGGTGGTGGACGTGCCGTCGGGGCGGGTCAGGGCGCGGGTGCGGTGCTCGGGCGGGCGGGTGGCGGGGGTGACGTTCGTGAGCGTCCCGTCGTACGTGATCGCGCGGGACGTGGCCGTCGCTGGAACCAAGGTTGATATTTCGTACGGTGGGGCGATTTATGCGTCTATTTCGGCTGGGGAGTTGGGGCTGTCCGTCGAGCCCCGCCACCTGACCGCCCTCGTCGGGCACGCCCGCCGCATCAAGGCCGCCCTGGCCGGCCACCCCGCCACCCACCACCCACACGACGACCGCCTGTCCGGCGTCTACGGCGTCATCTTCTACGACGACCTTCCGGCCGACGACCTTCCGGGCGACGGCGTGCCGGGGGGTGGGTCGGCGGGCGGCGGATTGGCGGGCGGCGAGCTGCCGAATGGCGGGTCGCCCGGCGTGGGGTCGGCGGGGGCTGATGGGAGTGTCCGGCAGCGTAACGTCACCGTCTTCGCCGACGGTGAGGTGGACCGGTCGCCGTGCGGGTCGGGCACCGCCGCCAGGATGGCGCTGCTGCACGACGCCGGCCTGCGCGGCACCCTGGTGCACGAGAGCGTCGTCGGGTCCGTCTTCCGGGCGCGGGTGGCCGGGGTGACGGCCGAGGGGATCGTGCCGGAGATCGAGGGCATGGCCTACCGCACCGGCCGGCACGTCTTCGAGCTCGATCCCGACGACCCGATCGGAACGGGGTTCACGCTGCGATGAGCGCTCTTCCCTACATCGACGGGCCCGTGCTGGAGCGGCTGGTGCCGGTCGGCCGCGCGGTGGCCGTCCTCGAACAGGCCCTGCGCGACGGGCTCGACCCCGAGCTGACGCCCCGGCGGCCGGCCGTGGACCTGCCGGCCGGGCAGCTCCTGCTCATGCCCGCCGCCGCCGGCCGCTACGCCGGGGTCAAGGCCGTCACCGTCACGCCCGCCAACCCCGGTCGCGGGCTGCCCCGCATCCAGGGGACGTACCTGCTGCTGGACGGCCCGACCCTGGCCCCGCTCGCCGCCCTGGACGGCATCGCGCTCACGTCCCTGCGCACGCCCGCCGTCTCCGCCCTGGCCGTCGCCCACCTGGCCGAGCCGGACGCGCGCCGCCTGGTGGTGTTCGGCAGCGGACCGCAGGCGTACGGGCACGTCCTGGCCCTGCGTGAGGTGCGGCCCGTCGAGCACGTCACGGTCGTGGGCCGCGACCCCGCCCGCGCCGCCGCCCTGGCCGCCCGCTGCCGCGCCCTGGGCCTGACCGCCGAATCCCTGACCGCCGAATCCCTGACCGCCGATTCCCCGACCGCCGATTCCCCGACCGCCGATTCCCCGACCGCCCAACCCCTGACGGCCGGACCCCTGACCGCCCGAACCCCCGCCGGTGCGGTGCCCGGCGCGGTGGCCGACGCGATCCGGGCCGCCGACCTCGTCGCCTGCTGCACCACGGCCGCGCAGCCGCTGTTCCCCGGTAAGCTCGCCCGGGACGGCGTCACCGTGGTCGCGGTCGGGTCGCACGAGCCCGGCGTCCGCGAGCTCGACGGCGACCTCGTCGCCCGCGCCACCGTGGTCGTCGAGGCCAGATCGGCCGCCCTGGAGGAAGCCGGCGACGTGATCATCCCGATCCGCCACGGTACGATCACCTCTGGTCATCTCGCCGGGAACCTCGCCGAGCTGATCGCCGGGAGGGTGGTGGCCGGTCCCGGCCCGCGGGTGTTCAAGAGCACGGGCATGGCGTGGCAGGACCTGGTGGTCGCCGCGGCCGCGTACGAGGCGTGGAAGTAGGAGGGAAGGCGGATGGCTGCCGAGGACCGGCTCGACCTGCCGATGGTGGGGGAGCGCCAGAGTCTGCGCGAGCAGGTCGCGCACGCGCTGCGGGCCGCGCTGATCACCGGTGAGATGCGGCCAGGGGTGGTCTACTCTGCGCCCGTGCTCGCCGCGCAGTTCGGCGTCTCGGCCACGCCGGTCCGCGAGGCCATGCTCGACCTGGCCAAGGAGGGCCTGGTCGAGGCCGTGCGCAACAAGGGCTTCCGGGTGACCGAGCTGTCCGACCGCGACCTCGACGAGCTGACCCAGATCCGTGAGCTGATCGAGGTGCCCACCGTCTCGCGGCTGGCCGACAGCGCCCGCGCCGAGGAGTTCGAACGGCTGCGCCCGATCGCCGAGGAGATCGTCTCGGCCGCCGACCGGGCCGACCTGCTCGCCTACATCGACGCCGACCTGCGCTTCCACCTGGAGCTGCTGGCCCTGGCGGGCAACGTCCACCTGGTGGAGGTGGTGCGCGACCTGCGCAACCGGGCCCGGCTCTACGGCCTGTCGCAGCTGGCCGAGCGCGGCTCGCTGACCGACTCCGCCAGGGAGCACCTGGCCATGCTCGACGCGCTCAAGAGCGGCGACGGCAAGGCGGTCGGCCACCTGATGGGCGAGCACATCGGCCACGTCCGGGGGATCTGGGCCGAGCACTGACGCCTGCCGCGTTTCTTTACCGTCCGAATTCAGAAGGTTTGTCCGTTTTGGGGTAATGTGTTGGTGAAAGCTTTCACGAACTGATCTTCCTGAGAGCCTCACAAGCCCGGTCACGCGGACGCCTGCATCCGCTGACCTTCACCGGGCTCGGCGACCCGCCCACCTCGAAGCCGAGCCCTCCGCCGCGCGCCCGAGAGATCCCCATCCCCGCGGGCGCGCGGCGGCACCTTCTCGGGTACTCGTTACCGCCCGGTCATCAGCGCCCGGTCATCAGCGCCCGGTCATCAGCGCCCGGTCATCCGGGTCGAGCCGAGGCTGGCGGCCACGACGCACACGATCGCCGCCCACTGCTGCACGTGCAGGACCTCGCCCAGCACCAGCACGCCCGCCAGCGCCGCCACGGCCGGCTCCAGGCTCATCAGAATGCCGAACACGTGCTTGGGCATGCGCCGCAGCGCGTGGAGCTCCAGCGAGTACGGGATCACCGACGACAGCAGCCCCACGCCCAGCCCGATCAGCAGCAGCGACGGCTGCAGCAGGTCGGTGCCGCCGGTCGTGACGCCCACCGGCGCGATCACCAGGGTCGAGACGATCATCGCGAACGACAGCCCGGTCGTGCCGGGGAAACGCCGCCCGGCCGCCGCCGACAGCAGGATGTAGGCCGCCCAGCACGCGCCCGCCACCAGGGCGAACCCGATGCCGAGCCACCAGGCCGCCGACGCCTGCTGCCCCCAGGGCGCCAGCAGCGCCACGCCGAGACCGGCCAGGCCGATCCAGGCCAGGTCGAGCCTGCGCCGGGAGGCGGCCACGGCCACGCCCAGCGGGCCGAGGAACTCGATCGCCACCGCGACGCCCATCGGCAGCCGCGACAGGGCCTCGTAGTACGACAGGTTCATCAGCGCGAGCGTCAGGCCGAAACCGGCCCCGACCGCCCAGTCGCGCCACCCCAGCCCGCGCAGCTTCGGCCTGGCCACCGCGGCCATGATCAGGCCGCCCGCCGCGATGCGCAGGAACACCACGGCGCTCGGCGGCAGGACGGCGAACAGGTTCTTGGCGAACGCGGCGCCGAGCTGCACCGAGACGATGGACAGCAGGACGAGCGACGAGGGCGGGATCGAGTCCGCGGCCTGGCGCAGCAGGCGGCCAGGCCGGGGCAGCGCCGGGCGGCGATCGAAGGGATCGTCGAGGGCGAAGTCGGTCACGGAACTCCTCGCGCGGAAGGTGGGGCGGTCGTCCAGAGCGTACTGACCTCGGACGACATCTCCGCACGCGGGGTGGCGCGCCCCCTCACTCCCAGCGAAACAGCCGCCTCACTCCCAGCGGAACAGCCCCTCACTCCCAGCGGAACAGCCGCGAGACCAGCGCCAGGGTCAGCGCGGCCCAGCCGGCCAGGACGAGCACCGGCCCCAGCGGCAGCGCCGCCCCCTGGGCGAGCACCGCGCGCAGGCCGCCGGTCAGCGCCGAGATCGGCAGCAGCTCCAGGACCGGCCGCGCGCCCTCGGGGAACTTCGACAGCGGGAAGATCACCCCGCCCGCCCCCAGCAGCACCAGGTAGACCAGGTTGGCCGCGGCCAGCGTCGCCTCGGCCCGCAGCGTGCCCGCCATGAGCAGGCCGAGGCCGCTGAAGGCCGCCGTGCCCAGCACGACCAGCACCGCGGCGGCCAGGAACGACCCGTGGGGCCGCCAGCCCAGCGCCAGCCCCACGGCCACGATCACGGCCGCCTGGATGACCTCCACGGCCACCACCGCGGCCGTCTTGGCCAGCATGAGCCCGGCCCTGGACAGCGGGGTCGCGCCCAGCCGCTTGAGCACGCCGTAGCGGCGCTCGAAGCCGGTGCCGATGGCCTGCCCGGTGAAGGCCGTGGACATGACGGCCAGGGCCAGCACGCCCGGCACGAGGAAGTCGACCCGCCGGCCGCCCCCGACGTCGACCAGCGGCGCCAGCGAGAAGCCGACCAGCAGCAGCACCGGGATGATCAGGGTGAGCAGGAGCTGCTCGCCGTTGCGCAGCATCGTGCGGACCTCCGAGCCGGCCTGCGCGAGCACCATGCGCGGGAACGGCGCGGCGCCCGGCGCGGGCGAGAGGTCGAGCACGGGGGTCATCGCAGCTCCCTGCCGGTCAGTTCGAGGAAGACGTCTTCGAGGGTACGGCGCTCGATGCGCAGGTCGTCGGCCGTGACGCCCTCCGCCGCGCACCAGGCCGTGACGGTGGCCAGCAGCTCGGGCCCCACCTGGCCCTCGATGATGTAGTGGCCGGCCGGCGACTCCTTGGCCGCGCTGCCCACCGGGAGCGCGTTGAGCAGCTCCTCCAGCGTGAGCCCCGGCCGGGCCCTGAACCTGAGCTGCCGCTCGGCCCCGGTCAGCGAGGCCGGGCTGCCCTCGGCCACCACGCGCCCCCTGTCGATGATCACGACGTGGTCGGCCAGCCGCTCGGCCTCCTCCATGTGGTGGGTGGTCAGCACCACCGACACCCCGGCGCCGCGCAGCTCGCCGACCAGGTCCCAGCAGGCGTGCCGGGCCTGCGGGTCGAGCCCGGCGGTCGGCTCGTCGAGGAACACCAGCTCCGGCCTGCCGATCACGGCCGCGGCCAGCGACAGCCGCTGCTGCTGCCCGCCCGACAGCCGCCGGTAGGGGGTGCGCGCGTGCTCGGCCAGCCCGAGCCGGGTCAGCAGCGCGCCGGGATCGTGCGGACGGGCGTAGAAGCGCGCGACCAGGCGCAGCCACTCGGCGCAGCGCATCGCCGGCGGCACCCCGCCGGCCTGGAGCATCACCCCGACGCGCGGGCGCAGCTCGGGCAGCGTGGGCGACAGGCCGAGCACCCGGACCGTGCCGGAGTCGGCCTTGCGGAACCCCTCGCAGATCTCGACCGTGGACGTCTTACCCGCGCCGTTGGGCCCGAGGACGGCGGTGACCGCGCCGCGGCCGGCCCGCAGGGTGAGGCCGTCGAGGGCGGTCCGGCCGCCGTAGCGTTTGACCAGGTCGACGATCTCGACGGCTGGGGAATCCATGGCCACGAGTTTAGGGACTGCGCCGGGCGGTCCGGCCCCCAGGTACGCGCCCGGCGAACGCCCGCCGGGTGGCCCTGTCCGGAAATGGACGGCCCTTGACCGGACCGTTCCCCGGAAAGGCGTGAGAACCGTGGGAAGTGCGGCGATGAGCTCCACATGTCGCGACGCAGTGAATACGACCCAGGAGTTCCGTGCTGGGTGGACCTGGCCAGCACCGACGTCCCCGGCTCGGCCCGGTTCTACGGGGATCTGTTCGGCTGGCGGGCCGACATGGTCGACGACCCGGCGGCCGGCGGCTACGGGATGTTCGTCCACGAGGGCAGCAAGGTCGCCGGGATCGGCCCCGTCCGCGACGGCGGCTCCACCTCGCTCTGGAACACCTACGTCGCCACCGACGACGCCGCCGCGCTGGCCGGCCGGGTCAGGGACGCCGGCGGCACGGTCGTGGCGGAGCCCATGGCGATCTTCGACGAGGGCACCATGGTCGCCCTGCGGGCCCCCGACGGCTCCTACGCCGCCGCCTGGCAGGCGGCCGCCCACGCGGGTGCGGAACTGGTCAACGAGCCCGGCTCGTTCTGCTGGAACGAGCTGTGCACCCGGGACGCGCCGGCCGCCGAGCGCTTCTACTCGGCGGTCTTCGGCTGGACGTCCCGCACGTCCGACCTGGGCGGCATGGCGTACACCGAGTGGGTGGCGGGGGAGGCGGCCGTCGCGGGGATGATCCCGATGCCCGACGAGGCCCCGGCGGAGCTGCCGTCGTTCTGGCTGACCTACTTCGCGGTCGCCGACCTCGACGCGGCCCTGCACGCCGCCGCCGACGCCGGCGCCGACGTGCTCACCGGCGTGACCGAGGCGCCGCCCGGCCGGTTCGCGCAGCTCATCGACCCGCAGGGCGCGGCGTTCGGGGTCATCCAGCTCAACGAATCGTCATGAAATATCTGATAACCGGGAATTAGGAGGACCGAATCCCGGTTTGATCCCTCGGCCCTCGTGGGTCATCGGCCTGCGAGGGGAAGGGGTTCACGCATGTCCGTGGCAGAAGCCGCGTCCGCCGCCATTGGGAGCAAGGGCGAGACCAAGGGCGGGAGGCGGGGGCTGCTGCTGGTCATCCTGGGCGCGCTGTCGGCGATCGGCCCGCTGTCCATCGACATGTACCTGCCCGCCCTGCCCGCCATCACCGAGGAGATGCTCAGCGCTCCCGCGCAGGTCCAGCTCACCCTCACCGCCTGCCTGATCGGCGTCTCCGTCGGTCAGGTCGTCGCCGGCCCGGTCAGCGACGTGCGCGGGCGGCGCGTCCCGCTGATCGTGGGCGTGTCGGGGTTCATGGTGGCCTCGCTGCTGTGCGCGTTCGCGCCGTCGGTGCCCGTGCTGATCGTCCTGCGGCTGCTGCAGGGCGTTCTGGGCGGGGCGGCGCTGGTCATCGTGCGCGCGGTCGTCCGCGACCTGTACGACGGCGCCGCCATCGCCCGCATCTTCGCCACGCTCATGCTGGTCAGCGGCCTGGCGCCGATCCTCGCCCCCATCGCAGGGGCCCAGCTGCTCGCCTTCACCTCCTGGCGCGGCGTGTTCGTGGCGCTCAGCGTCGCCGGGCTCGTGCTGCTGCTGGCCGTGCTGCCGGGGGTGCGCGAGACGCTGCCCGCCGACCGGCGCGAGAGCGGCGGGCTGGCGCACACCGTGCGCACCTTCTGGCAGCTCCTGCGCGACCGCGCGTTCATGGGCTGCGCGCTCACCGCCGGGCTGGCCTTCGCGGCGATGTTCGGCTACATCTCCGGCTCTCCGTTCGTGCTCCAGCAGGTGTACGGCGCCACCCCGCAGCAGTACTCGCTCATCTTCGGGCTCAACGCGCTCGGCCTGACCGCGATGGCCCAGCTCGGCGGCCGCCTGTCGGGCCGCGTGGAGCCCGCCCGCCTGGTCGTCGCCGGGCTGCTCACCGGCCTGGTGGGCGCCGGGCTGCTGCTGGCCGCCGCGCTCACCGGGCTCGGCCTGGCCGGCATCGTGGCGGGCCTGTTCGTCATCATGCTGGGTCAGGGGCTCGTCCTGCCCGGCACGGGCGCGCTCGCGCTGGCCGGGCAGCCCGCCCAGATCGCCGGCAGCGCCTCGGCGCTGCTCGGCGTGCTGCAGTTCGCGCTGGGCGCGCTGGCCGCTCCGCTGGTCGGCCTGGCGGGCGAGGGCACGGCCGTGCCGATGGCCTGCGTGATGCTCGGCCTCATCATCTGCTCCACGCTCGCGTTCGCGATTCTGGGACGCCGAAAGGTTAGGTAAGCCTTACCTGCGTGAGCAATTCCATTGGTGGCCTGCTCCGATTCGTTTGTGCAGCGGGAAGGAATTACGGCACACTGATGTTGTGAAAAACATGCCCACGATCGAGCCCGGTAGCGAGCGCAGCACCCGCGCGCGCGTCGCCAGGCTGATCCTTGAGCATGGTCCCGTGACGGCCGCCTCGCTCGGCGAGCGGCTGGGGCTGACGCCCGCCGCGGTGCGCAGGCACCTCGACGCGTTGCTGGCCGAGGGAATGATAGAGCCTCGCACGGTCAGGCCGCGCGGTCAGCGCGGGCGCGGACGGCCCGCCAAGCTGTTCGCCATCACCGACGCGGGGCGCAGTGCTTTCGAGCACGCCTATGACGACCTCGCCGGGAGCGCACTCCGCTTCCTGGCCGAGCGCATGGGACGAGAAGCCGTGACCGACTTCGCCCGCTCGCAGGTGTCGAGCCTGCTGACGCGGCTGGAGCCGGTCATGCGGACGGTGCCGGCGGACCAGCGCGTACAGGTGCTGGCGCAGGCGCTGTCGGCAGAGGGGTACGCCGCCTCGGCCAGCAAGGCCAAGTCGGGCGGCGACCAGCTCTGCCAGCACCACTGCCCGGTGGCTCACGCGGCCGCGGAGTTCCCGCAGCTCTGCGAGGCCGAGACGGAGGCGTTCGCGCAACTGCTCGGCACCCCGGTGCAGCGCCTGGCCACGATCGCGCACGGCGACGGGGTCTGCACGACCCACGTGAGCCCCAAGTCGCTGGCTGAATCCGTACACAGAGACAAGAGCAAGGAGACCGGAAGGTGACTGTCACCGACCGCCCGGAGCTGGAAGGCCTCGGGAATTACAAGTTCGGCTGGGCCGACCCGGATGCCGCGGGCGCGGTTGCCAAGCGTGGCCTGTCCGAGGAGGTCGTCCGCAACATCTCCGCGCTCAAGAACGAGCCGGAGTGGATGCTCGACCTTCGCCTGAAGGGCCTCCGCCTGTTCGCCAAGAAGCCGCTGCCCACCTGGGGCTCCGACCTCACCGGCATCGACTTCGACAACATCAAGTACTTCGTGCGCTCGACCGAGAAGCAGGCCGCTTCCTGGGACGAGCTGCCCGCCGACATCAAGAACACCTACGACAAGCTCGGCATCCCCGAGGCGGAGAAGCAGCGCCTCATCGCCGGCGTCGCGGCCCAGTACGAGTCGGAGGTCGTCTACCACAAGATCCGTGAGGACCTTGAGGAGAAGGGCGTCATCTTCGTCGACACCGACACGGGCCTGAAGGAGCACGAGGAGCTCTTCAAGGAGTACTTCGGCTCGGTGATCCCGGTCGGCGACAACAAGTTCGCCGCGCTCAACACCGCCGTGTGGTCCGGTGGCTCGTTCATCTACGTGCCGCCGAACGTCGAGGTCGAGATCCCGCTGCAGGCCTACTTCCGGATCAACACCGAGAACATGGGCCAGTTCGAGCGGACCCTGATCGTCGTGGACGAGAACTCCTACGTCCACTACGTCGAGGGCTGCACCGCGCCGATCTACTCCTCCGACTCGCTGCACAGCGCGGTCGTCGAGATCATCGTGAAGAAGAACGCCCGCTGCCGTTACACGACCATCCAGAACTGGTCGAACAACGTCTACAACCTGGTCACCAAGCGCGCCGTCGCCTACGAGGGCGCGACCATGGAGTGGATCGACGGCAACATCGGCTCCAAGGTCACGATGAAGTACCCGGCCGTCTACCTGATGGGCGAGCACGCCAAGGGCGAGACGCTGAGCGTCGCCTTCGCCGGCGAGGGCCAGCACCAGGACGCCGGCTCCAAGATGGTGCACCTGGCGCCCAACACCAGCTCCAGCGTCATCTCCAAGTCGGTGGCGCGCGGCGGCGGCCGCACCTCCTACCGCGGTCTCGTGCAGATCGAGGAGGGCGCCCACGGCAGCGCCAGCACCGTCAAGTGCGACGCGCTCCTGGTCGACCAGATCAGCCGCTCCGACACCTACCCGTACGTCGACGTGCGCGAGGACGACGTCTCGATGGGCCACGAGGCCACGGTCTCCAAGGTCAGCGAGGACCAGCTCTTCTACCTCATGAGCCGCGGGCTCGGCGAGGACGAGGCCATGGCGATGATCGTGCGCGGCTTCGTCGAGCCGATCGCCCGCGAGCTGCCCATGGAATACGCGCTCGAGCTCAACCGGCTGATCGAGCTGCAGATGGAAGGAGCCGTCGGCTGATGGGCCTGAACGAGAAGCCCCTGTCGACCCTGCACGAGAAGGCGTCCTACGAGCTGGGCGACTTCGAGGTCCCGACCGGGCGCGAGGAGTCGTGGCGCTTCACGCCGCTGTCCCGCCTGAAGGGCCTGCACAACGGCAAGGCCGACCCCGTGGGCCACGTGCGCCTCGACGTCGAGGCCGCGCCCGAGGTCGTCGTCGAGACGGTCGGGCGCGACGACGCCCGCGTCGGCAAGGCGTTCACGCCCACCGACCGGGTCAGCGCGCAGGCGTGGAACAGCTTCGAGAAGGCGACCGTGATCACGGTGCCGCGCGAGGCCGTCGCGTCGAAGCCGACCGTGCTCACCCTGACCGGTGAGGGCGACGGCGCCGCCTACGGCCACATCGTGGTCAAGGTGGAGCCGATGGCCGAGGCCGTGGTCGTGCTCGACCACAAGGGCAGCGCCGTCTACGCCGACAACATCGAGTTCGTCGTCGGCGACGGCGCCAACCTCAAGGTCGTCAGCCTCCAGGACTGGGACGACGACGCCGTGCACGTCTCCCACCACCACGCCCAGCTCGCCAAGGACGCGACCTTCCGCAGCTTCGTGGTGACCCTCGGCGGCGACCTGGTCCGGCTCTCGCCCAGCGTGGCCTACACCGCGCCCGGCGGCGACGCCGACATGTCCGGCGTCTACTTCGTCGACGCCGGCCAGCACCTGGAGCACCGCCTCCTGGTCGACCACTCCCAGCCCAACTGCAAGAGCAACGTCGACTACCGCGGCGCGCTGCAGGGGCAGGACGCGCACGCCGTCTGGATCGGCGACGTGATCATCAGGGTCGAGGCCGAGGGCACCGACACCTACGAGCTCAACCGCAACCTCATCCTCACCGACGGCGCCCGCGCCGACTCGGTCCCCAACCTGGAGATCCTCACCGGCGAGGTCGCCGGAGCCGGGCACGCCTCGGCCTCGGGCCGCCTCGACGACGAGCACATCTTCTACCTCCAGGCCCGCGGCATCCCCTACGACGAGGCCCGCCGCCTGGTCATCAGGGGCTTCCTCGGCCAGCTCATCGAGAAGATCCAGATCGAGGAGATCCGCGACCGCGTGCTGGCCGCGGTGGAGGCGGAGCTCGCGCGATGAGTTTCGAGAAGGTCTGCCAGGTCGCCGACATCCCCGACGGCGGCGTCATCGGCGTCGAGGTCGGGGAGACCCCGGTGGCGCTGGTGCGCAAGGGCGCCGACGTCTTCGCCCTGCACGACGTCTGCTCGCACGCCGAGGTGAAGCTCAGCGAGGGCGAGGTCTACGACGGCACGCTGGAGTGCTGGCTGCACGGCTCGTGCTTCGACGTGCGCTCCGGCAAGCCCACCGGCCCGCCCGCCACCAAGCCCGTGAACGTCTACACAGTCAAGATCGACGGCGACGACGTCCTCGTCTCGCTCTCGAAGGAGTCATAAACGTGTCCACCCTAGAGATCCGTGACCTCAAGGTCGCCGTCGAGGACAAGGAAATCCTGCGCGGCGTCAACCTGACGGTGAAGTCCGGCGAGACGCACGCCATCATGGGCCCCAACGGCTCGGGCAAGTCCACCCTCGCCTACGCGATCGCCGGTCACCCCAAGTACACGATCACCGGCGGCCAGGTGCTGCTCGACGGCGTCGACCTGCTGGAGCTGTCGGTCGACGAGCGCGCCCGCGCCGGCCTGTTCCTCGCCATGCAGTACCCGGTCGAGGTCCCCGGCGTGTCGGTGTCGAACTTCCTGCGCTCGGCCGTCACCTCGGTCCGCGGCGAGGCGCCCAAGCTGCGCGAGTTCGCCAAGGACCTCAAGGCCGGCATGGACGCGCTGTCCATCGACGCCGCCTTCGCCCAGCGCAACCTCAACGAGGGCTTCTCCGGCGGCGAGAAGAAGCGCCACGAGATCCTCCAGCTGGAGCTGCTCAAGCCGAAGATCGCCGTGCTCGACGAGACCGACTCCGGCCTCGACGTCGACGCGCTGCGGGTGGTCTCCGAGGGCATCAACCGCTTCCGCTCCACGGGTGAGACCGGCGTGCTGCTGATCACCCACTACACCCGCATCCTGCGCTACGTGAAGCCCGACTTCGTGCACGTCTTCGCCGGCGGCCGGATCGTCGAGGAGGGCGGGCCGGAGCTGGCCGACAAGCTCGAGGCCGAGGGCTACGAGCAGTACACGAAGGCATCTGCATGACTTCCACCAGCTTGGACGTGGAGAAGATCAGGAAGGACTTCCCGGTCTTCTCCCGCGAGCTGCCCGACGGGCGCCCGCTCGTCTACCTCGACTCGGGCAACTCCTCGCAGAAGCCCAATCAGGTCATCGACACCATGCGCGACCACCTGGCGCTGCACTACAGCAACGTCGGGCGGGCCATGCACGTGCTCGGCGCGGAGTCGACCGAGGCGTACGAGAGCGCGCGCGACAAAGTGGCGGCGTTCGTCGGGGCGGGCTCGCGCGACGAGGTGATCTTCACCAAGAACGCCTCCGAGGCCCTCAACCTCGTGGCCTACTCCTTCGGCAACCCCGCGGGCACCGACCCCCGCTTCACCCTCGGACCCGGCGACGAGATCGTCATCTCCGAGATGGAGCACCACTCCAACATCGTGCCGTGGCAGATGCTCGCGCAGCGCACCGGCGCCACGCTGAAGTGGTTCGGCGTCACCGACGACGGGCGGCTCGACTTCGACCCGGCCGTCGTCACCGAGCGCACGAAGATCGTCTCGATCGCCCACCAGTCGAACGTGCTCGGCACGGTCAACCCGGTCACCGCGGTGGCCGCGCGGGCGCACGAGGTCGGCGCGCTGATCATGCTCGACGCCTCGCAGTCCGTGCCGCACCACCCGGTGGACATGGCCGCGCTGGGCGCCGACTTCGTGGCCTTCACCGGTCACAAGATGGTCGGCCCTTCGGGCATCGGCGTGCTGTGGGGCCGTACCGAGCTGCTGGAGGCCATGCCGCCGTTCCTGGGCGGCGGCGAGATGATCGAGGCGGTCTGGATGGACCGCTCGACGTACGCGCCGATCCCGCACAAGTTCGAGGCCGGCACGCCGCCCATCGTCGAGGCCATCGGCCTCGGCGCGGCGGTCGACTACCTCACCGCGGTCGGCATGGACGCCATCGAGGCGCACGAGCGCTCGCTGACGGCCTACGCCCTCGACGCCCTGCGCGAGGTACCGTCGCTGCGGCTGATCGGGCCCGACTCCCTCGACCAGCGCGGCAGCACGCTGTCGTTCACGCTGGAAGGCATACACCCCCACGATGTGGGGCAGATCCTGGACGACCAGTTCGGGGTCGCCGTCCGCGTCGGGCACCACTGCGCGCGCCCGCTGCACCTGCGGTTCGGAATACCGGCGACCACGCGGGCGTCGTTCTACCTGTACAACACCACGGGCGAGATCGACGCCCTGGTGCGCGGCCTCCATCACGTTCAGAAGGTGTTCGCATAGCCATGATCGGCGAGTCGATGTACCAGGAGCTGATCCTGGAACACTACAAGCACCCGCAGGGGCGGGGGCTGCGCGAGCCGTACGACGCCGAGGTTCACCACGTGAACCCGACGTGCGGCGACGAGATCACGCTGCGGGTCAGGGTGGGCGACGCCGGTAAGATCGAAGACGTCTCCTACGACGGCCAGGGCTGCTCGATCAGCCAGGCGGCCGCCTCCGTGCTGCACGAGCTGGCCACCGGCTCGACGGTCGAGGAGTCGCTGTCGGTGGTCGACGAGTTCACCCGGCTCATGCAGGGCCGGGGGCAGGTCGAGGCCGACGAGGAGGTGCTCGGGGACGCGGTGGCGTTCGCGGGCGTGGCCAAGTTCCCGGCGCGCGTCAAGTGCGCGCTGCTGTCGTGGATGGCCTACAAGGACGCTGTGGTGAGGAGTGCCCAATGAGCAAGCCTGTGGAGACTCCGACCGGCTTCGACGGTGACACCACCGTCGAGGAGGTCATGGAGGCGCTCAAAGACGTCGTCGACCCCGAGCTCGGCATCAACGTCGTCGACCTGGGGCTGATCTACGGGCTCAACCTCGACCCGTCCGACGCCGGTCAGCCCGTGGCCACCATCGACATGACGCTGACCAGCGCGGCCTGCCCGCTGACCGACGTCATCGAGGACCAGGCCCACTCCGCCCTGGAGGGCATGGTCTCCGACGTGAAGATCAACTGGGTCTGGCTGCCGCCGTGGGGCCCGGACAAAATCACTGACGAGGGGCGTGAGCAGCTCCGTATGCTAGGCTTCAACGTCTGATCTTTCTAGCTGTAACGGCTGGCGTTGGGCGTCAGCCGTTTCAGTGTGCCAAGGAGGGGTTTCGGAAGGTCCGTACCCAGCCAGGGAATATCCGATAACATCCCCGGCGTTGGCACCAGGTATACACCAGACGCCTCATCTCGCGTCATCGCGCCGCCTGCGGCCGGTGCCCCGGTGTATCCCCCCTGTGAAGTCCCGCCACGATGGCGGGCGTACTGCAACGTGTACGGCATCAGGCCGTATGTCCCGGCTCGTCCTTTCGCAGAAGTGACGCGCCACTTCGACTGAAAGGCACGAATTTCGTGACCATGCTTGACTCTGTCATGCCCGCGTTCGACGAGACCGCCCCCGAGACGGGCCCGTCGGAGTTCGAACTGCTCGGCCTTCCCAAGCCGCTCATCAGCGGTCTGGCCAAGCAGGGCATCGACAGCCCGTTCCCCATCCAGAGTGCGACGATCCCCGACGTGCTCGCCGGCCATGACGTCCTGGGCCGTGGCCAGACCGGCTCGGGCAAGACCCTGGCCTTCGGTTTGCCGACCATGGCTCGCATCGCGGGGGTGCGGCCCGCCGCCGGCCACCCGCGCGCGATGATCCTTGTGCCCACCCGTGAGCTGGCCCTTCAGGTGCATGACGCGCTCGAACCGCTCGGGCGCGGCCTCGGGCTGCGGATGAAGGTCGTCGTGGGCGGCATGTCCATGGGCAAGCAGATCGAGGCACTGCGCCGCGGCGTCGACATCGTGATCGCCACCCCGGGCCGCCTGGGCGACCTGATCCGGCAGGGCGAGTGCTCGCTGGCGCAGGTCGAGGTCTCCGTCCTCGACGAGGCCGACCACATGTGCGACCTCGGCTTCTTCCCCGTCGTCACCGAGCTGCTGGCCCAGACCCCGACCGACGGGCAGCGCCTGCTGTTCTCGGCCACCCTCGACGGCGACGTCGACAAGCTGGTGCGCCGCTTCCTCAAGGACCCGATCACCCACTCCGTGGCGCCGGCGACCTCGCCGGTCGACACCATGGAGCACCACGTGATGCAGGTCACGCGGGACGACAAGTTCGACGTCACGGCCGAGATCGCCAACCGCGAGGGCCGTACGATCATCTTCGTCCGCACCCAGCACGGCGTCGACCGGCTGTGCAAGCAGCTCGCCCGGGTCGGCATCAAGGCCGGCGGCCTGCACGGCGGCAAGCGCCAGAACCAGCGCACCCGCATCCTGGCCGAGTTCCGCGAGGGCTCGATCAACGTGCTGGTCTGCACCGACGTCGCGGCCCGCGGCATCCACGTCGACAACATCAGCCTGGTGCTGCACGTCGACCCGCCGCAGGACCACAAGAGCTACCTGCACCGCGGCGGCCGTACCGCCCGCGCGGGCGAGAAGGGCACCGTCGTCACCCTGGTGCTGCCCAACGAGCGCCGCTCGACCGACGCCCTGACCAGGCGCGCCGGCATCCACCCGTTCCGGCTCAAGGCCACCCCGGGGCACCCCCGGCTGGCCGAGGTGGCCGGGGCCCGGACGCCGAGCGGCGAGGCCATCCCCGTGTGGGAGCCCGACGTCCGCAAGCCGCTGCGCCCGCGCCGTGAGGGCGGTCACGGCGGCGCCGAGCGCCGGGGCGGGCGTCGTCCGCGCCGCGAGTTCGACGGCGAGCGCCGTCCGCGCCGGCACGAGGACGGCACCTTCGCCGGCGGCGACGACCGTCGTCCGCGCCGTCACGAGGAGTCCGGTGAGGACCGTCGTCCGCGCCGGCACGCCGAGGGCGAGCGGCCGTTCGGCGGCGGGCAGCGTCCGGCCGAGGCGCGCACGTTCGGCGACGACCGCAGGCGTGGCGACCGGCCGCGCGGCGGTTTCCGCTCCGACGACCGTCCTGCCCGTCAGGACGACCGCGGCGGTTTCCGTTCCGACGACCGCCCGGCGTTCCGGCAGGACGACCGCGGCTACCGGTCCGAGGCGCCCCGTGGCGGCGGGTACCGTGACGGCCAGCGCGGCGGCGGCAGCGGTTTCCGCTCCGACGACCGTGGCCGCTTCGGCGCCGACCGTGGCCGCCCGTTCTCGGGCGACCGTGACCGGCCCGCCCGCTCCGACGAGCGCGCCCCCCGCGACGGCTTCCGCCCCGGCGGCGGCTTCCGTTCCGAGGAGCGCGGCAACGGCGGGTTCCGCCGCAACAACGGCGGCCGCCGCTTCGAGCGCTGACGCCGACTGAACGACCGACTGCCCGTCGCACCTCCCGCAGGGGAGGGGCGGCGGGCTTCGTCGTCTCCGGGCGTGCCGCGAGGTCAGTCTCCGGGCGTGCTACGAGGTCAGGACGTCAAGAGCGCGGTCGACGTCGTCGACGGTGTTGTAGACGTGGAAGCCCGCGCGGACCCGGCCGGCGCGCACCGCGGCGCGGATGCCGGCCGCCGCCAGCCGCTCGCCCGGCGCCTCCACCGACACGATCGCCGAGTCGGACGGTTCCAGTCCCAGCCCGGCCCTGAACCGGTTGGCCAGCCCGACGTCGTGCTCGTGGACGCGCTGGGCGCCGATCTCGTTGAGCAGTTCGAGCGCGGGCGCCGCGCCGACGTAGCAGAACCAGGCCGGCGACAGGTCGAAGGCGCGGGCGTCGGAGGCCAGCCGCAGCGGCGGCCCGTAGTAGGAGCCGCCCGGATCGTCGCCGGCGTACCAGTTGGCCGCCAGTGGCCGCATCAGGGAGCGCACGCGTGGCGACAGGTAACCGAACGCGGCCCCGCGCGGCGCCATGAGCCACTTGTAGGCCGCGCACGCCAGCACGTCGATGCCGTCGGCCACCGACACCGGCAGCCACCCGCACGCCTGGGAGCCGTCGGCGATGACCAGCGCGTCGTGGGCGCGGGCGGCGGCGACGACGTCGTGCAGCGGCGTCACGTAGCCGGTGGCCGACTGCACGAGGCTGAAGGCGACGGCGTCGATCCGGCCCGTGACGGCGTCGGCCAGGCGCTCGGCGGGCACGGTCTCGACCTCGGCCGCCACCGCCCACGGGAACAGGTTGCTGGTGAACTCGATCTCCGGCACCAGCACCCGCGCCCCCGGCGGCAGCGCGGTCGCCACCGTGGACATGATCTGCGACACCGTCGAGCCGACCGTCACGTCGGCCGGCTCGGCGCCGACCAGGTGGGCGAAGGCCGTGCGGGCCCGGCCGACGGAGGCGTCCCAGGGCGCCCAGTCGCCGCTGCCGTGCCGCCACTCGGTGAGCACGGCCTGCAACTCCTCGAAGGCCGGGCGGGGCGGAAGGCCGTACGAAGGGGTGTTGAGCCAGCCGGGATCGGCGTCCCAGAGCTTGCCCACGGTCGCGATGTCCATGACCACCAGCCTAGAACGGCCCTCGGGAGACCAAGCGGCGCCCGGACGACGGGCAGGAAGCGGCCGTCTCGCGTGGCGGACTCCGGGCGGCGTCACCGTCGCGCGCAGACTAGGCTTGTCAGGCACGCCAACCGACCGACGAGAGAGACCATGAAGACCTTCGAAGAGCTGTTCGCCGAGCTGTCAGACAAGGCGCGTACCAGGCCCGCGGGCTCGGGCACCGTGGCCGCGCTCGACGCCGGCGTGCATGCCATCGGCAAGAAGGTCGTCGAGGAGGCCGCCGAGAGCTGGATGGCCGCCGAGCACGAGTCGAACGACAGGGCGGCGGAGGAGATCTCCCAGCTCCTCTACCACGTGCAGGTGCTCATGATCGCCAAGGGCATCGGGCTCGACGAGGTGTACAAGCATCTCTAGGGCGCCTCGCGCCCGCCCCGGCGTCCCATCGATCATGAGTGAGGAAGAAGACCCGAACATGCTGCGTCTGGCCGTACCGAACAAGGGCGCGCTCAGCGAAGCCGCCCAGAACATGCTCAAGGAGGCCGGCTACCGGTCCCGCAGGGACAGCAAGGAGCTCGTCGTCGTCGACGAGGACAACGGCTGCGAGCTGTTCTTCCTGCGTCCCCGCGACATCGCCGTCTACGTCGGGGAGGGCACCCTCGACCTCGGCATCACCGGCCGCGACATGCTGATCGACTCCGGCGCGCCGGTCGAGGAGATCATGCCGCTCGGCTTCGGCGGCTCCACCTTCCGCCTGGCCGCCAAGGCGGGCACGATGTCGTCGGTCAAAGACCTCGACGGTCAGCGCATCGCCACCTCCTACGCGGGGCTGCTCGACAAGTACCTGTCCGACCAGGGAGTCGACGCCCGCGTGATCAAGCTCGACGGCGCCGTCGAGACCGCGATCCGGCTCGGCGTGGCCGACGCGGTCGCCGACGTCGTGGAGACCGGCACCACGCTGCGCAACGTCGGCCTGGAGGTGTTCGGCGAGCCGATCATGCGCTCGGAGGGCGTGCTGATCAAGCGGCAGAGCGCGCCGGAGACGCCGGGCATGGGCCAGCTCGTCCGCCGCCTGCAGGGCGTCGTGCACGCCCGCGACTTCGTGATGATGGACTACGACATCCGCGCCGAGCGCATCGAGGAGGCCATCGCCCTCACGCCCGGCATGGAGGGGCCCACGGTCTCGCCGCTCCACCGCGAGGGCTGGGTCGCCGTCCGGGCCATGGTCCGGCGCAAGGGCCACCAGCAGGTGATGGACCAGCTCTGGGACATCGGCGCGCGGGCCATCCTGGTCACCGACATCTACGCCTGCCGCCTCTGACAAATGTCACCGTCAACCCCGGAAGGATCACACTAACGGGGGAAAAGCCGCGCCCGTAGCGTTTGCTGACATGAACGCCATCGTGTTCGACCAGGTCAGCAAGCGCTACGGGGACGTGCTTGCCGTCGACGACCTCTCGCTCGCCATCGAGCCTGGCAAGACCGTGGCCCTGCTCGGCCCCAACGGCGCGGGCAAGTCCACCTCGATCAACATGCTGCTCGGCCTGCTCCGTCCCACCAGCGGCACGATCAGCATCCACGGCCGCACGCCCGACCACGCGGTGCGCTCCGGCGAGCTGGGCGCGATGCTCCAGAACGGCGCCCTCATCCCCGAGCTGTCGGTCAAGGAGCTCATCGAGGTCGTCCGCCGGCTGTACCCCGACCCGCTGCCGCTGGCCGAGATCCTCAAGCTGGCCGACCTGTCGGACCTGGTCAAGCGGCGCGCGAACAAGCTGTCCGGCGGCCAGACGCAGCGCGTCAGGTTCGCCCTGGCCATCGCGGGCGCGCCGAAGATCCTGCTGCTCGACGAGCCGACCGCGGCCATGGACGTGGAGTCCAGGCTGCGGTTCTGGGCCAGCATGCACGACTACGCCGCCGGCGGCAGGACCGTGCTGTTCGCCACCCACTACCTGGAGGAGGCCGACGAGCACTCCGACCGGGTGATCGTCATCGCCCGCGGGCGGCTGGCCGCCGACGGCACCGCCGCCGAGATCAAGGCGGGCGTGGGCGGGCAGGTCGTCCGCTTCACGCTGGGCGATCAGCCCGCGGCCGGGCTCGACCGGCTGCCCGGCGTCACCGCCGTCGAGGTCGCCGCCGGCACCGCCACGCTGCACACCTCCGACCCCGACGCGACCGTGGCCGCCCTGTTCCGGGGCACCGAGCTCGACGTCAGGGGCCTCCAGCTCACCGGCGCCGACCTCGAAGACGCCTTCCTCGCGCTCACCAGGGAGTCCTGATGCTGTTCTACGCCAAGACCGAGGCGATGCGCATGCTGCGCAACCGGCGCTACATCATCTTCGTGGTCATCTTCCCGGTCGTGCTGTACCTGATCAACGCCAACATCTACGGCAAGCAGACCGACGGCGCCGGCGTGAGCTACAGCGTCGTGCTGATGGTCTCCATGGCCGCCTACGGGGCGCTGGCCTCGTCGATGATGAGCTCGGCGGTGCCGTGGGCGACCGAACGGCAGTCCGGCTGGCTGCGCCAGCTCCAGATCACCCCGCTGCCGAACTGGATGATCATCGCCACCAAGCTCGGCACCGCCATGCTGCTCGTGCTGCCCTCGCTGCTGCTGGTGGCCGTCGTCGGGGTCGTCCAGCAGGGCGTGTCGATGCCGGTCGGCCGGTGGGTGCCGCTGCTGCTGGCCATGTGGCTGGGGACGATCCCGTTCATCGCGCTCGGCCTGGCGATCGGGTCGCTGCTGACGGCCGACGCCGCGCAGCCGGCCGCGATGATCTGCATGTTCGTCCTGGCCATCGCGGGCGGCCTGTGGTTCCCGCCCGAGGTGTTCGGCGACACCATGCGGACCGTGGCCGACATCATGCCCTCCTACCACTACGCGAGCCTCGGCTGGAGCATCGTCGCCGGGCACGGCGTCGCGCTGACCGACGTGCTGGTGGTCGGCGGATGGGCGGTCGTCCTGGGCGGGGCTGCCGCCTACCTCTACCGCCGGGCTACTGTTCGGGCATGAGTTTCGCCGACAAGCTGCACTTCGGTGACGGGCGGCCGTCGCCCAGGCGGCGGCTGCTCGGGATGTCCGTCGGCATGGTCTACCTCGTCTTCCCGATCGCCGAGATCGTCGCGGGCGGCGTCACGGGCGCCCGGGCGATCTGGGGGGCCGTGGCGCTGGTCGCGTTCATCGGCTGCTTCGCCGGCACGGTGATCAGCGCCAAGAGCTTCCACGAGCGCTCGCGCGCCACCTTCCCGCTGCTCGGGGTGACCGCGGTGATCGCGGTGGTCAGCGCGTTCGCCTTCGGCGGCGCCTGGCTCACGCTGCCGGTCTACACGGTCGTGCTCTACGGGTTCACCCTCCCGCCCGCCTGGGCGCTGGCCGGGGTGGGCGTGAACCTGGCGGTGGTGGTGGCGGCCGGGGTGCTGACCGGCGACGAGTTCGCCGGCGTCGTCGTCCTGGGGCTGCAGGTCGTCACGCTGGGCGTGTTGTTCATCAGCATCCGCAACAGCCGGGTGCTGACGTTGAGGCTGCACGAGGCGCAGGGCGAGGTGGCCAGGCTGGCGGCCACGGAGGAGCGCCTGCGCATCGCCCGCGACCTGCACGACCTGCTGGGCCACAGCCTGTCGCTGATCGTGCTCAAGAGCGAGCTGGCCGGGCGGCTGGCCGAGGAGTCGCCGCAGGTGCGGCAGGAGATCGCCGACATCGAGTCCGTGGCCAGGCAGGCGCTGGTGGAGGTGCGCGAGGCGGTCACCGGCTACCGGCAGCGCAGCCTGTCGGAGGAGATCGACGGCGCCCGCTCGGTGCTGCGCGCGGCGGGCGTGCGGGCCGAGGTGCGGGTGTCCGGCACGCCGCTGCCCGACCTGCTCGACGGGCTGTTCGGCTGGGCGGTGCGCGAGGGCGTCACCAACGTCGTACGGCACGCGCGGGCCGCCCGTTGCGAGATCCAGGTGACGTACGACGGCGAACACGCCACCCTTGAGATCATGGACGACGGACGCGGCGGCGAGCCGCAGGGCACCGGCAGCGGGCTCAGCGGCCTGCGCGAACGGGTGACGGGCGCGGGCGGCACCATGGAGGCCGGCGGCGCGCCCAAGGGCGGGTTCCGGCTGCGGGTGCTGGTGCCGATCAGAGTGGGGACGGCCGCGTGATCCGGGTGATGCTGGCCGAGGACCAGGGCATGATCCGCGGCGCGCTGGCCTCGCTGCTCGGTCTGGAGCCCGACATCGAGGTGGTCGGCGAGGCGGCCGACGGGAACGAGGCCGTCGCCGTCGCGGTCGCCGCGACCCCCGACATCGCGCTGCTCGACATCGAGATGCCCGGCAAGGACGGCCTCACCGCCGCCGCCGAGATCGCCGCCCGGGTGCCGGGCTGCCGGGTGATGATCCTGACCACGTTCGGGCGGCCCGGCTACCTGCGCACCGCGATGGAGGCCGGGGCGGTGGCGTTCCTGGTCAAGGACAGCCCGGCCAAGGACCTCGCGGCGGCCATCCGCCGGGTGCAGGCGGGGGAGCGGGTCATCGACCCGGGGCTGGCCGCGGCGGCGCTGAGCGCCGGGCCGAACCCGCTGTCGGCGCGTGAGCGCGACGTGCTGGCCGCCGCCGCCGACGGCTCCACCATCGGGGACATCGCCCGCCGCCTGCACCTGTCGGAGGGCACGGTGCGCAACTACCTGTCCTCGGCCATCCAGAAGACGCACGCGCGCAACCGCATCGAGGCCGTGCGGCGGGCCAAGGCGCAGGGCTGGGTCTAGCCGGATCTCAGGTCCGCATGGCGGCGATCTGGCGGATCAGGTCCGACACCCGGACGATGCCCAGGCAGCGGTTGAGCTCGTCGGTGACCACCAGGTCGTCGTAGATGCGGGCCGCGTCCCGGCCGGCGGCCTGCATGGCGGCGATGGCGGGGGTCGTCCTCGGGACCGTGCGCGGCGGGTCGGCCAGGCGCTGGGCGGGCTTGGCGCCGTGCAGGGCGTGCCCGTACCGGGCGGCGAAGGACAGCAGGAACCGGCTGCGGTCGAGGCTGCCCTTGGGGCGCTGGTACTCGTCCACCAGGATCACGCTGGTGATCGTGGGCTCGTGCCCGAACGCGGCCACGACCTCCTCCGCCTTGGCCCCGGCCGGCAGCGTCACCGCCGGGACCAGCAGCTCCTGCACGCGCGGGCCGAGCATCAGCGTGTCCGGCGACTCGTCGGCCACCGGGAGCGGCACCCGGATCTTGCCGTCGGGGCCGGGCGCCAGCAGCGGGCCGTGGGCCAGGCGCACGCCCAGGCCGCGGGCCACCGCCACCTGCCCCTCGCGCTCGACGCCCGGGGCCAGCACGTGCGCGCCGATCCCGCGGGCCAGCGTCACCACCGCGCGCGCCACCGCCGCCGCCCGGTGGTCGCCGGGCAACCTGGTCACCAGCTCCTCGTCCAGTGCCAGCAGGTACGGCGCGGAGTCGGTGACGACGTCCAGCGCCGGGCCGCCCGCGCCCACGTCGGCGAAGCCCAGCAGGTAGCCGATCGTGCGCAGCCCGTCGAGGCTGACCTTCAGCAGGCGGCGGTCCTGCTCCTGGCACGTTCCGGTGAGCATCAGGATCGCCTCACGAGGATGCCTGCCCGCCCGCCGCAGGGCCTCGTGGAGCGGCGCCAGCGCCCCGGCGCCCGAGAGCACCACGTGCAGCGGCAGTGGCAGCACCATGGGCAGCGGAGCCGCCCGGAGAACGCCCGCCGGGTCGACGACGGCGGGCTGCGCGATGACGGCCCCGTTGTCGAGATCCACTACAGGGCTGGTGAGCAGGGAGGACACGTTCAGATGATCCGACCGGCACGGTTTCGGCAGAAGCCCCCCGAAACGAAGTTCACCGACATTTCCGCTATAGTTCCCCCCTTCTCGTGAAGGGAATGTCGTTCGGTTACCCTTCCCGCATGAGCGCGCGTCCAGCCAGAGGCGGCGGCCGCTGGGTCACGGTGCCGCCCGAGCGCGTGCACCCCTGGATCGACGGGTTCGCCGGCCGCCACGGCCCCTTCGAGGCCGCCGGCGACGACCGGGTGGTCCGCCTGACCGCCGCCGACGGCGCGCTGGCCGAGCTGCACGTGCCGTTCCCGCCGATGACCCCCGGCCCGCCGCACGTGACCAGGCTGGTCGCGCACGCGCAGGCCGCGCGGCGGGTGGGCGTGCTGCTGGTCCGGCTCGGCGGGTACGCGGCCGGGGTGTTCCACGGCGCCGAGCTGCTGGACTCCAAGGTCGGCTCCCGGCTGGTGCAGGGGCGTACGGCGGCCGGCGGGTGGTCGCAACAGCGCTTCGCCAGGAGGCGGCAGAAGCAGGCGGCCCAGGCGTTCGACAGCGCGGCGGAGACGGCGGTGCGGGTGCTCGTGCCGCGGCTCGGCGAGCTGGAGGCGGTGGTGCTCGGCGGCGACCGGCGGGCGGTCGACGCGCTGCGCGGCGACCGGCGGCTCGCGCCGGTGTTCGCGCTGGAGAGCGAGCCGTTCCTGGTGGTGCCCGACCCGAGGCTCGCGGTCCTGCGCGACGCGCCCGCCCGGTTCCGGGCCGTCCGGATCCGGGTGGTCGACCCGTCCTGAGCCCTGAGGGGTCGTTCAGGCGGTCAGGACGCCGGGAGGAAGGCGTCGGCGTGGTCGGCGACGAAGGCGGCCAGGGTGCGGGGCGGGCGGCCGGTGACGTCCTCGACGGTGGTGGTGATCTCCGCCCAGCCGGTCCGGCTCAGCGTCGCCTGCGTGGTGGCCAGCTCGGTGGCGAACGGCTCAGGGATCCCCTGCCCGGCCAGCCGCGCGGCCATCTCGGGCACCGGCAGGTCCACGTAGGACACGGGACGCCCCAGCACGCGGGTCATCGTCGCCGCGATCTCCTCGTGGGTGGGCGACTCGGGCCCGGTCAGCAGGTACGAGCCCGACGCGCCCACCGGCCGGGTCAGCAGGGCGGCGGCCACCGCGGCGATGTCCCTGGCGTCGATGTAGTTCATCCCGCCGGCGCCCCAGGAGCCGTGGAAGCGGTCGCCGCGCACCTCGCCGAGCAGGTTCTGCATGAACCCGGTCGGCTGCAGCACGGCGTGCGGCACGCCGGAGGCCCGCAGGTGCTCGTCGACCTCGCCGTGGGGCCCGGCGCTGAGCGCGGCGCCGGGGGCGGCGTCGCGTACCGAGACCTCGACGATCTGCGCCACACCCGCCTCGGCGGCCAGATCGACGACCTCGTTGAGCCGCTCGGCGAACCCGGGGAACGGCGAGCTGTTGAGGAACAGCCGGTCGCCGGGGGACAGCAGCCGGCCGATCGTCTCCGGCCGGGTGAAGTCGCCGACGGCGTGCCGTACGCCCAGGTCGGCGGGCGTACGCGACACCGCGAGCACGTCCCGGCCGGCGAGCTGGGCGACCAGGGCCCGGCCGATGGAGCCGGTCGCGCCGGTGATCACGATCATGATGGCCTCCTAAGTGGAATCTCTTCGTCCGCTTGCCCGGACGGTACACTAAGCGGAAACTGTTCGTCCACTTAGGAGGTCGGGACGTGCGCGCGGACGCCAGAAGGAACCTGGTCAAGATCCTCGACGCGGCCGCCCGGGTGATGGCCGAGCGCGGCGTCAACGCGCCCATGGAGCTCATCGCGCGGCAGGCCGGCGTCGGCGTCGGCACCCTCTACCGCCGCTTCCCCGACCGCGACGCGCTCATCGCCGCGATGGGCGAGCATTACGTCCAGTCGCTGGCCGAGGCCCTGGAGCACGCCGTCGCCGGCGAGCGGGACGCCTGGAGCGCGCTGCGCGGCTTCGTGCTGTGGGCCGCCGCCCCCGGCCGCATCGCCCTGGCCGCCGCGCTGGCCCACCTGCCGCAGGAGGCCATCGCGGGCGCGGCGGAGTTCGCCGAGAGCAAGGAACGCTGGCTGGGGCTGCTCCAGGGGCTCGTCCGCCGGGCCCAGGCCGAGGGCGGCATGCGTCCCGACGTGACCTGGGAGGACGTCGTCAGCCTGCTCAACGTCTTCACCTGCCACCCCGACGGGCTGCCCGCCCCCGTGGCCGCCCGTCCGGAGAAGTACCTGCACCTCATGCTCGACGGGATGGCCGCCGGCGCCGCGACCGCGCTGCCGACCTGACGGCTCCTGTCCCAGGCGTACCGGAGGGCACCTGGAGCCCCTATAAGCAGAGGTAGCGCCTGGCACGGGGGCCCTACACTGATCTGTATGCATACTCCCGATTGACCGGCGGTCGCACGCCCAATCCTCGTTTCCTAGCTCGGGAGTGTCCGCCAATATGATCATCGCCAGTGACATCGAGCTGCGCGCGGGCGCGCGCCTGCTCATCGAGAACGCCTCCTTCCGGGTCAACCCCGGCGACAAGATAGGTCTGGTCGGCCGCAACGGCGCGGGCAAGACCACCCTGACCAAGGTGCTCGCGGGGGAGGCGCTGCCCGCCGCGGGCTCGGTCACCTCCTCCGGCAGCATCGGCTACCTGCCCCAGGACCCCCGTACGGGCGACCTGCAGGTGCTGGCCCGCGACCGCATCCTGTCCGCGCGCGGCCTCGACGAGGTCCTGCGCAAGCTGCGCGAGGCCGAGATCGGCATGTCCTCCGCCGACGAGCGCACCCGCGAGAAGGCCGTCAAGAAGTACGGCAGGCTCGAAGACCAGATGCACGTGCTCGGCGGCTACGCGGCCGAGTCCGAGGCCGCCTCCATCGCCTCCAGCCTCGGCCTGCCCGACCGGGTCCTCGGCCAGACGTTGCAAACGCTTTCCGGCGGTCAGCGGCGCCGCGTGGAATTGGCGCGAATTCTTTTCAGCGGAGCGGAAACTCTCCTTCTTGACGAGCCGACAAACCACCTAGATGCGGACTCAATCGGGTGGCTTCGTGATTTTTTGCGCTCTCATCAAGGTGGCTTGGTGATCATCAGTCACGACGTCGGCCTTCTTGAAGCCACGGTCAACAAGGTCCTCCACCTCGACGCCAACCGTTCGGTGATCGACCACTACAACGTCGGCTGGACGGCCTACCTGGCCCAGCGCGAGACCGACGAGAAGCGCAGGAAGCGCGAGCGCGCCAACGCCGAGAAGCAGGCGGGCGCGCTGCTGGCCCAGGCCGACAAGATGCGCGCCAAGGCCACCAAGGCCAAGGCGGCCCAGGACATGATGCGCCGCGCCCACCGCCTGCTGGCCGGCACCGAGGAGGAGCGCCAGAGCGACAAGGTCGCCCGTCTGCGCTTCCCCGAGCCGCTGCCGTGCGGCCGCACGCCGCTCATGGCCGAGGGCCTGTCGAAGTCCTACGGCTCCCTGGAGGTCTTCACCGACGTCAACGTGGCCATCGACCGAGGTCACAGGGTCGTCATCCTCGGCCTCAACGGCGCCGGCAAGACCACGCTGCTGCGCATACTCGGCGGCATCGAGTCCCCCGACACCGGCGAGCTGCGGCCCGGTCACGGCCTGAAGGTCGGCTACTACGCCCAGGAGCACGAGACCCTCGACCCCTCCCGCACGCTCCTGGAGAACATGCGCTCGGCGGGCGGCGAGTTCACCGACACCGAGCTGCGCAAGGTCCTCGGCTCGTTCCTGTTCTCCGGCGACGACGTCGACAAGCCCGCCGGCGTCCTGTCCGGCGGCGAGAAGACCCGGCTCGCGCTGGCGATCCTGGTGCTGTCGAGCGCCAACGTCCTGCTGCTCGACGAGCCCACGAACAACCTCGATCCGGTCAGTCGCGAGCAGGTTCTCAACGCTCTGAGGTCGTATTCAGGAGCAATCGTCCTCGTCACCCATGACGAGGGTGCCGTTGACGCCTTGTCACCGGATAGGGTGATCTTGCTGCCTGACGGAACTGAAGACGCGTGGAGCGACGAATTTTCCGATCTTGTGGCACTTGCCTGATCTTAATTTGAGTGGGTACGGATCTTTTCCCGTGGAGTAGGTAGCCGATCCCGCTGAAATGACTGATCATGGCGGAGTAACGCTGCGGAAGTCCGGCACTACAGGAGGTACTCGTGGCCGAGACACTGAAGAAGGGCACCCGGGTCACCGGGGCCGACCGGGAAAAACTGGCCGGCGATCTCAAGAAGCGCTACGCACAGGGCGAGAGCATCCGCGCCCTGGCCGCTTCGACCGGTCGGTCTTACGGGTTCATCCACCGCATCCTTAGCGAGTCCGGTGTGACTCTGCGCGGGCGCGGCGGGGCGACTCGAGGCAAGACCAAGCGCTGACGGCTGTCTCGGAACGTGCGACCGCAGCCGCCCGTCCCTAGTCAGCCGCTGTCGCGCCCGAGCCAGAATCATATTCTGTAAGCTCGGGCGCGACGGTCAGCCTTGGTGGCGCACCCCGTGCGCGACCGGACACAGGGAGCAGGCGATGGCGGAAGCACAGGCACCACAGCGCGGGGGGAACGCGGAGGACGTCTCTGCCGAAAGGCTGGCGGAGATCGGGCTTCGCTATGAGGTGGACGGTGAGATAGCGACGATCACGCTGGACCGGCCGGAAAAGCGCAACGCCCAGACGTTCGCGACATGGTCGGCGTTGGCTCGCATCGGGGAGAGCCTTCCCGAACAGGTGCGCGTCGTCGTCGTGAAAGGTGAGGGACCGTCCTTCTCGGCAGGAATCGACCTGCGGATGTTCACACCGGAGGGAGTGCCCGGACAGGGCTCGTTCAGCTCGGCCGCCGCAACCGACGGCGAGACCTTCGAGCAGCGCATACGTCAGGCACAGGACGGTTTCCTGTGGCTGCGCCGCCCGGAGATCGTCTCCATCGCCGCCGTGCAGGGCCACGCGATCGGCGCGGGGTTCCAGCTCGCGCTCGCCTGTGACCTGCGCATCGTGGCCGACGACGTCACCTTCTGCATGAAAGAGCCCGCACTGGGCCTGGTCCCGGATCTGACGGGGACCAAACCGCTGGTCGAGCTGGTCGGACTGGCCAAGGCGATCGACATCTGCCTGACCGCCAGGAACGTGTACGCCGAGGAGGCCATGCGCATCGGCCTCGCGGAGCAGGTGGTCGCCGGGGGCGACCTGGACAAGACCGTACAGAACAAGATCGCGGAGCTGCTGTCGACGAACCGGGACGCGGCGGTGGCGACGAAGCGCCTCCTCCAGGGGGCGCGGGCGCGCACCCTGGAGGAGCAGAGCGCGGCCGAGGGCAGGGAGCAGGCCAAGCGCATCAAAGCCCTGTTCGGCCCGCGGTAGGACGGCCGGCCGGCCGGAGGCGGGGCTCCGGTTCGCCGTGAGCGGATCGCGGAATCGCCGGAGGGCCTCGCGACGCTGAATCCGGGGGAGGAGGAGGGATCCCCCGTATGGCGATGATGGGAGGGGGCTTCGGCCCTCAGGTCTGGATGTCACTGCGCCGCGACGGCTCGGTGACCAAGCAGCGCATCGCGCCGGGCACGGTCCGGCGCATCGGCAGGCACGCGCGCCCGCACCTCAGGAAGATCGCGGCGTTCCTGCTGCTGGTGGTGGCCGGGGCGGTGATCGTGGTGGCCAACCCGCTGCTGATGAAGGCGATCATCGACGACGGCATCCTGACCGGCCGCACCGACGTGGTGATCGGCCTGGCCGTGGCCATCGCCGCGCTCGCCGTCCTCGACGCCGCGCTGACGCTGGCGCAACGCTGGTTCTCCGCGCGCATCGGCGAGGGGCTCATCTACGACCTGCGCACCGAGGTCTTCGACCACGTGCAGCGCATGCCGGTGGCCTTCTTCATGCGGGCGCAGACCGGCGCGCTGGTCAGCCGGCTCAACAGCGACGTGATCGGCGCCCAGCGGGCGCTGACCAGCACGCTGTCGTCCGTGGTGTCCAACGTGGTCAGCCTGGTCCTGGTGCTGGGCGCGATGCTGGCGCTGTCGTGGCAGGTCACGCTGGTCGCGCTGGTGCTGCTGCCGATCTTCATCGTGCCCGCCAAGTACGTCGGCCGGCGCATGTCCGCGCTGACCCGCGAGCAGATGCAGCTCGACGCCGAGATGAGCTCGGTCACCACCGAGCGCTTCAACGTGGCCGGCGCGATGGTCGCCAAGCTCTACGGCCGGCCCGAGGACGACGCGGCCACCTACGCCGCCCGGGCCGGGCGCGTCCGCGACGTCGGCGTGACCGTCGGCATGTACGGCACGGTGTTCCGGGTGGCGCTCGGCCTGGTCGCGGCCCTGGCCACCGCGCTGGTCTACGGCATCGGCGGCGTGCTCGCCGTCGGCGGCGCCTTCGAGCTGGGCACGCTGGTGGCCCTGACCGCCCTGCTGATGCGCCTGTACGGCCCGCTGACGTCCCTGTCCAACGTGCACGTCGACGTGATGACGGCGCTGGTCAGCTTCGACCGCGTCTTCGAGATCCTCGACCTCAAGCCGATGGTCGCCGAGCGGCCCGGCGCGCGTCCGGTGCCGAAGGGCCCGGTCACCATCGAGTTCGACGACGTGCGCTTCCGCTACCCGGCGGCCGAGGAGGTCTCGCTGGCCTCCCTGGAGTCGGTGGCCCGCCAGGACTCCGGGGGCCCGTCGCAGGAGGTGCTGAAGGGCGTCTCCTTCACCGCCCGGCCCGGCGAGATGATCGCGCTGGTCGGCCACTCCGGCGCGGGCAAGACCACCATCACCTCCCTGGTCTCCCGGCTCTACGACGTCAACGAGGGGGCCGTCCGGATCAACGGGCTCGACGTGCGCGAGGCCACGCTCGACTCGCTGCGCGACACCGTCGGCGTCGTCATGCAGGACGCCCACCTGTTCCACGACACGATCGGGGCCAACCTCCGCTACGCCAGGCCCGGCGCGAGCGAGGAGGAGATCCGCGACGCGCTGCGGGCCGCGCAGATCGGCGACCTGGTCGAGGGGCTGCCCGACGGGCTCGACACCGTCGTCGGCGACCGCGGCTACCGGCTGTCCGGCGGCGAGAAGCAGCGGCTGGCGCTGGCCAGGCTGCTGCTGAAGGCGCCGCGCGTGGTCGTGCTCGACGAGGCGACCGCGCACCTCGACTCCGAGTCCGAGGCGGCCGTGCAGCTCGCGCTCAAGACGGCCCTGCACGGCCGTACGTCGCTGGTCATCGCCCACCGGCTGTCCACGATCAGGGAGGCCGACGAGATCCTCGTCGTGCACGACGGGCGCGTGGCCGAGCGCGGCCGGCACGATGAGCTGCTGGCGCGCGGCGGCCACTACGCCGAGCTCTACCGCACCCAGTTCAGCTCGGGAGATAGCCCAGCCGGGTGAGCTCCTGCCGGGCGACCTTCTCCACCAGCTCCAGGTCGGCCGGCCGCAGCCGGGCCCGCCAGGCGCCGACCTCGGGGACGCGCGAGCCGTACAGCGCGATCTTGGACACCCGCGTTTCCAGGAACTCGGTGAGCGCGGCCAGCGTGTCGGCGGGCTTGAGCGCCAGGTCCTCGTAGCGGACGGTGAGCAGCTGCCGCTCGGGCAGCTCCCGGCGCAGCTCGGCGCTCAGCCGCACGGCGCTGCGCCAGCGCAGCGCCGCCTTGCCCGCCGCGGGCATGCCCTTCCACCGGTCGAGGTGCTCGTCCTTGTTGACGCCGAGGAAGGCGTTGGGGAACTCGGTGCTGTCGGAGAGCATCGCGGGCTTGAACCAGGCCAGGCACGCCGGGTCGGCGAGCATGCCGGCGACGGCGTCCCTGCCGTCCCTGATGAGCTGGACGAAGCGGGCGTCGGGGAACGCCTGGAGCAGCACGGGCGCGCTGTAGAGCAGGTCGGGGCTGCCGTCGCCGAACCGCGTCACCTCGCCGGGCTCCACGCACGGCCCGCTGCCGGTCACGCCGCCCGCCTCCCGGCACGGCTCGGCGCACTGCCCGCACGAGCGCGGGGAGACCTGCCAGGACTCGGCCAGCGCGTCGCGCAGCACGCGGACCGCGCCCGACGTGCGGCCGATGGACGGTTTGCGGGCGAAGGCGTACACGACGTGCGCCACGCTCGCGCGGCCCGTCGTGACGTGGAAGCCGGGGGAGCGTTTGAGGGCGCGGGCCAGCAGGTCCGCGCCGGAGTGCGGGGCGCCGAGCAGGAAGACGGGCCTGCGGACCTTGATGCCGTTGACCACGAGGATGTGGGGCGGAAGTCGCATACTGGACCACAAGTGTGACACCGTTTGGCAGGTGAACGAGCCAATCAGCGTTTCGGTGCTTACCCGGGCCCAGGCGCTCCCAGGCGTGCAGGAGTTGACCGATGCAGCAAGGTGACACCGTCGCGATCGTCATGCCGTCGGGGCCGCCCTCACCCGTGCTGTTCCAGCGCAGCGTCGAGCGGTTGGAGGCCCTCGGGCTGAAGGTGGTGGCGGGGGCGCACGCGCTCGACCGCCAGGATCTCGACTACCTGGCCGGCCAGGACGCCGCCCGCGCCGCCGACCTCCAGGCCGCCTGGTGCGACCCGGCCGTGTCGGTGGTGTTCTGCGGCCGGGGCGGCTACGGCGCGGCCCGGCTGCTCGGCCTGCTCGACTGGGACGCCATGCGCGCGGCCGGGCCCAAGGTGCTGGTCGGGTCGAGCGACATCACGGCCCTGCACAACGCCTTCGCGATCGAGCTGGGCGTGCCCACGCTGCACGGGCCGATGACGGCCTGCGACACGATCGCCGCCGAGCAGGGCCCCGAGCCGCGTTCGTGGGAGAGCCTGTGGGCGGCGCTGGCCGGGGAGAGCGCGACCGTGCGGGGCGAGCGGGTGCTGGTGCCCGGACGGGCCGAGGGCGTGCTCACCGGGGGCAACCTGTCGCTGCTGGCCTCGATGTGCGGCACCCGGTACCAGCCCTCGTTCGACGGCAAGCTGGTGCTGCTGGAGGACATCGGGGAGGAGCCGTACCGGATCGACCGGATGCTGACGCAACTGCTGCAGGCCGGGGCGTTCGACGGCGTGCGGGGGATCGCGCTCGGGTCGTGGGTGGACTGCGGCGATCCGTACCCGGTGCTGGCGGACCGGCTGGCGCCGCTCGGGGTGCCGGTGGTGGCGGGGCTTCCGGTGGGGCACGGGTCACCACAGATGAGCGTGTGGCTGGGGGAGCTTGGGGTTATCGATACCGAATCGTGCTCCCTGGCTGGTCCGTTCCGCGATGGCGAGCAGGCAAGGTAGGAAGACACCTAAAGGGACGAATCCGACAGAGGGGACGGTGTGTGAGCTTCTTCAGGCGTGACCGGGAGCCCCCCCGCCGGCCGATCGAGGACGTCGACCTCGACTCCCTGCTCGGCCTCGTCGCGGACTCCCTGGGGTTCGTGTGCGAGTTCGCCCGCGACGGCGCGTCGCTGACTTTGCGCGGCGACGGCGTCGCGGAGCTGGTGGTGAGGCTGACCGGGCTGCGCCGCGAGGCCGGGCGCCGGGCCAGGGAGGACTGGCCGGTGCTGGTCTCCGAGCACCTGGCGCACGCCCTGGCCACCGCCGACGAGCGTTACGACGCCTGCGACCTCGACCAGGCCGCGCCCCTGCTGCGCACCCGGGTCGAGGCGGTGGACGAGGTCCCCGACCTGACCCGGGTGGTGGGGCGGCACCTCAACGCCGACCTGGTGGAGCTGCTGACCGTCGGCTCCCGCCTGGTGCGGCCCGAGGAGGCCGGCTGCTGGCCCGTCCCGACGGCTCAGGCGCTCGACCTGGCCGTGGCGAACGTCCGGCGGGCCGAGCGGCTGCAGGTCGAGCGCATCGAGCTGGGCGGCACGCCGGTGACCCGGCTGACCGGCACCCACCCGTCGGCCGCCACGCACCTGCGCTGGCTCGGCGACCACCTCACGGTGCCCGCCGACGGGGTGCTGGTGGTGCTGCCGGACCCGTACACGGTGCTGGTGCGCCCGGTGGACGGCATCGGGGTGGTGCGAGCCATCGAACGCCTGCGGGTGCACGCGGCCCGCACCGGCGGGCTGAGCGCGCAGGTCTACTGGTGGCACCAGGGACGGCTGACCCTGATCAAGGCCGACATCGTGTTGCAGCAGGGGCAGACGAGGCTGGTGGTGGCGCCGCCGCCGGAGTTCGCCCGCATCCTCGCCCGCCTGGCCGTCTGAGGCCCGCGGGGCGTCACCCGGTTCGGGCCGGGCGGGCCCCCTGAGCCCGGTGGCCCAGGGGGCGTCGTATCACGCCTGTCCCACGTAGTCGCGCAGGTGCACGGCGGTGAGCGAGTCGCCCTTCGCCACCAGCTCGGCCGGGGTGCCGGTGAACACCACCTGGCCGCCGTCGTGGCCGGCGCCGGGACCCAGGTCGATGATCCAGTCGGCGTGGGCCATCACCGCCTGGTGGTGCTCGATGACGATGACCGTGTTGCCGTCGTCCACCAGCCGGTCCAGCAGGGCCAGGAGCTGGTCCACGTCGGCCAGGTGCAGGCCGGTGGTGGGCTCGTCCAGCACGTACGTGGTGCCGTTCCTGGCCATGTGGATGGCCAGCTTGAGCCGCTGGCGCTCGCCGCCCGACAGCGTGGTGAGCGGCTGGCCGAGCCCGAGGTAGCCCAGGCCGACCGAGTCGAGGCGGTCGAGGATCGTCCTGGCCTGGCCGCTCGGGAAGAACGCGCGCGCCTCGGCCACCGGCATCTCCAGCACCTCGCTGATGTTCTTGCCGCGCAGCCGGTACGTCAGCACCTCCGGCGTGAACCGGCGCCCCTCGCACGCCTCGCACACCGAGGCCACGTCGGCCATCATCGCCAGCTCGGTGTAGATCAGGCCGATGCCCTTGCAGGCCGGGCAGGCGCCCTCGGAGTTCGCGCTGAACAGGGCCGGCTTGACGCCGTTGGCCTTGGCGAACGCCGTGCGGATGGGGTCGAGCACGCCCGTGTACGTGGCCGGGTTGCTGCGCCGCGACCCGCGGATCGGCGACTGGTCGGCGACCACCACGCCCTCGCGGCCGGACACGTACCCGTGGATGAGGGAGCTCTTGCCCGAGCCCGCCACACCCGTGACGACGGTGAGCACCCCGAGCGGGATGTCCACGTCGACGCCGCGCAGGTTGTGCAGCGTGGCGCCGCGCACCTCCAGCTGCCCCTTCGCCGGGCGGACGGAGGCGCGCAGCGCGGCCCGGTGGCCGAGGTAGCGGCCGGTCAGGGTGCCCGAGCCGGGCAGCCCGTCGAGGTCGCCGGCGTAGCAGATGCGCCCGCCGCCGGTGCCCGCGCCGGGACCGAGGTCCACGATGTGGTCGGCGATCTCGATCACCTCGGGCTTGTGCTCGACCACGAGCACGGTGTTGCCCTTGTCGCGCAGCTGGAGCAGCAGGTTGTTCATCCGCTGGATGTCGTGCGGGTGCAGCCCGGCCGTCGGCTCGTCGAAGACGTAGGTGACGTCGGTCAGGCTGGAGGTGAGGTGCCGCACCATCTTGACCCGCTGGGCCTCGCCGCCCGACAGCGTGCCGGACTCGCGGTCGAGGCTGAGGTAGCCGAGGCCGATCTCGACCAGCGAGTCCAGCGTGTCGCGCAGCCCCTGGAGCACCGGGCCGACGCTCGGGTCGCCGATGCCCTTGACGAACTCGGCCAGGTCGTTGATCTGCATGGCCGAGCAGTCGGCGATGTTGCGGCCGTCGATGCGGGAGGACCGGGCGGCCTCGTTCAGGCGCGAGCCGCCGCAGGCGGTGCAGCCGGTCAGCTTGAGCGCCCGGTCGGCGAAGGCGCGCGCCTGCGGCTGCATCGACTCGCGGTCCTTGGCCAGGTACTGGCGCTTGACCTTGGTGACCAGCCCTTCGTAGGTGAAGTTGCTGGTGCCGTACTTGATCTTCGTGGCGGGCTTGTCGAGCAGGTCCGCCCACTGCTCGGGGGTGAAGTCGCGCAGCTTGGTGTCGGGGTCGTACAGGCCCGAGCCGACCATGATCTGCCAGTACCAGGTGTCCACCGCGTACCCGGGGATCTTGATGGCGCCCTCGTTCAGCGACTTGTCCCGGTCCACCAGCTCGTCGACGTCGACGCCGGCGACCTTGCCGAGCCCCTCGCAGTCGGGGCACATGCCCTCGGCGCGGTTGAAGCTGAACGCGAACGGCGGCCCCACCTGGGGGGAGCCCAGCCGGCTGAACAGGATCCGGAGCATCGTGTAGGTGTCGGTGGCGGTGCCCACGGTCGAGCGGGCGTTGGCGCCCATCCGCTCCTGGTCCACGATGATCGCCGCGCTGAGGTTCCGCAGCGAGTCCACGTCGGGACGGGCCAGGCTCGGCATGAAGTTCTGGACGAACGTGGTGTACGTCTCGTCGATCAGCCGCCGGGACTCCGCGGCGATCGTGTCGAAGACGAGCGAGGACTTCCCCGAGCCGGACACGCCGGTGAACACGGTGAGGCGGCGCTTGGGCAGGTCGAGGTCGACGCCGGTGAGGTTGTTCTCGCGGGCGCCGCGGACCTGGATGACGTCGTGGCTGTCGGCGGCGGTGTGATCGGCGGATCGGGTGCGTACGGCGTCGGACTTGGCGCTGGTGGCCACAGAATCCCTTCTTGTCACATCAAATGGGGAGCGGGTAGGCGATCGTACCGTACGCAGTACGGTCGCCGTGGGGCTCAGCGGGATCTGGCGATCAGCGACGTGACGAGCGAGGCGGCCAGGGGCAGCAACGTCAGGCCGATCAGGAACATCAGCCCGACCGGCCACAACCCCTGCCCGCCCCCGCGCAGCTCGCTCACCACCCCGGCGGCGAAGTGCACGAAGAACGGCGCGGCGGCGACGACCCCCCACAACGGATGCGGGACGGCCCACGCGGCCAGCCCGGCCAGGACCGCCAGCGCGGCGAAGGCCGGCAGAAGCGCCGGGGAGTCCAGGACGTCCTTCGGCGCGCCGGGCGCGACCGCGGGCGCGGTGAGCACGCACACGGCCACGGCGGCGACGCCTCCGGCGATCAGGATCACGGCCCACAGCAGGGCGGAACGCGGCATCTCTCTCCTCACACTGGTCCTGACGGCCAGCATGCCCGCGACGGGGACGGGGACACGAGCGCTCGGATACTCAACCCGTCTGAGGAGAACCGGCAAGCGAGCGAGCCTCCAGCCGGGCCGCGGCCGCGGCCGCCGGGTCGCCCGCCGCCGCGTACGCCTCGGCCAGGCTGTCCAGCGCCCCCGCCAGGAACTCCTGCCAGCCCCGCGCGCGCCACAGCCGCACCGACTCCTCCAGGTGCGCGACGGCCTCCTTCACCCGGCCCTCGGCCAGGTCCACCCCGCCCAGCACCCACAGCGCGTCGGCCCGGTGGTGGGCCAGCCGGTGGGAGCGGCTCAGCAGCTCGGCCGCCTCGGCGACCGCCCTGGCCCGCGGGTCGTGGTGGCCGGCGTACAGCTTGGCCAGGGCGACCAGGCCCATCGTCTCCAGCAGCGGGTCGCGGATCTGCCGGTAGATGGCCAGCGCCCGCACCATGTACTCCAGCCCGGCCTCGAACTCCTTGGCGTGGGCGTGGGCCAGGCCGAGGAACTGCAGGGTCGTGGCCTCGAAGCGGGGGTTGCCGAGCTTGGTGGCCAGGTCCAGGCCGCGCAGCAGGTGGACGATGGCCATCCTGATGTCCCTGGTGCCGTAGGCGACGGCCATGCACACGTGCGCCCTGGCCTCGCCGCCCTGGTGGCCGCTGCGCTCGGCCAGCTCCAGCGCGATGCGGCCCGAGCGCAGGCCCTGCGCCATGTCACCTCTGGCCGCCTCGCCCCAGGCACGAAGCACGTACGCGTCGGACAGGCCGCGCTGCTCGTCCAGTTCGGTGAACATGGCGATCAGGCGTTCGGCGCCGTCGTACTGGGCGGCCATGGCGCCGCCGGTCTCGGTCCAGGTGGTGGCGTGCATGAGGCCGCGCCGGATCACCGCCTCGCCCAGCCGGTCGCCGGCGGCCAGGCAGGCGGCCAGCACCCGCTCGTGCAGCGCCCGCCAGTCGTCGAACAGGCCGCTCACGTCGAAGTAGCGCTCGGCGCAGCAGGCGGTGTCCCAGGCGACCTCGGCCAGGCCGAGCGCGCACGCCTGCCGGATCGCCGCGACCAGCGCGGTGCGCTCGGTGTCGAACCAGGCCATCGGGTCCTGCCGGATCTCCAGCGGCGTGCCGTCGGGCGAGCTCCAGCGCGGGGCCGAGCCGTGGATGATGGCCGAGGAGCTGCCCTGGACGCGTTCGGTCGCCTGCTCGGCCAGCGCCAGCCAGCCGCCGAAGGCCCGGCCGAGCGCCGCCGCGACCGCCTCGGGCCGGTCCTCCAGCTCGGCACGTTCGCGGGCGTACAGGCGGACCAGGTCGTGGAAGCGGTAGCGCGGCTGCCCGGCCGGATCGACGCCGCTGATCAGCACGAGCTGGGTGTCCACCAGCGACTCCACCAGCTCCTCGCCCACCGGCACGGGCAGGTCCAGCAGCGCGCCCGCCACCCATCCGGCGAAGTCGGGCGCCTCCAGCGTGCCCAGCAGCCGGAAGGCCCGCCGCGCGGCCGGTTCCAGCCCCACGTAGCTGAGCGCCAGGCTGGCCCGGACCGCCAGGTCGCCGGTCGCGAACTGGTCGAGCCGCCGCCGCTCGTCCTTGAGCTGCCCGGCCAGCCGGGTCAGCGGCCAGTGCGGCCGGGCCACCAGCCGGGCCCCGGCCACCCGCACGGCCAGCGGGATCCCGTCGGAGAGCCGGACGATCTCCGCCGCCGCCTCCGGCTCGGCCGCCACCCGCCCGGCGCCGGCGATCCTGGCCAGCAGGCGCACGCCCTGCCGCAGGTGCAGCACCGACAGCTCGATCAGGGCCGCGCCGGACAGGCCGCTCAGCCTGGCCCTGCTGGTGATGACGACGGCGCAGCCGGACGTGCCCGGCAGCAGCGGGCGCACCTGCTGCTCGGAGGCGGCGTTGTCGAGCACGATCAGCATGCGCCGCTCGGCCAGGCTGCTGCGGAACAGCGCGGCCCGCTCGTCCACGCTCTCGGGCAGCGTGGAGCGCGGCACGCCGAGCGCGGTGAGGAAGGCGGCCAGCACCTGTCCGGGGTCGGCGGGGCTGGCCTCGGCGCCGTGCAGGTTCGTGTGCAGCTGGCCGTCGGGGTAGTGGCGGGCGATGCGGTGCGCGGCGTGCACGGCCAGCGTGGTCTTGCCGACGCCGCCCATGCCCGCGATCACGCACACCCGCACCTGGCCGGGGCCCTGCGGCGGTTCGTCGCCGAGCAGGGCGGTGAGCTGGGCGAGCTGCTCGCCGCGTCCGGTGAAGTCGGAGATGTCGGTCGGGAGCTGGGCGGGGGAGCGCGCCGCGGGCCCGGCGGCGCCGCCGGGGGCCGGGTCGAGGGTGCCGGTGAGGATGGCCTGGTGCAGGCGGTTGAGCTCGGCGCCGGGGTCGAGGCCCAGCTCGGCGGCGAACACCCGGCGGGCCTCGCGGTAGCTGGCCAGCGCCTCGGCCTGCCGTCCCGACCGGGCCAGGGCGAGCATGAGCTGGCGGCGCGGGCGTTCGCGCAGCGGGTGCTCGGCGACCAGCTCGGTCAGCTCCGCGACGAGCACGGCGTGCAGGCCGCGGGCCAGGTCGGCCTCGATCCGGTGCTCCAGGGCCGCCAGGCGCTCCTCCTCCAGGCGGCGGGCGTGGTCGCGCAGCCCGGCGGTGAGGTTCAGCCCCGCGTAGGCGGGCCCGCGCCACAACTCCAGCGCCTGCCGCAGCAGCGTGGCGGCCTGTTCGTGGTCGCCGCCGGACAGCGCGTCGCCGCCCCGGCCGGCCAGGGTCTCGAAGCGTTCGGCGTCCAGCTCGCCGGGGTGCACGGCCAGGACGAAACCGGCGTCGGTGCGGGTGATGCGGTCCTGGCCGAGCGTCCGGCGGAGCTGGTGCACGTACAGGCGGAGGTTGTCGGCGGCGGTGCGCGGCGGGCGCTGCTCCCACAGGGCCTCGACGAGCGTGGCGGGGGAGACCGGGCGGCCGGCCCGGCACAGGAGCTCGGCCAGCAGGGTGCGCTGCTTGCCGACGCCGAGCGGCAGCGGCCCTTGGTCATCCGAGACGTGAAGCGGCCCAAGTACGGCGAACTCCATCGCGCTCCCCGCAAGGACGTTGGTGCACAAGGAAGATCAAAGCTGCTTCAATGTGCATCAACGTCCGACTCCCGTCAACCCTGCGCCGACCGGGAGAAAAAGGCACCGGCGGGAGCCTTTCGAGGTAGCTCCCGCCGGTGGCTCATCCTAGGTCACGGGTGGCCGAAGGCGACCACCGAAAGGAAGTACGCGTACGCGATGCGGCGACATGTCCCCTTGAAGAAGTAGTGGGAGCAGACGCCCCAGTACAGGACGTAATAGAAGATGTAGTCCACCTGGTACTTGCTATGGATATACCCCATATTGCGCAGGGCGTACCCGTAGTCGTGCATCATGCACGCCTGGCGGAAGTCATAGCCGAGCGGCTTGTCGGGCGACTTGGTGCAGTAGTCGTAGTACACGCCGCGCACCCACCAGCCGGCCGGCGTCTTCTTCCACTGCACGTAACGCCAGCTGCCGTGGTAGTAGGCGTAGCTGACGCCGCAGTGGTTGAAGGCGAAGTGCCAGAAGTTGGTGCACCAGTACCACTTCTTGCCGTCCAGGTCGGCGTTGGAGGTCGGCGACTGGTTGGCGTAGTCGTAGGCGTTGGCGCTGCCGCCCTCCACCGGGTCGGTCTGCAGGAACCGTCCCAGTTTGGGCTGGTAGAGCCGCACGCCCATGAGGATCGTGCCGTCGGGGGTGTCGGCGGCCCGCTCGGCCGCGCCGTGCCAGCCGTAGCGCATCGCGGGCTGACCGGCGCGCGGGTTGCCGAACTCGTCGAAGTCCAGCGCCAGCGGCACGCCGTCGGCGTAGACCACGTTGATGTCGTCGTGCAGGTTCGTCAGCTGCAGCCGCACGTCGCCGGTCGCCGAGGTGACCGCGGCCAGGCCGCCGGAGATGGAGTGCACGTTCCTGGTGACCGCGCCGCCCTCCACGACCCAGGCGGGCGTGTCGTCGTCGGCGTCGAAGTGCTCGACCCGCTTGCCGGCCGCGCTCCACGTGCCGCCGGACAGCTGCTCCAGCGTGGTGGTGTTGCGGCGCAGCTCCGGATCCAGCGTGTACGACTGCCGCACCGCCCCCGACGTCATCTGCCGGACCAGGTCGGTGGTGTAGTACTCCGCCTTCAGCCCGGCCGGCGTGGCCGTGGTGCGGCCGTAGGCGTCGTACTCGTAGCCGGCGTCGGCCAGCCGGTCGCCGCCGTCGTAGGCGTGGTTCTCGGTGACCGCCCCCGAGCCGTCGCAGGCGCTCGTGGTCAGCCCCGTCCTGTTGGAGTTGGCGTCGTAGCCGTAGGCGCGGCGCGAGCACAGGCCGCTCACGGTGTCGTCCACCGAGGCGATCCTGCCCAGCTTGTCGTAGCCGATCTTCTGGGCGGACAGCCCGTTGTGGCTCACCTGCTGGCCGTGGATCGACCAGGTCACCGAGTCGTCCAGCAGCCGCGCCCCCGCCGCCGTCCGGTAGACCCGCGAGACCGGCGCGCCGGACGGGTCCCGGGCGAGGTCGTAGGACAGGCCGCCCGGCAGGCTCTCGTGACTGATCGAGCCGTCCACGGTGTACGTGGCGGTGAACGTCCCGGCCACCGAGTCGGTCATGGTGGCCAGCGCGCCGCGCACGTCGTCGTAGGCGTAGGTGACCGTCGAGGGCGCGCCGTCGGTCTTCCTGGTGATGCGGTCGAGGGCGTCGTACTCGACCCTGGTCACGCCGCCGTCGGCGTCGGTGTAGGACGTCTGGCGGCCCAGCGCGTCGTACTCGCGGGTGATCGAGGTGCCGTTGGAGGCCGTGGTCCTGACCCCGCGCCCGGCCGCGTCGTAGGTGGTGCTCACCTCGGGCACCGCCGTCCCGGCCCCGCCGGACACGACGGTCTTCACGATGTCGCCCGCCGGGTTGTACGTGGTCGTCGTGGTCCTGGTCACCCCGTTGGCCGTCTCGGTCACCGACGACACGCGGCCGCCGGGCTCGTAGGCGTACACCTTGGTGACCAGCTCGGCCGGGCGGGTGCCGCTGTCGCCGACGCCCGTCTTGGACTTCGTCCGGCACAGCTGCCCGGCCCACTCGGCCCTGCCGCCGCACGCGCCGGTGCCGTCGGCCGTGTAGTACTCGCTGGTCGTGGTGCCCGCGTCGTCGCCCGACGACTTCGGCATCGTGGTGGCGACCACCCGGCCGTCGGAGTCGTACGTGGTGGTCTTGGTGATCGCCAGGCCGCCGGGGTCCTCCACCGTCCTGACGCTCTTGCCGGTGTTCCAGTCGTAGTACGTCCGGCTCGTGCGCACGTCGGCGTCCGAGGTCGCGCCGGGCACGTACGCGCCCACCGCCACCGTCGTGGCCAGGTTCGACACCTTGGCGTCGGCCGGCCGGCCCTCGTCGAAGGTGTTGACCGTGTGCTTCCTCGCCGCGACCTGCGTGCCGTTCAGCGTGACCAGGTGCAGCGGGCCGAGCTCGGAGACCATCCGCTGCCCGTCGGAGCTGTAGGCGGACTCCTCGGCCAGCAGCCGCGCCCGGTCGGCGGGCGAGGCGTTGAGCAGCCCGAGCCGGGTCAGCTCGGCGCCCGCGTCCGGCGTCTGGGCCAGGGCGAGCGCCCTGTTGCCGGCCGACAGCGACAACACCGTGTTGCCCTGCGCGTCGTACTGGCTGGTGGAGACCGCGCCGCCGGGCTCCACCCGGTTGACCGTCTGCCCGGAGGCGTTCAGGTAGGTGATCGTGGCCCGGCCGTAGTCGGAGGCGGCCAGGCCGCCGCGCCCGGTGTGGTTGGCCGGCACCTGGTCGGCCGGGAAGATGGCGGTCGCGTCCACCGGGGAGTCGCTCTGCCCCCAGGCGGCCGTGGCCGTCTCGCTCATCCCGTACGGCGCCCCCGTCCCGCTGATCGGCACGTCGTAGACCACCGACGTGACCGCGGTGCCGTTCGTCTCGCTCGGGGTGCCGGGCCGCAGCGTCGGGCGGGAGACCGCGAGCAGCATGCCGTCCGCGGCGGTGTCGGCGTTGCCCGCCTTGCCGTAGCCGAACGTCCACGGCAGCTCGCCGGGCGGGGTGTAGCGGTTCACCCGGCCGCCGAGGTCGTAGTCGTAGCGCGTCCTGATGTCGGGGGTGGCCGGGTTCCACTGCTCGCGCAGGCGGCCCAGGTCGTCGTAGCGGTACTCCGACAGGCCCAGCGGCGCGCTCGCGCCGCCCTCCCACAGGCTGATCGCCTTGACCTGCCCGGCCACGTCGCCGAGCTGCGCGCCCGCGGTCGTGGTGGTGGCGTAGTCCAGCTTGATCAGGCGGCAGCCCTGCGGCAGGCTCGCCAGCGTGTCCACGTCGCAGTCGGCCTGCGTGTACGACGGCGCGATGATCTTGACCGGCCGGGCCAGCGCCTTGCCGTCCGAGCCGGTCACCGACTGCCACACGAACGCCGTGCTGCCCTTGCCGCTGGCCGGGTAGACCGCCCGCACCAGGTAGATCGGCGCGGCGGCGTCCACCTTGGCGAACACCGTGCGCTCGGCCGAGTTCGTGTCCGACAGGGTGTAGCGGTCGGCCGCGGCGTCGAAGGTCAGCTTCAGGCTCGCCGCGTCCTGCTGCGGCTCGTACGAGCCGTCGGCGTTCTTGGTGAAGGCCACCGCCGAGCCCTCGCCGCTCAGCTCGACCGAGGTGGCGGAGGTGGCCCGGAGCTGGGCGAACGTGCCCTGACCCGACTGGGCGAGCCCGGTCGGCGTCCACTCGGTGCCGAAGATCGCCGCCACGCCCGGCAGCGCCGAGCCCTTGCGCGGGTCACGCGAGGAGAACGAGCGCATCAGGCCGATGCCGTACACGTTGGCGTCGGTGGCGGCCATCCTGAAGTCGCCGGTCAGCGTGTTGACCGAGCCGGGGCCGACCGGCTGGGTGGAGGCGCCCTCGCCGTCCCGGTCCACGACCAGGTCCACCGGCTGGGAGGCGGCCGTGCCCGAGGAGGTGACGAACTCGGCCCTGATCTCGATCGAGCCGTCCTCGGCCAGCGTGTGCGTGGTGTCCCAGACCAGCTCGGGCGAGGCGCCCGCGCTCATCGCCACCGGCCAGGCGACCGCCGACCCGTCGGACTTCCTGCGCACGTCGGCCGCCGGCACCTGGTGCCAGGAGTCGGCCTCGCCGCGCCGGTAGGAGAAGGCGACCGCGCTCAGCCCCGCGCTGCCGGTGGCCGACAGGACCGTCCGGCGGGCGGTGGACTGCCCGTCCTTGGGCGAGGTGACCGCCGAGCCGCCCGCGTTGAACGCGTACGTCGTCGCCGGCGACAGGTTGCCCGCCTTGTCCTTGACCCATGCCTTGAGCGTGTGCGGGCCGTCGGCGGGCGGCGTCCAGCTCACCGTGTGCGGTGCGCCGGAGCTGGCGGCGGACTGCTGGGCGCCGCCGTCGAACGACCACGACACCGAGGACGCGTCGGCCGAGCCCGGCGTGATGGTGAACTGGCCGGCCTGACCGGCCCCCTTGGCCCACGCGTCCTCCGGGTAGTCGCCGGAGGACACCTCGGGGGCGGGCGGCGGGGCGGCGTCCACCGTGAAGGCGAACCACGCCGACCAGGGGCCGTAGTCGGTGCCGTCGTACGAGCGCACCCGCCAGGCGTACGACGTGCTCGCCAGAGCCGTGCCGGCCTTCCAGGAGGCGGTGGCGCCGTTCGCCACGTTCGCGGCCGAGCCGCCGGTCACCTTGGTCGCGTGGTCGGCCGTCCAGATCTCGAAGTCGGCCCGCTGCGCCTGCCCGTCGGCGTCGCTCACCTTGGCCGACAGCGTCGGCTGCGCCGCGCCCACCACGGCCGGGCTGGCGCACACCGAGCAGGGCGCGACGGCCAGGGCCGACGGCGTGCCCGGCAGCGAGTTGTAGGTGATCGCGATGTTGGGGTTGTTGGCGAAGCGCTTCCAGTAGTAGTTGTCGGTCTCGCTGCCGGCCTTGACCATGAAGGTGACCGACGTGCCGTTCGCGCTCGCCACGCTCTGCACCGCGCTGGTGACGTCCCAGCCGACCCAGGCCGCCGGGCAGCTCGACGCGCCGCCCTGACCGGCCGACGACCAGCCGTAGGCGACGTTCTTGGCGCCGATGTTGAGGTTCGAGGCGGGCTGGTTGTTCCACGTCGTGCCCGAGCCGACGGCCGCGGTCCTGTGCAGCTCGACGTTCCGCGCCGAGCAGGACCAGGCCCACGTCTCCTTGATGTTGAACGTGGCCGCCGTGATGTGCTTGCCGGCCAGGCCCGACAGGCCCATGTTGAAGAACGAGCGCCGCTTGTAGCCGCCGCCGTTGCTGGTGCCGGCCGTCGCGTCGTTCGCCGAGTTCCAGTACGCGCTGGTGGGATAGGCCGAGTCCACGTACGTCCAGCCGGACTTGGCCGAGGTGAAGCTCGGGTCGATCGTCACCGGGTAGACCGTGGCGGGGTCGGCCAGCAGCGCGGCGTCGGGGGTGACGCGCAGCTCGCGGCCCGACAGCCGCACGCCCATCCTGGCCCGCCGGCCCGGCTGGGCGGCCAGCGCCGGGGTGGCCGGGTTGCGGGTCATGGCCGACTCGGTGGCGGCGTCCCACATCTCCGGCGCCGCCGAGCCGAACACCGGCTCACCCTTGGCGTCGAGGATCGAGACGTTGCCGTGCTTGTCGGTCCTGACCTCGCCCTTCTTCACCGACGTGGCGAACGTCAGCTCCTTCAGCGCCGGGTTCGCCGCGGCCTGCCGGGTCTTGACGACGAGCTTCTCGGCGAAGCCGTCCACGTCCGCGGTCAGCACCAGGTCCACGCCCGGCAGCACGTCGGGGTAGGTGGCGGTGGCGCCGTCCAGCACCGGCTCGGGAAGGGCGCCGAGCGGCGTGCCGAGCGTGAGGCGGGTGCCCCGCTCGGTGGCGGTGACCAGCGGGCCGTCGCCGCCGCCGGAGAAGCTGTAGGAGACCGCGGCGGCCTTCGGCGCGACCGTGCCGTCCTGGCTCGCCGCGAGCGTCGGGTCGGCGGGCGCCCACGCCTCGCCCCGCTTGACCCGGACCGGGCGGTAGCGGTGCTCCTGGGTGACCGTGCCGGCCGGGTTGACGAAGAACTCGTCGGTCTCGGTGGTCAGCGAGACCGCCCTGATCCGCTTGCCGCAGACCGCGGCGGCCAGCCGGGCGGAGATCTCGGTGGGCATCTCGTCCGGGCAGGCGACCGCCGCCCGCGCCTTGGCGGGCGCGGGCGGGGCGGCCCGCGCGGGAAGCGGCACGAGGGCCGTGGATGTCAGCAACAGGACGACGAGCGGCGGTAAGGGAGTCAGCCGCCTGGGTTTCTTCAACACCGTCCAACCTCCGCGGGGGGTGTAAGGCCGTTCGGTGCTCAGCGTGAGCAGCGGCTGTATAGGCGGCGTATAGATCCCGTAGGCGGCCAAAACCGGTTGCGGCGCGGCGCGGGCGGCTGTTCTACTTCCCGGCGGCACCGATCGCGGACGAAGGAGCGGATCGATGAGGACAGCGTTCATGACCTCCCAGCACAGGACACCCACCTATTCAGAGGGCATGACGCTTCTTGAGATCCCCGCTCACCAGGACCCGTCCGCAGGTAGCTAGACCCGCCCGGCAGGCCCTGCGCCACCTGCGGCCCGCCCCGCGCGCCGCGCTCGCGCTGGGCGCCGCCACCGCCGCGGCCACCGCGCTGCCGCTGGCCGCGCCGCACGTCACCCGCCGCTTCGTCGACGACGCCGCCGGCGGCGCCGGGCTGCGCCACCTGATCGTGATCGCGCTCGGCTACCTCGCCCTGGCCGCCGCCGGTCAGGCCGCCCGCATGGCCGCCGCCTGGCTCGCCGGCCGCCTGGCCTGGGACGGCACCAACCGCCTGCGCGAACACCTGGCCGGGCACGTGCTCGGCCTCGACCTGGCCTTCCACGCCCGCCACTCGCCCGGCGAGCTGATCGAACGCGTCGACGGCGACGTGGCGGCCGTGGCCGATTTCGTCGTCGCCTTCGTCCTCGACGTCGTGGCCGGGCTGCTGCTGCTGGCCGGCGTGCTCGCCGTCGTGTTCACCGTCGACTGGCGGCTGGGCGCGGCGCTGCTGGCCTACTGCCTGCTGACCGGGCTCGCCATGACGGGTGCGCAGCGGCTCGCCGTGCCGTCGGCGACCCGGTCGCGGGAGGCGAGCGCCGCGCTCTACGGCCACCTCGAAGAGCGGCTGGCCGGGGCCGAGGACCTGCGGGCCAACGGCGCGGGCGGGCACGCGCTCGGCCGCTTCCACCAGGTCGCCGGGGCCTGGTTCCGCGCCGAGTGGCACGGCTCGCGCATCGCGGGCGGCCTGCTCGCGGCCACGAACGTGGCGTTCGCGGCCGGGACCGCGCTGATGCTCGCCCTGGCCGCCTGGCTGCTGGACGCCGGGGCGCTCACGGTCGGCACCGCCGTGCTGCTCTTCCAGTACACCTTGATGATCCGCACGCCGTTCGAGCGGCTGATCGACCAGCTCAGGCAGTTCCAGGGGGCGCTGGCCGGGTTCGCCCGCATCGGCTCCCTGCTGGCCGAGCGGCCCGCGCTGCCCGTCCGCGCCGCGCCCCGGCCGCTGCCCGCCTCGGGCGCGCTCGGCCTGCGGCTGGACGACGTGAGCTTCGCCTACCCCGACGACGGCGAGACCGCGCTGTCGGGCATCACCCTCACCCTGGCCCCCGGCGAACGCCTGGGCCTGGTGGGACGCACCGGCAGCGGCAAGACCACCCTCGCCAAGCTGCTGCTGCGCCTGTACGACCCGACCGGCGGCACGGTCGAGATCGGCGGCCTCGACCTGCGCGAGTGCGACCCGGAGTCGCTGCGCCGCCGGGTCGGCGTGGTCACCCAGGACGTACGGCTGTTCGACGGCAGCGTCCGCGACAACCTCACCCTGTTCGGCGCCCTGACCGACCCCCGACACGACGACGCCCGCCTGCTGGAGGTGCTGGCCGGGGTGGGGCTGGGCGGCTGGCCGGCCGTGCTGCCCGGCGGGCTCGACGGCGAGCCGGGCGGACTGTCGGCGGGGGAGGCCCAGCTGCTCGCCTTCGCGCGGGCCTTCCTGACCGACCCCGGGCTGGTGATCCTGGACGAGGCGTCCAGCAGGCTCGACCCGGCCACCGAACGGCACGTCGAGGACGGCGTACGGCGGCTGCTGGACGGGCGGACCGGCGTGCTCATCGCGCACCGGCTCTCCTCGCTGGCGCACGTGGACAAGATCGCCGTGCTGGAACGCGGCAAGCTCGTCGAGTACGGCCGCCGCGCCGACCTGGCCGCCGACCCGGGCAGCAGGTTCGGCCGGCTGCTGGACGCCGCGGGGGTGAGCCGGTGAGCGCGCGCCGGGCCCTGGCGGTGGCGGGCCGCCTGATCGGCTTCGACGTGCGCCTGTACGTGCTGCAGATCCTGCTGTGGCTGCCGGTCCACGTGCTGCCGCTCGGCGGCGGACTCGTGCTGCGGCAGCTCTTCGACCAGATCAGCGGGCACAGCCCGGCGACGTTGCGGCAGTCGTTGTGGTTGTGCGCGGCGTTCGCGGGCGCCGAGCTGGTCCGCGGGATCGTCCTGGTGTTCGCCTGGTCCTACGGCTCCTACTGGTGGGACGCGGCGGCCACGCTGCTGCGCGCCAACGTCCTGGGCTCGGTGCTGACCGCGCGCGGCCCGGTCGCCGCCCGGCTGCCGCGCTCCCCGGGCGAGTCGCTGGCCCGGCTGCGCGACGACGTGGCCGAGCTGGTCGAGCTCGCCGACGAGTCCGTCCCGCTGGCCGGAGGCGTGCTGTTCGGCGGGGTGGCGCTGGCGGTCATGGTCTCGATCGACCCCGTCGTCACCGTGACGCTGGTCGTGCCGATGCTCGCGATCGGCGTGCTGAGCAGGCTCATGGGACGGGTGATCAGACGGCGGCACCAGCGGGCCAGGGAACTGGGCGCGGGCGTGACGGCCTTCGTCGGCGAACTGTTCGGCGGCGTGCTCGCGCTGAAGACGGCGGGGGCCGAGCGGGCGGCGCTGGACCGCCTGCGCACGCTCAACGCCCGTCGCCGGGACGCCGCCGTACGCAGCCGCCTGGCCACCGACCTGCTGGAGGCCGCCACGGGCACCACGGTCGAGCTGGGCGTCGGCGTCGTGCTGCTGCTGGCCGCCGGGGCGATGCGGCGCGGCGAGTTCACCGTGGGCGACCTCGCGCTGTTCACCAGCTACGTCGGCTGGCTGACCGCGCTGCCCCGTACCATCGGCTCCATCCTGTACCGCCTGCCCAGAGCGGACGTCTCCGCCGAACGCCTGACCGCCCTGCTCGCCCCCCACCAGGACACCCCCGACCTGACCCGCGACCACCCCCTCCACCTCCGTCCCACCCCACCCCCCGAAGCACCGCCCCCGAGCCCGCACCTCCGTCCCACCTCGGCCCCACCTTCGGGAAGGTCGCCCCTGAGGCGCGCCCCCCGCCTCCCCGCACCGCCGGTAGAGCCGCCCCCGGGCGGCGAGGGGCCGACCGCGCCGACGACGCTGGAGGTGCTGGAGGTGCGCGGGTTGAGCGTCGTGCACCCCGGCGGGCGCGGGGTGCGCGACGTGGATCTGACGCTCCGGCGCGGCACGTTCACCGTCGTCACCGGGGCCGTCGGCGCGGGCAAGACCACGCTCGTGCGCGCCGTACTCGGCCTGCTGCCCCTCGACACCGGGACGATCACCTGGAACGGCCGCCCGGTGCCCGACCCGGGCGCGTTCCTGGTGCCGGGACGGGCGGCGTACGCGAGCCAGATCCCGCGCCTGTTCTCGGAGACATTGCGCGAGAACCTGCTCCTCGGCCTGCCCGCGGGCGACGACGACCTGGCCCGCGCCCTGGAACTGGCCGCCTTCGAGGACGACCTGGCCGCCATGCCGGACGGCCTGGAGACCGTCGTCGGCCCCCGGGGCGTGCGTCTGTCCGGCGGCCAGGTGCAGCGCGCCACCGCCGCCCGCGCCCTGGTCCGCGCCCCGGACCTGCTCGTCGTGGACGACGTCTCGTCCGCCCTGGACGTCGGGACCGAGAACCTGCTGTGGGAGCGCGTCGCCCGGCACGGCCCCGCCACGCTGCTGGTGGTCTCCTCCCGCCGGGCCGCGCTCGAACGCGCCGACCAGGTGGTCGTCCTCGACCGGGGCCGCGTCGCGGGCCGCGGGCCGCTGGGGGAGTTGCTGCGCATGTGTCCCGAGATGCGGAGACTATGGGACGGAGAACCGATCGAGGAGCGAGGGAACACATGAGGATCGACCGCCTGGACCACCTGGTGCTGACCGTTGCCGACGTCGAGGCCGCGGTGCGCTTCTACACCACGGTGCTGGGGATGGAGGCGGTGACGTTCGGCGAGGGGCGGCGGGCGCTGGCGTTCGGGCAGAGCAAGATCAACCTGCACGAGGCGGGACGCGAGTTCGAGCCGAAGGCGGCCCGGCCCGTGCCCGGCAGCGCCGACCTGTGCCTGATCACCGCCGACCCCGTCGAGACGGTCATGGACGAGCTGGCCCGGCACGGCGTCGGGATCGAGGAGGGCCCGGTGGAGCGGACCGGAGCGCTCGGCCCGATCAGGAGCGTCTACCTGCGCGACCCCGACGGGAACCTGATCGAGCTCAGCAACTATCTCTGACCGGGCATCATGGAGGGTGTGCAAGAGACTGCGACAGCACCCGTGACGGCGCCGGCGATCGCGTCGCTGGCCGAGCTGGTGGCCGGTGGCGGCGTCGTGGTGCTCAGCGGGGCCGGGCTGTCCACCGAGTCCGGCATTCCCGACTACCGGGGCCCCACCGGGCGGTCCCGGCGCGCCGAGCCGATGACGTACCAGCGCTTCACCGGCAGCGCCGAGGCGCGCCGGCGCTACTGGGCGCGCAGCCACGTCGGCTGGCGGCAGATCGGCCGGGCCGCCCCCAACGCCGGCCACCGCGCGGTGGCCGAGCTGGAGCGGCGCGGCCTGCTGGCCGGCATCGTCACCCAGAACGTCGACGGCCTCCACCAGGCCGCCGGGGCGCGCCGGGTGATCGAGCTGCACGGCGGCCTCGACCGCGTCGTGTGCCTGTCGTGCCGCGACCGCACCCCGCGCGCCGAGCTGGAGCGCCGCCTCAGCGCGGCCAACCCGCGCTGGGCCGCCGAGGGCCGCGTCAACCCCGACGGCGACGCGGCCCTCACCGACGCCCAGGTCGCCGGGTTCCAGGTGGTCGACTGCGTCTCCTGCGGCGGCCTGCTCAAGCCCGACGTGATCTTCTTCGGCGAGAACGTGCCGAGGGATCGGGTGGCTGAGTGCTTCGCGCTCGTGGGCGGGGCGCGCTCGCTGCTCGTGCTGGGGTCGTCGCTGGCGATCAGGTCGGGGCTGCGCTTCGTCACCAGGGCGGCCGAGCTCGGGCTGCCCGTCGCCATCGTCAACCAGGGCCCGACCGGCGCCGACGCCGACGCCGCGCTGCTGCTCGACGCCCCGCTCGGCGCCACCCTGACCGAGCTGGCCGCCCGCCTCTGACCCGCACGCCCGTACCGGGCGGAGCGCAAGGCTGACCCGCACGCCGGTACCGGGCGGAGCGCAAGGCTGACCCCACGCGCGCACCGGGCGGAGCGCAAGGCGGCGCGGGGGCGGCACAATGGGGGGCATGCCTCCTCGTCCATGCCCCTGTGGTCTGCCCGCGTCCTACGCGGACTGCTGCGGGAGATACCACCGCGGTGAGGGGTCGGCCCCCACCGCGGAGTCGCTCATGCGGTCCAGGTTCAGCGCGTTCGCCGTGGGCGACGAGGCCTATCTCATGGCCACCTGGCATCCCGCCGACCGCCCGGCCCGCCTCGACCTCGACAGGAAGGTCGCGTGGACGGAGCTGGAGGTGCTGGAGAGCACCGGCGGCAGCCCCGTCCACACCGAGGGCACCGTGCGGTTCCGCGCCCACTTCGTCAACCGGCGGGTGCCGGGCGTGCTCGACGAGCACAGCAGGTTCGTCCGGCTGGACGGCCGCTGGGTCTACGCCGGGGTCGTGGCCAGCGGCCGGTAGTCGCAGTCGTAGCCGAAGTACCGCGGCCCGGCCAGTTCCAGGCCCCCCGGTGAGGTCCAGCGCGGGTCGCACGGCACGGCGATGACCGTGACGCGCAGGCCGTAGCGCATGGCCTCGGTGGTGACCGGCTCGCCCGAGTCGGTGTCCAGCACGCAGATCAGGTCGGGCGTGGTGGCCACGATCTCGCCGTCCCGGCGGGCCAGCAGGTGCTCGTTCTGGAAGCTGAGCTCCAGCGTGCCGGTGCCCTCCAGGCGGGCCTGGCCGCGGGCGAAGCCGCCGGTGGTGCGGCGCTCGACGTCCACGACCTTGCCGGTGAACAGCTTCAGGCCGCCCAGCACGTCCAGGGCCGCCGCCACCGGGTCGGCGTGCCCGGCGCGGGCCAGCCGCACGGCCCGGCCCAGGTCCTCGGCCAGCGTCAGCGTGGCCGGCACCAGACCGTCGCGCAGCTGGTCGCCGCGCATGACGGTGTCGGCGCAGGAGACCTGGCAGCCCATCTGCACGCACGCCGCCCTGGCCAGGCGCTCGGCCCACACGTTGGACACCGTCTCCAGCACCAGCGTGTTGCCCTTGTCGTCGGCCAGCGCCATCGGCGTGTTCGGCACGCCGATCAGCGTCGGCAGCACCATCTGCGCCTCGGGGAAGGCGCGGCCCATCGCGTCGCCGTCCACGATCGGCAGGCCCGCCTGCGCGGCGGCGGCGATCGGGATCATCGAGTTCACGCCGCCGACCTCGATCGGCACGATGTGCGTGGCCGGACGGCCGAGCACCGCCTCCAGGGCGCGCAGCGCGGTCAGCTCCTCGGTGCCCGCCGGCAGCTTCTCCAGCAGCACGGTCGGCGCCCCCATGCCCGAGACCGCCACGACGGTCGCGTCCGCGGGCACGTCGTCGATGGCCACCAGCGGCACGGGACCGTGCCTGCGGATGGCCTCGCGGGCCAGCAGCTTGCCCACGTACGGGTCGCCGCCGCCGCCGGTGCCGAGGATCCCGGCGCCGCGCGCCATGTCGTCCAGCCGGTCGATTCCGATCTCACGCATCGATCTTCTCCAGGTCCAGGTCGCCGACGGCCTTCACCCTGATCCGGGTGGCGTCGCCGGGCAGGTAGGCGAGCGGCAGCTCCTCCACGTCCACGATCCGCACGCTGCCCGCGCGGGCGCCGCCGCGCTCGGCGCGGATGATCGCCTCGCTCTTGGCCTCCTCCAGGATGCGCTCGCGCGGGCCGGAGAAGACCCGGTCCACCTCGCCGCCGACCTGGGCGATGGCCGCGCCGACGGCGTTGGCCACCTCGAAGTGCGCCGGGCGGCGCACGTCGTCGAAGCCGGGCAGCTCCTGGATGAGCACGCTGCCGCCGCCGACCAGCACGACAGGCAGCGGCGCGGACGAGGTGCGCATGCGGTCGACCGCCTCCGAGACGCGCTCGGCGATGAGCTTGAGCGGGCGCTGCGGGTCGACGTGCGTGACCCTGTCACGGTCGCCGATGTCGGCCAGCCCGGCGGCCACGGCCAGGTCGGTGGCGGTCAGCGTGCCGCCGCCGAACACCAGCGCCTCCTCGGTCAGCCGGTAGCCGACGCTGCGCGGGCCGGTGGTGCCGTCCTCGGCGACCAGCGAGCCGCCGCCGATGCCGATCGACAGCACGTCGGGGATGCGGAAGTTGGTGCGCACCTCGGCGACCAGCGCCTCGCCGGCCGCCTCGCGCGGGAACCCGCCGACCAGGATGCCCACGTCGGACGTGGTGCCGCCGATGTCCACCACCGCGCAGTCGGTCAGCCCCGACAGGTACGCCGCGCCGCGCATCGAGTTCGTCGGCCCCGACGCGAACGTGGCCACCGGGTAGCGGCGGGCCTGGTCCACGTCCATGAGGGTGCCGTCGTTCTGGGACAGGAACAGCGGCGCGTCGATCCCGGCCACCCGCAGCGCCTCGCCGAAGGCGGCCACGGTCCGGCCGGCCAGCGGGCGCAGGGCGGCGTTCACGATCGTGGCGTTCTCCCTGGCCAGCAGGCCGACCCGGCCGATCTCGCAGGACAGCGACAGGTGCACCTCGGGGCCCAGCTCGGCGGCCAGGATCTGCGCGGCCTCGCGCTCGTGGGCGTCGCTGACCGGGGAGAACACCGAGGAGATCGCGACCGTGCGCAGGCCGCGCCGCCTGATGTCGGCGGCGACGCCGCGCAGCTCGTCCGGGTCGAGGGGGGAGATGGGGGCGCCGTCGTACTCGCAGCCGCCGTGGCACAGGTAGACCGCGCCCTCGACCGCCTGGCGCAGGCGGTCGGGCCAGTCCACCAGCGGCGGCAGCGCGGCGGTGGCGGGCAGGCCGAGCCGGACGGCCGCGACCGGCTCCAGCCGGGCGGCCTCCACCAGGGCGTTGACGAAGTGGGTGGTGCCGATCATCACCGCGGACACCCGGGTGGCGCCCAGACCGGCCAGGGCCGCGGCGACGCCGCCCGTGACGTCCGCGGTGGTGGGGGACTTGACGGTGGCCAGCACCTGGCCGTCGTCGCCGATGAGGGCGGCGTCGGTGTTGGTGCCGCCCACGTCGATGCCGATACGCATGAAGGAGGACTCTCTTCTCGGACGGTGAGCACGGACCGCGCGACTCCGGGACGGTGAGCGCGGGCCGCGCGACTCTCAGACGGTGAGCGCGGGCCGCTCGACGGGGACCTCGCGGGTGCCGCGGACCAGGCCGAGTCGGCCCGCGACGACGTAGCCCAGGCCCGCGAGGATCAGGGAGTTCAGGGCGGGGATGCCGATCCACTGGTAGTGGTCGCTGAGCCAGCCGACCAGCGCGGCGGCGGCCCAGATGACCAGCGTGGCGGGCACCCACGTCGGCTCGGTCTCGGGGAGCGTGCCGGTGGCGCGCGAGGCGTCCAGCACCGGGCGCCAGCGGCGCACCACGAAGTACTCGGCGACCATGATCCCGGCGACGGGGGGCGTGATGACGCCGAGGATCAGCAGGAAGTCGGTGAAACGCTCCAGGATCCCGGCGGCGGCCAGCACGCTGCCCAGGACGCCGATGCCGACGGTGACGGCGACCCGGTTCAGCCGCACCCCGACCGTGGACTCCACGGCGTTGAGCAGGCCCAGCGCTGCGGAGTAGAGGTTCCAGTTGTTGATCTTCACGGTGGCCGAGATGAGGACGATGACGCCGATCACGCCGGAGGAGGCCGTGATGATCGCGATCACGTCCGAGGACTTGACCGCGTAGGCCAGCAGCACGCCGGCCAGGCCGAGCACGTACTCGCCGAGGGAGATGCCGACGAGGGTCTGCTTGACGACGTCGCCGGTGTTGCGGTTGAACCTGGTCATGTCGGGCGTGGTCACCGCGCCGATGATGTAGGAGCCGGCCACGATGGTGGCGCCGGTCGCGATGCTGATCGGCTCGCCGAACGGCGGCGAGGCCACCAGCGACCCCAGGTCATGTCGTGAAATTTCCACCCACATCGCCCAGCCGGCCAGGCCCAGGAACGCCGGCACGGTGATGAACGCCGTCATCCCCATCGCCTTGAACCCCCGGATGACCAGCAGCGTCACGCCGATGCCGGCGATCATGGCCCACGCCCAGAGCGGCATCCAGGACATGATCGAGTGCAGGCCCGAGGCGAACACCGCGGTCTGCACGCCGAACCAGCCGAACAGGCTCAGGGCGATGATCACGCCGATGATCGTGGAGCCGTACCGGCCGAAGCCGGTCCAGCGGGCCAGCATGGAGGTGGACAGGCCCTCGCGCATCCCGGCGATGCCGACGAAGATGCACACCACCTCCAGGATCACCGAGCCGAGCGTGAACGCCCAGAACGCCCCCCAGAACGACAGCCCGGCGCCGAGCGTGGCGCCCAGCAGGAACTGCGTCAGGTCGGAGAGCTGGCCGAACCGCTGCACGGCCACGTTGAACCAGGAGTAGCGGGCGGCCTGCGGCACCCGCTCCAGGGGGTAGTCGGAGTCGGTCATGGTGGTCTTCCTTCGCGTCGGGGGGCGTGGCGGGGGCTCACGAGCGGGGGCTCACGAGCATGCGGTCACTGGGCTGGTCTCAGAGCATCGGCGCTGGTCACGGGGCTGTCACAGGAGCGAGGGCGGCCCGGCGGCGCGGGCGCGCAGCCGGACGAACGGGCCGGGCAGGTAGGCGAGCGGGATCTCCTCCACCCCGATGACCCGCACCCGCCGCGGATCGGCCCCGGCGCGGACGGCCGCCGCCCTGGCCTCCTCCGCGACCGGTTCGAGCGCCGCCGCCAGCGCCGAGCGGTCGGGCAGGCGGACGATGCGCTCGTACTGGCCGCCGACCGGGCTGACCGCCGCGCCGATGGCGCCGGCCGCTGGCCCGTGCTCGGGATGCAGCCCCTCCGGCACGGCGTGCTCACCGCCGCCCACGACCACGAGCGGCAGCAGCCCGGCGCCCGGCTGCAGCCGGTCCACGGCCTCGGCCAGCTCGGTCGGGTCGACCGGCCGCGGCACCCTGATCAGCCCGGGGATGCGCAGCCCGACGGGCACGCCGCCGATGTCCGCGCCGCCCACGGCCTCCTCCGGATAGCCGCCGGCCAGCACGCCGACCCGGACGCGGGTGGCGCCCACGTCGGCGACCACCGCGTCACCGAGCCCGGTCAGCGCGCCGGCGCCGCGCAGCACGCTCGCCGGGCCGCTGCCCAGGCTGAGCCCGGGATGCCGGGCCAGGTGCTCCAGGCTCATCAGCGTGCCGTCGCCGCGGGTCACGAACACCGCCGCCCCCGGGCACAGGCCCGCCAGCGCGGTGGCCAGCCCGCCGGAGACCGCGCCCGCGAACCCCGACAGGGCGGCGTCCAGCACGGTCGCGTTCTCGCGTTCCAGCAGGCCGAGCGAGCCCAGGTCGGCCGACAGCGCGATCGGCACGCCCTCGCCCAGCTCCGCCCGGACGATCTCGGCGGCCTCGCGCTCCTGCTCGCCGTCCAGGGGCGAGAACAGGCCCGCGACGGCGACGGCCTGCGCGGTGCCGGCCACGCCCGCGGCGAAGCGGGCCACGGCGTCGCGGTCGAGGGGCGTGCGGTCCTCGCGGTCGAGGCCGCCGCCGCCGTCCACGACGGCGGTGCCGGCGTTCACCGCGGCGCGCAGGTCGGGCGGCCAGCCGGACAGCGGGCGCACCGCGGTCGCCGACACGCCCGCGATGCGCAGCACGGCCACCTTGCGCAGCCCGGCCCGCCTGGTCACGGCGGTGGCGGCGCCACGCAGGCCGACGGCGACCTGGGCCGGCTCGCCGTCCATCGGCAGGCGGGCCAGCGCGGCGCGCACCCCGGCCACCGGGTCGCCGGGGATCGACGCGATCTTGACGGTGGCCAGCACCTGGCCGTCGTCGGCGACGACGGCCGCGTCGGTGTTGGTCGGCCCGACGTCCACCCCGGCCCTCACGCCCCCGCCTCCCGCCCGGCGCGCCCGGAAGGCCCGGTGGACTCGGTGGGGGAGGGGCTGAAGGCCGTGCCCGCCGGGGTTTCCGGCTTCGCGGGGACGGGGGGCGCCTGCGGTGGGGGAGGGGCGGGAAGTCCGGTGAGACCGAACGCGGCGGGCCCGGCCAGCCGCAGCCCCTCGGGGGTGTGCCAGACCGGGTCGCAGGGGACGCGCACCATGCTGACCCGCAGCCCGTACCGGACCTGCTCGGCCTGCACGACCTCGCCCGTACGCGTGTCCAGCATCGCGATCACGTCGGGCACCACGGCCAGCGGCACGCCGTCCTCGACGACGGCCAGGAACTCGCTGCCCGCCTGGACGCGGACCAGCCGCCCCTGGTCGTACCCGAGCCCTTCGACCAGGATCGACCCGGCCGTCTCGGCGACCTTGCCGGTGACCAGCGGGTCGGGCAGCCGCGTCCCGAGGCGCACGGCGCGGGTGACGGATCCGAGCGCGGTGGCGCCGGCCACCTGGTCGCCGCGCATGATGTACTCGCTGGTCGCGACCTGGCCGCCGAACGCCTCCAGCGACGCCCGTACCAGCCGTTCCAGCCAGCTGCCGGTCACCCGGTCGACGACGACGGTCCGGCCGCGCTCGTCGCACAGCACGGCCGGGGTGGGCGCGATGCCGCGCAGCTGCATCACCGTCTGGTCCATGCGGGGGAAGGCGCGGCTCATCCCGTCGGCGTCCACCAGCGGCAGGCCGACGCGGGCCGCCCAGGCCACCGCCAGGCAGCCGTTCGCGCCGCCGATCTCGCTGGCCAGCACCGCGCCGACGGGCGCGCCGTACAGCTCCTCGATCTTGTCGCGCAGGTAGACGGGCTCGTCGGTTCCCCCGACGCGCTCGGACATGACGGCCGAGGAGCCCGCGGTGCCCACGGGCATGACCAGCAGCTCGGGGTCCAGCTCGGCGGGCTGCACGACGCGTACCGGCCCGTGGTCCTCCAGCGCCTGCAGCGCCGCGGCGCGGGCGATGGTCACGGGACCGCCACCGCCCGAGCCCAGCACGGCGCAACCGCGGGCGAAGGCGGGCAGCAGCCCGGTGTCGATGTCCATGCTGTCGAGGTTACGAAGCCGCAGGTCGGGGGCGGATGTTCCAGCCGCACCTTTTTGCCGGCCTTCGTGTGCCGATGGCACACTGATGGCATGTTCCTGCTGGAAGAGCTGCGTCCGCTGGCCGGGCCGGAGGCGCCGGCGGCGGCCTCGGGCGTGCGCCTGGTGGAGGACCTGGGCGGGATCGCGGGCCAGCCGCCGGGGTCGGTGCTGGTCCTGACGGGCGCGGCGTCGCGGCAGGCGGCCGGCTACCGGCTCGACGTCGCGCTGCGCGACGCCGCCGCGGCCGGCGCCGTGGCGCTCGTGCTCACCGCGGAGGCCGGGCAGGCCCTGGAGGCCCTGGAGGCCGCGGTCGACCGGAGCGCCGCAGCGCTGGCCGAGCGGGGCGGGGTCGCGCTGCTGGCGGCCGCCGGCGGCGACCTGGCGGAGCTGGTGGTGGCCATTGACCGGGCCATCGCGGGCGACGCCGCCGAGGCGCTGGTCCGTACGGCGCGCGCCGCGGAGGCCGTGGCGGGGGCGGGCGGCGTCCCCGAGCGCATCGCCGAGGCGGCCGGCGCGGCTCTCGGCCGTCCCGTCCGGGCCGACGGCGGCGCGTTCACCGCCCAGGCCGGCGGGCCCGCCGGGACGCACTTCGACCGGGCCGCCGGGATCGTGCTCAGGCTGGCCGCCCTGGCCGCCGCCGCGGGCCCGTCCGACGAGCTGCCCGGACGGTCCCGCGCCCAGCTCCTCACCGAGCTGCTGGTCGCCCCCGAGAACCAGGCGCAGGAGCTGGCCCCCCGCGCCAGGGCCCTCGGCCTGCCGATCGACGACTGGCACGTCGTCCTGCGCCTGGAACCCGCGAAGACCGCCGACGCCGCCGGCGACGGCCCGGCCGACGGCGGCCAGGAACGCTACGCCCTGCTGGAGACCGCCGCCTCGCGGGCCGTGCGCGCGGCCCGCGAGCTGGGCGGCGCCGCCTGGAACGCCGCGCTCGCCGGCGACGCGCTGATCGTGGTCCGCAGCCAGCGGCGCGACCAGGGCAGGGCGGGCCTGCGCGAGGCGGTGCGCGACGCCGCCCGCCTGCTGGAACGGGTCCGCCCGGCGGGCGCCGAGCTGCGCTGCGGGGTCAGCACCGCCCACCAGGGCCTCGTCGGCCTGCGCACCTCCGCCTCCGAGGCCCGTACGGCCCTGCGCCGCAGCACCCTGCCGCTGGCCACCTACGACCTGGCCGGCCTCGACCGGATGCTGGAGGAGTGGTACGCCTCAGACGCCGCCCAGCACGCCGTCAGGGAGCTGCTGCAACCGATCCTCGACCTCGGCGGCGAGCGGGCCGCCCACCTCCTGGCCATCCTGCGCGCCTACCTCGACCACAACGGCTCGCCCGCCCGCGCCGCCGAGGAGCTGCACCTGCACCGCAACGCCGTCAGCAGGAACGTGCGCCGCATCGAGACCCTGCTCCAGGCCGACCTCGCCGACCCGCGGCAACGCCTGGCCCTCCAGCTGGCCTGCCGCGCGGCCTCCTCCCGCTGAAGGACGGCCCTCCGGGACCCCGCTCCCAGCCCGCGTTCGCCCGCCAGGACGAGGAAACCCGGCGGCCGGCTCCCTAGATTCGGTGGCATGAGAAGAGCGCGGCGGCTGGCCGCCTGGTGCGCGGGGCTGCTGCTGGTGGCCGCCTGCGCGGGGTTCGGCTACGAGACCGCCGCCCGGCGCGGCGACGCCACGCGCCACCCGCCACCGGGCCGCCTGGTGAGCGTCGGCGGCCACCGCCTGCACCTGCGCTGCACGGGGTCCGGCGGCCCGGTGGTGGTGCTGGAGGCGGGCCTGGTCGAGTCGAGCGCGAGCTGGGAGGTGGTCCAGCGGCGGCTGTCGGCCGGGCTGCGCGTGTGCTCCTACGACCGGGCCGGCTACGCCTGGAGCGAGGAGGGGCCAGGGCCGCGAACGGCGGGCCGCGCGGCGGGGGAGCTGCGCGCGCTGCTCGCCGCCGCGGGCGAGCCCGGCCCGTACGTCCTGGCCGGGCACTCCTACGGCGGACAGATCGTCCGCCTGTTCGCCGCCCGGTACCCGGAGGTGACGGCGGGCCTGGTGCTGATCGACGCCACCGACGAGGAGGCGGTGGCGGCCATGCGGGTGTCCCGGCCGCTGCTGGCCGCCCAGCTCACCGCCAACCAGGCGCTGGCCAGGATCGGCCTGCTCCGGCTGGCCGGGGATCTCCTGGTGCCCGGCGACGCCACCCCGGCGGCGCGCGCCGCCGCCCCCGTCGTCTACGGGCCGGGCAGCATGGCCGCGGCCAGGGCCGAGGCGTGGGCCTCGCTGGACAGCGCGCGGGAGGTCGCCGGGACGGCGCAGGGGCCGGGCGGGCCGCCGGTCGTGGTCGTCATCCCGTCCGGCGGGCCGCGCAGCGCCCTCGACCAGGCCCGGCGGGTGGCCGCCAGGTCCACGCGCGGACGGGTGGTGGTGGCCGGCACCTCCGAGCACTACGTCCAGTATCGGCAGCCCGATCTGGTCGTCACGGCGATTCGGGACGTCGCCGCCTCCACAGAAAGGTGAAACTGGGTCTTGCCGGTCGGGTCAAGTCGGCTTTCAATGATCGGGATACCGGTGATCCTGGAGGAGCCGATGCGTGGCTTGAGGGCGTCCGCAGTCATCCTGATGATCGTCGTCTCGACGTTCCTCGCCTCCGGGCCGTCGTCGCTGCCGGCGGTGGCGGGGCCGGGCGATCCCGAGCCGGCGTCGCTGGTCACGCTCTCCGTGCCCGACAGGGCCGCGATGGAGCGGCTGGTCGCCTCCGGCGCCGACCTGACCGAGCGGGTCCGTCCGCAGGCCGACGGCAGCGTCCAGGTGGACGCCGTGCTCACGGCCGGCAAGCTCGCCGAGCTGAGGGCGATCGGCGTGGGCCTGGCGTCCGGCACGCCGCCCGCCGCCCGGCAGGCGCCGTCCGCCACCGCCGCGCAGGACCAGATCGTCATCGAACGGGCCGTCTGGTACAAGTCTCGCGACGGGTACTTCCTGTCGGTCGAGGCCGCCAGCAGCGCGGGCGAGACGGCCGCACTCACCGCCACCTGGACGGGCCGCGGCGGCGCCACCGGCCAGGTCGCGATGGTCCCGTACGTCGACGCCGGCGCCTACCTGGGCCACCAGTTCAGCACCCCCGCCCCGGTGCCGGCCGAGCCGCAGCGCGTCACGGTCACCTCGGCGACCGGCGGCACGGCCGAGGCCCGCGTGCGGGAATGGCCCGACGGGGACCGCCCCGACCACCGGGCGCCGGGCTACCAGAAGGACTTCGTCACCCAGTACATGCCGCCCGCCCAGCTCAACGAGCGCATCCAGGCGCTGCACCGGCGGTACCCGTCGCTCACCGACGTCATCCCGCTGCCCAACCTCACCAACGGCTACCGCCGCCACGCCCAGGCGCTGATCGGCACGCCGCCCGGCGCCGCGATCGTGGTCACCTCCGACGCCTACGGCTCCGAGGGCGGCAACGACCTGTCCGTCGAGCTGGCCGCCCCGGGTGCGCCGGACCGGCCGCTCCAGGTGAGCGTGGCCCGCAAGCAGGTCACGGTGAGCCTGGCCACCGACGGCTCCGGCACGCCGGTCAGCACCGCCGCCCAGGTCGTCGCCGCGATCAACGCCGCGCCGGGCACCGGGCTGAAGGCCGCCGCCTACCGCACCGACCCGGGCGCCGGTGTCATGGCCGCCGCCCCCGCCACCCGGCTCACCGACTCGCTCAAGGCGCCCGCCGACGTCTCCCGCAAGCCCATGCGGGTGCTGGCGCTGCGCGTCGGCGTCCATCGTGACGGCTCGCGCACCGGCGTGCTGGCCTACGCCCAGGAGCACGCCAGGGAATGGGTGGCGCCGCTGGTCACCGTCGAGGCCGCCGAGCGGCTGCTGCGCAACTACGCCCGCGACGCCGCCACCCGCAGGCTGCTGCAGCGCACCGACATCTTCATCGTCCCCACCGTCAACCCCGACGGCGCGAACTACAGCTTCTACGACTTCAACGGCCAGCGGAAGAACATGACCAACCACTGCCCGGCCGCGCAGTCCGACCCGGCGCAGCGCAACACCTGGGGCGTGGACGTCAACCGCAACTACGCCGTCGGCTCCCTGTCGGACGGCTACTTCGGCGCCTCGGCCAACTGCCAGAGCGGCACGTACGCCGGTCCGGCCGAGCACTCGGAGCCGGAGAGCCGCAACGTGATGTGGCTGGCTGAGACGTACCGAAACATCCGGTTCGCCATGAACGTGCACAGCTACGGCGGGTACTTCATGTGGCCGCCCGGGGCGTACAAGCTCGACGGCCGCGTGGCGCTGCCCAGGCCGAGCGCCCAGGAGGAGGCGTACTTCATGCGCTCGGCCCGCACGATCGAGCAGGCCATCGCCGCCGAGCGCGGCACGGTCATCTGGCCCCAGCAGACCGGGCCGGTGACCGACGTGCTCTACTCGGCGGCCGGCAACTCCGCCGACGAGCTCTGGTACGACCACGGCGTCTACGGCTGGGACTTCGAGGTCGGCGCCGACCTGTGGAACCCGGCCGCGCGGACGTGGGAGGGCGTGGGCTTCCAGCCGCCGTTCGAGGAGGGGCACGCCGAGGCGATGGAGTTCGCCGCGGGCCTGATCTCGCTGGTGGGGGTGGCGGCCGACTACCGGAGCCCGTGACCGCCGCCGCGCGGCTCATGCCCAGGTCATGGCGTTCGCGGGGGCCGGGAATGCCCGCGCGTTGCCCGGGGTTTACATACGGACACCCCGCGACAGTGACCTGGGCTTTTGCCCACGTTGGGGTCGCTTGCCCGGGGTTTACGGTTCAGGGGTAGATCTTTGCCCGTTTTGGGGTGTTTGGTTTGCGTTTGTCCGTTTCTTGGGTTAGCGTTGTACCTGTTGGCGGGTGAGTGACCCATTCGGGTCCGCCCCCATTGCGCTCCACGTAGCGACCGATGGCGTTTGTGCCCGGCTACGGCCTTCATGTCTTGTCTGAGTCAAGCGAGCGCATGCCGCCCTGATGATCGATGTCACCAAGGAGACTGCTGATGACTGCTCGCCTGCGTTCTTTCGCCATGCTTTCGGCCGCTGCTGTGTCGGCGCTGACGATCGGTGCCGCCGCCCATCCCGCGAGCGCTGATGCGGATGTGAACGGTCAGGGTGTGCTGGCCGGTTCGACGACGGCGTCCTACTTCTGGGACGACTCCTCGGGTCGCGCCGGTGACACGGGTCTGCCTGCGGCCGGCAAGCCGATGCAGAAGGGTCTGGCGGCTTCGCCGTCGTGGCCGCTGATGACCGAGGGTTACGTGGTCTACCAGGGTAAGAAGCTGCCGTTCTTCGTGGGGGACCGTGGTCCTGGTGACCCCTCCAGTCGTGGGGTGATGCTGGACCTGGACGCCAAGACGTTCGCGGAGCTGACCGGTGGCCGGTTCAACCCGGACACGCTGGGTGTGGACGGTGTGAAGGGCGAGGGTCACATCAAGATCCAGTACGTGGTCACCAAGTGGGGTGACGGTGTGGGCAGGAAGGCCGCTCCGGTGGCGTTCGACACGGGCGCCTGGCGTCAGCAGGACACCGGCACGACCCCGCTGTCGGTCAAGAAGTAACACGCGCGCACGACGAGAAGGGCGTTCCCCGCTAGGGGACGCCCTTCTCGCATGTCAAGGAACGGCAAACACCGCCCACGTCCAGCGGCCATACTGGCTCACCTGACGACCTGGAGTGACGGGTGGTGACCGTAAGTGATGGAGGCAGGGCCCGACGAGGCGCTGAACCTCGCCGTCCTGCGCGTGCGCGGCCCCGAGGGGGACGTGGCGGGCGCGGGCTTCCTCATCGCGCCCGACCGCGCCCTCACCTGCGCGCACGTCGTCTCCGGCGCCCTGGGCCACGCCGGCGGCCCGCTCCCGCCGGACGCCTGGGTCACCGTCGAGCTGCCCTTCGCCGGCGACGCCGCGCCGGTGCGCGCCCACGTCGAGCACTGGGTCCACACCGCGCCCGACGGCTCGGGCGACATCGCCGTCCTGCGCCTGGACGCCGCGCCCCCGGGCGGACGCCCGCTGCGCATGGCCGAGCCGCGCAGCCTGTGGGGTCACCGGGTCGTCGTGGCCGGGTTCCCGCCAGGCCTGCGCGGCGGCGGCTGGCACACCGGGCGGCTGCTCGGCGGCACCCAGCAGGGCTGGCTCCAGTGCGCCCCCGACGACCCGCGCGGCGTGCCGATCGAGAGCGGCTTCAGCGGCAGCCCCGTCTGGGACGTCGAGCTCGGCGACGTCGTCGGCATGGTGGTCGCGGCCCAGCCAGGCGGGCCCCGTCAAGCGTTCGTGATCCCCACCCGGTCGCTCACCCGCGCCGTCCCCGCCCTGGCCGCGACCGTACGGCCGGCCTCGCCGTTCCGCGGGCTGTCGGCCTTCCGTGAGGGCGACGCCGCCGTCTTCTTCGGCCGCGACGTGGAGACCGCCCGGATCGCCCGCCTCCTCCAGACCCATCCCGAGGTCACGCTCACCGGCCCGTCCGGCTGCGGCAAGTCGTCGCTGGCGCTGGCCGGGGTCGTGCCCGCCATGCGCCGCCAGGGCTGCCAGGTCGTCGTCCTGCGGCCGTCGGCCGTGCGGTCCTGGCCCGATGCGCTCGCCGCCGAACTTGCCGCCCTGTCGCACCCGGGCCTGACCGGGGCCGACGCGCTGGCCAGGGCCGACGCGCTGCGCGAGCCGCTGCGGAAGGGCCGGCTGCCCGACGTCGTCGCCCAGGTCCTGCGCGACACCGGCGCGACCGGGCTGCTGCTCGTCGTCGACCAGGCCGAGGAACTGCTGGTCGGCGACCCCGAGCAGGCCGACGACGCGGCCGTGGTGCTGGCCGCGGCCCGCGCCTGTCCGGCCGTGCGGGTGCTGTTCACGCTGCGCGCCGACTTCCTGCCCGCCGCCCTGTCCCACCCCGCGCTCGGCGGCGCGCTCGGCCGCGAGACCTACGGGCTCACCCCCATGACCCGCGACCAGCTCCGGCAGGCCGTCGAGGCGCCGCTGGACGCCGTCCCCGCCGTGACGTACGACCCCGGCCTGGTCGACCGCATCCTGGGCGACGCCGGGGGCGCGCCCGGCGCCCTGCCGCTGATCGGCTTCCTGCTGGACCGCCTCTGGCACGAGCAGGAGGGCGGCCGCATCACCCACACCTCCTACGAGGCGTGCCGCGGCGTGCGCGGGGCCCTGGGCGCGCAGGCCGAGCAGGTCTGGGCGGCGTGCGTGCCCGAGGAGGACGCCGCGGCCGGGGAGGAACTGCTGTCCCGGCTCGTCCGGGTCGCCGCCGGGGCGCACGCGCCGCTGCGCCGCCGGGTCACCCGCGAGGAGGCGGGGGAGCAGCGCTGGCGGACGGCCGGCCGGCTGGCCGCCGGGCGGCTGCTCGTCATGGACACCGGCGAGGACGGCCGCCAGACCGTCGAACTGGCCCACGAGGCGCTGATCACCGAATGGCCCCGGCTGGCCGGGATCGTCGCCGCCGACCTGAAGTTCCTCGAATGGCGCGACCTGCTCCACCAGGACATGGGCCGCTGGCGGCAGGCCGGGCGCGCCCCCGACCGGCTCCCCGGCCCGCCCGAGCTGGCCGCCGCCGCCCGCTGGCTCGCCGAACGGCCCGCCGACCTGACCGAGGACGAGCACGACTACCTGCGCCAGGGCCGCCGCCGTCAGCAACGCCGCACGCTGCGCCGCCGGAGCGCGATCACCGGCGCGGGGGTGGCGCTGCTGACGGTCCTCTCGCTGGTCGCCTGGACGCGCTACCAGGGCCGGATCGGCGAGCAGCGGGCCGCCGAGTCCCGCTCCCGCGCCCTGGCGGGCGCCTCGGCCGACCTGGCAGAACGCGACCCCGAGCTGTCGTCGCTGCTCGCCGTCGGCGCCTACCGCGCGGCCCCCACCCAGGAGGCCAGGGCCCAGCTCCTGCAGCGCTACGTCGAACACCGGTACACCAAGGGCGTGGCCACGGGCGCGCTCGGCTCGATCACCGCCGCCGACGCCAGCGACGACGCCCGCGTCCTGCTGGCCACCACCACCTCCGCCGCCGGCCGCGCCACGCTGTTCACCCGCGGCCCCGACGGCCGCTACCGGCCCACCCACCTGCCCGACCGGGGCGGCACCAGCCGGCCCGCCGTCTCCGCCGACGGCGGCCTGATCGCCTACGCCCTCGACGACGGCGGCATGGTCTGGCACCGCGTCGACCCACGCGACGGCGAGCTGCTGGACCAGGGCCACGTCCTGGCCCGCCAGGACCGGCCGGCCCCGGCCGGCGACCTCACCGCCGGCGAGCCCGTCGCCGACGTCAGGGCGGACGGCGACGACGGCTGGATCGTCACCGCGGGCCCGAAGAAGCTCGTGCTCCAGTCGCTCGGCGCCACCGGCACCGCCCGCACCTGGGTGTACGACCTGCCCGCCGACCTGGTCCGGTTCGGCCCCGACGCCACCACCCTGGTCGTCCGGGAGAAGGGCGTGGCCAAGGTGTACAGCAGCAAGGGCAGCCCGGTGTGGCGGCAGCTGACCATCCGCGAGCTCGGCCCGGCCGACGGCCTGGCCGTCTCCGGCGACGGCGCCACCGCCGTGACCTGCCGGACCAGCGACGACGGCCGCGCCGCCACGTACACGGGCTTCGCGGTGCGCGACGGCGAGCGGCTGGGCGGCTTCCAGGCCGGACGCCCGTGCGGCGCGTTCGTCGTCGACCGCGAGGGAAGGCGCGTGGCCGAGCAGGGCGCCGCCGGCTGGGAGCTGGTCGACCTGGCCGCCGGCCGCACCCTGTCGCGCGCCTGGATCGACGCCCAGACCAGTGCCGCCCCGGTCGCGCTGGTGGGCGCGCCCGGCGCGCAGGAACTGCTCACCAGGTCGCCCGACACCCTGGTGCTGACCGCGCTGCGCGACGGCGAGCAGCTCATCGGCAACCCGGCGCTGCTCCAGGGCGGCACCCGGATGGTCGCCCAGGCCGACGGCGGCGCCCGGCTGCGCCTCATGGAGACCGGCGATCCGCAGCGCACCCTGGCCGACGTCTCCCGCGCCAAGAGCCCGAAGGGCCTCGACGCCGACGGCGACCCCGTCGTGGACGAGTCGGGACGCCTGCTCGCCGACGCCGTCGCCCCGACCAGGGTCGCCGTCCGCGCGCTGCCCTCGCTGTCCCCCCTCGCCGAGGTCACCACCGCCCGGCCGCCCGAGGGCACGCACCTGACCTGCTTCTTCAAGGACGGCGACCTGTTCACCGTCGCCGGCCGCCGCCTGGAGCGCTGGGAGCCGGCCACCGGCCGCCGCAAGAGCGCCTTCGACGTCGCCGGCCCCGGCGCGGTCGTCACGGAGGTGCAGGTCAGCCCGTGGAGCGCCGGCCACCTGATGGTCGCCGTGCAGGGCGCCGACCATCTGCGCACGATCGACCTGCGTACCGGCGAGGAGGTCAAGGACCGGCGGCTGACCGTGGGCGCCGACGTCGTCAGCGGGTTCGTCTTCGACCGCACGGGCACCCACCTGCTGCTGTTCCGCAGCGGCATGCTGCCCGAGGTGTGGCTCACCCACCCGCTCAGGAAGGTGCTCGGCCCGCTGCGCTCGTCGGGCGAGAACATCCGCGGCGGCGAGCGCATGACCTCGATCATGCCGGAGAACGCGGGCCGGCTGTTCCTGTTCCGCGAGCGGGAGATCAGCGTCTTCGGGCTCGGCGGGACCGGGGTGTCCTACGAGGAGGGCTACACCTTCCGCCAGGCCCAGGACTTCCTCGACATCTCGCCCGACGGCTCGCTGCTGCTGCGCCTCAAGGGCGGCGACGGCGCCACGGGCTACTCCACCGACCTGCTCCGGCTCGACCCCGGCAGCTGGCGGGCGCGGCTGTGCGAGGTGTTCGGCCGCCGCCTCACGCCCGGCGACCGGCAGCAGGTGCCGATCGCGCTGCCGGACGCGGTCTGCTGACCGTCACGGCGTGCGCCCGACCCCGCCCAGGAAGGTGTGGTACGTGATGCCCAGGGCCGGCCGGTAACCCGGCTCCGGCCGCCACTCGGCCAGCGGCACCAGGCCCGGCTCCAGCAGCTCCAGGCCGTCGAAGAAGCCGAGGATCTCCTCCCGGGTGCGCCACCGCCCGGTGCCCATGGTGTCGTTGAACAGCCGCTCGGCCTCGAACGCCTGCCGCGACACCTCCGGGCGCTCCTCCATCGGGTTGTGGAAGTGCGAGACGGCGACGTGGCTGCCGGGCGCGAGCCGTCCGACCAGGCGCGCGGCGATGCCGGCCGGGTCCTCCTCGTCCGACAGGTGGTGCAGGATCCCGAACAGCAGCAGGCCCACCGGCTCGTCGAGGTTGAGGAGCTGCCTGGTCTCGGGGTGGTCGAGGACGTCGTCGGGGCGGCGGATGTCGGCCTCGATGACGGTGGTGCCGTCGTCGACGGCCAGCAGGGCCCGGCCGTGGACCAGCACGATCGGATCGTGGTCGACGTAGACCACCCGGCAGCCGGGGGCGGCCGCCTGGGCGATCTCGTGCACGTTGCCCTGCGTGGGCAGCCCCGACCCGATGTCCAGGAACTGCCGGATACCGGCCTCCACGACCAGGTCGCGGACGACGCGCGCCAGGAAGTCCCGGTTCGACCGGGCCGCCTGCGGGGCGTCCGGGGCGATCCGGAGCGCCATCTGGGCCACCTCGCGGTCGATCTCGAAGTTGTCCTTGCCGCCGAGCATGTAGTCGTAGACCCGGGCGACGCTGGGCTTGGTGGTGTCCACGTCGAGGGCGGGCGCGTCCTGCTCGTCGTCGGCCACGGTCGGCTCCTTCGGTTGCGTCGGGCGAGTCCGGCTGGCGTGATCATACGTCCAGGGGCGTGGAAAAATCAGGCCCGGGCCGGGCCGTACGGGCTACGGGATTCCAGCGGCCCGCGTTGACATGATGAGCCCATGACGATCGAACCACTGGCCCCGGACACCCTGCTCACCACCACCCGCAGCGTGCGCAGGCGCCTCGACCTGTCCCGCCCGGTCCCGGCGGAGCTGGTCCGCCAGAGCCTGGAGGTCGCGCTCCAGGCGCCCAGCGGCGGCAACCGGCAGGGATGGCACTGGATCGTGGTCACCGACCCCGAGCGGCGCAAGGTGATCGGCGACTACTACCGGCGGTCGTGGAACAGCTACTACACCTCGGACGGCTCGGCCCGCTCGATGTTCCGGGACGACCAGGCGCGCGCGGCCGTCCAGGAGCGCGTCAGCGGCAGCGCCGCCTACCTGGCCGAGCACATGGGCGACGTCCCGGTGCTGGTGATCGGCGCGATCGAGCTGCCCGGCGGCCGCCTGCCCGAGGGCAACCAGGCGGGGCTGTGGGGCTCGCTGCTGCCCGCCGCGTGGAGCTACATGCTCGCCGCCCGCGCCCGCGGCCTGGGCAGCGCGTGGACCACCCTGCACCTGGAGTACGAGAGCGAGATCGCCGAGCTGCTCGGCATCCCGGCCGAGGTGCGCCAGGGCGTGCTGCTGCCCACCGCGTACTTCACGGGGGAGAGCTTCCGGCCCGCCGCGCGGCAGCCGCTCGACGAAGTGCTGCATCTCGACCGCTGGTGACCCGGCGACCCTCCGGGGACGCCTAACGTGAAGACATGCGCCTGACCGCCTTCACCGACATCTCCCTGCGCATCGTCATGCGCCTGGCCGTCGCGCGGGAGCGGGAGCAGCTGACCACCCGCGCGGTCTCCGGCATGCTCGCGGTCCCGTACACGCACGCGGCCAAGGCCGTGGCCCGGCTGAGCGAGCTGGGCGTGGTGGAGGCCAGGCGCGGGCGGGGCGGCGGGCTGGCGCTGACCGCGCAGGGGCGGTCGGCGTCGGTGGGGGCGCTCGTCCGCGCCCTTGAGGGGGCCGGCGACGTGGTGGGTTGCGAGGACGACCCGCCGTGCCCCCTGCGCGCCGCCTGCCGCCTGCGGACGGCGCTGCGCCAGGCGCAGGAGGCCTTCTACGTCTCGCTCGACACGGTGACCGTCGCGTCCCTGGTCGACGCCCCCACGGGGCCCGCGCTGCTGTCGCTGTCCACCCCCGGGGAGAGGGGCACCGTCACCGCTCCGTAATATGTATCTCAGATACCAATTTTCTGAGCGGCGGTTTCGTGCTGCCTTCCCCCTCTGGAGGTCCCCCATGTTGTCCGATGAGTCGGCCGCGGTCGTCCGCGCCACCCTGCCCGTCGTCGGAGCGGCCCTCGACGACATCACGGCCCGGTTCTACGACACCATGTTCGCCGACCGTCCCGAGCTGCTCGACGGCCTGTTCAACCGGGGCAACCAGCGCAACGGCGAGCAGCGCAGGGCCCTGGCCGGCTCGATCGCCGCCTTCGCAGGCGCGCTGCTCGACCACCCCGGCGAGCGCCCCGACGCACTCCTGGCCCGCGTCGCCCACAAGCACGCCGCCGTCGGCGTCACCGACGACCAGTACGTCATCGTGCACAAGTACCTGTTCGGCGCCATCGCCGAGGTGCTCGGCGACGCGGTCACCCCGCAGGTCGCCGCCGCCTGGGACGAGGTCTACTGGCTGATGGCCGGGGCGCTGATCGCCATGGAGGCCCGCATCTACGCCGAGGCCGGCGCGCGCGAGGGCGCCACCTGGCGGCAGTGGCGGGTCGCCGAGCGCCGGGAGGAGACCGCCGACGCGTTCTCGCTGGTCCTGGCCCCGCTGGGCGACGACCCCGCGCCGCCCGCGCTGCCCGGCCAGTACGTCAGCGTCCGCGTCCGCATGCCCGACGGCGTCCACCAGCTCCGCCAGTACACGCTGTCCGGCTCCGGCGCCGACGGCGTGCGCCGCATCACCGTCAAGCGGGACGGCGAGGTGTCGGCGCTGCTGCACGACACCGTCCGGCCGGGCGACGAGCTGACCCTGTCGGCGCCCTTCGGCGAGGTCACCCTGGCCGGGGGCCGGGCGCCGCTGGTGTTCGTCTCGGCCGGCATCGGCTGCACGCCGATCGTCGCGATGCTGGAGCACCTGGCCGCGGCCGGCGACGACCGGGCCGTCCTCGTCCTGCACGCCGACCGGTCGAAGGACGGTCACGCCCTGCGCGCCGACATGGAACGCCTGGCCGGCCCCGGAAGCGCCTTCTGGTACGAGGAGGGCGAGGGCCGCCGCACCGGCCGCATGGACCTGACCGGCGTGGAGATCCCCGAAGGCGCGGTCGTCTACATGTGCGGCCCGCTGGCCTTCATGCGCGACGCCCGCGCCCAGCTGATCGAGGCCGGGGTCGCGCCCCGCGACATCCACTACGAGGTGTTCGGCCCCGACCTCTGGCCGGCCGCCTGACCCGCGGCGCTCGCAGGTGGAAAACCGCTTGTCCGGCGGTGGGCGCGGCCCTACCTTGTGACGGTCACGTCAACCGAGAGGACTTCACTTGCTGGGCGCACGCGTGCACGCATACCTTCGAGCGGCGGCCGGAACCCGGGCACACCGGGCCGGGCCGTTCCTGATCCGCTTCGACGAGCACGACGACGCGCCGCCGTTCAACTACGCCATCCCCGACGACGACCTCGCCCCCACCGGCGAGCAGGTGGCCGCGCTGGCCGCCGCCTTCCGCGAGCGCGGCAGGACACCCCGGCTGGAGTACGTGCCGCAGGTCGCGCCCAAGGTGGAGGAGGCCCTGCTGGCCGCCGGGTTCGCCGTCGAGGGGCGCTTCCCGCTGCTGGTGTGCCCGGCCGGGTCGCTTGCCGAGCCGCCCGCCGACGCCGCCGTGCGCCTCGCGCTGGTGACCGACGACCCGGGCCTGTGGCAGGTCGCGCGGGTGATGAACGCGGCCTTCGACGCCCCCGAGGCCACCGAGCACGACGTCGCGCGGCTGCGCGGCGTGCTCGACCGCGGCGGCCTGGTGGCCGCGGCCACCGACGTCGCCACCGGCGAGGTCGTCGGCGCCGGGCAGCTCGGCGGCCCCCAGGAGGGCGTGGCCGAGGTCGCCGGCATCGCCGTGCGCGACACGCACCGGCGGCGCGGCATCGGCGGAGCCGTCACCGCGCTGCTGACCCGGGCGGGCGCCGACGCCGGCATCACCATGCCGTTCCTCACCCCGGCCGACGACGCCGCGGGCCGCGTCTACGCCCGCGTCGGCTACCACAAGGCGGGCGAGGTCCTGCACATCTCGGCTCCCTGACCCTCTCGTCGACGCCCCGGCCGCCGGCTCAGCCGCAGTCGCAGCAGCCGCCGCAGTCGGGGCAGTCACAGCCGCTGCAGTTGTCCAGGTAGCAGCGTTCGCAGCAGGGCCGTCCCGCCTTCTTGCTCCACCTCGGCCGCCAGAGCCCACAGGTCAGGAACGTCGCCACTCCCGCCGCCGACCTGCGGATCCAGCCGGGACGCCGGTAGGAGGCCGCGCCGAACGCGCGCTCGACCGCCCGGCGCACCTCGGCGCCGAGCAGCCGCTCCACCAGGTGCCGCTCGTCCAGCTCCAGGTCGGCCACGGCGAGGGCGAGCCCGTGGGCGGCGTCGTCGCAGAGTTGCCGCGCCCGCTCGCGGCCGGTGCCGGTGGCGGTCAGCGGGTTGAACGCGCCCCGCTCGTCGTCGGCCGCCTGGTCCTCGACGGCGTCCAGAAGATGTGCGATGCGGCCGAAGAACCGGCCGGCCTCGGCCAGCGCCGCCGCGTTGCCCGGCCGTCCGGCCAGCACCGCGGTGTGGGCGAAGGCCGCCGCCACCGCCTCCTCGGCGGGCGCCGTGAGGTCGAGCACGTCCATGGGGATGGCCAGGGCCCGGCGCTCGCGTTCGAGCTGCCGGTCGACCGTCGCCGACAACACGGCGGTGTCGAAGCCGACGCCGGACGCCAGCCTGGCGCCGCCCGCCTGCCAGCGGGCCGCGAGCAGGCGGCGGGCCGGAGCCGCGGCCGGGGCGGCGTCCCCGTCGGCCACCTGGTCGCGCAGCCTGCCCGCGGCCAGGACCAGCGACACCCCCGCCGCCAGCCGGGCGCCGCGACCGCGGGCGTCCACCACGTCGGCGGAGCGGAACCCGCGCAACGCGCACGGACCGGCCGTCCGGTGCGGCACGGCGGCCGGGAGCTGGGCCTCGGTCAGCACCGAGAGGATCAGGGTGTCGTAGTTGGTGGTCAGCCGGGCGGCGTGCCCCTGCCCGTCCCGCAGTGTCAGGCAGAGCCCGCACAGGTGCGCCCGCCACGCCGCGCGTACCGCCGCGCACCCGTGCTCACCGCACGGACGGATGATCCCGAACACACGAACCTCACAAGATCCGGAAAACGCTGGAGGAATCGTACGGGCGATCGCCCGTACACGGCACCGCGGGACCCAGGCGCGGGTTCAGGCGCGGGGGCGGCGCGCCGCCCGTCTGGCCGCCACCGTCAGCACGGCCGCCCCGGCCAGCGTGAGCAGCGCGGTGAACAGCCACTCGTCCGAGCCCTCCGGCCCGTAGACGCGGGTCAGGCGGCCGGTGTCCACGGCCGCGGTGGCCTGTCCCGCCGCCAGGGTGCCGCGGTCGCTGCCGTACAGCTCGACGTCGCGCCGCCGGATCCGTCCGTCGCCGGAGGTGAAGTCCCCGGCCCAGACGCAGGACTCGTGCCCGGGATGCCGCACGCACCGCAGCTCCCGGGCGGTGAACGCGCCGCTCACCCCGTCGGCGCGGGCGGCCCGTACGACAGGGCCGAACTCCGGCACGGACACCAACAGCAGCAACAGCCCCACGACGGCCAGCACCACCGTGAACCCGCTCGGACGTCGTCTGGTGACCGCCATGAGCTAGTGCGCCACCGCGCAGGTGCAGGCGGCCCCGCCGTGCTCGGCGGCCCGGCGGTGGAGCAGCATCGCCACCACCATCGGCGCGAAGACGACCGCGTTGTAGAACAGGTGCAGCTCCATCCGGGGCAGGAAGATCTGCAGGACGCTGGTCGGGACCGGCCGTCCGAGCAGGTACAGCCCGGTGATCTTCTGCACGAGCAGCAGCAGGTGCTCCATGTGGTGCCAGACCTGGATGCCCAGGGAGATGTTCCACCACGTGCGCGAACGGCCCGCGAACCCCCTGCGGAGCATGACCAGGCCCACGAGCATGAGCAGCGCGTACCCGTAGTGCATCCACTCCGAGGTCACCAGCCACGGGAACGGCAGGCCGAGCACCCCGCGGGCCTCGCTCAGCGGCCACCCCCAGACGTAGACCTGCACCGCCTGCACCAGGTGCTCGGCCCAGTGGGCCACCACGATGAGCAGGAAAACCGTGAGTGCCGCCTTGTGGTGCCGTCCGTTGAGCGTGGACGCGCTGATCGTCGTCGCCATTCCTCACCTCGTGTCTGTCGCGCTGACGCTGGCGCGATGATCTCGGACGGCACTGGGAACGGGCTTGCATCCTCTTTGCAGTTGGCTGGGAGCGGCGGGGGCGCCGGCGGGCGGGCCCGCCGGCTCGGCCTCCGAAGGACGCGGTCAGGGCAGCGGGGTGGCTTCCTTGACGCGGTTGAGGTGCACGATCACGTCGAAGGCCGCTCCCAGGGCCAGCGGCCGGTTGAGCTGCTCGGGCACGTACGTGGCCGGGATGGTGAAGGTCGGACGGGCGGTGTCCAGCCACGCTCGGGTGGACGGAGTACGGCCGGCGCGGCGCAGGTCCACGTAGTAGTCGCGGTAGCGAACCCGGTCCAGGACGGCCTCGCTGCTGTCCGGGACGGGGGCGCCGGTGTCGAAGACGGCGACCTTGCCGGTCTTGGGATCGGTGGCGCGGAAGCGGCCGCTGTGGATGGTGGTGCCGATCGCCACATAGGAGGTGCCGGCCAGGGAGCGCAGGACGGCCCCCTGGGTGACCGGGTACAGATCGGGCCAGGCCGAGACGTAGCCGATGTGCCCGTTGTGCGCGGCCGCGACGGTCTTGCTGCCGGTGTGGCGCTGCCACCACACGGTGTTCTCGGCCATGGACCGGTCACGGTGACGGTGCAGGGCGGACCCGTCCAGTGCGTACATGGTGGTCATCTGGACGATGACGCGGGCCTCCTGCAGGACCTTCGGGCTCACCTTGCCGCTGCCGTGCAGCAGGCGGTAGGCGGCCTGAGCGTCGCCGGCCAGGGCGGCGCGCCGCTCGGCCGGCAGCGCGCCCAGGGTGTTCATCCGTTCCTCCACACCGGCGGGCAGGGCGAGCAGGCCCGCGTAGCGGCGACGCAGTTCGGGCTCCAGCGACGGCCGGTGCTTCTCGGCCCAGGCGAGGATGCGCCGGTACTGCTCGGGATGGACGTCGCCGATGTCGAATCCCATCACCCGCAGCTTGCGTGCGGCGGTGCGGTTGTAGTCGCGCATCCACTCGTACAGGTCCATCCACTCCTGGGTCCTCCATGAGCCGTAGGACTGCTGGAACTCCTCGGCCATGATCGTGCGCAGGTCGCCCCTGCCGGTGCGCACGTACGCGTCCAGGCGGACGCCGGCCGACCAGGTCGCCTCCAGCGCCAGGGTGGTGAAGCCCTGGGTCTGCACGAGGTGCCGGAACACCCGGTGCCGCAGCGTGAACAGCTCCTTCGAGCCGTGCGTGACCTCGCCGATCCCCACGATGGTGGCGCCCTTGGTCATCGCCGACAACGCGCGCAGGTCACGAGACGGGCCGCCTGGGACGGTGCTGCTCAGTTCCTGAGCGTGGCGCTCCAGGTCCGCCACCACCCGCTCCTGGCCGGCGTCGGCGGCAACCGCGGAGACGCGGGCGGCGGGGGCGGAGGTGGCGAACGCCGGAGCGCTCAGGCTCGTCAGACAGGCCGCCAGCGCCAGGGTGACCGGCACGGTACGACGCAGAGTGTTGCTCGACAAGACAGATCCTTACGTTGGGTGTCGGATGAAGTCATCACCAACGTAGGGAGCGGCGTGGGCGGGTTCGATCCCGCCCGCTGGCCGGTCGATGGTGGTGCTGGCTACCGCACGCCGCCGTCTCGGCCCAGCTCAGATGGCCGTTTTCCAGAGGCCAGGCGTGAGAGGCCGGGTGTCAGAGGCCCCTTCAGGCGCCGAGGTAGCGCAGCACGGCGGCGACCCTGCGGTCCAGGCGGTCGCTGGGAGCCAGGCCGAGCTTGGCGAAGATGTTGCGGATGTGCTTGTGCACCGCTCCCTCGGTGATCACCAGCTTGTCGGCGATGGCCAGGTTGCCCAATCCTTCGGCCATCAGCGCGAGCACCTCGCGTTCGCGTGGGGTGAACTCCTCCAGGGGGTCGCGGCGGCGGGTGAACAGCTGGGCCACCACGTCCGGGTCGATGGCGGTGCCGCCGTCGGCGACCCGGTTCAGTGCCTCCAGGAACTGCTCGACCTTGCCGACCCGCTCCTTGAGCAGATAGCCGACCCCGTGCGTGCCGACGGCCAGCAGGTCGGTCGCGAACGCCTGCTCGACATGCGCCGACAACACCAGCACGCCCAGGTCCGGCTGCAGGCGCTTGGCCGCCACGGCCGCCCGGATGCCCTCGTCGGTGTGGGTGGGCGGCATGCGCACATCCACCACCGCCACATCGGGCCGGTGCTCTTCGACCGCGGCCAGAAACCCCCCGGGGTCGCTCGCGGCCGCGGCCACCTCGATGCCCTCCCCGCTCAGCAGCAGCACCAGGCCCTCGCGCAGCAGCGCGTCATCCTCGGCGATCACGACTCGCACGGCAGTTCCACCTCGATCACAGTCGGCCCCCCATCGGGGCTGGTCAGGGTCATCGTTCCGTCATGGGCCTCGACGCGGCGGCGGACCCCGGCCAGCCCCGTGCCCGCGCCGTCGCGGGCGCCGCCCTTGCCGTCGTCACGCACCTGGACGCGCAGCAACGGGCCCACACGTTCGACGACGACCTCCGCGTGCCGGGCGCCGCTGTGCCTGCCCACGTTGGTCAGCGCTTCGGCCACGGTGAAGTAGGCGGCGCTCTCCACCGACAACGGCACCACGGCGAGCTCACCCACCCGCACCCGGCAGGGCACCGAACACCCGGCCGCCAGCGCGTCCAGCGCGCCGGCCAGCCCCTTGTCCTCCAGGATCGGCGGCAAGATCGCGCGCACCACGCCGCGCAGTTCCGCCAGCGCCTGCTCGGCCGCGTTCCTGGCACGTTCCAGCGCGTGCGCGGCCCGGGCGGGATCGCGCTGCAGCGCACGCTCGGCCGCGGCCACCGTGACCACGACCGCGTTCAGCCGGTTCTGCGCGCCGTCGTGCAGGGCCCGCTCGATCCGGCGCAGCTCGACGGCATGCGCGCGCAGCGCCCCCGCGCGGGTCGCGGTCAGCTGCGCGATGCGCTGCGACAAGTCGATCGAGGCGTGCGGGGCCAGCAGTTTTCTGGCGGGCAGCGCCTGCAGGCGCGCCAGCGCGGGGAAGAGGCGGACCAGGGCGACCACGACGGCCATGCCGATCACCGAGGTGGCGATCGCGCCCGGCCAGGTGGTGACCGGGACGGCGAAGTTGGTGAGCTGATCCTCGCGCGCCAGAAACTGCCAGTAGAGCGGGTAGGTGACTTCCCGCAACGCCGCCACCGGCATGACCAGCCCGAGCAGGCCGCAGGCCGGGCCCAGCACGGCGTAGAGGGCCAGCCAGCCCAGGTCGCGCCAGGTCGCCGGGTCGGCACGGGCCGCCCGCATCCTGGCCGCCCAGCCTCGGGGCAACTGCTCGGCGGACATCTGGTACGGGCTGACGATCTCGACACCCGCGCCGGCCAGGCGCCTGCGTTCCCACTCGGCCGCGCTCCTGGTCATCGCGATCATCGCCGGCACCAGCGCCAGCCCGACCCCCACCAGGCTCAACGCGGCCACCACCAGCCAGCACAGCGCGACGACGACGGCCATGAACGCGGTGCCCAGCCCGCCGGCCAGCCGTTCCAGACCTTCAAGGATTCCCCGCAACACTGCCGCCATAGTAGGTGAAAGGGGACACATCTTGTTCCAGCCCGCTGTACCACGGCCAGGCAGCGTGCGGGATTTCCGCAGATCGGGCCCGTTTCTAGGGTTCTGGCCATGACCGATCCCTATCGCATCTCCAGCCCTGACTCAGACCCCGCCGGCCCGCGGGCCGCCTCCCGGCACGCGGCGCGCAAGCACCCGCTGAGCAAAGGCGCTCTCGCGCTGCGCGCCCTGCTCTGGCTCGTCCTGATGGCCAGCTCGGTCGTCAACCTGATCGCCAACAGCATCGGCCGCGCCTGGCCGCTCGGCCTGGCCTCGGGAGGCGTCGCCATCGTGTGCGTCGCCGCCCTCATCGTGCACCACGTGAGCAGGCGCAGGACCTGAACCACGTCGTCCCCGCCACACGATCGGCCTCGGAAGAACGCGCAGGTCATGGGGGGAATGCCGGGAGCTTGCCAGTGGTTTGCATACGCATACCCCGAGGGCTTTGGCAGTGATTGAGGCTGTTTGCCCAGGGTTTACGGTTCAGAGGTAGATCATTGCCCGTTTTGGGGTGTTTGGTTTGCGTTTGTCCGTTTCTTGGGATAGTGTTGTATCTATCCAGCCGGTGGAACCGCACGTGACTTCATCACGTCCGTCGGACCACCAAGTGCGCTCCACGTAGCGACCGATGGCGTTTGTGCCCGGCTACGACCTTCATGTCTTGTCTGAGTCAAGCGAGCGCATGCCCCCCTGATGATCGATGTCACCAAGGAGACTGCTGATGACTGCTCGCCTGCGTTCTTTCGCCATGCTTTCGGCCGCTGCTGTGTCGGCGCTGACGATCGGTGCCGCCGCCCATCCCGCGAGCGCTGATGCGGATGTGAACGGTCAGGGTGTGCTGGCCGGTTCGACGACGGCGTCCTACTTCTGGGACGACTCCTCGGGTCGTGCGGGTGACACGGGTCTGCCTGCGGCCGGCAAGCCGATGCAGAAGGGTCTGGCGGCTTCGCCGTCGTGGCCGCTGATGACCGAGGGTTACGTGGTCTACCAGGGTAAGAAGCTGCCGTTCTTCGTGGGGGACCGTGGTCCTGGTGACCCCTCCAGTCGTGGGGTGATGCTGGACCTGGACGCCAAGACGTTCGCGGAGCTGACCGGTGGCCGGTTCAATCCGGACACGCTGGGTGTGGACGGTGTGAAGGGCGAGGGTCACATCAAGATCCAGTACGTGGTCACCAAGTGGGGTGACGGTGTGGGCAGGAAGGCCGCTCCGGTGGCGTTCGACACGGGTGCCTGGCGTCAGCAGGACACCGGCACGGCCCCGCTGTCGGTGAAGAAGTAACACGCGCGCACGACGAGAAGGGCGTTCCCCGCGAGGGGACGCCCTTCTCGCATGTTCAGAGCGCCGACCCCGACGGCCCGGTCGTCATCGTGACCCCCGACCCGGCGAACTCGCCCACGTCGGCGACCGCCGCCTGACCCTCCTCGCTGCTCATCGCCGTGATGAACGCCTGCTCGTCGTCCCAGGTCAGCACCGCGACCAGGTGGTAGGCGGGCCGCTGACCGCCGCCGGCCACCGGCCGCTGCACGGTGTAGCCCCGCAGGCCCGGAAGCTTGGCCGCCAGGGGCGCGTGGATCTCGTCGTAGTGCCGGTCGAAGGCCGCGACGTCCTCGGGGTGGTGGTAGAGAACGATGAGCTGGAATGCCATGGTCCGCCTCCGGATCGTGATGTCCTGTCACGAAACCACACCCCGGCGGCCCCGTGGAAGCCCGCGCGGCGGCGGGGTCAGCCCGGTACGCGGGTGACCAGAATGCCGTCGTCGTCGCTGAACAGCTCGGCCCCCGGCGAGAACGTGACACCGCCGAACGTCACCGGCACGTCCCGCTCGCCCGTGCCCGTCTTGCCGCTCTTGCGCGGGTTGGAACCCAGGGCCTTCACGCCGAGGTCGAGCTCGCGCAGCGCGGTCACGTCCCGGACGGCGCCGTGGATCACCACGCCCGCCCAGCCGGCCGCCACCGCCCCGCCCGCGATCATGTCGCCCATCAGCGCGGCGTGCAGCGAGCCGCCGCCGTCCACCACCAGGACCCGGCCCTCGCCGGGCTCCGACAGGACCGCCTTGAGCAGGGCGTTGTCCTGGTGGCAGCGCACGGTGACGATCGTGCCGTGGAAGGCGCGGCGGCCGCCGTACTGGCGCAGCTGCAGGTCGCAGGAGTCGAGCTCGTCGCCGCGCTCGTCGTACAGGTCCGCGGTGTTCATGGGAGCCCTTCCCGGCGGGGGTGTCAGCGGTCGCGTTCATGCTGCCACGCCGGGCCCGCCGGAGGCTCGGCCGGGCGGGAAGCGTTTCCCACGTTTTCCCGACCGGCGGCCGCGGCCGCCCGGTCAGCGGGCGTTTCCCGCGCGCAGCCAGGAGACGTAGTCGGCGATCCCGGAGCCGGTGTCGTAGGCGGGCTCGAAGCCGGTGTCCTCGCGCAGCCGGGTGATGTCGAGGCACAGGTCGCGGCCGGGGCCGGCGGGGTCGCGGCCGTCCCGCAGCTCGACGTCCGCGCCGGGGACGGCGGCCCGGATCGCCGCGGCGACCTCGCCGTTGGTGGTCATCCGGCCGGTGGCGACGTTGTACGTGCGGTGGCGCAGCCGCTCGGCCGTCTGCAGCAGGGCGATGGCCCGGCCGCAGTCCTTGACGTAGCACAGGTCGCCGCCGTCCCCGGTGTACGCGCCCCACGCGGGGCTCGTCAGGTCCGGCGCGGCGCCCTGCACGGCGGCGTGCACGAGCTGCGGCAGGAGGAAGAACGGCGAACGCGCGTGGCCGAGCGGCCCCCAGATCGCGCCGATGCGGAGGTTGACCACCTCCAGCCCGGCGGTCTCGGCCAGATGGCCGGCCATCAGCTCGCCGATCTTCTTGAACGTCGGGATCGGGTGGCCGGCCGACATCGTCAGCGGCAGGTCCTCGGCCAGCGGGCTCGGGGCCTCGACGCCGCCGTAGACGCCGATGGTGCTGGCCAGGCCGAGCCGGGACACCTGCCACTCGGTGGCGGCGTGGAAGACGTTGAGCAGGCTCGCGACGGACCTCTCGACCCCCTCGACCGGCTCGTGCGCACCGACCGGCCAGGGCATCGAGCCCGCCAGGTGCACGATTCCGGTGATCTTGTGCCGGTCGCCCAGGGCGAGCAGCGCCGCCCGGTCGGTGAGGTCGGCCCGCTCGACGACGAGCCGCCCCTCCGCCTCCCCGGCCAGCGGCGCGGGCACCTCGGGGGCCCTGCGCTGGACGAGCACGACGGATTCGCCGAGGTCGAGCAGCGCTCGCGCGGTGTGCGTGCCGATGAAACCGAGCCCGCCCGTGATGAGGATCATTACCCAACTCCTTGTCATCAGCACTACTGATCGTCAGTGGCGCTGATGATTACCGTAGTGCGAGGAGCCGACTGCTGTCCAGCGGGCGCAGGACGGGTCCCGCATCGAACGGCGAGGTGAAGAAACGGCGAGGTGAACCCGAGGGCGGCGGATCCTGATTCATCCCGCTAAAGTTCATGATTCGGTACCGCTGCTGTCCCAGGAGTCACCGCCTCATGCCGAACGCCGAGCCCTTACGTCCTGGAGATCCCACGTCCTTGGGGGCCCACCGGATCACCGGATGGCTGGCCTCCGGCGGGCAGGGGGTCGTCTACCTCGGCCAGGGGCCGGACGGGCGGCCTGTGGCCGTCAAGGTCCTGCACGGGATCGTGGCCGGTGAGCGGTTCGCCGCCCTGACGGAGGCGGCCCGCCGGGTGGACTCGCCGGGCGTCGCGCGGGTGCTCGACGCGGCCTGGGGGCGGCTGTCGTACATCGTGAGCGAGTACGTGGAGGGGCCGTCGCTGGCCGAGGTGGGCCGGCTCGGCGGCGCTAATCTGCGGCACCTGGCGGTCGGCACGGCCACGGGGCTGGCCGCGGTGCACCGGGCGGGGCTCACGCACGGCGACCTCAAGCCGTCCAGCGTGCTGCTCGGCCGGGACGGCGCGCGCCTGGTCGGCTTCGGCACCGCGGGAACCGGCCCGGGCTCCGGCCGCGCCGGCGCGGGCACCGGGCCCGGGCACGGCTCCGACGGCGGCGCGGTGGCGTACATGGCGCCCGAGCAACTGGACGGGCGCACGGCGGCCGCAACGTCGGCGACGGCGGGCGCAACGTCGGGAGCGACGGCTGGTGCAACGGCGGGGGCAGCGGCGGGAGCGGCGGCGGACGTCTTCGCCTGGGCGTCGGTGATGGTGTTCGCGGCCACGGGCCGGCCGCCGTTCGGCGACGACGCCCCGGCCGCGGTCGCCGGACGCGTCCTGCGCGGCGAGCCCCAGCTCGGCGACCTGCCGGACCCGCTGCGCGGCATCGTCCGCGCCTGCCTGGCCAAGGATCCGCAGGCCCGCCCGCCCATGACGGCCGTCCTGCCGCTCGTCCTGGGCGAGCCCCACCCCGCCACCCCGGAGCCTCCCGAGGAACCTCGGGGCGCTCTCGCGGGCACGGCCGCGGAGCCTCCTGACGATCATCGGCACGCTCCCGCGGGGACGGCCGACGGTCCGATCGCCTCGCCGGCGGGCCGGTCCAGGTGGGCGGTGGGACGGCGGTCGCCGGTGCTGGCGCTGGCGGCCGGGGCGGTGGCCGTGTCGGTGGCGGCCGGCGTCGTGGTGTGGAACTCCGGCAAGCGCCAGGCGGACGCCGAGGTGCGGTCCGCCCGTGAGCCCGTGCGCACGTCCGCCTCGGCGGGACCGTCCCGGCACGGCACGGCGGCGTCGAGGCCCACGAGGACGCCGCAGCGCCGCGCGACCCGCCCCACCCCCTCCGCCACGGGCCCGTCGGAACGCTCCACGACGCCGCCCGCCACCACCCGGCGGGCCTCCTTCGCCCTGGCGTACGTGCGCGTCCAGGGCTCCTCGACGATCAACTCGGCCGGGGTCGCCTGCTACACCGGCGCGGTGAACTTCGCCGCCGGGGTGAACGCCAGCCGCCCCGGCGCCGCCTACTCCTACCAGTGGCTCTACGACGGCAGGGTCATCGAGCGCGGCTCGTCCCGCTTCCCCGCGAACAGCCGCAGCGGCTACGTCAGCTCCAGGAGGCTCATCACCCCCGCGAGGGGCAGGCACACCGTCACCTACCGGATCCTGACCCCCTCGCCCAGGACGAAGTCGGTCAGGTTCACCATGTGCGGGCCGTAGGCGGGCACGAGAAGGGCGGGCCCGCGTGGTGCGGACCCGCCCTGGTGGCGGCCACGGGGATCACAGCCCGTAGCTGACCACCCAGTATCCGTTGTACCGTCCGCCGTAGCAGGACAGCCTGGTCGGGCTGTGCCAGCTACGCACGACGACGCCACCGCCCATGCGGCAGCGCAGCGAGGTCACGTACCGGTAGTTGTAGCCCCAGTCGCGGTCGCCGTCCCGGTAGCGGTCGTCGTCGTCGTCGCGCTCCTCGTCCCGGTACCGGTCGTCGTCCTTGTACCGGTCGTCGTCCTGGTACCAGGCGTGTTCCTTGCCGTGCTCGTCGTCCTTGCACTGGTCGTCGTCGTCGTCCTTGTACCGGTCGTCGTCCTGGTACCAGGCGTGTCCCTTGCCGTGCTCGTCGTCCTTGCAGCGGTCGTCGTCCTTGTGCCGGTCGTCCTGGTCGCGGTCGCCGTCCCAGGAACGGTCGCCGTCCCAGTGGTGGTCGCCGTGGTGCCTGTGGTGGTGCCACCACGGGTCGTCGGCGAGGATGTACGGACCCCTGACGTCGTAGTCCGGGGCCACGTACGCGATCGGCTCCGGACGCGGGTCGGCGGCAGCCGGACCGGCGGTGACGAGCGGAAGAGCGCCAGCGGTGGCGCAAGAGACAAGTGTTGCGATGAGTCGTCGCATCACACCGATCCAATCACTGTCGATGATCTAACCGCTACAGATAGTAACCACAGGTCAGTGACTTGAAACGGGGCCGGGAGGGCTCCGGGTCCCCCCGTCGGAAGCCCTTTGCGCGCCGAACGGGAGGCAACAGAATCCATCAAGACCCCTTGACTGCGCACGCAAACCGACGGACGATCCTGTTTGATTCAGTCGGATCATGTTGGGTCCTCACCCCTCGGTGTTGAAGGAGTCCCATGCGTGCGATCCTTCGGTCAACCCTCGCCCTGGCCCTCACCGCGACCTGCCTGACCGCCGTCGCCGGCCTCGCGCCTCCCGCCGCCGCCCTGGACAACGGCCTGGCCAGAACGCCGCAGATGGGGTGGAACGACTGGAACAGCTTCGGCTGCTCGGTCAGCGACACCCTCGTCAGGCAGACGGCCGACGCCATGGTCGCCTCCGGCATGGCCGCGGCCGGCTACACCTACGTCAACATCGACGACTGCTGGTCCACCAGGACCCGCGACGCGGCCGGCGACCTCGTCCCCGACCCCCAGAAGTTCCCCGGCGGCGTCAAGGCCGTCGCCGACTACGTGCATGCCAAGGGGCTCAAGCTCGGCATCTACTCCTCGGCCGGCACCACGACCTGCGCCGGCTACCCGGCCAGCCTCGGCAACGAGCGCAGGGACGCGGCCCTGTGGGCGTCCTGGGGCGTGGACTACCTCAAGTACGACAACTGCGGCGACCACCTCGGGCAGAGCGCGCAGCAGCGCTACACCGCCATGCGCGACGCGCTGGCCGCCACCGGCCGGCCCATCCTCTACAGCCTGTGCAACTGGGGCCAGGACGACGTCTGGACCTGGGGCATGCCGGTCGGCAACTCCTGGCGCACCACGGGCGACATCCAGGCGAACTGGGGCTCGGTCATGGGCATCCTGGACAGCCAGGCGGGGCTCGCGGCGTACTCGGGGCCGGGCGGCTGGAACGACCCCGACATGCTGGAGGTCGGCAACGCGGGGCTCACCGCCACCGAGTCGCGGGCCCACTTCAGCCTCTGGGCGCTGCTCAACGCGCCGCTCGTCGCGGGCAACGACCTGCGCTCGATGAGCGCCGAGACCCGGACGATCCTCACCAACGGCGAGGTCATCGCCGTCGACCAGGACTGGGGCGGCCGGCAGGGGCACAAGATCGCCGACAGCGGCGACCTGGAGGTCTGGCGCAAGCCGATGGCCGCGACCGGCACGGGCACGGGCTCGGCCGCCGTCGTGCTGCTCAACCGGAGCGGCGCCGCGGCCACCGTCTCCACCACCGCCTCCGCGCTCGGCCTCGGCGCCGCAGCCACCTACTCCGTACGCGACCTGTGGGCCCACACGACCGGCTCCTCGGCGGGCACGATCAGCGCCTCCGTCCCGGCCCACGGAGCCGCCATGTACGTCGTCACCGGCGGCGGCACGCCCCCCGCGGCCACCGCGCTCAAGGGCGCCGGCTCCGGCAGGTGCCTGGACGTGCCCGGCGCGTCCCAGACCAGCGGCACCCAGGTCCAGATCTGGGACTGCAACGGCGGCGCCAACCAGCAGTGGACCCCCACCGCCGCGGGCGAGCTGCGCGTCTACGGCGGCAAGTGCCTCGACGTGTACGACCGCGGCACCGCCGACGGCACCCGTGTGATCATCTGGGACTGCAACGGCCAGAGCAACCAGCAGTGGCGGCTCGGCGCCGACGGGACGGTCACGGCCGTCGGCGCGAACAAGTGCCTCGACGTGCCGGGCAACGCCACCGCCAACGGGACCGGGCTCGTCATCTGGACCTGCAACGGCGGCGCCAACCAGCGGTGGACCCGAGCCTGACCCCGCTCGGGCCGCGCTCAGGCCACGCGCAGGACGATCTTCCCCTGGATGTGGCCCCGCTCGGCGCGCTCGTGCGCCTTCGGGGCCTCCTCCAGCGGGAAGACGCTGTCGACGCCGACGCGCAGCCGCCCGGCGTCGATCAGCTCGGCCAGCGCGGCCATCTGGGTCCCGTCGGAGTGCACCTGGCCGCCGCGGCGCACGATGCCGCGCCGGGCGAGCTCCTCGTCGTGGTAATCGCCGAAGAAGACCGGGCTGAGCGTGCCGCCGTCCTTGAGCGCGGGCAGCAGCGTGTGGCCGCCGGGGCCGCCCACGGTGTCGATCAGGCAGTCCACGTCGCGCACCGCGTCCTGCGGCCGGACCCGGGTGTAGTCGACGAACTCGGCCACGCCCAGATCCTTCAGGAACGTCTCGTGCCGGCCGGAGGCGACGCCGATGACGTACGCGCCGAGGTCCGCGGCCAGCTGGACGACGAAGTGGCCGACGCCGCCGGCCGCGCCGTTGACCAGGACCCGGCTGCCGGGCCGCAGCCCGATGACGTCGTGGACGTACTGGTAGGCGGTGAGCCCGGCCATCGGCACCGCGGCGGCGGTGACGTGGTCCACCGAGGCGGGCTTGCGGGCCAGGTGGCCGGCCGGGGCGGTGGTGTACTCGGCGTACCCCCTGCCGCCCTCGTCGCCGACGCGCGGGAAGCGGACGAGGCCGTACACCTCGTCGCCCGCCCGCCACTCGGTGACGCCGGCGCCGACGGCCGTCACGACGCCCGACACGTCCGAGCCGGGGGTGAAGGGCAGCGGGAGCTCCGGCCGTATCGACGGCGGGATGTCGGCGAACCCCCGGCGGGCGTACCAGTCGGGCGGGTTGAGCGCGGCGGCGCGCACCCGCACCAGGACCTCGCCCGGCCCCGGCACGGGCCGGGGCACCTCCTCCAGGCGCAGGACCTCGGGGCCGCCGGTCTCGTGCACGCGGATGGCCTTCATCATCGATTCTCCTCGGGGAGACGGGCGCCGCTATGATGCGGAGCAGTGTTCCGGATCATAATCGGAGCACTGCTCCGATTGTCAATCGCCGGAAGGTATCGGATGACCTCCACACCCCGGAACCAGCGCGCGGACGCCCAGCGCAACCGGGAGCGCATCCTGGCCGTGGCCGCGGCCGTCATCGAGGAGCAGGGCACGGAGGCGTCACTGCGCGACGTCGCGCGCCGCGCCGAGGTCGGCCTGGGCACCCTCTACCGGCACTTCCCGACCAGGGAGGCGCTGCTGGAGGCGCTGCTGCGGCAGCGTTTCGACCTGCTCGCCGAGCGCGCCAGGACGCTGGCCGGCGCCGCCGCGCCGCACGAGGCGCTGGTGGAGTGGCTGCGCTCGTTCGTCGCGGGCGCGGGCGCCTACCGGGGGCTGGCCGCCTCGATGATGGCCACGATCAACGACGAGGGCTCGCCGCTGCACGCCTCCTGCCACGCCATGCGCCAGGCGGGCGGACGGCTGCTGGAACGCGCCCAGGCCGCCGGCGAGGTGCGCGCCGACGTGACCGGGCTCGACCTGTTCGCGCTGGCCAGCGCGGTGAGCTGGATCGCCGACCAGGCCCCCTCGCTGGCCGCCCGCGGCGACCATCTCTTCGGCCTGATCATGGACGGCCTGCGCCCCCCGGAGCCGCTCATCCGCCCGGCGCCCACCCCAGCGGCACCAGCCTGAGGTCGAACTCGACCTCCTCGTACGGCCCGTCCATCTCCCAGCCGCCGGTACGCGGGACCGGCTGCCGCACCAGCTCCTCCTTGACCGCGAACGCGGCGTCGGAGCCCAGGTAGGGGTCGCCGGCCAGGAACACGTGCGTGGTCAGCGGCCGGTGGCCGGGCGCGGTGACCTGGTAGTGCAGGTGGGCCGGTCGCATCGGGTGCCGTCCGATCGCGCGCAGCAGCCGACCGGCGGTGCCGTCGATGGGCACCGGGTAGCTGCTCGGGCGGATCGTGCGGAACCAGTAGCGGCCCTCCGCGTCGGCGGTGAACAGGCCGCGCAGGTTGCCGGGCCGCTGGGCGTCGTCCTGGCTGTCGTACCGGCCGTCGTCGGCCGCCTGCCACAGGTCCACGGTCGCGCCGGGCAGCGGCGTGCCGTCGCAGGACAGCACCCGTCCGTGCACGACCATCGGCGTCCCGCGACCGCGTTCGGGGCCCTCGCTGATCCACGCGCCGGGCTCGCGCCCGGGGGCGGGGGAGTGGAAGGGGCCCTCGACCGAGGAGGGCGATCGCCCACCTGCACGCGCGCGGAGACGATCTCCCCGACCCGCGGGTCGGGGGCGTCCACCTGGTCGAGCACCTGCCGCACGAGCTTGTCTGTCATGGCGACCGTCCTTGACGGGGACCGTGGGGTTCATTATCGGCGTCCGGCCGGGACCGGGGAAGGCTCAGGCCAGCACGCGGACCACGCCGGCGAACAGGCGGGGCAGCCGGCGCGCCGCCGGGACCACCAGGCGGGCCGTGCCGGGACGGCGGGCGGCCTGCACCAGCGCCGCCGTCAGCAGCCGGTGCGTGCGCGACAGGCGCAGCCACGCGCCGTCGTAGTCCTGCGGACGGTCCGCCGCCAGGCACCCGACCAGCAGCTCCGCCGAGCGCACGGCCAGCGAGACGCCCTCGCCGGTGAGCGCGTCCACGTAACCGGCGGCGTCGCCGACCAGCAGCACGCGGCCGGCCCGGCGGGAGCGCACCGCCTGGCGCAGCGGGCCCGCCCCGCGCACCGGGGTGACGGCCGGGCCGCTCAGGCGGCGGGCCAGCCCGGGGAAGCCGCGCAGGTGCTCCTCGAAGCCGCGCCGCGCCGAGCTGAGCACCGCGACGCCCACCAGGTCGTCGCCGACCGGCGTGACGTACGCCTCGCCCGTCCCCGACCAGTGGACCTCGACGAAGTCGCTCCACGGCTCGATCCGGTAGTGCCTGCGCAGGCCGTACCGGCGGGGGCCGCGTACCGGCAGGTCGAGGCCGAGCGAGCGGCGCAGCGGCGAGTGCAGGCCGTCGGCGGCCACCAGCCAGCGGGCCCGCAGCCCGATCGCGCTCACGCCGTCGCGGTCCTGGTCGGCGCGGGTGATCCGGCCGGTGACCGTCTTGACGCCCAGCTCGGCGGCCCGCTGCCAGAGCGCGGCGTGCAGGCTCGTGCGCCGGACGCCGAGCCCCGGCCCGGCGGCGAACGCGGCCCGCGCCTCCCGCCGCCCGTCGAGGTAGTGGATGCCGCGGAAGCCCCGGCCCTCGACCGGCGCGCCCATCGCCGCCAGCGCGGCCACCCCGCCCGGCATGACGCCCTCGCCGCACGCCTTGTCCACCGGCGCGGCCCGCGGCTCGACGACCACCGCCTCCATCCCGGCCAGCGCCGCGTGGATCGCCGTGGCCAGCCCCGCCGGCCCCCCACCCGCGACCAACACGTCGATCACCGGCTCACCTTCCGGTCGCCCGCCACGAGCACGTCGATCACCGGCTCACCCCCTGGTCGCGAGGGCGAGCGCGGCGTTCTCGCAGCGGATGCGGACCACCATCAGCGCGGCGTTGAGCAGCGTGAACGCCAGCGCCGTCAGCCACGCCGTGTGCACCAGCGGCAGCGCCAGCCCCTCGGCCGCCACCGCCACGTAGTTGGGGTGCCGCAACCACCCCAGCCGGTACGGCCCCCGCCGCACCAGCGGCAGCCCCGGCACCACGATCACCTGCGTGTTCCACCGCGGCCCGAGCGCGGTGATGCACCACCACCGCAGCGCCTGGGCCGCCACGACCACCGCGAGCATCGGCCAGCCGAGCGCGGGCACGAACGGCCGCCCGGCCAGGGCCACCTCCAGCGGCGCGCACACCAGCAGCCCCGTGTGCAGGGCCACCATCCACGGATAGTGCCCCCGCCCGGTCACCACGCCGCCGCGCGCCATGCTCCACGCGGCGTTCCGCCTGGCGACGACCAGCTCGGCCAGACGTTCCAGGCCGACGAGCACGATGAGCACCAGATACCAGGTCACAGGTCAACCACCAGCGGATCGCAGGGACGGGGGACTACCAGCGCAGCAGCACGAGCTCGGAGCAGAAACCGGGACCCATCGCGATGATCAGCCCCCAGCTCCCCGGCGCGGGCGGCTCCCCGGCCAGGGTGTCGCCGAGCACGTGCAGGACCGAGGACGACGACAGGTTGCCGTTGGCCGCCAGCGAGCGCCACGTCACGTCGAGCGCGCCCACCGGCAGCTCCAGCACCTCCGACACCGCCTCCAGCACCTTCGGCCCGCCCGGATGGCACACCCACGCCGTCACCTCGCCGGGCGTGATCCCGTGCTCGGCCAGGAACCCGTGCACGTCGTCGGCCAGGTAGCGGCGCACCACGGCGGGGACGCTGGCGTCCAGCATGACCCGGAACCCGGTGTCGCCCACCTGCCAGCCCATGACGTGCTCGGAGCCGGGATACAGGTGGCTGCGGGTGGCGACGACCGCAGGCCCGGCCGCGGGCCCCACCGCGCCCCGCCCCCCGCCGCTGGCGACCACGGCCGCCGCGCCGTCGCCGAACAGCGCGCTGGCGACCAGGTTCGCGGGCGAGGAGTCGCCGCGCTGCAGGGTCAGCGAGCACAGCTCCACCGACAGCAGCACGGCCACGTGGTCCGGCCAGCCGCGCAGGTAGTCGTGCAGCCTGGCGATGCCCGCCGCGCCCGCCACGCAGCCCAGGCCGAACACCGGCACCCGCTTGACGTCGGGACGCAGCCCGAGCGCGGCGGCCAGCCGGGCGTCCACGGACGGTGCGGCGATGCCGGTCACGGACGTGAACATGATCAGGTCGACGTCGGTCGGCTCCAGCTCGGCGGCGTCCAGGGCGGCCTTCACGCTCTCCAGCCCCAGCTCGACCGCGACGGAGACGAAGGCGTCGTTGGCCGCGCCGAAGCCGGTCAGCTTCTCGTAGCGGTCGATGGGCAGGGCGAGGTTGCGGTGCTCCACGCGGGCGCTGCGGTGCAGGCGGTCGAGCAGGCGGCGGTCGGCGCCGTCGGGCAGGCACAGGCGGGCGGCCATGTCGGTGAGCTCGGACTGCGGGTAGCGGTGGGGAGGGAACGCACAACGGACTGCGGAGATTCGGGTCATGCAGTGCTCCCTCGACAGGTCGCCCACAACATCCACTCCCCGCACGCTTCCCGCAAGGATGGTCATTTAAGCCATACGCGGCGCGTGGGAATTCTCGTTCCGGATCTCCCGGTCTACGATCACCGTGTGACCGACCCGGATCCGGCGGCCGCCGCCGTCGTGCGCGGCGGGCCGGTCCGCACGGCCGTCGCGCTGGCGCTGGCCTGCCATCCGGGCCCGACCGTGGCCGTGACCGCCCTGGTCACCGCGCTGGCCGTGGCGGCGGGCCGGGACCCGGCCGGGTGCGTCCTGGTGGCCGCCGCCGTGCTGGCCGGGCAGTTGTCGATCGGCTGGTGCAACGACGCGCTCGACGCCGGACGCGACGCCGCCGCGGGGCGCACGGGCAAACCGGCCGCCGACGGCACGGTGAGCGTGACCGCCGTGCGGGTGGCCGCGCTGACGGCCCTCGCCCTGTGCGTGCCGCTCTCGCTGGCCTCGGGCCGGACGGCGGGGCTGGCGCACCTGGTGGGCGTGCTGGGGGCCTGGGGGTACGACTTCGGCCTGAAGGCCACCGTCCTGTCGTGGGCGCCGTACGCCGTCGGGTTCGGGGTGCTGCCGGCGTTCGTGACGCTGGGGCTGCCCGGGGAGCCGTGGCCCGCCTGGTGGGCGGTCGCGGCGGCGGCGCTGCTGGGCGTGGGCGCGCACCTGGCCAACGTGCTGCCCGACATCGAGGGCGACCTGGCGACCGGCGTGCGCGGGTGGCCGCAGCGGCTGGGGGCGGCGCGCGTGCGGCTGCTGGTGCCGGTGCCGCTGCTGGCCGCCACCTGCCTGCTCGTCCTCGGGCCCGCGGGCGCGCCCGGCGTGGCGGGGTGGGCGGCCATGGCGGCCGCGGTGCTGCTCGCGGCCGGGGGAGCGCTGCTGGCCGGACGGTCCGCGCGGGCGCCGTTCGTCACCGCCGTCGCCGTGGCGGCCGTGGACGTGCTCCTGCTGCTCGCCAACGGCGCCGCCCTGACGGCCTGAGCCGACGGTGCCGTCCTGACGGCCTGAGCCGACGGTGCCGTCCTGAGGGTCTTGAGCCTCGGTCAACCGCGGTGGGGCAGGCGTGCCGCGCCGCGCAGCCAGCGCAGGCCCACTGCCAGGGCCAGCGGCGCGGGCACCGTCCCGGCCCCGAGCCCGACCTCCACCAGCAGGTCGAACACCTCCTTGCGGCGCGCGGCGGTCGCGATGGCCGCGTCGATGAACCCCGGCGACTGCGCCAGCCGGGCCAGCACGTCGGTCGTGCGCAGGTGCCGCCCCAGCGCGCCGCGCAGCTTGGCCCGGTACCGCGCCAAGGGGTCGCCCGCCGACTCGACGACCGCCTCGGCCGCCAGCCGTCCCGACAGCAGCGCGTAGTAGATGCCCTCGCCGGTCAGCGGGTTGATCAGCCCCGCCGCGTCCCCGGCGAGCAGCACCCGCCCGGCGCCCGGCGCGGGCCGCCCGGTCGACAGCGGCAGGTGATGGGCGCGCAGGTCGCGCGCGGGCCGGTCGGGCAGCAGTTCGGCCAGCCTGCCGTGCAGCACCTGGCGGCCCGGCGCCCCCGCCGCCCGCAGCCGGGGCAGCAGCATGCCGAAGCCGACGTTCGCGGTGCCGTCGCCGATCGGGAACGACCACGCGTAGGCCGGCCAGCCCGCCCGCTGCATCGCGATGAGCTGGACGTCGTCTGCCTCGGGCACGTCGGCGTAGCCGCGCACGGCCAGGGCGGTGTGCCGCTCGCCCGCCGCGGGCAGCCCGATCAGCCGGCGCACCGCCGAGTAGGCCCCGTCGGCCGCCACCACCGCGCGGGCCCGCAGCCGCCCGTCCAGGACGACCCAGGCCCCGTCGTGGGCCAGCGCCCTGACGCGGTGGCGGCGCACCTCGACGCCCCTGGCCCCGGCCGCCGCCACCAGCCGAGCGTCGAACACCCGGCGCGGCACCACGTGGTTGGGCCGGGCCGCCTCGGCCGAGACGCGCAGCCCGCCGGGCGAGACCACGGTCAGCCGGGGCGTGGGCCGGTAGTCGTCGATGAGGTCCGGCAGGCCCAGCAGGGCCAGCTCGTCGCGGCCGTGCGCGGCGATGCCGTCGCCGCACGGCTTGTCGCGGGGGAAGCCGGCCCGGTCGAGCAGGACCACGCGCAGGTCCGGCCGCAGCTGGACGGCCCGCAGCGCCGCCGCCGAGCCCGCCGGTCCCGCGCCCACGACCGCCAGGTCCCATTCCTCACCCATGCGAGGTCTTGTCCCACCCGGCGCCGTGGAGGAAACCCGTTCCCGCCGGTGTCCCACCCGGCGCGGCGGGGGAAGCCCGTTCCCGCCGGGTCAGGCCCGCGACAGCGCGCGGGCGGCGTGGATCAGGGGCACGTGGCTGAACGCCTGCGGGAAGTTGCCCACCAGGCGCCCGTAGCGCGGGTCGTACTCCTCGGCCAGCAGCCCGACGTCGTTGCGCAGCGCCAGCAGGCGTTCGAACAGCTCCCGCGCCTCCTCCTTGCGGCCCTGCATCGCCATCACCTCCACCAGCCAGAAGCTGCACGCCAGGAACGCGCCCTCACCGCCCGGCAGGCCGTCGACGTCGTTGTCGGCGGCCAGCGGATAACGCAGGACGAACCCGTCGGACATGAGCTCCTTCTCGATCGCCGCCACCGTGCCGGTCACGCGGGGGTCGTCGGGCGGCAGGAAGCCCACCACCGGGATCATCAGCAGCGCCGCGTCCAGCTCCGACGACCCGTACGACTGGGTGAAGGTGTTGCGGTGGGGGTCGAAGCCCTTGTCGCAGATCTCGGCGTGGATCGTGTCGCGCAGCTCGCGCCATTTGTCGACCGGGCCGGTGCGGCCGAAGCTCTCGACGTACTTGACGGCCCGGTCGAGGGCGACCCAGCACATCACCTTGGAGTGCACGAAGTGCCGGCGCGGGCCGCGCACCTCCCACAGGCCCTCGTCGGGCTCGTCCCAGTGCTCCTCCACGTAGTCCAGGAGCTGGCGCTGGATCGACCAGGCGCGCTCGTCGGGGGCCAGGCCGCGGGCGCGGGAGACGTACAGGCAGTTCATCACCTCGCCGTAGACGTCGAGCTGGAGCTGCTGGACCGCCTCGTTGCCGATGCGGACCGGGCGGGAGCCCTCGTAGCCGTCCAGCCAGTCGAGGCGCAGCTCGGGCAGGCGGCGCTCGCCGGCCACGCCGTACATGATCTGCAGGTCCTGGGGACGCCCGGCGATGGTGCGCAGCAGCCAGGACCGCCAGTCGGCGGCCTCGTCGAGGTAGCCCGAGCTGATCAGCGCGTCGAGCGTCATGGTGGCGTCGCGCAGCCAGCAGAACCGGTAGTCCCAGTTGCGCACGCCGCCGATGTCCTCGGGCAGTGACGTGGTGGGCGCGGCCACGATGCCGCCGGTCGGCGCGTACGTCAGCCCCTTCAGCGTGATCAGCGACCGGGTCACCGCCTCCCGGTAGGGGCCCTGGTAGGCGCACTTGCCGACCCACTCGGTCCACATGGTCTCGGTCTCGGCGAGCTGCTCCTCGGCGTCGATGCGCGGCGGCATCGGCTCGTGGGAGGGGTGCCAGGTGAACACGAACGGCAGCCGGTCGCCCGCGTTGACGGTGAACGTGGCCCGGTGGGCGTAGTCGCCGCCCTTGAGCGGGACGGGGGAGTGCAGCCACACCGAGTCGGGGCCGCCGACGGCCTGCAGGTGGCCGTTCGTCCGGCGCACCCACGGCACGATGCGCCCGTAGTCGAAGCGCACGCGCAGCTGGGTGGAGACCTCGACGCTGCCCGAGACCCCCTCGACGATGCGCACGACGTCGGGGTTCCGGTCGCGCGGGGGCATGAAGTCGATCACCCGGACCGTGCCGGTCGGGGTGTCCCACTCGCTCTCCAGGATGAGCGTGTCGGGCCGGTAGCGGCGCCGGGTGGCCGGCCGCCGGGCCGTCGGCCCCAGCCACCAGTGGCCGTTGCGCTCGCTGCCGAGCAGGGCCGCGAAGCACGAGGGGGAGTCGAACCTGGGCAGGCAGAGCCAGTCGATGGAACCGTCCCTCGCCACCAGTGCGGCCGACTGCATGTCTCCGATCAGCGCGTAGTCCTCAATCCGCATGCCGAAGACGCTACTCGCGCGCGGGCGATCCCGCGCCGGGCCGGCCCTGTCGCGTCAGGACGGGCCCGGCGCGGGATCACGACAAGGGGAACCAGCGGGTGAACAGCTGGGTCAGCGGGCCGATGGCGAGGGCGAAGACCAGCGTCCCGACGCCGACGCTGCCGCCGAGCAGCCAGCCCACGGCCAGCACGGTGAGCTCGATGAGGAAGCGGGCCAGCCGGACGGACAGGCCGAGCCGCATCAGGCCGGTCATGACGCCGTCGCGCGGCCCCGGGCCCATGCCCGCCCCGATGTAGAGCACGGTGGCCAGCGCGATCGCGACCACGCCGAGCGCCACGTACAGCGCCTGGACGGCCAGGTGGGACGGCGTGGGCAGCAGCAGGATCGCCGCGTCGGCGAACAGGCCGAGGAACACCACGTTGCTGATCGTGCCGAGGCCGGGCCGCTGGCGCAGCGGGATCCACAGCAGCATCACCAGGGCGCCGACGCCGATGATGACGGTGCCGATGGACACGTCCAGCCGCAGGGCCAGGCCCTGGTGGAAGACGTCCCAGGGGTCGTTGCCGAGGCCCGACTCCACCTGCAGCCCGATGCCGGCGCCGTACAGGGCCAGGCCGCCGTAGAGGCGCAGGAGGCGGGAGGGGAGGGAACTCAGGCGGGGGACGGTTGCTTCGCTCATGATGGCCCCATGGTGGCAGGCCAACTGGTTGCCAAAACAGGGCCAATCATGGAAAGTGGCCTTATGAGGCATTTGTCGGCTGCGCAGGTGGCCCGGCTGGTCGACGTCGATCCGGCCGCGCGGCCGTACTACCGCGCCCTGGCCGACGGCGTGCGCGCGCTCATCATGGACGGCCAGATCCCCGTACGCGTGCGCATGCCCGCGGAACGCCACCTGGCCGAGACCCTGGGCGTCAGCCGCACCACCGTCACCTCCGCCTACGACCTGCTGCGCGAGCGCGGCTACCTGGACAGCAGGCAGGGCTCGGGAAGCTGGACGACCCTGCCCGACCCGGCCACCACCCGCGAGAACCCCTGGCTGTCCACCGGCGACGACGGCCTGATCCAGCTCCACTGCGCCGCCCCGCCCGCGCCGTCCGCGCTGCGCGAGGCCATGGCCGAGGCCCTGGACGACCTGCCCAGGTACGGCATGGGCAACGGCTACGACCCCATGGGGCTGCCGGTCCTGCGCGAGCGCGTCGCCGCCCGCTACACCGAGCGCGGCCTGGCCACCCGGCCGGACCAGATCGTCGTCACCACCGGCTCCCAGCACGCCATCCAGCTCGTGGCCGGGCTGCTGATCGGCCCCGGCGACCCCGTCATGGTCGAGTCGCCGACCTACCCGCACGCCATCGACGTGGCCCGCCAGCACGGCGCCCGGATCGTGCCCTTCGGCATCTCGCACGAGGGCTGGCAGCCCGACCTGATGGCCGCCACGATGCGGCAGTCGGCCGCCCGCCTGGCCTACCTGATGCCCGACTTCCACAACCCCACCGGCGCCCTCATGGACGACGCCACCCGCGCCGCCGTCGCCGGCGCGGCCCGCCGCAACGACGTCATCCTGCTGGTCGACGAGACCTGGAGCGAGCTGGCCCTGGACGACGTGCCGCGCACCGCGCCGATGGCCGCCTTCGACACCGACAGCCGCGTGATCAGCATCGGGTCGGCGTCCAAGCTGTGGTGGGGCGGCCTGCGCATCGGCTGGATCCGCACCACGGCCGCCCTGGCCCGCCGGCTGGCCCGGCACCGCGCGGTCGTCGACATCTCCAGCCCGGTCATCGAGCAGCTGGTCACCGCCCGCCTGTTCGAGCGGATGGCGCAGACCCGCGCCGAACGCCTGCGCGGCCTGCGCGCCTCGCGGGACGCGCTGACCGCCGCGCTGGCCCGGCACCTGCCGGAGTGGACGTACACGCTGCCGCGTGGCGGCGGCACGCTGTGGGTGCGGCTCAACGGCGACACCTCCAGCACGCTCGCCGACGCCGCCGTCTCCCACGGCGTGCGCCTGGCTCCCGGGCCCTGGTTCGGCCTGGAAGGCACGCTGGAGGGCTACCTGCGGCTGCCGTTCACCCTGCCGCCCGAGACCGTGGCCGACGCCGTCGCCCGCATCGCCCGCGCCCGCGTCCAGGGCCCCACCGGCGCCCGCCGCCACCCCGACTCGCTCGTGCCGATGGTGTGAAGAGTCAGGAGTGCTCCTCGGCGCCCTTGGCCAGGGGCGCCCGCCAGTTGCGGCGCATCGCGGTGATGCGCAGCCCGAAGGCCAGCAGCGCGGCGGCCAGCGTGGCCGGCCAGCCGTGCAGCCCGGCCGTGGACAGGCCCGCCATCACGGCCGAGCCCAGCAGGGCGGGCACCGCGTAGAGCTGGCGGTCGTACAGCAGCGTGGGGATCTCGCCGGCCAGCACGTCGCGGATCACGCCGCCGCCGACGGCCGTCGTGACGCCGAGGATGGTGGCGTGCAGCGGGCTGAGGCCGTACTCCAGGGCCTTCTCGGTGCCGACGGCCGCGAACAGGCCGAGGCCGGCCGCGTCGAGCACGAGGATGACCGGCATCACGCGGGCCACGTGCGGATGCCAGAAGAAGACGATCACCGTGGCGGCCACCGGCACCAGCACGTAACCCAGGCTCTGGAAGGCGGCCGGCCGCACGTTGAGAATGAGATCGCGGACCAGGCCGCCGCCGAGCGCGGTCATCTCGGCCAGGACGCCCATCCCGACCACGTCGAGCCGCTTGCGCACACCCATGAGCGCACCGGTCAGTGCGAAGACAAAAATACCGACAAGGTCGAGAATTTCAGACACGTTGGAAGTTTTTACCGGATCGGCGGCATGGCCGCCGCATGGTAGTGCTCGGCCATGAGCACCCGCAGTTTCCGCGTGAACAGGAACATCGCCATCCCGGCCGCGATCGCCATTATCGCCAGGACCAGGTAGTACATCGGGTCGGACAGGTAGCGGGTGAGCCGCCCCGTCTGGCCACCCACCGCGTCGCCCACCGACACCGCGATGAACCAGATCCCCAGCATCTGCCCCTTGAACGCCTCCGGCGCCAGCTTCGTCGTGACCGACAGCCCGACCGGGCTCAGCGACAGCTCGCCGAACACCTGGATCAGGTAGACCAGCACCAGCCACCACACCGACACCCGCCCGCCGGTCGCCAGCCCGGCGGCGATCGCCATCACCACGAAGCTCAGCCCCACCATGACCAGCGCGAACCCGAACTTCTGCGGCGTGCTCACCCGCACCCCGAGCTTCACCCACAACGCCGCGAACACCGGCACGAAGATCATGATGAACAGCGGGTTGAACGACTGCGTCGTCGCCGCCTGGATGGGCACTCCGAACAGCTCCAGCCGGGTGTGGTCGGCGGCGAAGAACAGCAGCTTGCTCGGCGCCAGGTCGTAGATCATCCAGAAGATCGCCGCCGCGACGAACAGCCAGATGTAGGCCTTCATCCGGCTGCGCTCCTCGTCGGTGAGGCTGTGGCTGCCCAGCAGGATGTAGGCGAAGTAGACCACCGGCACGATCAGGATGACGATCGTGATCGCCAGCGCCAGGCGGTCGATGGTCAGCGTGCCCGTGGCCGCCCACGCGCCGAGCGCGAGCGCGGTCACCGCCACGGCCGCCCCGGCCACCCGGCCGAACCGGCGGCGCTCGGGCGGCGTCAGCCGGACGCCGGGACGCTCCCCGACGCCGCGCAGGTTCCGGCCGCCCCAGACGTACTGCAGCAGGCCGAGTGCCATGCCGACGGCGGCGGCGCTGAAGCCCAGGTGCCAGCGGTCGCCGTCGGCCAGCCAGCCGACGACGAGGGGCGCGAAGAAGGCGCCCAGGTTGATGCCCAGGTAGAACAGGGAGAAGCCGGCGTCGCGCCGGCCGTCCTCGTCCTCGCCGTACAGGCGGCCGACCATGACCGAGATGTTCGGCTTGAGCAGGCCCGTGCCGCTGATGATGAGCAGCAGCCCCAGCCAGACGAAGAACGACGTGGTCACCGGGATCGCCATGCTGATGTGGCCCAGCATGATGACGAACCCGCCCCAGAACACCGACCGGCGCGCCCCCAGCACGCGGTCGGCGATCCAGCCGCCGGGCAGCGCCACCAGGTAGATCAGCGCCCCGTAGACGCCGACCACCGCCTGCGCGGTCTCCTGTGACATGCCGAGGCCCTTGTGGGCGGGCGAGGCCGCCATGAACGTGGCCAGGATCGCCCGCAGGCCGTACCAGCTGAAGCGCTCCCACATCTCCGTGGAGAACAGGGTCGCCAGCCCCCACGGATGCCCGAAGAAGGTCCTTCCGCCCTTGCTCATGCCCGCCCTCCCGAGACACGTACGGCACCTGGACGATCACTCTACGTGACCGCCCCGACTGTTTCCCGCCTGGGTCTTGCCGCTGCTTGGAGGGTGTGGTGCGATGCATGCCACCTGTGCAAGTGATTACTGACTGGAGGCGGGTGCCATGGCCGAAGTCCTCGACGTACGGGCCGACATCGAGCGGGAGATCGCCGGTCGCACGGTCTGCGAACAGCTCAGGCAGGTGGCCGCCCGGCACCCCGACGCACCCGCGTACTCCGACCCCGAAGGCCCCGGCGGCTGGACGACGTTGACCTACGGGCAGGCGCGGCGGCGCATCCTGGAGATCGCGGCCGCCTTCGCCGCCCTCGGCCTGCGACGCGGCGAGTCAGTCGCGATCATGATGGTCAACCGCAGCGAGCACGTGCTGGCCGACCTCGGCGCCGTGCACGCCGGCGGCGTGGGCTGCACGGTCTACTCCACCTTCGCGCCCGACCAGATCGCGTTCGTGGCCGGCGACGTGGGCGCCCGCTTCGCCGTGCTGGGCGGCCCCGCCGAGCTGGCCCGCTGGCAGCCGGTGCTCGACCGGCTCGACGGCCTGCGCCGGATCATCATGCTCGACGGCGCCCCCGACGACGAGCGCTTCCTGTCCTGGGCCGACTTCCTCGACCTGGGCCGCGCCCGCCTGGCCGAGGACGAGGCCGCCGTCGAGGCCCGCGCCCGCGAGGTGGCCGCCGGCGACGTCGTCACCGTGCTCTACACCTCGGGCACCACCGGCATGCCCAAGGGCGTGCCGCTCACCCACACCAACGTCTTCTACGAGGCCGCCGCCACCGACCGCATCACCTCGCTGCCGACGCACGGCACCCAGATCTCCTACCTCACCTACGCCCACATCGCCGAGCGCATCCTCAGTCTCTACCTCCCGCTGGTCAAGATGTCGCACGTGCACTTCTGCACCGACCTGGCCAACCTCGGCGCCACGCTCGGCCAGGTCAGGCCGATGATGTTCTTCGGCGTGCCGCGCGTGTGGGAGAAGATGATGGCCCGGCTGCTGGCCTTGCTCGCCACGCAGCCGCCCGAGCAGCAGGCCGCCGTACGCGAGGCCATGGCGGCCGGCGCCGCCTACGTCGAGGCCGGCCAGTACGGCGGCACGATCACCCCCGAGATCCAGGCCGCCTACGACAAGGCCGACGCGGCCCTGCTGTCGGTCGTCCGCGGCATGATCGGCTTCGACCGCGCCGAGTGGACCGCGACCGGCGCCGCCCCCCTGCCCGCCGAGGTCCAGCACTTCTACGCCGGCCTCGGCCTCAAGGTCATCGACGTCTACGGCATGACCGAGACCACCGGCGCCTTCACCGGCAACAGCCCCTCCTGCTACCGCCTGGGCACCGTCGGCAGGGCCGAGCCCGGCGTCGAGGTCCGCATCGCCGAGGACGGCGAGATCCTCACCCGCAGCCCGCTCAACACCGGCGGCTACCTCAACCGCCCGGAGGCCACCGCCGAGCTGCTCGACGCCGACGGCTGGCTGCACACCGGCGACATCGGCACGGTCGACGACGACGGCTTCTACCGCGTCGTCGACCGCAAGAAGGAGCTCATCATCACCGCCGGCGGCGAGAACGTCTCGCCCGCCGAGATCGAGAACCACCTCAAGGAGCACCTGCTCATCGGCCAGGCCCTCGCCTACGGCGACAACCGCCCGCACCCGGTGGCCGTCCTGACCCTCGACGGCGAGACCGCGCCGGGCTGGGCGCAGGCCCGCGGCATCGGCTTCACCTCCCTGGCCGAGCTGGCCGAGCATCCCGACGTCCTCAAGGAGGTCGCGGCCGCCGTCGCGGCCGCCAACGCCAGGCTGGCCAGGGTGCAGCAGGTCAAGCGGTGGGCGCTGCTCGGCACCGAGTGGACCACCGAGACCGAGGAGCTCACCCCGAGCCTGAAGCTGAAGCGGCGCGTCATCCACGCCAAGTACGCCGACATCATCGAGTCCCTCTACGGCGAGGCGCGCTGATCTGCGGCCCCCGTCGGCTTTGCCATAAGGGGTGCGTGTCGCGGTCCTGGTCATGACCGGGCGGTTCCTAGCGTCTCGCTCATGACCAGAAGCCTCCTTCTCGTCTCGCTCGCGGCGGGGTCGCTCACGGCGCCCGTGCCTGCGTATCCCGCCGCGACCGAGCTCGCCATCCGCGCCATCACCGTACGGCCCGCGAACCCGGTCGTGGGGGCTCACGACTCGGTGAGCCTGGTGATCGACGTGATCGCGCGGGGCGCGCGCGGCAAGAACGGCGTCACCGTCAAGGTGGAGCCCGGCGCCCCGCCCGGCCCGCTGCTGTCGGCCAAGCCCCCGGTCGAGGACGCCCCCGACCTCCCGCCCGCGGCCGAACCCGGCCTCCAGCCTCCGGCCCTTCCCGGGCCGCCGTCGTCCTCCTCGTGGGAGCCCGGGACGTCGTCGGCGCCCGCCGAGTCCTCTGGGCCCGCCGGGTCCGCCGAATCCGCGGGGCCGTCCGGATCTTCGGCGGCGCCGGTCGGCCCGGCCGGTGCCGCGCCGGGGAGCGCGTACGCGAATCCGGCCTCCGGCGGCCCGGTCGAGGGGCTGCGGGCCCTGATGCCGCTGCCCCTGACGGTCGCCGCCGATCCAGGTGCCGTCGAGCCAGGTGCCGCCGAGCCAAGGGTCGACCTGCAGAAGGCCCCGTCCACCGGCACGCTGCCGTCCCGGCTGGTGTGGCGCCAGGGGGCGACTCCGCCGGCCCGGATGGCGGCCGACTGGCAGACCTGGCGTTTCCTGCCCGACAAGAAGCTGAACCGCTTCTACCCGACCGGCACCTGGACGATCAGCGCCACCGCCAGGGACGCCGACGGCGCCACGGTCACCGAATACGCCTCCTTCGAGCTCAGGAGGGCGACCAGGTTGTCGTCCGTCCGGGTGGAGAGGTCGCCGAAGTCCGCCGGCGGCGTGCGCCTGCGCGGCTCGCTGACCAGGATCGACCCGCGCGGCTTCACCGACTTCGGGCCGTACGCCAAGCAGCGGCTGCGGCTCCAGTGGCGCGGGGAGGGCTCCCCGGCCTGGGAGGACGTGGCCGAGACGACGACCGACGCCGCCGGGGCCTTCGTGCAGACGGTGCCGCCCAGGAGAGGCGGCCTGTGGCGCGTGCACTTCCCGGGAAACCCCCACTACGCGCCATACACCACTAAACCCCGACAAATCGCCAGTTAGCGTAATAAAACACGCACAAAAATCCGCCAGGGTATTTGTCGTTATCTAATCGTGATCGGCCGTATCGCAACTTTTCTTTACCCTTACGCGTCATTAGGCGTTGACGTGTCCCGTCCCTGGGGCGCGTCCGAGACGGGGAAGGATTTGTTTTTGATGATGCGACGTCTAGCCGCCGGACTGGCCGCGGCCGCTCTGGGCGCCACGATGGTGGCCACCGCCGCCGCCGCGCCCGCCCTGGCGGACACGGACCCCGATCCCGACTTCGCGGGTGGGAGCACGAGCCTCCAGCTCGACGTCAACCCCGAGCCTGCGCGGCGCGGCAGGGCCCTCGACATCCAGGGCAAGCTGTCGGTGTCCTGCGACGAGGACTACATCAGCGGGTTCGTCGCGGTGCACCACGCCGACTACTGCAAGGACAGCGAGCGCTGGCACCGTCTGGCGTGGAAGCGGGTCGTGATCCTCTTCCAGGCCGACGGCAGCGACAAGTGGGACTACGTCGAGTCGGTGCGCACGAACCGGGACGGCTCCTTCCACACCAGCGAGCGGGCCTACACCTCGGGCACCTGGCGCGCCGTCTTCGAGGGCTCCCGGTACCTGGCCCCCTCCGAGGGCAAGGACTGGGTGAAGGTCTACGGCGGCGGCCGCCACCACTAGCAACACCCGGCGGAAGCCCGGCCTCGCGGCCGGGCTTCCGGCATGTCCGGCCCCGTTCCGGGCCTCTCCCGAGCCGTTCCCAGGCCTGTTCCGAGCGTCTTCCGGACTGTTGCCGGGCCGGTCGTCGCCGTCAGTAGCCCACGGCGACCTGCACCCGCTGGTGCCGCGGGTCCTCGATCTCGGCCACCACCGCCGCCGCCAGATCGGCGTAGGAGAACACCGGCCCGCCCTCCTCGGCGGCCATGACCTGCTCCCCGCCGAACCGGTGCCGCCCGCTGCGCTCCGCCCGGTCGTCGAGCACCACCGGCGGCGGCGCGATCACCACCCAGTCCAGCGCCCCGCCCTCCTCGCGAAACACCTCCAGCTCGGCGGCGTGCCCGAGGGAGAACGTCCGGGCGTCCTCGGGGAAGCCGGGGGTGTCCACCAGCCGCGTCCCCGGCGCGACCTCCAGCAGGGTGCCGATGCCCAGCGCCACCAGCCGGGGCACGCCCGCTGCCGCCAGCCCGCCGGTCAGCGCCCGCGCCGCCGCCGTGTAGAACTCCGCGGACGGCACGTCCAGCCGGACGCTCGCCTGCACCGCCACGTCGTGCCCCGCCGCGACCGCCGCCACGCTCTCCCGGTCGGTCACGTCACCGGCGACCACGCGCACGCCGTCACCGGACGGCCCCGCGTACCGCGCCGGGTCGCGCACCACGGCCGTCACCTCGTGCCCCCGCTCCAGGGCCTGCCCGACCACCCGCGCGCCGGCCCGTCCGCCCGCGCCGAAAACCACGATCCTGCTCATCGTCAACACTCCGTCCGGCGGCCGGCACACCCGGCCGCGCCCGGCAGACGGTAGACGCCCGATGGTCACTTCCCGCAACGATAGTGAGCTCCCGCCGCCTAGCATGGACGTCATGGCCGAACCCCTTGACCCCGACATGTTCGCCGCCTGTGTCCACGTCGCCCCCGTCCGCGTCGGCGACAAGTGGACCGCCAAGATCATCCGCTGTCTGGAGCAGGGCCCCAGACGCTTCACCGAGCTGCAGGTCCCGCTGCGCGGCATCACCCCGAAGGTCCTCACCGAGTCCCTGCGCGCCATGGAACGCGACGGCATGCTCACCCGCACGGCCTACGCCGAGATCCCGCCCCGCGTCGAGTACGCGCTGACCCCCCTCGGCCGCAGCCTGCTCGCGCCGATGGCGGCCGGCTGCGAGTGGTCCAGGCGGCACCTGTCGGAGCTCATCGACGCCCGCGAGTCCTGGCACGCCGCCCACCCCTGACGGTCCCGTCCCGGCGGCCCCGCGGAATCGATCACCGGCGCGGCGCGTTGCCTGCCAGGGAGAGGCAGGCGGTTTTGAGCGCCGCGCGACACCCGTCGTAGTCTGGCTCTCTGGCGAAACGGACAGGAGGTGACGCCCCATGTTGCGAGACTCGTTCGGACGGGTGGCGACGGATCTGCGGGTGTCCCTCACGGACAAGTGCAATCTGCGCTGCACGTACTGCATGCCGCCCGAAGGGCTCGACTGGCTGCCCAAGGCCCAGTTGCTGACGGCCGACGAGATCGTCCGGCTGGTGCGCATAGGCGTCGAGCGGCTGGGCGTCACCGAGGTGCGCTACACCGGCGGCGAGCCGCTGCTACGGCGCGAGCTGGTCGACATCGTCGCCCGCACCACCGCCCTCGACCCGCGTCCCCAGGTGCTGCTGACCACCAACGGCATCGGCCTGGCGCGGCTGGCCGAGCCGCTGGCGCAGGCCGGCCTCGACCGGGTCAACGTCTCACTCGACACGCTCGACCCGGCCACGTTCAAGCAGCTCGCCCACCGTGACCGGCACGCCGACGTCATCGCGGGGCTGGCCGCCGCCGACGCGGCGGGCCTGCGTCCGGTCAAGGTCAACGCGGTGCTCATGCGCGGCGTCAACGACCACGAGGCCGTGCCGCTGCTGCGCTTCTGCCTGGAGCGCGGCTACGAGCTGCGCTTCATCGAGCAGATGCCGCTCGACGCCCAGCACGGCTGGACCCGCGAAGGCATGATCACCGCCGACGAGATCCTCGAACGCCTCTCGGCCGCCTTCGACCTGACGCCCGACGACCTGGAGCAGCGCGGCAGCGCCCCGGCCGAGCGATTCCTGGTCGGCGGCGGCCCGGCCCGGGTCGGCGTGATCGGCTCGGTGACGCGCCCGTTCTGCGGCGCCTGCGACCGGGTCCGGCTCACCGCCGACGGTCAGGTGCGCAACTGCCTGTTCGCCACCGAGGAGTCCGACCTCAAGACCGCCATGCGCGCGGGCGCCTCCGACGACGACCTGGCCGCCCGCTGGGTCGCCGCGGTCGCCCGCAAGCGCGCCGGGCACGGCATCGACGACCCGTCCTTCCTCCAGCCGTCCAGGCCGATGTCGGCCATCGGCGGCTGACGATGCTCTTCGACGCGGTCGTCCTGGCGGGGGGAGCGGCCCGCCGTCTGGGCGGCGCCGACAAGCCCGGCCTGGCCGTCGGCGGCCGTCCGCTGGTCGAGCGGGTGGTCGCGGCGGCGTCCGGCGCGCGCCGCACGGTCGTCGTCGGGCCGCCCCGGGAGCTGCCCGGGGTCGTCTTCACGCGGGAGGACCCGCCGGGCGGCGGGCCCGTCCCCGCGCTGGCCGCCGGGTTGCGCGAGGTCGAGGCGCCGTGGCTGGTGCTGCTTGCCGGCGACCTGCCGTTCCTGACGGCCGCGCACGTGCGGGAGCTGCTGGCGGCGGTCCGTCCCGGCGCGGGGGCGGTCATGGTCGACGACGACGGCCGCGAGCAGTGGCTCGTCGGCGCCTGGCCGGTGCCGCAGCTGCGGGCGGCGCTCGCCGCCTACCCCGGGCGTTCCCTCAAGGGCCTGCTCGGCCCCCTGACCGGAACGCGGCTGGCCTCGCCGGGCCGGCCGTGGTTCGACTGCGACACGATGGACGACCTGAAGGAGGCTCGCATGAACGTACTCGCCGAGTGGACGGCGCTGGTGTGCAAGGAGCTGGGCGTCGACCCCGCCCGGGTGGACCGCGACCTGGTCCTCGACCTGACCAAGGAGGTCGCCCACGGGGTGGCCAGGCCCGCCGCGCCGCTCACCGCCTACCTGCTCGGGCTGGCCCAGGGTGCGGGCACCGCCCCTGAGGACGCCATGGCCAGACTGGTCACATTGGCGAAGAACTGGGAGCAGGCGACCACCGAGACGCTGACTGACGGCTGACACTCGAACGAACTCTTGAAGTCAAGCCGGCCGCTTCCTCCAGATTTCCTGAGAATTACGAGGAGGAGGCCGGTGTAAACGATTTCGGGAAAGCGGTCCTATCGGACTCCGGCCGGCGCGGGGGACTGATCGTCCAATGCAAAGGGCTGGCCAGGAAAAGGGCGACGCCGGGTGGTTACGGGGGCAAACCACCCGGCGTCGCTTCATCGGCGTTCCGACGGGGGCCCGGAACGCCGGCACCAGCACTCCGACGGGGGACCGGAGCGCTTGCCTAAAGCGTACACCTACAACCCATGGGATGCGTCAAGACTTAGTCACGACCCGATCTCGCGTCGATGCAGCGGTATCTCGGTTTGGTTAGCCTCAGGGGACTCAAAGTGGGGCGGCGGCGCGCCCTCGCTGCGCTCATTGGCCCCGATTACGGCAATGTATGGCAAAAACACTGCCCCAGCGATGAACAGCAGCCGGTAGGGCCACGGCACCGGCACCACGACCGCCAGGATCAGGCAGATCGTCCGGATGCCCATCTTGATCAGGTAGGCGACCTCACGCTTGCGGATGTCCGCTGTGAGCGAGGGTCTGGCGTCGGTGACCTGGTGGACGTCCGGCTTCTTGCGCCACCCCTTCATACCTTCCACGGTAGACCTCGTACGGGCAGGGCGCGACGGCGCGGCCGGGCGCTGAGGAGGGTCATGCGATCATGGCCTTCGAGTAAGGAGGATGGGGAGATGACGGATCGAACGTATCGGGTCACTGAGATAGTCGGCACGTCGGGGGAGAGCCTTGACCAGGCCATCCGCAACGGCCTCCAGCGGGCCTCGCAGACCCTGCGCCACCTGGACTGGTTCGAGGTCACCGAGATCCGCGGCCACCTCGACGGAGGCGAGATCGCGCACTACCAGGTGGGCATGAAGGTGGGCTTCCGCCTGGAGGACTCCTGACCGTCCCCGGACGGCCCGGGGCCGGCGCCCCGGCACACTGACCCCCGTCCCGGCCCCGGCCCGCCCTGCGGCCCGCTGGGGGCGCGGACGGCGGCCGGCACGACGACGCCCGCCGCCCCGCTCGATCGCGGGACGGCGGGCGCGCCCGGCCGTGACGTACGGCCCGGACGTACGGCGGGGTCAGCTCGCCTGGCTGACCGTCGACATGTTGAAGTCCGGCACCCGCAGCGGCGGCATCACCGTGCGCTGGAAGTAGTCGTTCCACTCGCGGGGCAGCGTGCGCTCGGCCGCCCCCACCTCCGTGACGCGCCCGAGCAGGTCCACCGGGCTCTCGTTGAACCGGAAGTTGTTCACCTCGCCGACGACCTCGCCGTGCTCCACCAGGTAGACGCCGTCGCGGGTAAGGCCCGTGACCAGCAGCGTCTGGGGATCGACCGCGCGGATGTACCACAGGCAGGTGACGAGCAGCCCGCGCCGGGTGGAGGCGATCATCTCCTCCAGCGACCGGGCGCCCTCCGCCGGGCCGGACATGACCAGGTTGTCGATGCCGGGCGTCACCGGCAGCCCGCTGAGCTCGGCCGAGTAGCGCGTCTGGAGCAGCGACTCCAGCCGGCCGTCCCTGATCCAGTCGGTGGGGCCCAGCGGCAGGCCGTTGTCGAACACCGAGCCGTCGCGGCTGGAGGCGTGCGCGGTGACGAACGGCGCGCACGAGATGCCCGCGGCCCGGGGATCGCTGGACAGCGTGATCGGCAGCGTGGCGAGCTGCTCGCCCACCCGCGTGCCGCCGCCCGGCCCGGAGAACACCGAGCGGCCGTCGAGCGCGTCCCTGGCGCCCGCGGACCAGTACAGATAGATCATCAGGTCGGCCACCGCGCTCGGCGGCAGCAGCGTCTCGTAGCGGCCCGCGGGCAGGTCGACCCGGGTCTTGGCCCACTCCAGGCGCTGGGCCAGCGAGGCGCCGAGCGCGGCCACGTCGACGTCGGCGAAGTCCTCGGTGAACACGCCGGTCCAGGCCGACCGCTTCAGGTCGCCGGACTTGGCGTTGAGCTCCAGGCGGCCGGTCGGCTGGTCGTGCCGCAGCCGCACGCCGGTGGAGGTGCCGAGGAAGGTCGAGGTGAGGGAGTGCTCGGCGAAGCCGTAGAGCTTCCTGCCGCCGGACTCGGCGGCGGAGAACGCCTCGCCGAGCGCGGGCGCGAACCGCTCGAACACCCCGATGTCGGTCGGCCGCACCTCGTCGTCCCAGCCGGGCGCGGCCGGGCCGCCCTCGACCAGCGGGCGGGCGTCCTCGGCGGGCCGGGCCTCGCGGGCCGCCCGGTCGGCCGCCGCGACCACGTCGGGGAGCTGGTCGGCGCGCACGGCCGAGCGCGAGACCACGCCCACGCCCTGCCCGGCCACCGAGATCACGGTCAGCCGGGACGAGCGGGCCACGCCGTTGGTGGTCAGCGTGTTGCCCGCGAAGCGCAGGTTGGCCGTGGAGCCCTCGTCCACCAGCACCACGCAGCCGTCGTTCGCGGAGAGCTCCAGAGCCCTCTCCACCATCTCCTGCGGGGTAGTCACTTGCCGCCCTCCTGCACCGTGTTGAGCACGCGCACGCCCCTGAACAGCGCCGACGGGCATCCGTGGCTGACCGGCGCGACCTGCCCCGGCTGGCCCTTGCCGCAGTTGAAGGCGCCGCCCAGCACGTACGTGCCCGGCCCGCCGACGCCGTCCATCGACTGCCAGAAATCGGTCGTGGTGGCCTGGTAGGCGAAGTCTCTGACCTGCCCGGCCAGCTTCCCGTGCGAGATCCGGTACGCCCGCTGCCCGGTGAACTGGAAGTTGTAGCGCTGCATGTCGATCGACCAGCTCTTGTCGCCCACGATGTACAGGCCGCGCTCCACGCCCGCGATCAGCTCCTCGGTGGAGGGCCCGCCGGGCGCGGCGGCCAGCGACACGTTCGCCATGCGCTGGATCGGCATGTGGCCGGGGGAGTCGGCGAACGCGCACCCGTTGGAGCGCCCGAACCCCTGCATCAGCGCCATCCGCCGGTCGAGCTGGTAGCCCACCAGCACGCCGTCCTTGACGATGTCGAAGCTCTGCCCCCGCACGCCCTCGTCGTCGTAGCCGACCGTGGCCAGGCCGTGGGTGACCGTGCGGTCGCCGGTGACGTTCATCAGCGGCGAGCCGTAGACCAGCTCGCCGAGCTGGTCGAAGGTGGCGAAGCTGGTGCCGGCGTAGGCGGCCTCGTAGCCCAGCGCGCGGTCGAGCTCGGTGGCGTGGCCGATCGACTCGTGGATCGTCAGCCACAGGTTGGACGGGTCGATCACCAGGTCGTAGTCGCCCGCCTCGACCGAGGGCGCGGCCAGCTTCTCGGCCAGCAGCTCGGGCAGCCGGCCCAGCTCGGCCGGCCAGTCCCAGCCCGTGCCGGTCAGGTACTCGTAGCCGCGGCCGACCGGCGGCGCGATCGTGGACATGTCGTCGAAGCCGCCCTCGTGCGCCTTCATCGCGTTGAGCGACGGATGCACCCGAACGCGCTGCTGCGTGGTCACCGTGCCCGCGGTGTCGGCGTAGAACTTCTGCTCCTTGACCTGCAGCAGCCGCGCCGAGACGTGGTCGGCGCCCTTGAGCAGCCCGGCCGACCAGTCGGCCAGCAGCCCCACCTTGTCGGCGGAGGGCACCTCGAACGGGTCGACGTCGTAGTCGGAGACCCACACCGCGTCGGCGTGCACCGGCTCGGGCGCCAGCTCGATGGGCTCCCGGTTGACCGGCGCGCTCACCTCGGCCACCCGCACCGCCTGCTCGGCCACCGCCGCGGCGGCCTGCGGGGTCAGGTGGATGCCGGCCGCGAACCCCCATGTGCCACCCTTGACGACACGGACCGCGTAGCCGAGGTCGTCGGCGTCGAGCGCGCCTTCGAGGCGGGCGTCGTACAGGCGCAGCGTCTCGGCCCTGACGCGTTCGAGCCGGAAGTCGGCGTGCTCGGCGCCGAGGTCGCGGGCGCGTTGCAGGGCCGCGTCCGCGAGCTGCCGCAGCGGCAGTTCCAGGAAATCGGGATCGATCTGGCGCATGTCCACGATCCTAACCCTGTGATCTTGTGCCACCCGGACAAGCGGATACCCGCAAGTAAGAGATAGCGTCAGATGCCATGGCACGCTCTGTACTCGTCACCGGAGGCAATCGCGGCATCGGCCTCGCGATCGCCCGTGAACTCGCCGCGGCCGGCGACGCCGTCGCGGTCACCTACCGATCGGGGGAGCCGCCGGAGGGCCTGTTCGGCGTCCGCTGCGACGTCACCAGCACGGCCGAGGTCGAGGCCGCCTTCGACAAGGTCGAGGCCGAGCAGGGGCCGGTCGAGGTCCTCGTCTCCAACGCGGGCATCACCAAGGACACCCTGCTGGCGATGATGAAGGAGGAGACCTTCACCGACGTCATCGACGCCAACCTGACCGGGGCCTACCGCGTGGCCAAGCGCGCCATCAGGCCCATGATGAAGATCAAGCGCGGCCGCATCATCCTCATCTCCTCCGTGGTCGGCCTGTCCGGCCAGGCGGGCCAGGCCAACTACGCCGCCTCCAAGGCCGGCCTGGTCGGCTTCGCCCGCTCCCTGGCCCGCGAGTACGGCTCGCGCAACATCACCGTCAACGTGGTCGCGCCCGGCTTCGTGGCCACCGACATGACGTCCGGCCTCGACCAGGAGGCCATCGTCAAGAACATCCCGCTCGGGCGGCAGGCCGCCCCCGCGGAGATCGCGCGCGTCGTCCGCTTCCTGGCCGGCGACGACGCCTCGTACATCACCGGGGCCGTGATCCCGGTCGACGGCGGACTCGGAATGGGGCACTGACGTGGGAATTCTCGAAGGCAAGCGGATCCTCGTGACCGGCGTGCTCACCGACGCCTCCATCGCCTTCTCGGTGGCCAAGCTGGCCCAGGAGGAGGGCGCCACGGTGGTGCTCACCGGGTTCGGCCGGCTGAGCCTGGTCGAGCGCATCGCCAAGCGGCTGCCCCAGACCCCGCCGGTGCTGGAGCTCGACGTCCAGGACACCGACCAGCTCGACACGCTGGCCGCCCGCGTGGGCGAGCACGTCGACGGGCTCGACGGCGTCGTGCACTCCATCGGCTTCGCGCCGCAGAGCGCCCTCGGCGGCAACTTCCTCAACACGCCGTGGGAGGACGTCGCCACCGCCCTGCAGGTGTCCACGTACTCGTTCAAGTCGCTGGCCGTGGCCTGCCTGCCGCTGATGAAGGAGGGCGGCGCGGTCGTCGGCCTCGACTTCGACGCCTCCAAGGCCTGGCCGGTCTACGACTGGATGGGCGTGGCCAAGGCCGGCCTCGAGTCGTGCAGCCGCTACCTCGCCCGCGACCTGGGCAAGCACAACATCCGGGTCAACCTGGTCTCGGCCGGGCCGCTGCGCACGATGGCCGCCAAGTCGATCCCGGGCTTCAAGGAGTTCGAGGAGAGCTGGCCCGAGCGCTCGCCGCTGGGCTGGGACCTCACCGACACCGTCCCGGCCGCCAAGGCGTGCGTGGCGCTCATGTCCGACTGGTTCCCCGCCACCACCGGCGAGATCGTGCACGTCGACGGCGGCGCGCACGCGATCGGCGGCTGAGCGCGCCTCACGCCAGGCGGTGCCTGCCGCTGCCCGCCGGGGCCGGCTCGAACGGGATCGACTCGCTCGGCTCGGCCCGGTGCCGCCGCTGCTGCACGATCCGGGTGGCCAGCACCGCCGACCCCAGCAGCACGATCGTCAGCACGGTGCCCAGCACGTCGTGAGCCGGCGGGCTGGGCCGCACCACCCGCTGGTCGCGCAGCGGCACGGCCAGCTCGCGCCCGAACGGGTTGGGCCACAGCAGCTCCACCCGCGAGTCGTCGGGATCGGCGGTCGGCTCCTCGGCGGTGACCGGCCGCTCGTCGTCCAGCGTGTACGGCTGGTGCCGCGGCGGCGTGGGCGGCTGCGTCGGCAGCGGCGCGGTGGCCGCGTCGGTGTCGCGCTCGTGCGGCCGGTCGCTCCGGCGGCGCCCGGTCCCGGTCTCGGGCCCGGTCTCGGTTCCGGGCGAGGCCGTCGGGGTGGGGTAGGCCGTCAGCGACGGGAGCACGCCCTGGTCGTCGCAGGCCAGCACCGGCAGGCACACGTCCTTCAGCGGCTCGGGCACCAGGTCGCTGTGGCTGGGGCTGGGAGAGGGGCGGTCCGAGTGGGACGGTTTGGCGGGCCTGCCGGTCGGCACGGCGTCGCCGACGGTGCCGAGCACCTCGCCGGTGGCCTTGTCGACGCCCTTGGTCACCGGGTCGGCCTTGCCGCCGGTCACGTCGTCGACCGTGCCCGTGAGCGCGCCGACGACGTCGCACAGTGTGTCGGTGACACCCGAGAGCAGCCCACCCTCGCCCGGGCAGCCCTGGACGGCGGCGGCGGAAGCGGCCGGCGCCCCCGCCGGGATCGCCGCCAGCGCCACCGCGAGCACCCCGGCCGAGATCGCGGTCCTGCTCCCCATCCGTCCCCTCCTGTGTCGCTTCAGGAGGAAATCCTTATGGACAAGGCCCGTCAGACGCAGGCTTTTTCCCGGTAAAGTTGCGATTCGGTATCGACTAGTGATACGCGAGATGGATTCTCGTTCGTCGTCAGTCGAGCGAGGACACGTCATCGAGCGCCTCCCGGATCTCGATCGGGAGCACGACGTCCTCGGCCGACAGGATCCCTTTGAGCTGCGTGTGGGTGCGGGCGCCGACGATCGCCGAGGCCACCCCGGGCTGGTCGCGCACCCATGACAGGGCCACCGCCAGCGGCGAGACGCCGAGCCCGTCGGCGGCGGTGGTGACCGACTCGACCACGCTGCGGCCGCGCTCGTCGAGATAGGGACGGACGAAGTCGGCGAAGTGCGGCGTCGCGGCGCGGGAGTCGGCCGGGATGCCGGTGCGGTACTTGCCGGTCAGCACGCCCCGGCCGAGCGGCGACCAGGCCAGCACGCCGACGTCGAGGTGGGCGGCGGCGGGCAGCAGCTCGCGCTCGGGCTCGCGGGCCAGCAGCGAGTACTCGACCTGGGCCGAGGTGATCGGGATGCGTCCGGGGACCGACTTCTGGGTGACCGCGGCGGCGGCCAGCTGCCAGCCCGCGTAGTCGCACACGCCGGCGTAGACGGCCCGGCCGGAGGAGACGATCGCGTCGAGGGCGGCCAGGGTCTCCTCCAGCGGCACCTCGGAGTCGTAGGTGTGGAGCTGCCACAGGTCGACGTAGTCGAGGCCGAGCCGGTTGAGCGACTCGTCGACGGCGGCGATCAGATGGCGCCTGGAGGCGTCGCGCGGCCGGCGGCCGGTCGGGGTGACCACGGCCTTGGTGGAGATCACCAGCTCCGAGCGCGGCACGGAGTCGCGCAGCATGCGGCCGAGCAGCCGCTCGGAGTCGCCCCCGGTGTAGACGTCGGCGGTGTCGACGAGGGTGCCGCCCGCGTCGACGAACGAACGGAGCTGGGCGGCGGCCTCCTCCGGGTCGGTGTCACGGCCCCAGGTCATCGTGCCGAGCCCCAGCCGGGACACCGACAGGCCGCTGCGGCCGACATAGCGCTGCTCCATGATCCCGCCAGGTTACCAAGAACGGGCCCGCCCGCCAGTCCGCCGCTCCAATGTCCTGCCTGGTGAGGAGCGTGGCGGCGGGTGGATGCGAAGTTTTCTCGCAGGTGCGTGAAACATGGTGATCCGCGCCTGCGACACTTGCTGGTGTGACCACCCTTCTGCTGGCCCGCCACGGGCTGACCGACCTCACCGGGCCGGTGCTGGCCGGGCGCACCCCGGGGGTGCACCTGAGCGAGGCCGGGCGGGCGCAGGCCGAGGCGCTGGCCGGCCGCATCGCCGGGGTCCGGCTCGACGCCGTCGTCTCCAGCCCGCTCGAGCGCTGCCGCGAGACCGCCGAGGCCGTCGCCAAGGGCCGCGGGGCGGACGTGGTCCTGGACGAGCGGCTGATCGAGTGCGGCTACGGCACCTGGACGGGCCGCCCGCTCAAGGAGCTCGCGCAGGAGCCGCTCTGGCAGACCGTGCAGGCGCATCCGAGTGCGGTGACATTTCCGGAAGGGGAGTCGCTGGCCGATATGCAACATCGGGCGGTCGCCGCGGTCCGGGAGTGGAATCGACGCCTCGGGTTGAAGGGTGTCTACCTGGCGTGCACCCACGGAGACGTCATCAAGGCGATCGTGGCGGACGCTCTGGGGCTGCACCTCGATCATTTTCAGCGGATAACAGCCGATCCTGCGGCCCTCACCGTGATTCGCTATGCCCCCTTGCGTCCCTTTGTTCTCAGGATTAACGATATGGGGGAATTGCGGTTGCCCGAGGATTCGGAGGAGAAAGACGGGGGAGAAAACATCACCGGGAGCGATGCCGCCGTCGGCGGTGGACCCGGGACCACGTAAGGTCAGGCTATGCCGGTCTTCGACTACGACCCACCGGAGAGGTTCGTCGCCGGCGCCCTGGGGCAGCCGGGCGCACGGGTCTTTTTTCTGCAGGCCAGGGCCGAGGGCAGACTGACCACCGTGGCGCTGGAGAAGCTGCAGGTGGCTGCGCTCGCGGGCAGGCTCGACGAGCTGCTCGACGAGGTTCTGCGGCTCAGCGGGGGCACCGCGCACGTGCCCGCGCTGGCTCCGGCCGACCTGGCCGACGACGCCCCCCTCGACGTGCCGGTCGCGGAGGACTTCCGGGTCGGCACCATGGCGCTCGCCTGGGACGACGACAAGTCCCAGGTGGTGATCGAGGCGCAGGAGGTCATCGACGAGGAGGACCTCGACGGCCCCGACCCCGCCGTGCTGCGGGTGCGGATCAGCGCTGGGGCCGCGCGCGCCTTCACCCGCAGGGCGCTCCAGATCGTGGCGGCGGGCCGGCCTCCCTGCCCCCTGTGCGGGCAGCCGCTCGACGCCGAAGGCCATGTCTGCGTCCGACTCAACGGCTACCGCGGGGGTGAGGCGGCTTCATGACCGCTCCTGAGAGCGAACCGGCCGTCAAGCCGCCACAAGGGCCGATCATGCAGGAGGAGGAGGCGCTCACGCTGCTGCGCGACGGGCGCCTGGAGGTGGCCGGCCGCCTGGTCGAGGCCACCAACATGACCCTCTACTGCTCGATCAAGCTGGGCGGCCGCAGCGCCGCCTGCGTCTACAAGCCCGTCCGCGGCGAGCGCCCCCTGTGGGACTTCCCCGACGGCACCCTCGCCGCCCGCGAGGTGGCCGCCTACGAGGTCTCCCAGGCGACCGGCTGGCGCATCGTGCCGCCGACCGTCTATCGCGAGGGCCCGTTCGGGCCCGGCATGTGCCAGCTGTGGATCGACACCGAGCGCGAGATCGACCTGATGCGGCTGGTCAAGAGCCGCAACCCGGTGGTGCGCAGGATGGCGGTGTTCGACGCGGTGGTCAACAACGCCGACCGCAAGGGCGGTCACCTGCTGCCGCTGCCGACCGGGCACGTCTACGGCGTCGACCACGGCGTCTGCTTCTCGGCCGAGGACAAACTGCGTACCGTGCTGTGGCAGTGGCGGGGCAAGCCGCTGGCGCGCGAGGCGGTGGCGGTGCTGGCCAAGCTGGAGCGCGACCTGGAGTCGGGCTCGCTGGGGCGGCGGCTGCGCGAGCTGCTCACGCTGGCCGAGGTGGAGGCCACCTGGCGGCGGGTCAGGCGGCTGCTGGACACCGGCGTGCATCCGTACCCGTCGGAAGGGTGGCCGGCCGTTCCCTGGCCCCCTATCTGAGGACTGGCGGGGGTTTTATACCCTTTGCCGCATGTGCACGCTGATCGTGAGAACCGGGGAGCCGCTGACCCTCATGGGCGTGCGGGACGAGCTCACCGACCGCCCCTGGGAGGCGCCCGGGGAACACTGGCCCGAGCATCCCGGGGTGATCGGCGGCCGTGACCTCAAGGGCGGCGGCACCTGGATGGCCGTCTCCCCGTCCGCCTGCCGCGCCGCCGCCCTCCTCAACGGCCACGGCAGGCAGGCCCCCGAGACCACCAGGGTCTCCCGCGGCGACCTGGCCCTGATCGCGGTGTCCACGGGCGACGTCCCGGACGTCGACCTGACCCGCTACGACCCCTTCCATCTCGTGCTCGCCGACCTGTCCGGCGTGCGGCTGTTCAGCTGGGACGGCGACCGCCTCACCGCCTCCGCCCTGCCCGACGGCACCAGCATGGTCGTCAACACCGGCCTCGACCCGGACGCCGGCCGCGTCCGGGCCCACCTGCCGCGCTTCGCGAGCGCGCCCGACTGGGCCGAGCTGATCACCGGCGCGCACTCCGACCGGCCGGACGCCCTCCTGGTGCGCAACACCCTGCCCGACGGCCGCGTCTACGCCTCGCTGTCGGTGATGCGGGTCACCCTGGGCCAGGACGACACCGCCTTCGAGTTCACGGACCTTACGGCACGGATAGGCTCAAAGGCATGAGATCGTGGTCTGCCCAGAACATCCCCAAGCTCCCAGGTGAGAGCATTCCGCTGCGTCTCTACGACACGACGACGAGGCAGGTGCGGCAGACCGATCCCGGCCCCACCGCCCGGATGTACGTCTGCGGCATCACCCCCTACGACGCCACCCACCTCGGCCACGCCAACACCTACCACGCCTTCGACCTGGTGGGCCGGATGTGGCGGGACGCCGGGCACGAGGTCCACTACACCCAGAACGCCACCGACGTGGACGACCCGCTGCTGGAGCGGGCCGCCCAGACCGGTATCGACTGGCAGGAACTGGCCGAGCGCGAGATCGAGCTGTTCCGCACCGACATGGAGGCCCTGCGCATCCTGCCGCCGCGCGAGTACGTCGGCGTCACCGAGGTCGTGGGCCACGTCGCCGACCTGATCACCGAGCTCGCCGCCAAGGGCTGCACCTACGACCTCGACGGCGACGTCTACTTCAAGGTGGCCGACGCCCCCAAGTTCGGCCAGGTGTCGGGGTACGACGAGGCCGAGATGCTGGCCCTGTCCGCCGAGCGCGGCGGCGACCCCGACCGGCCGGGCAAGCGGCACCCGCTCGACTGGCTGCTGTGGCGGGCCGAGCGGCCCGGCGAGCCGGCCTGGGAGACGAGCCTGGGCCGGGGGCGTCCCGGCTGGCACATCGAGTGCACCGCGATCGCGCTGCGCAACCTGGGCCCCGGCTACGACGTGGCGGGCGGCGGCTCCGACCTGATCTTCCCGCACCACGAGTGCGGCGCCTCCGAGGGGCACGCGGCGACGGGGGAGTGGCCGTTCGCCAAGTTCTACACGCACGCGGGCATGGTGGCGCTCGACGGCGAGAAGATGTCGAAGTCCAAGGGCAACCTGGTGTTCGTCAGCCGGCTGCGGCAGCAGCACGACCCGATGGCCGTGCGGCTCGTCCTGCTGGCCCACCACTACCGGCAGGACTGGGAGTACACGCCCGACCAGCTCGCCGCCGCCGAGCGCCGGCTCGCGCTGTGGCGCTCGGCCGTCGCCCTGCAGGGCGCGCCGCGCGCGGAGGAGCTGCTGGCCGCGGTCCGCGAGCGGATGGCCGACGACCTCGACTCGCCGGGCGCGCTGGCCGCGATCGACGCCTGGGCCGAGCGGGCGCTGGCCGAGGGCGGCCCGCAGCAGCCCGGCCTGGTCAAGGACCTCACCGACGCCCTCCTCGGCATCGCACTCTGACGAACGACCGACGGGTGACATGGTCGTGGGGGGGGGGGGGGGGGGCGGCCCCCCCCCCCCCCGGGGGGGGGCGGGCCCCCCGGCGGGGGGGGGGGCACCACCACCGCGCCCCCCCGGGCGGGGGGGCGGGGGGCGCCGGGGGGGAG
>NZ_JBFAMZ010000022.1:0-3151 GCF_040674635.1 Nonomuraea sp. NPDC049758
CAGCAGCCTGGGCTACCGTAGCCCCGCCGACTACGAGGCTGCCGCAGCAGCCTGAACACCACAACGATGGTGTCCGTCAAAGCGGAACAAGCTCAGGGTCACTGGTGTGGGTGAGCGAGCTTGTTCAGTTGCTGACAGGTCACGCCAATGCGGACAAGGGCTCGGCGAGTGCGGTGGCGGCCTGGGCGCCTCGGTCGTGGCTTTGGGCGCCGAGCGGGAAGGGGTGGCCGCACTCGACGAGGTGGCGGAAGGTCTTGTGACGTCCTGGTCGACGGTACTTTGTGCGCAAAATAGTGATCACGAATGTTGTGTGTAGTAATTCGGGCGAGACCCAGCTTCCGCTTGCTGCGGTCACCGGCTCGACGCTTGTTACCAAGGGCTCGCCTGTACGTCGGCAGGTGGGCCAGTCAGCAGGGTGTGACGCTCACGCGTTCAGCAAATTATGCGGTCCCTGGTTCGGGAGGCTGCCATCTCATGTCCTACTTTCGCCTGAAGATTACCTGTCTTCTTTGGCTTACATGACCGGTAATGACAGGACATGGCGGTGCTACGTCCGTATTTCTACAGCCTGGCGGGTGAGGCTGAACGGTGGCGTACCTTCGATCCGGCTGCTCATTTAAACGCTCGGGCCTGACTGTGGCCCTTTGCAAGGAGCGGCGGCAGATTGATCCTCCTTATCTAGGTGGTCTTATTTCCCCCGACAAGGCGGACGGATGGGGACGTTCACCGGAAAAGCGTGGGTGGGCGGAGGAAGAAAACCACTCCGGGGCGCTTGTCGGGGATCGCTTCAGGCCGGGACGTCTTGCCAATATGTGCTCGCAGCAAGTGGGGGCCGGCCGCTGCGGGTGGGCTCCCTCGTCGTCCACTGGTAAGGGGTAGGGGTACGTGAACGTTGAGGTGGAGATCCTCGATCTACAACTCCGTCTGCAGGCGCTGGAGGCTCGCTCGTGCACGGGTGAGCGTGATGCGGTGCTGGCAGGGCTGGCTACGGCGAGGGCGGAGATCGTCGAGGTTCGCTCAGGGGTCGGTCGGGACTTTGAGATCCTCAACTTCGAGATCGCACGCCTTCGCGAACGGTTCGACGAGAGCTGCAAGGCCAGCCTGGCGGAGACGTTGACGATGCTTGAAGGGCTACGGTTCCAGCTCGATGATCTCGGACTCAGATTGGATCGCCTGTTGGCGAAAGATGATGCCTGACCGGCATTTGAGCCCCCGGTCTAGATCATGGGCTCTTTGTTGGGGTTGCTCGGCTGCTCCAACATTTGATGGCGATGATGCCGGAGGTCGGCTTCAGAGCTGGTTGGACCGGATCGGCCAGGAGAGGCGTCGGGAAATGGTGACGGCCATCCCGTACTCCTTCTAGGGCCTTGTCCGAGAACGAAGGAGCCAACGTGATGGCCGCGAGGAACAGTGTGCCGTCTTCGAGATGGCGTGCAAAGTTGTTTTGGAACTGTGGCTCCTACTTCTCTCTTCTCGGCCTGGCTTGGGACGGAATGGCAACGTGTCCCTCTTAGTCAGGAAAATCGGGCTTGAGTGACAGCTCGTTGGCGAATTGAAGTACGGCGACCGGAGCGGTTGGGCGGCACTCAGGATGGCGCATATATTCAGGGGGCAGAAGGTCTCGGCAAGCCCTGGTGAGCAATCTGTGAGCTTTGCAACAGTGTCGCCATCGTCGTTGGCCAACGCTGCTGGCCAACGAGACGACCGCATGCATGTAGAGAGTGTTCGTGTCGCGAGACGAATAGGTCTACACGGGCGGGCCTACGCAGGGCCGCAGAGCCGCGCTTGCGCGGCACAGGGAGCTTGAGGGGTGCGTTTGGGGTGGAAGGCTGGTTTTGTCAGGCTCTCCCAATAGCCTCGGGTGGGCATACAACGCGGGGTTCGTGCTGCTGCAGTTAGTGGCTCAGGGGCGGGATTTCTCTACGACCTAGAGGATGAGCCGATGATGAGTGCTGGTCTGGTGGGTGCCCGGGCTATCGGGCGTTGCCGGCCAGCAGACAGTCCCAGAGCAGCTGGGTTCTGAGGGCGGAGCCTCGGAAGGTCTCCTCCAGGATCGGGATGCTGCCGTTCTTGCGGGCTCGGCGGATGAAGCGCTGCCCTCCGATTTGGCAGAGCTCGTAGATCATGGGCGCGCAGTGACAGGTGTATGCGCGGACCCGTACGCGTTCGTAGGGGGAGCGTGCGGGATACCAGCGGATGGCTGTGCGGCCTGGGCGGGGTTCTGGGATGTGGATGCCGATGCAGGGTTCGTAGTCCAGGGAGAGTACGGCCATGGTCGGAGAATACGTCTGGTTGTATCCGCTCGTCTATTCGGAAAGATGACTCTGTCTGAGCAGGCAGGAGGATATGGGAGGGCTCGTACACCTTCGTCTATGTTGCCGGTGTGCTGGACTACGATGGCGACACCCACATCTACGTACAGATCGCGCAGATTCTTCGACGGCGGGTCGAGGGGCTCGCGTCTGGGCATCCCGTGCCGAGCGAGGCCGACATTCAGCACGAGTTCGGGGTCGCGCGGACGACGGCCCGCCGGGCCATCCACGTGTTGCGCGAGGAAGGGCTCATCTACACGGTCCAGGGCGAGGGAACGTTCGTCGGCGCGCCTGATGAAGCGCCGCGTAAGCAGCGGAAAGTGCCGCTCTATCGGCAGATCGCTTCCGATATGGCCAAGCAGATCAGTGCGGGGCACTTCCAGCCCAAGCGGGCGATCCCGGGTGAGACAGCGTTGGTGCAGCAGTACGACGTGGCGCGGGAGACGGTGCGGCGGGCCATGGCGTTGTTGCGGGAGCAAGGGTGGATCTACACCGTGCCGCAGCGTGGGAGTTACGTGTCGCCGGAAGAGTCGTGGCCCCAGGATTGAGATTCACTCATCTGCTTGTATCCAGACGTCTAAGGTATGAGCATGCTCGACCGAGACGGCCCTGTGCCGATCTATGTGCAGATTGCCGAGATGATCGAGGGTCAGATTCTGAGAGGTGAGCTGCTGGCCGGCGAGGCGGTGATGAGCGAGCTGGCCATGGAGGCCGAGTTCGACGTGGCGCGGTCAACCGTCCGGAACGTGGTGCGGGAGCTGCGTCGGCGGCAGCTCGTGCACACAGTGAAAGGGAAGGGGACGTTCGTCGGGGGCGCCATGGATGGGGTGTGAGACACG
>NZ_JBFAMZ010000022.1:3247-182083 GCF_040674635.1 Nonomuraea sp. NPDC049758
CGACGGCACAGGGGACGACGGCACAGGGGACGACGGCACAGGGGACGACGGCACAGGGGACGACGGCACAGGGGACGACGGCACAGGGGACGACGGCACAGGGGACGACGGAGGCGGAAGGACTCGGGAGTTGGGTGGGGCAAGTCGCTGAGGGCGTCGGTGCGGGAGTGACGGCGGCGCGGGTTGGATCGCCTTGCGGCAGGGCTTGAGCCCGGGCGGCCTGCGAATGCGTGCCTGGTGGGAGGCGGATGCTGGGCGGGGAGAGATGCTTGGCCGGGAGTGGATGCTCGGCCCCAGGGGCGGATGCTTGGCCGGGAGTGGATGCTTGGCCAAGGCGCGGGCGCTCGCCCGCTGGTGGCTGCTTGGCCGGGAGTGGATGCTCGGCTGGGGGGTGTGGTCGGGGTTTGGGTATAGGGGGTTGATGCCGCGCTCCCTCAAGCGTGGGGTGGGGGGCAGTGCGGCTGGGGGTTGTTCGGGGGCTGGTTTGTGTTTTGGGGGCTTGGTGTTTTGGGCCCGGGGGGCTAGGCGGGGAGTAGGCGGTAGTGGAGGCAGACGATTGTGGAGGTGTCGTTCACCTCGTGGCCCAAGGATGACCAGTAGCGCTGGTGGACGTCCCGCCAGTGCTGGATCGAGGTGAATCCTTCGCCTTCCGCCTCGGCAAACTCCCACGGCACTTCGGCGAACGGCACCAGCGCCACTGAGGTGATCTCGATGGTGGCGGCCTTCTCGCCGGCGTCGTTCACGAGGATCAGGTGCTCGCCGACGTGTTCGACCTCTTCGCCCTCCGCCTCGTAGTCGAGGGGCAGGAGACCGGCGGTGGCGGTCTTCGCGCCTGAGAGGGTGAGGTCGGTCAGCAGGGTGCGCACCTTGCCGGGCGTGCCTAGGGCGAGGACTCTGCGTCCGTCGATGCGGGGCCACATACGCGCATCCTAGAAGACGGGGATGATCTCCTCCGGGTCGATGACGTTCACTTCGACGCCTTCCAGGTCCAGTTCGGGAATGGCGGGGAAGGCGATGCCCCATCGTTCGACGATCGCGCGGACCTTCGCCATGGCCACGCGCCAGTTCTCCTTCTGTTCCTCGTAGGAGAGCACACCCAATCCCGCTTCCCTGGCGTGGTCCATCAGGACGCGGTGGTTGTCGAGGAAGTAGGGCGGAAGTTCCCAGAACCCTTCCGGAGGCTCCCAGAGAATCATGGAGAGGAACACGAAACCGGCCCGCAGCTGGCGGGTGATGAGGCTGCGGGTCTCGTCGGTGAGGCCCGGCCATTCGTTCTCCAGAATGGTCATGCAGATTTGCAGATGACGAGACTCGTCGAGGCCGATGCGCTGGAACATCTCGCCGAAGACCGGATGCCGGGTGCCCGTGGCCATGCCTCTGAACAGCGTGGACGCGGCCATCTCGCCCATCATGAAACTCGTGAACAGGACCGGCAGCGAGTATCTTCCGACGGCGCTGGTGTAGCCGGTCCAGTAGCGGCCGCCGTTGTGGTAGAGCCAGCCGATGTTGTTGTGGGCGGCCTTTTCGAGATCGTCTTCGGGGGTCCAGTTCAGAGGGCCGCCGGGCCACAGCCGGGCTATGGTCCGCTGGCAGCACTCCTCATGGTTCATCTCGTCGCGGGTGATGGAGAAGAAGCACTTCCGGACCGGGTCTTCCTCGTGTTTCTCGAAAGCCTGGATGGTTGCCCGGGCGAACACGGCCGGGCCCGAGGCGTCGAAATTGGCGAGGACGGCGAACCAGTACATGATGCCCAGGCGCTGTTCGCGGGTGAAGTCGTCCGGGTTGAGGCCGTCCCATGGGAGGTCGGCCGGGTTCCAGAGTTTGCGCTTGGACTTCTCGTAGATGGCTGCGAGTTTCTCGGTCTCCACGCGCCATTCCATCGGATAGATGTTGGGCTGCGGGATCTCCGGCGCGGGCCAGAAGCCGCCTTCCGGGATCGTGAGGTCCGCCATGGTTGTGACACCTCCCCTGCCATCCTGCGTGGCGGCGTAACGCCATGCAAGCTTCGCCGCGGCCCGGTGCGCACGTCGTCCTGCCAGGCCTTCCCTACGAGCGGGTGCGCTGCGTGACGGCGACACAGGCCAGGACGGCGAGTGCGGCGGCCACGGTGGCCGGGCCGAAACGTTCGCCCATCAGGACCCAGGCCCAGATGAGGGTCAGCAGCGGCTGCGCCAGCTGGGTCTGGCCGGCTCTGGCGATGCCGCCTCTGGCCAGGCCGGCGTACCAGGGGATGAAGCCGAGGAACATCGAGATCAGCGCCACGTAGGCGAAGCCGGCCAGGGCGGGGGCCGTCGGCGTGATGGGGGTGGTGAGGGCCAGGACCGCGGTGATCACGGCGGTCAGCGGGAGGGAGAGGACGAGGGCGTGGCTGATCACCTGCCAGCCGGTGGTCGTCCTGGTCAGGCGGCCGCCTTCGGTGTAGCCGAGCGCGGCTGACAGGAGGGCGCCGACCAGGAGCAGGTCCGGCCAGGCGGCGCCGGCCTGGCCTCGGGTGAGGGTGAAGGCGATGATCGCGGCGGCGCCGGCCGCGCAGGCGGCCCAGAACAGGGGGCGAGGGCGTTCGCCGGCCCGTACGACGGCGCAGGCGGCGGTCGCGGCGGGGAGCAAGGCGATGACCACGGCGGCGTGGGAGGTGCTGGCGCCCAGGTCGAGGGCAAGGCTGCTGAACACCGGGAAGCCGAAGACCACGCCCAGGGAGATCACGGTGTAGGAGGGCCAAAGGCGGCGTGGCGGGAGAAGGGGCAGGCGGGCGGCCTTGAGGCAGACCAGGGCGATGAGGCCGGCGACGGCGGCGCGGCCGATGGCGACCAGCCAGGGGTCGAAGCCGCGCATCGCGTAGACGGTGCCGGGGAAGCTGCCGGAAAAAGCCAGGACGCCCAGGAAGGCCAGCATCGTCCCCTGCCGGGCGCGGGCGGTGGCTCCGCCGGTGCCCACCAGGGCGTCGCGAAGGGTGGGGGCGCCGTCGGAGGTCCCAGCGCCGTTGGAGGTCGCAGCGCCGTTCGAAGTGGCGGCGCCGTTCGAGGCCCCAGCGCCGTTCGAAGTGGCGGTGCCGTTCGAGGCCCCAGCGCCGTTCGAAGTGGCGGTGCCGTTCGAGGCCCCAGCGCCGTTCGAAGTGGCGGTGCCGTTGGAGATCTCGGTGCCGTTGGAGGCGGCGGGCCCCTTCAAGGGGGCGGGAGAGAAGGCGGGAGGGGCGGCGGCCGCCAGGACAGGAGCTGGGGAGGTGGAGGGTGGGGTGCTGGTCCTGTCGGACGGGCTGGAAGAGGCCGGGTTCTGAGCGGCGGCCGGCTTGTTGAGGGTGGCAGGAGAGCCGGTGGTTGAAGAGCCGGTGGCAGCAGAGCCGGTGGCGGTTGTTGTGGGGCGGGGGGTGGGAGGCGGTGCTACTGCGTTTTGGGCGGTAGCGCTATCCTTATCCTTCATGACCAACGATAGCAGTATCGCCCAGATTGCGGCGATACTGCGGGAAGAGGCCGCCCGTCTGGGGCCTGGTGCGCGGCTTCCGTCCAGCCGGGAGATCATGCGGCGGCACAACGTCAGCCCCGTGACGGTCTCGCGCGCCATCGGCCAGCTCGCCGCCGAAGGGCGGGTGGTGTCGCGTCCGGGAAGCGGCACGTTCGTGGCGCCGCGGCAGGTCGTGCGCGGTCAGGACCCCCTGGACCTGTCCTGGCAGACGGTCGCCCTCGGCGACCGGGTGGTGGACGACGGGCCGGTGGCGGCGCTGCTCGCGGAGCCGCCCGAGGAGGTGGTGCCGTTGACCGGCGGTTACCTGAACCCGGGGTTGAGGCCGGACAAGCAGCTTGCGGCGGCCGCCGCGCGGGCGGTGCGCCGTCCGGACGTCTGGGCGACGCCGCCGTTGAACGGCCTGCACGAGCTGCGCGGCTGGTTCGCCCGCCAGGCCGGGGGCGACGTGACGGCGGCGGACGCGCTGATCGTCAGCGGCGGCCAGGCGGCGCTGACGCACGCGTTCAGGGCGCTGGCGGCCCCCGGGACGCCGGTGCTGGTCGAGACGCCCACCTATCCCGGAGCGCTGGCGGCGGCCAAGGCGGCCGGGCTGCGGGCGACGGCCGTGCCGATGGACCGCGACGGCGTACGGCCGGACCTGCTCGCCGAGGCGTTCGCCGTCACCGGCGCGCGGGTGTTCTTCTGCCAGCCCACCCTGCACAACCCCACCGGCGCGACGTTGCCCCTGGAGCGGCGCGCGCAGGTGCTGGAGGTGGCCAGGGCGGCGGGGGCGTTCGTGATCGAGGACGACTACGCCCGCTACCTGTCCCCCGCCGCTCCCCCGTCGCTGGCCTCCATGGACGCGCACGGCACGGTCGTCAACGTGGGCTCGCTGACCAAGATCCTGTCCCCCAGCCTGCGGGTGGCGGCGGTCGTGGCTCGTGGTCCGGCCGCGCACCGGCTGCGGGCCAGCCAGCTCGTCGAGTCGTTCTTCGTGGCGCGGCCGTTGCAGGAGACGGCGCTGGAGTTCGTGGGCTCGGCGGCGTGGGGCAGGCATCTGAACACCGTGCACGCCGAGATCGCGACCAGGCGGGACGCACTCGCCGCGGCGCTGGCGGCCCACGTCCCGGGGGTGGAGGTGCATCTGCTGCCGATCGGCGGGCTGCACCTGTGGCTGCGGCTGCCCGCGGAGGTGGACGAGAACGCCCTGGTAGAGACGGCCCGGCGGTACGGGACGCTGGTGAGCCCGGGGCGGATGTACTACCCGTCGGAGCCGCCGGGCCCGCGGATCAGGGTGACGCACATGGCCGCCGCCAACCTGACGATCCTGGCGGAGGGGGTGCGGAGGCTCGGGCGGGCGCTGGACGCACAGGCCCGGTGATCGGACGCCCGGCCCGGTGATCAGACGCCGGTTCGGGCGACGCGGGCGCGCCCGGCCGCGATCACCGCCGCATGGGCCGCCCCCGCCTCAGTCGGTGGGCGGAGATCGACACGTGCGGCTCGACACGCGCGGACGGGCCGGCGGGACAGGCCGGCGGGACAGGCCGGCGGGACAGGCCGGCGGGACAGGCCGGCGCGGACAGGCGGACGGCGGGCGGACGGCGGGGGCGGCGCGGACGGGCGGACGGCGGGGGCGGCTGGGCAGACGGCGGGCGCGGCTGGGCGGACGGCTGGCGGGCGGAGGCTGGCGGCTGGCGGCGGTGGATGTTGGAGCGGTCGTTGTATGGGTGGTGGGGATATGTCGGCGGGTGTTCAGCGATGTGTCCGGGAATCGTTCGCGCTCATGGTGTTCGATCCGGGTATGCGGTGACAACACCAAGACACGCGCATACCGGGCCTGGAAGCGGGGTTCGCGTCATCTCCAAGGCTCAAACACCGATACGGTGTAACTCGTGCCTTGTGGCACGAACGGCAGGCGAAGGAGCGGGCCGAGATGGCAGACGTAGGCGTCCGGGCGGCCCGGCGCGAGGATGTTCTCCAGGTTGCGAATACTCAGATCCGCGCCTGGCGCTACGGATATCGGGAGTTCCTCCCGGAAGGCCCACTCGAGCAGATGACGGGGCCGGCGGCCGAGAAGATGTGGCTGCGTCAGTGGGACGAGGCGATCGTCGCCCCGCCCGGCCCCTCGTGCCGGGTGCTGGTCGCGGTGGAGACCATCCTCGACACCGAGGGTTTCCCCGCGCTGGGTGCGGGCGGCAGCGCGGCGCTGACGACCCCGCGCGGCGGCGAGCGGGTGGTGGGGCTGGCCTCGCACGCCCCCGCCGAGGACCCCGACCTGGATCCCAGCAGGGTCGCCGAGATGCTGACGCTGCTGGTCGATCCCGACTTCGTGCGCCGCGGCCACGGCAGCCGCCTGCTCAACGCCACCGTCGACTACCTGCGTGAGGACGGCTTCCGCCAGATCGTCACCTGGGTGTTCGCCGACAACTACGCTGTGCTCGGTTTCCTGGAGTCGGCCGGCTGGGGCGAGGACATGGCCGAACGCGTCCTCGACATGGGCCGTCCGATCCGCATGGTCAGGCTCACCACGGATATCAGCTAGAGGTTCGACAGCATGGCAACCCCCGGTCAGTGGATCGCGGGCGCGCGCCCGCGCACGCTTCCCAACGCCGTAGTCCCCGTCATGGTCGGTACGGGCGTGGCGATCGGCGACGGCGGATTCGTCTGGTGGCGCGCGGTCCTGGCGCTGCTCGTGGCGCTGTCCCTGCAGATCGGCGTCAACTACGCCAACGACTACAGCGACGGCATCCGCGGCACCGACGACCAGCGCGTCGGGCCGATGCGGCTCGTCGGCTCGCGGGCGGCCACGCCCCGGCAGGTCCTGACGGCTGCGCTGGGCTGCTTCGCGGTCGCGGCGGTGCTCGGGCTGGTGCTGGTGGTCGTGACGCGGGCGTGGTGGATCCTGCTGGTGGGGGTCGCGTGCATCGCGGCGGCCTGGTTCTACACCGGCGGCAAGCGGCCCTACGGCTATCGCGGCCTGGGTGAGCTGGCGGTCTTCGTGTTCTTCGGCGTGGTCCCGGTGATGGGCACCGCGTACGTGCAGACCGAGCAGCTGAGCTGGACGGCGTTCCTGGCCTCGATCCCGGTGGGGCTCTTGTCCTGCTCGATGCTGGTGGTCAACAACCTGCGCGACGTCCAGACGGACGGCACGTCGGGCAAGCGCACGCTGGCGGTGGTGCTCGGCGCCGGGCGCACCCGGGCGTTGTACGTGTTGTGCCAGGTGGTGCCGTTCGTGGTGGCGCTGGCGATGATCGCGGTCACGCCGTGGGCGGCGCTCGCGGCGCTGGCCGCGCCGCTCGCGGTCACGCCGATCAGGACGGTGCTGGGCAAGGCGGTCGGGCCGGCGCTGATCGCGGTCCTGCAGCAGACGGGCAAGCTACAGATGGCGTACGGCCTGCTGTTCGCAGTCGGCCTGGCGATCACCCTGTAGCCAGCCACAGCGGTCGGCTTGGCGATCACTTTGTAGCCGGGGCACAACTGGCTCGCAGCACGCTCGTATGTCCCGATAACTCACCACATCACCCCCCTACGGTTCACTGTGTGCGCACACACCCAGCGACCCTCAGGAGGGGCCATGGAACAACGCGGGATCGAACTGGTCTCGGCCGGCGAAAGGTACGGCCGCCCGCGTGACCTGCTTTTCCTCTGGTCCGGGACGACGATGGGCATCTTCACCCTCGTCTACGGCATCACGATCGTGGCGGCGTTCCAGCTCAGCTTCACGCAGGCGGTCATCGCGATCGTCATCGGCAACCTGCTGTCGTTCCCGCTGGTCGGCCTGACCAGCCTGCAGGGGCCGGCCACCGGCACCTCCACCATGGCGGTCTCCAGGGCCGCCTACGGCCCCAAGGGCGCCCGCGTGCTCAGCTTCTTCGGCTGGCTCAACATGGTGGGCTTCGAGGCCGGCGGCATGGTGCTCATCACGTTCGCGGCGCTGTCGCTGCTGGAGCAGGCGGGGGTGAGCGACCAGGGGCTCGGGCTCAAGGTCGTGGTGATCCTGGTGGCGGCGGCGATCCAGCTCGTGCTGCCGCTGATCGGGCACGCCGCGGTGATGAAGGCGCAGAAGTACTTCACCTGGGTGTTCGTCGTGCTGTTCGGCCTGATGGCGATCCTGATCGCGCCCAAGGTGGAGCTCGGGGGCGGCGGCGGGTCGGCGGACTTCGCCACGTTCACGATGGCGATCGCGATGATCATGTCGGCGGGCGGGCTGTCGTGGGGGCCGCTGGGCGGCGACTACTCCCGCTACCTGCCGGCGAACTCCTCCAGGAAGGCGGTCTTCGGGTACGCGGCCCTGGGCGGGTTCGTCCCGTACGTGCTGCTGATGACGCTCGGGGCGGCCGTGGCGACCGTGGTGAAGGACAACACCGACCCGATCTCGGGGCTGCCGGGCGCGCTGCCGCAGTGGTTCGTGGTGCCGTACCTGCTGCTGGCGATCGTGTCGCTGTTCGCGGTCAACACCACCGACCTGTACTCCTCGGGGCTGAACCTGCAGGCGGCCGGGATCAAGGTCAAGCGCTGGGTGGCGGTCGTCGGCGACCTCGTGCTCTGCGTGCTCATCACGTTCGTGGCGGTCACCTCGAACAGCTTCAACACCATGCTCAACAACTTCCTCGCGCTGCTGATCATCTGGCTGGCGCCCTGGGCCGGGGTCTACATCACCGACTGGCTGCGCAGGAGGGGACGCTACGACGCCGAGGCGCTGTTCGACGAGCAGGCGCCCGGCCAGGTCCGCTGGCCGGCGATCATCGCGCAGGTCCTGGGCATGGTGGCGGCGGCCCTGTGGATCAACTCGGCCGTCTTCGTCGGGCCGCTGTCGGAGGCGACGGGCGGCAGCGACTTCAGCATCTTCGCGGGCTTCCTGGTGGCCGGTGCGGCGTACGCGCTGCTCGTGCCGCGGCCCGCCGTACGGACTGTGGAGGCATGATGGACCGCGACCTGCTGGACGTGGCGTACGGGCGGCGGCCCGCGGACACGATCATCACGAACGGCACGCTCGTCAACGTGCTGACCGGCGAGCTCTACCCGGCCGAGATCGGCATCGTCGGCGGCCGGATCGCCGCCGTCGAGCCGGTGCTTGAGCGCGGCCCGGACACCGAGGTGATCGACGCCCGCGGCGGTTACCTGGTGCCCGGCCTGATCGACGGGCACCTGCACATCGAGTGCAGCAAGTTGTCGGTCACCAGTTTCGCCGACCTGGTGGTTCCGTTCGGCACGACGAGCGTGGTGTCGGGGCTGGACCAGATCCTCGTGGCCGAGGGTCTGCCGGGCGTCCGGCGTTTCCTGGACGAGTCGGCGGCGACCGGCATGCGAATCTGGTGGGGTGCACCCGCCAAGGCGCCCTACACCGTGCCGGAGTCGACCGTCGGGCATCCGTTCGGTCCGGCTGAGCACAGGATCGCCCACGAATGGCCGGAATGTGTGGGGATTTGGGAGACCGTCCAGGAGATGGTGGAACACTCCGATCCTGCCGTCATGGAGGCCCTCGACCTGGCTCGGGAGCGGCGGCTGCCGGTGTTCGGCTGCGCGCCGCTGTCCGACCCGCGCCGGATCAGCGGGCTGGCGGCGGCCGGGGTGCGGCTCGACCACGAGTCGTACTCGCACGAGGAGATGCTGGAGAAGCTGCGCCGCGGCATGTACGGCATCATCCGCGAGTCCTCGGTCGCCCATTTCCTCGACGAGAACATCAAGGCCGTGGCCCTGGCCGGCGCCCGCAGGCTGGCGTTCTGCACCGACGACGTGCACGCCGCCGACGTGCTGGCGGGCGGCCACATGGACAAGCTCGTCCGGATGGCGGTCGCGGCAGGGGTCGACCCGGTGACGGCGATCCAGATGGCCACGGTGAACTGCGCGGAGATGTACCGCATCGACCACCTGGTGGGCAGCCTGTCCCCCGGCCGGTTCGCGGACGTCCTGATCGTCGACTCGCTGGAGGACTTCCGGGTCCGCGAGGTGATCGCCAACGGCGTGCCCGCCGCCCGCGACGGCCGGATGGTCACGCCGACGCCCGCCCCCGAGCGCGGCCCGGTCCGGCCGTTCCCGATCGCCCCGGTCACCGCCGGCGACCTGGTGCTGCGCGCCGAGGGCGAGCAGGCGACCGTGCTGACCCTCGGGTTCACCGACCAGGTCTTCGTCCGCAGGAGGCGCGACGTGACCCTGCCGGTGACCGACGGCGTCGTGGAGCCGTCCGTGGAGCAGGACGCGCTGCTCGTCACGGTCGTCGAGCGCTACGGCAAGACCGGCAACAAGCCGGTCGCCATGGTCAGCGGCATGGGCCTGCGGGCCGGCGCGATCGCCACCAGCGCGGCGCCCGACGACAACAACATCATCTGCGTGGGCGCCTCCCGCGAGGACATGGCGCTGGCCGTCAACACCGTCGCCGAGCAGGGCGGCGGCCAGGCCGTGGTGGTGGACGGCGAAGTGCGGGCGCTGCTGCCGCTGCCGGTCGGCGGCATCGTCTCCGACCTGCCGGCCGCCGAGATGGCGGTGCTGGAGGAGCGGCTCGACGACCTGGCCCGCGAGCTGGGCTGCACGCTGCCGGCGCCGCTGATGTACCTGTTCTTCCTGTCGATCACCGCGATCCCCGACTACGCCGTCACCGACCTCGGGCTGGTCGACTGCGTACGGCTCGAGGTCGTCGACCCCATCCTCACGGAGGTTTGATCATGAAGGACTTCATCGCCGGTCTCCCCAAGTGCGAGCTGCACCTGCACATCGAGGGCACGCTGGAGCCGGAGCTCAAGTTCGACCTGGCCCGGCGCAACGGCATCGCGCTGCCCTACACGTCGGTCGAGGAGATGCGGGCCGCCTACTCCTTCGACGACCTCCCCTCCTTCCTCACGGTCTACTACGAGGGCATGCAGGTGCTGCGCACCGAGCCCGACTTCTACGACCTGGCGATGGCCTACCTGCGCAAGGCCGCCGAGCAGAACGTGCGCTACGCCGAGATCTTCTTCGACCCGCAGGCGCACACCTCGCGCGGGGTGCCGTTCGACGTGGTGATCCGCGGGCTGCGGCGGGCGCTGATCGACGCCGACCGCCAGCTCGGCGTGCGGGCCCAGCTGATCATGTGCTTCCTGCGCGACTTCCAGGCCGAGTACGCGATGGCGACACTGCTGGAGTCGCTGCCGTACAAGGAGTGGATCGTCGGCATCGGGCTCGACTCCGACGAGAAGGGCAACCCGCCGGCCAAGTTCGCCGCCGTGTACGAGCGGGCCCGCCAGGAGGGCTACCTGCTGACCATGCACTGCGACGTCGACCAGGACAACTCGATCGAGCACATCCGGCAGGCGATCGAGGAGATCGGCGTCGACCGGGTCGACCACGGCGTCAACATCCTGGAGGACCAGCGGCTGGTGGACCTGGTGCTGGCCCGCGGCATCGGCCTGACCTGCTGCCCGATCTCCAACGGGTACGTCACCGACTCCATGAAGGCCGAGGGCATCCGCAAGCTCATGGAGCTCGGCGTGCGGGTGACGATCAACTCCGACGACCCGGCGTACTTCAACGGGTACGTGGGCGAGAACCTGGAGGCGCTGCAGGAGGAGCTGCAGCTCACCCGCGAGGAGCTGGCCCGGCTGGAGCGCAACGCGTTCGAGATCACCTGGCTGCCGCGGCACCTGAAGGACGCCTACCTGGCCGAGGTCGACGCCTACCTCGCCTGAGAAGTCCCGGGAAAACCTCCGGCGGGGCCCGCTTAGAACCCCGCTGGAGGGGCAGGCTGTCTGGTCGCAGGCGTGAGCCGCAGCCGAGCGCGAGGGATTTGTTGAACAGGACCGCTGTTCCGGCCGGAATCGACGAGCTCGAACGGGCACTGGCGCGGAGTGTCGTCATCGCCGCCCGTGCGATGCCCGACTCTCCGCTGGTCAGCGTGACGTTGTGCACCGAACGCGGCATCCGTTCGGCGGCGTGCGCGCACGCCCGCGCCGGGATGCTCGACGGCATGCAGTCGGCGGCCGGGCAGGGGCCGAGCTTCGAGGCGATCGAGGCCGGGCGCGCGGTCACGGCGGCCGGTCTGGCGCCCGGCGACGCCCGCTGGGGGTCCTTCTGCCCGCAGCCGCACGGGATCCTCAGCCTGCACGCCGAGCCGCTGACCTCCCAGGGGCGGCTGCTGGGCACGCTCAACCTCTACTCGGCGGGCGCGGGCGGCTTCTCCGCGCGGACGCACGTCGCGGCGCAGGTGAGTGCCGCGTCGATCGGCGTGCTGTTCGACGTGGCCATCGGCGCGGCCCGTACGCGGGAGGTGTCGGCGCAGCTGAAGGAGGCGCTCGGCACGCGTCCGGTCATCGACCAGGCGATCGGGATCGTCATGGCGCAGCGCCGCTGCACCGCGCACCAGGCGTTCGAGATCCTGCGCAACGTCTCCCAGGACCGTAACCTCAAGGTGCACCACGTCGCGGCGACGATCGTCCGGTCGGTGAGCGGCGGCCCGCCTCAGCGGCCGCGGTTCGAGGATCCGCCGCCCGACGACCACGGGCACCCGGCATAATCCCCCCATGCCCTCCTTTCTCGCTCACGACGGGACCGAGCTGGCCTACCACGTATCCGGGACGGGCGAGCCGCTGGTGTGCGTGCCCGGCGGCCCGGGCCGCGCCTCCCGCTACCTGGGCGACCTCGGCGGCCTGCCCCGGCGGCTGATCCAGCTGGACGGCCGGGGCACCGGCGACTCGGCGATCCCGGCCGACCCCGGGACGTACCGGTGGGACCGGCTGGCCGAGGACGTCGAGGCGCTGCGGGAGCACCTGGGACTGGACCGCATGGACCTGCTGGCGCACTCGGCGGGCGCGAACGTGGCCGTCCGGTACGCCGGGCTGCATCCGGCCCGCCTGAGGTCGTTGTGCCTGGTCGCACCCTCGCCGGTCGCCGTGGGATGCACGCCGACGGAGGAGGACTGGCAGGCCGGTCTGGAGCTGCGCGCGCACGAGCCGTGGTACGCCGCCGCCCTGGCGGAGTTCCTGGCGGACGAGGGCGTGGAGCGCCACCGGTTCTTCTACGGCCCCTGGACCGAACGCGCCGCGGCCCATTCCGCCACGGCCGAGGAGGAGTGCGGCGAGGCCGCGGCGGACGGCTTCTACGCGCCGTCCCCGGTGACGCCCGAGGAGGTCAGGGCCGGGCTGGGCGCGCTGGACGCGCCGGCGCTGCTGCTGACCGGCGACCTGGACGTCCACCCCTGCCGCCTTTACGCGCGCCCCTTCGCCGCCCTGTTCCGCGACGCCACGCTGGTGACGCTGCCCGGCGCCGGGCACTTCCCGTGGGTGGACGACCCGGGCGCCTTCGTCTCCGCGGTGTCCGGCTTCCTGGACGAGCTCGCCGGACGACGCGGCCTGACGCGCAGGGCATGATGGGGGTGGACGCCGGGACAGGAAGGACTCACCACGTGCGGCAGGAACTCGCGGTCACCAACGGGCAGGCCGCCGGGGTGCGCGGCGCGCTGGCGGGCAACCTGCGGCGCACGCGGCTGGCCCGGGGGTTCAGCGTCCGCGAGCTGGCCGAGCTGACCGGGGTGAGCAAGGCGCTGATCTCACAGATCGAGCGCGGCGTGGCCAACCCGACGATCGAGGTGCTGACCCGGCTGGCGGGTGCGCTGGAGCTCACCTTCGCCGAGCTGACCCGTACCCGGCTCGCCGAGCCCGAGGTGCTGCGCAGGAGCGAGGGCCTGCCGGTGGCGGTGGGCGACACGACCGTGCGCGGCCTGTTCGCCGCGGCCGACCGGCGGCGGTTCGAGCTGGCCGAGGGCGAGCTGCCGCCGCTGACGCGCAGCGCCAGGAGCGCCCACGGCCACGGGTCCGTGGAGCACGCCTACGTGGTGTCCGGCGAGGTGACGGTCGAGAGCGACACGTGGTCGGTGCGGCTGGGCGAGGGCGACGCGGTGCGGTTCGGGGCCGAGGTCGACCACGTCTACTCCACCGGCGAGCGCGGCTGCCGGATGCTCACGCTGATCTCCTACGACTAGCCGGGCCAGCGGCTGCTTCCGTCGGGCACGCTGGCCAGCAGCTCGCGGGTGTAGGGGTGGGCGGGGGCGTCCAGCACCCGGTCCACGTCGCCGGTCTCGACGCATTCGCCGGCCCGCAGCACGTACAGGCGGTCGGCGAGCTGGCGGACGACGGCCAGGTCGTGGGTGATGAACAGCAGGCCCATGCCCAGGCGTTCCTTGAGCCCGGCGAGCAGGGTGAGCACCTGCGCCTGCACGGAGACGTCGAGGGCGGAGACTGGCTCGTCGCAGACCAGCAGGCGGGGCTCGCCGGCCACGGCCCGCGCGATGGCCACGCGCTGCCGCTCGCCGCCCGACAGGCCGGCCGGGCGCTTGCGGGCGAGGGCGGGGTCGAGGCCCACCAGGCGCAGCAGCGCGCCGACATCCGTGGGGCGTCCGTCGGCGGCGAGCGCCTCCTTGAGCGTCGCACCGACGGTACGCGCCGGGTTGAGCGTCGAGTACGGGTCCTGGAAGATCATCTGTGCCGTCCGGCGGGCCTGGCGCACCGCCTGGCGGGACATGCGGGTGGGGTCGGAGCAGTCGAGCCCGTCGAGGGTGACGACGCCCGCGTCGGGGCGTTCCAGGCCGGTGACGCAGCGGGCCAGCGTGGTCTTGCCGGACCCCGACTCGCCGACGACGGCCACGACCTCGCCCGGCGCCACCGTCAGGTCCACACCGGCCAGGGCCGGCCGCGACGCGCCCGCGTACGTCTTCCGCAGGCCCGTCACCGCCAGCAGGGGCGCGGCGGCGGTGCGCGGCGGCGACGGCACGCCCGGCGGGGGCGGCGGCGCCTCGGGCAGCGCGGCGGACCGTACGCAGGCCGACAGGCGAACCTCCGCGCCCGGCACCGGCACCAGGGCGGGGACGCCCGCGCGGCACTCCTCCCCCGCGTGCGCGCACCGGTCGGCGAACCCGCAGCGCCCGGCCACCGCGTCGTGGGCCGGCACCGAGCCCGGCACGGACGGGATGACCGGCAGCCGCCGGTCGGCGGGCGGCTCGGCGGCCAGCAGCGCCCGCGTGTACGGATGCCGCTGCTCCTTGCGCAGCTCGGCGGCGCGCCCGACCTCCATGACCCGGCCCGCGTACATGACCACGACCCGGTCGCACATCGAGAACGCCAGCCGCAGGTCGTGGGTGATGAGCAGGAACGTCATGTCCCGTTCGCGCTGGATGCGGCGGATGAGGGCGAGCACCTCGCGCTGCGTGGTGGCGTCGAGGGCGGTGGTCGGCTCGTCGGCCAGCAGGATCCGCGGCGCGGCGGCCAGCGCGCAGGCCAGGCCCACCCGCTGCCGCATGCCGCCGGAGAGCTGGAACGGGTAGCGGCCCGCCACCTCGGCCCTCAGGCCCACCTCGGCCAGCAGCCGCGGCACCTCGGTCTTGGGGTCGGCGCCGTCCGGCAGGCCGTCGGCGATCTGCTTGCCGGCCCTGCGCAGGGGGTTGAGCAGCGTGAACGGGTCCTGCATGAGCAGCGAGACCGTGCCGCCGCGCTGCCGCCGCCTGGCCCTGGGGTCGTCGTCGACCCGCCGCCCGTCGATCTCGACCAGGCCGGTGGACTCCAGCCCGGCGGGCAGCAACCCGAGCAGCGCGCGGACGGTCAGCGACTTGCCCGAGCCGGACTCGCCCACGATCGCCACCGACTCGCCGGCGGCGACCTCGAAGGACACCTGCGACAGCAGCGTACGGCCGGTGTCCGGCTGCCGTACGGTCAGGTCGGCCACCCGCAGCATGGTCACCGGGCCCTCCGCTCGAAGCGTTCGTGCAGCCAGTCGCCCACCAGGTTGAGCGCGGCGGCGGTGACGATCACGGCCAGGCCGGGCGCGATGACCGCCCACGGGTTGGCCAGCAGCTGGGTGCGGTTGTCGGCCAGCGTGCGCCCCCAGTCGGGCGATCCGGCCGGGACGCCCAGGCCGAGGAAGGACAACGACGACAGCGAGACCAGGGCGAAGGCGAAGTTCAGGAAGGCCGAGGCCAGGCTGACCGGGACGATGTTCGGCCAGATGTGCCGGGTCATGATCCGCCAGGACGACAGGTTCTTGAGCAGCGCCGCCTCGACGTAGGGCCGGTGCCGCTGCTCCAGGACGGCGCCGCGCACGACCCGCGTGTCGGTGGGCGCGAACAGCACCACCAGCACGGCGACGGCCAGGCCGTAACCGCCGCCGAGCACGCCCGCCACGACGATCGCGACCAGCAGCGCGGGCAGCGAGAACATCAGGTCGGCCCAGCGCATGACCAGGGTGTCCGTCCAGCCGCCGAAGTAGCCGGCGGCCAGGCCGAGCAGGTTGCCGATCAGCATGGAGCCGGCGGCCACGGCGAACGCCCCCGGCACGGCGGTGCGGGCCCCCGCGACGAGCAGGCTCAGCACGTCGCGGCCCAGGTCGTCGGTGCCGAGCGGGTGGCCGGGGCCGGGCATGGAGATGCCGGTCATCAGGTCCTGGGCGGTGGCGCCGGGGACCAGCCAGGGCGCGAACGCGGCGGCGGCCACGACGACCACGAGCACGGCCAGCGCCAGCGGCACGGCGATCGGGAACCGGCGGATCACGGCACGCCCGCGCGTACGAACCGGCCCGGTCACGACGCGCCCCCGCCGAGCCGCACGCGCGGGTCTGCCACCGAGTAGGCGACGTCCACCAGCAGGTTGACGGCGGCGATCAGGAGGGTGAGCAGCAGCGCGAGCGCCTGCACCACCGGCACGTCCTTGAAGGTGACCGAGTCGACCAGCAGCGACCCGAGCCCCGGCAGCGCGAACGTGACCTCCACCAGCACGGTCCCGGCGAGCATGCCGGTGACGACGAGCCCGGCCGCGGTCAGCACGGGCACCAGCGAGTTGCGCATGGCGTAGCCGAGCACGACGGGCGCGCTCAGGCCGCGGGCGCGGGCGAAGACCACGTAGTCCTGGTCCAGCTCGCGGACGAGCGCGGCCCTGCTGAAACGCAGCAGCATCCCGGCCGCCCCGGCCGCCAGCGCGACGGCGGGCAGCGTCAGGTGCCACAACTCGCTCGCGAACCCCTCCCCCGTGCCGTAGACGGGGAACCAGCCGAGCCCGAGCGCGAACACCACGAGCAGCAGCAGGCCGACCGCGAACGGCGGCGCGCTCAGCCCCACCACCCCGGCGGTCACCACCAGGCGGTCGCTCGCCCGGCCCTTGCGCAGCGCGCCCAGCACGCCGAGCGGCAGGCCCGCCAGCGCGGCCAGGAGCGTGCCGTAGCCGGTCAGGACGAGCGTGCGCGGCAGGCGTTCGCCGAGCATCCCGGCGACCGGCTGGCCGGTCCTGATGGAGGTGCCGAGGTCGCCGCCGAGCACGCCGCCGAGCCAACGCAGGTACTGGACGGCGACGGGGTCGTCGAGGTGGTAGCGGCCCCGCAGGGCGGCGATCGTGTCGGCGGTGGCCGGACGGGTGCCGAGCAGCGTCTGCTGGATGTCGCCCGGGGCCAGGTAGAGCAGGCCGAACACGCCGGCCGACAGCAGCAGCACGACGGCCGCGGTGCCCGCGGACCTGCGCAGCAGGAACCCGGCCCAGCCCATCACAACACCCCGCCCCCGGTCAGCCAGCCGATCACGCGCTCCGCCGCGTCCCTGCGGTGGGCGGGCTCGACCAGCTCGTGACCCTCCCGAGGGTAGAGGACCAGCTGAGTGCTCACGCCCGCCGCCGACCAGGCACGATAGAGCTGTTCGGCCTGGCCGGGAGGGGTGGTGCGGTCGCGCTCGCCGTGCAGGATCAGGGTCGGGGTGGCGGCCTTGGCGGCGTGGTGCACGGGTGAGCGGGCGGCCAGGCGTTCGCGTCCCTCGCCGGTGGCCGGGTCGGCCCCGGCGTGGTAGAGCGGGTCGAAGCCGCCCGCGAGGTTGCTGGCGGTGGAGAAGCTCAGCCAGTCGCTCACGCCGGACATGACGACGGCGGCGCGGAAGCGGCTCGTGCGGGTGACGGCCCAGGCGGTCAGGTATCCGCCGTAGCTCAGGCCCATGACCGCGGTCCGGCCGGGGTCGGCGATGCCCGCGGCGACCAGGTGGTCCACGCCGGCCAGCACGTCGTCCAGGTCCGCCGCGCCGACCTGGCCGATGACCGCGCGGGCGTAGTCCTGGCCGCGGCCGCTGCTGCCTCTGGGGTTCGGCAGCAGGACGGCGGCGCCCGCGTGCGCCAGCGGCACGGCGAGCTGGTTGGACTCGGCGGGCGCGAACGAGCTGGACCACAACCAGGTGGGCCCGCCGTGCACCATGACGACCAGCGGCCTGGGTCCCTCTCCGGCGCCGGGGGTGGTGAGCAGCAGGCCGCTGACCGGCAGGCCGTCGCGGCCGGTCCAGGTGATCTCCTTCTGGTGCGCCGCCAGGCCGGCCAGCCCGGCGTTGAGCGCGGTGACCGCTCGCCAGTCGCCCTCCCGCAGGACGGCCACGGCGACCTCGGGCGGCTGCTCGGGGCTCTCCCAGCAGGCCGCGGCCACCGTGCCGGTGCGGTCCACGGACAGCGAGGGCTGGCCGTCGCGGCCGCCCAGCGTTCCCCGGGCCGTCCAGCGGCTCAGGACGCGGCCGTCGGCGGCGCTGAGCACCCCGCCGTGCACGCCGGTGCCCGACCAGCCGGTGAACCACAGGGTGTCGTCGTCCAGCCAGCCGAGGTCGGTGACGTCGTCCAGGTCGCCCAGGTAGGCGACCTCCCCCGTGACCAGGTCGGCCCGCAGGACGCGGCCCGAGACGATCGACAGCCCCTCGACCACCACGGCGGCCCGTCCGCCCGGGGCCAGCCGGGGCCGGGCGAGCTGCCAGGACGTGCGGTGCAACGTGCGCACCTCGCCGTCCTCGACCAGGTCGAGCCGGGGCCGGTAGTACCCGGCGGGCGTCTCGTCTGCCGAGGTCACGGCCAGGGCGCGGCGTCCGCGCCAGTCGGCGTCCCACACGGTCAGGCCGGGCAGCGCGAGCCGGCGCGGGCGGTCGTCGCCGACCTCGAACCAGGCCAGGCGGCGCAGCCGGCCGCCCGGCGTCAGGACGAAGGGGTCGGACGGGTCGTGCACGCGCAGACCCAGGTGGCTGCCGTCGCGCTCGCTGCCGGGGTCGGCCAGCCGGACCAGGACGGTGCCGTCGTCGCCGGGGATCAGGTCCTCGATCTCGCCGTCCACGCGGGCCCGCCAGCCGTCGACGGCCAGCTCGGACGGCGACGGCGTGCGCAGCAGCCGCCCGTCGGGCAGCCAGCGGACCGGTCCGTGGCAGTCGCCCGCGGCCTCCATGGCGCCGTCGAGCCCGACGACGTACGCGACGCCGTCGATCACGCAGGCGACGCGGTCGCCGCCGGGGTGCAGCGACACCGATTCCGGATATCGCATCCCGGCCAGCGCCTGATGCACTTGAATAGGGTCGGTCATCAGCGTGCGGCCACCTTCGTCGCCCACGGGCCGACGAAGAAGTAGGGGCCGAAGCCCTCGGCGGCGACCGCCCTGCCGAACGCGGTGGCCGCCTCGCCCCACCACAGCGGCTGGTACGGCACGTCCGCCGCCGCCCTGACCAGCGCCTGGCCGAGCAGCTTGCCCCGGGCGGCGTCGTCGGTGCCCGCCTTGGCCTTGTCCAGCAGGCCGGTCACCTCGGCGTTGTCGTACTCGGCGATGTTGGTGCCGTTCTCGCCGGTGGCGCCGCCGTGCAGGAGCTGCTGGACGTACTCGGCGGGGTCGCCGGTGGTGGCGAAGTACCAGCCGAGGTAGACGCCGGAGCCGTGCTTGCCGAGGTCGGCGATCCACTGTTCGAGCGGCACCTCCTTGACCTCCAGCGTGATGCCGATGGTCTTGAGGTTCTCGGCCAGGGTGAGCGCCGCCCGCCCGAGCTGCGGGCCGCTGCTCGGGTACGTGAGCGTGTCGGCGAACCCCTGCGGCGTGGCCGACTTCGCCAGCTCGGCCTTGGCCTGGACCAGGTCGAAGCCGTACTGGGGGATGGACGCGTACAGGGCGGTGACCTCGGCCTCGTCCAGCACGCCGCCCCACTGGGCCGGGTCCGGGATGGCGGTGGCGACCTTGCCGTGGCCGCGCAGCACGCTCCTGACGATGCCCTCCCGGTCCACGGCGTGGGCGACTGCCCGGCGCACGTGCACGTCGTCCCAGGGCTTCTTGGCCGTGTTGAAGGCCAGCGTGACCAGCGAGCGGTCGGCGGCGGTCAGCACCTGCGCGCCGGGCACCGCCTTCCACTGGTCGATCTGCTCGGCGGGCACGTTGAGCGCGACGTCCACGTTGTCGCCGCGCATGGCCAGCAGCCGCGTGGACTCCTCCGGGATGAAGTCGATCCTGATCTGCCGGAAGGCCGGCTTGCCGCCCCGGTAGGCGTCGTTGCGCTCCAGCGTGACGTGCGAGTCGGGGGCGAACTCGGCCACCTTGTACGGCCCCGTCCCCAGCAGCTTGCCCTCCGGCGTGCCGATGCGCTCGCCGGTGGCCTCGATGAACTTCGCGCTGGTCACCAGCAGCGTGCCGGGCGTGGGCACCCACGCGAACGCCGCGTCGGGGCTCTTGAGCTTGATCGTCACCTCGGCGTCGCCGGTGGCCTCGATCGTGTCCACGTTGGCGTAGGCGTAGGCGAAGGCGGTGGTCGAGCCCTTCTTGGCGTGCAGGTTCAGGCTGGTGACCACGTCGGCGGCGGTGAGCGGGCTGCCGTCGGAGAAGGTCACGCCGGGGCGCAGCTTGTAGACGTAGGTGGTGGCGTCCTTCCTGGCCCAGGACTCGGCCAAGGACGGCTGGAGGCTGCCGTCCGGGCCGACGCCGACCAGGGACTCCTGCACGAGGAGGGCCACGACGTAGTTCATGATGCCCGCCTCCTTGGCCGCGTCCAGCGACCCGATGGAGGAGGGCAGCGCGACGCGCAGGACGTCGAGGCTCTTCTTGGCGGATGTCCCCGCCTCCTGCTCGGCCGGCCCGCACGCCGACAGCAGGCCGGGCAGCACGGCGAGTGCCCCCGCGAAGGCGGCGGACCGCAGGACAGAACGCCGGGAGACAGGCAGATCGGTCACCGGGGGACCCTACTTTCACGCGACCGGTCAACCCGCCTAGCTGCAGTGTCTACCGGTAAACTCCAGTTGGCACATGAGAGTATTCGGCGTCTGCGCCACCAGTCAAACCCACCTAACGAATCGGAAATACATGATCACCGTGTACAGCGCTCCCTGGTGCGGTCACTGCCACCGGCTCAAGGCGCAGCTCTCCCGCGCCGGCATCCCGTACACCGAGATCGACGTGGACGAGACCCCCGGCGCCGTCGACCTCATCGCCGAGCTCAACGGCGGCTCCTGGCTCATCCCCACGGTCGTCTTCCCGGACGGCTCCGCCCTGGTCAACCCGGGTGTGGAGGAGGTGCGGGCGCGGCTCAGCGCATCCTGAGGGCCAGCATGAAGTCGACCCGCTCGTCCCAGGAGTTGAGCGACCTGCCGGTCAGCTCCTCGATCCGGCGCAGCCGGTAGCGCAGCGTGTTGACGTGCACGTGCAGGCGCTCGGCCGTGGCCGCCCACGAGCCCGACTCCTCCAGGTACGCCTGCAACGTCTCCAGCAGGTCCGTCTGGTTGGCCGCGTCGTACGACTCCAGCCGCCCCAGCAGCCGCGACCGGAACGCCCGGCGCAGCTCCCCCGGGATGGCGGCCAGCAGCGTGCGGTGGGAGCTGACGTCGTCGCCGGTGATCACGCTGACCCGGTCGCCGCTCAGCCCGGCCAGCGTGAGTGCGTGCCTGGCCTCCTCGATCAGGCTGCTCAGCGCCGCCGGGCCGGTCGTCACGCTGCTCACCCCGAGCGTGATGCGGCCCTGACCGAGCCCCGCCTCCAGGGTGCGCGCGCCCCTGAGCACGTGGGCCGTCAGCTCGTCGGCCGTGTTGCCCGCCAGCGGGACGAGCGCGACCGCCTCGGCGGGGCCGGTGGCCGTGACGATGCCGGGCGCCAGCGGCCGCAGCAGCTCGTCCAGCACGGGCACGGCGACCTCGCCGCCGCCGCCGTCGAGCCGTGCCGACAGGGCGACGGCCAGCAGGCCGTGCTCGGTCTCCACGTGCAGCGTGTGCAGCCGCGACACCACGCCGGGCAGCGCCGCGTCGCCCGACTCCAGCAGCGTCAGGAGCTGGTCGAGCACCCGCCGCTCGATGCGCTGCGCCGCCTCCAGCCGCGAGCGCTCCAGCGCCACCAGCGCGGCCAGCTCGACGACCAGGTCCTCGTTCTCGCCCTGCACCTGCTCCCCCGCGTACGCCAGGAACCAGTTGGCGATGCGGTGCGGCGCCCCCTTGCTGACCGGGAACACCGACAGCGCCGTGCCGTCCTCCTGCGTCACCATCCCGGGCAGGAACCGCGCGGTCAGGAACGTGTGCGCCAGCCGCAGCCGGGCCGCGGCGTCCAGCGGCTGGGAGCCGACGACCACCCGGCCCGTGGGCGAGAGCACCCAGCAGGGCACGTCCAGCTCGCCCGCCACCGCCGTGACGAGCTTGGTGAGGCTGCCGCCGTCGACCAGGGTGCTGGCCAGCCGCCTGCGGGCGGCGTACGCGGGCCGCGGCGGCGTGCCCAGCTCGGCGATCAGGGCCCGCAGGACATGCTCGGTGACCTGGCTGAACGGCACGTCCACCGGCAGGGTGAGCAGGGGCAGCCCGGCCTCGGCGCAGGCGTCGATCAGGTCGGCCGGCGGCACCTTGAGCGCGGTGCCGGCGACCAGCGCCGCCACGTCCCCGAGCTTGGCGACGAAGTCGCGCGAGGAGGCCGGGCCGGTGTGCCAGGTCAGCTCGGTGAGCACCAGCTCGCCCGCCTTGACGAACATCGCCGGGTCGGGCAGGTCGGTCGTGGCGACGCCGCGTACGCGCCGGTCGAGCAGGTCGTGCCCGGTCAGCACCTTCAGGGCGAGCTGGCCGGCCTGGAGGAGGTCCCTCAGCCGCATGGCCAGCCTTCCCGGCGCCAGGCCGCGTCCCAGAACATCCACTCGTAGCGGGCGGTGGTGAGCGCGCGGTCGAGCAGCCGCAGCCGCTCGTCGCCAGCCGGCGCCAGCCCGTCCAGCAGGTCGAGCACCCCGGCCACGGTCTCCTGGTAGCCCTCGCCGCCGTAGGTGTCGATCCACCAGGCGTACAGCGGGTCGGGCGAGGAACGGCCGAGCAGGGTCTCGCCGACCCTGGCGTAGATCCAGTAACAGGGCACGATCGCGCCCAGCGCCTCCGGGAACGTCCCCAGCGAGCACGTGCGCACCAGGTACGACGTGTACCCGACCGTCGTGGGCCCGGCGGGCGTCTTGCGCGCGTCGGCCTCGTCCAGTCCGAACGTGGCCAGCAGCTCCACCACCAGGCTGTGCTCCACCTCGACGGTCATGGCGGCGTCGCGGGCGAAGCGCTGCACACCGGACGGCTCCGGCGAACGCGCCGCGCAGGCCGCCAGCGCCCTGGCGTAGTCGGGCAGGAAGTGCGCCTCCTGCACCACGTAGTGCCGGAACGCCTCCCGCGGCAGGGATCCGTCGGTCAGCCCCGACAGGAACGGGTGGGCCAGGATCTGGTCGTACACACCGCCGACGACCTGCCACAACTCATCACGAAACCGGCTCACCCGCCCAGGCTATCGGCGCATCACGACCCGCGGCGCCACCTCGATGCCCAGCTCGCGCTCGTGTTCCACCAGCGCCCGCAGCTCCGGCCCCCACTCGGCCTCGGGCAGCACCGCGAAGCCGTGCCGCTCGTACCAGGGGGCGTTCCAGGGCACGTCGCGGAACGTCGTCAGCGTGACCGCCGGCGCCCCGACCGCCCGCGCGTGGTCGGCCACCGCCTCCACCAGCCGCCCGCCGATGCCCTGCCGCATGTGGTCGGGGTGCACCGCGAGCTGGTCGAGATGCAGGTTGCCGTCGACCCGGCCGATCAGCGCGAACCCGGCCGGCGGGTCGCCCTCGACCAGCACCGAGGTCGCGTCCGTGACGTCCTCGACCATGGTCGTGCCCGGCGGGAGGACTATGCCGGCCTGCTCGAACAGCTTGTCGGCGGCCAGTTCCACGGAGATCAGCCCGGCCAGCTCGCCGGGGTCGGCCCATCGCACCATGACGACACGGTCTCATGTTTCGGATGGACCGCGCCGCTGGTATTAGTGTTGATGATCGTAGGCCCGGCTGTGCGGAGCCGGGACCCTCTCCTCACGACGTGCCCATGACCCCAGTCACATGCGCGGTCATGGGCACGTCGTGCAGCGGTCACAGGTCGAGCAGGGGCTCCAGGCCCACGGTGAGGCCGGGCAGCTCGCGCACCCGCCGCACGCCCAGCAGCACGCCCGGCGTGAACGCCGACCTGCTCATCGTGTCGTGCCGGATGGTGAGGATCTCGCCGTCGCCGCCGAGCAGCACCTCCTGGTGGGCGATCAGCCCGGACAGGCGCACCGCGTGCACGTGCACCCCGCCGACGTCGGCGCCGCGGGCGCCGTCGAGGGCGGTGCTGGTGGCGTCGGGCATCCCGCCGAGCCCCGCCTTGCCGCGCGCCTCGGCCACCAGCTCGGCGGTACGCCGGGCGGTGCCCGAAGGGGCGTCGGCCTTGTTCGGGTGGTGCAGTTCGATGATCTCGACGGACTCGAAGTGGCGGGCCGCCTGCTGCGCGAAGTGCATCATGAGCACCGCCGCGATGCCGAAGTTGGGGGCGATCAGGCAGTTGACGCCCGGCGAACGCGCCAGCCACCCGCGCACGGTCTCCAGCCGGCCGGCGTCGAACCCCGTGGTGCCCACCACCGGGTGCACGCCATGGGCGATGGCCCATTCCAGGTTGCCCATGACCACGTCGGGATGGGTGAAGTCGACCACCACCTCGGCGCCTTCGAGCCCCTCGACGGGATCGTCCTTGTCGAGCGCGGCCACCAGCTCCAGGTCGTCCGCCGCCTCTACCGCCTTGCACACCTCGAGGCCCACGCGACCACGCGCGCCCAGCACACCAACCCTGATCACGCCCCCAACCCTATTACGCCCGCCACCCCCTCCCAAGCACCCCCCGAACCGAGAAGGGGGAGAGCGGAATCCCGCTCTCCCCCTTGAAAAGAACCCCGGCCGGGGCCGGACCCGTCAGGCGATGGCCTCCGAGAAGTCCTTGTCCCCGTACGGCCCGATGACGGCCAGCGTGAGCGGCCGGTTCAGGACGTCACGGGCGACCTCCCCGATCTCGTCGGGGGTGACCGCCTCGATCCGCGCCAGCACCTCGTCGACCGACATCAGCTCGTCGTAGACCAGCTCGTTCTTCCCGATCCGCGACATGCGCGACCCGGTGTCCTCCAGCCCGAGCACGAGCCCGCCGCGCATCTGCCCCTTGCCGCGCATGATCTCGTCGGCGGTGATGCCTTCGGCCACCACCCGGGACACCTCGTCGCGGCAGATCTTGAGCACGTCGTCGATCTTCGAGGGCAGGCAGCCCACGTAGATCCCGAACTGCCCGGTGTCGGCGTAGGCCGAGGTGTAGCTGTATGCCGAGTAGGCCAGCCCGCGCTTCTCCCTGATCTCCTGGAAGAGCCGGGAGGACATGCCGCCGCCCAGCGCGGCGTTGAGCACGCCGAGCGCGAACCTGCGGTCGTCGGTGCGGGACATGCCGGTCGTGCCGAGCACCAGGTTGGCCTGCTCGGTCGGCCGGTCCAGCACCCTGACCCCGGACCGGGTCTCGGCGCCCGGACCGCTGGTGCGCGGCGGGGCGAACTCGTAGGGGCCCTCCAGCGCGCCCGCCCGCTCGTACGCGCGGGCGACCAGCTCGACGACCTCCTCGTGCCGCACGTTCCCCGCCACCGACACCACCGTCGTACGCGGCCGGTAGTACCGGTGGTAGTACTCAGCGATGCGCTCCTGGCCCAGGGCGTTGATCGAGTCGACCGTGCCCAGGATGGGCCGGCCGATCGGCGAGTCGCCGTAGAGCGCGGCGGCGAACTGCTCGTGCACCACGTCGGACGGGTCGTCGTCGTGCATGGCGATCTCTTCCAGGATCACCCCGCGCTCGGACTCGACGTCCTCCTCGGTGATCAGCGAGCTGGTCACCACGTCGGCGAGCACGTCGACCGCCACGGGCAGGTCCTCGTCGAGGACCCGCGCGTAGTAGCAGGTGTACTCCTTGGCGGTGAAGGCGTTGATCTCGCCGCCGATGCCCTCGATGGAGGCCGAGATCTCCATCGCGTCCCGCGTGGGCGTGCCCTTGAACAGCAGGTGTTCGAGGAAGTGGGTGGCCCCCATGTGCTCGGGGGCCTCGTCACGCGAGCCGATGCCGACCCACATGCCGACCGCGACGCTACGCACGGTCGGCATGGTCTCGGTCACCACACGGAGCCCGCCCGGCAGGACGGTGCGCCTGACGACCCCGGCTCCGTCCTTGCCGGGGTGCAGCGTGGTGGTCATCACGAGGCCTCCTGCTTCGGGGGTGCCGAGAACTGTGGTTGCCCGGTCACGAGTTGCGGTCGTCGCCCTCGTTGGGGCGGCTGGTGCGCACGCGGGTCCGGGTGCGGCGGGGCCGCTCCGGCTTGTCCTCGGCGGCGGCGGAGTCGGCCTCGGGCGCGGGAGCCTCGCCGTCCTCGGCGCCGGCCGCACCCTTGGCCTCCTTCTCGGCGGCCTCCTTCTCGATGACCTCGACGGGCACGAGGGAGAGCTTGCCCCGGCCGTCGATCTCGGCGATCTCGACCTGGATCTTCTCGCCGACGCCCATGACGTCCTCGACGTTCTCGATGCGCTTGCCGCCGTGCAGCTTGCGGATCTGGGAGACGTGCAGCAGGCCGTCCTTGCCGGGCATGAGCGAGACGAACGCGCCGAAGGCCGCGATCTTGACGACCGTGCCCAGGTAACGCTCGCCGACCTCGGGCATGTGCGGGTTCGCGATGCCGTTGATCGCCGAACGGGCCGCCTCGGCGGAGGGCCCGTCGGTGGCGCCGATGTAGATCGTGCCGTCGTCCTCGATGGTGATCTCGGCGCCCGTGTCGTCCTGGATCTGGTTGATCATCTTGCCCTTCGGGCCGATGACCTCGCCGATCTTGTCGACCGGGACCTTGATCGTGATGATGCGCGGCGCGGTCGGGTTCATCTCCGCCGGGGAGTCGATCGCCTCCTGCATCACGTCGAGGATCGCCAGGCGGGCGCCCTTGGCCTGCTTCAGCGCGGCGGCCAGCACGGAGGCGGGGATGCCGTCGAGCTTGGTGTCGAGCTGCAGGGCGGTGATGACGTCCTTGGTGCCGGCGACCTTGAAGTCCATGTCGCCCATGGCGTCCTCGGCGCCGAGGATGTCGGTCAGCGTGACGTAGCTGCCGCCCTCGCTGATCAGGCCCATCGCGATGCCGGCGACCATCTCCCTGAGCGGCACACCGGCGTCCAGCAGCGCCATCGTGGACGCGCAGACCGAGCCCATCGAGGTGGAGCCGTTGGAGCCGAGGGCCTCGGAGACCTGGCGGATGGCGTACGGGAACTCCTCGCGCGAGGGCAGCACCGGGATGAGCGCCCGCTCGGCCAGCGCGCCGTGACCGATCTCGCGGCGCTTGGGCGAGCCCACGCGGCCCGTCTCACCGGTGGAGTACGGCGGGAAGTTGTAGTTGTGCATGTAGCGCTTGGTCCGCTCGGGGTTGAGCGTGTCGATGTTCTGCTCCATGCGCAGCATGTTCAGCGTGGTGATGCCCAGGATCTGGGTCTCACCGCGCTCGAACAGGGCCGAGCCGTGCACCCGGGGCACCACGTGGACCTCGGCCGACAGGGCGCGGATGTCCTTGGTGCCGCGGCCGTCGATGCGGACGCCCTCCTTGACGACCCGCTCGCGCATGAGCTTCTTCATCACCGAGCGGAACGCGGCGGAGATCTCCTTCTCGCGGCCCTCGAACTCGGGCAGCAGCCGCTCGGCGGCCAGCGCCTTGACCTTGTCGAGCTCGGTCTCGCGCTCCTGCTTGCCGGCGATGGTCAGCGCGGCGGCCAGCTCGGTCTTGATCGCGGCCTCGACCGCGTTGTAGACGTCGTCCTGGTAGTCGAGGAAGACCGGGTACTCGGCGGTCTCCTTGGCGGCGACCTGCGCGATGCGGGACTGCGCCTCGCACAGCACCTTGATGAACGGCTTGGCGGCCTCAAGGCCCTGCGCGACGGTCTCCTCGGTCGGCGCGACCGCGCCGTCGGCGACCAGCTTGAGCGTGTCCTTGGTGGACTCGGCCTCGACCATCATGATCGCGACGTCGCCGTCGTCGAGCAGGCGGCCCGCCACGACCATGTCGAACGTGGCCCGCTCCAGCTCGGGGTGCGTCGGGAAGGCCACCCACTGGCCCTCGATCAGCGCGACCCGCACGCCGCCGATCGGGCCGGAGAACGGCAGCCCGGCGAGCTGCGTGGACAGCGAGGCGGCGTTGATGGCGACCACGTCGTAGAGGTGGTCGGGGTTGAGCGCCATGACCGTGGCGACGACCTGGATCTCGTTGCGCAGGCCCTTGACGAACGACGGGCGCAGCGGCCGGTCGATCAGGCGGCAGGTCAGGATCGCGTCCTCGGACGGACGACCCTCACGGCGGAAGAACGAGCCGGGGATGCGGCCCGCGGCGTACATGCGCTCCTCGACGTCGACCGTGAGCGGGAAGAAGTCGAAGTTCTCCTTGGGAGCCTTGGACGCGGTGGTGGCCGAGAGCACCATCGTGTCGTTGTCGAGATAGGCGACGGCGGAACCCGCCGCCTGGCGCGCGAGACGGCCGGTCTCGAACCGGACCGTGCGCGTGCCGAAAGAGCCGTTGTCAATGACGGCTTCAGCGGTGTGGACACCCTCCACGGGGGACCTCCTTGTGGTCGGTCACCCGCGCCCTCTTTTCTCACCGGCACCCTCGTGCCTATGAACGGACCCGCTCGTCAGACGGCCGCCCATCCGTCGTGCCCGGTGGCACGGTGGCGGCGATCCATCAGCGTGTCCCCCATAGAAGGTGCAGCGCCGGTCTTCGATCGAAGCGCCCGGTCGTTCTTACCGGAAGCCACTACCGAGGACCGGCCCGCAGGCGTCGCGGGTCGCATGGTGCTGAATCGGACGCGGGGGCTGTGTGTCTCGGATATTCAGTTGTACGCCGACGGCGCGGCGGCTCGCCGCCACGACGCGCCGGTCGTGTGTGCTCCTACCCACATGGGCGGAGCCATATGAGAAGGGAGCGGCGCCGGGCGCCGCTCCCTTTCATGCTATCGGCGCAGACCGAGTCGCTCGATGAGCGAACGGTAACGCTGGATGTCGACCTTCTGCAGGTACTTCAGCAGACGACGCCGGCGACCGACGAGCAGAAGCAGGCCACGACGGCTGTGGTGGTCGTGCTTGTGCGTCTTCAGGTGCTCGGTGAGCTCGCTGATGCGCTTGCTGAGCAGCGCGATCTGCACCTCGGGCGAACCGGTGTCGCCTTCGGCCGTCGCGTACTCACTGATGATGGTCTTCTTGGCAGCGGTGTCGAGGGACACGGCTCTCCTTCGATCTACGGACACGCGCGAATGAGATGAGAGTGCGAACGACCGTGCGTGCCTACAGTCGCCGCGCGAAGGCCGTCATGGGCAGCGCAGCAGCGCCACCGTTACAGAGCCGACATGCAAGGTTACCATCGGAGTCAAGCGTTTCGCGCCCGCGAACGTTCCGGACCCGCCGCGGCCGGTGTCACGACGTGATGCGGCGGGCGGCGTCGACGTCGGCGTGGATCTGGTCGATCAGCGCCTCGATCGACTCGAAACGGGTGTTGCCCCTCAGCCGGGCGGCGAACTCCACCGCCACGTGCACCCCGTAGAGCTCCAGGTCGTCGCGGTCGAGCGCGTACGCCTCCACGATACGCGGCACGCCCTCGAACGTCGGGTTCGTGCCCACCGAGATCGCCGCCGGCCACCGCTCGCCCTCGTACGGCGCGGGCAGGTTGGCCACCGGGACGCACTCCAGCCAGCCCGCGTAGACCCCGTCGGCGGGGATGGCCGTCTGCTGCGGCGTCTCGACGTTGGCCGTCGGGAAGCCGAGCTGCCGCCCGCGCTGGTAGCCGCGCACCACCACGCCCTCCACCCGATGGGGACGGCCCAGCTCGGCCGCGGCCCCCTCGACGTCACCGGCGACGATCAGCTCGCGCGCGGAGGACGAGGAGACGCCGTCGAGCAGGGGCACCACCTCGACCTCGAAGTCGTACTTGTCGCCCAGCGTGCGCAGCGTCTCGACGTCGCCGGCGGCGTGGTGCCCGAACGTGAAGTCCGCACCCACCACGACCACCGCCGCCCCGAGACGCTCGCTCAGCACGCCCTGGGCGAAGTCGTCGGGGCTCGTCCTGGACAGGTCGAGGGTGAACTCCACCACCTCGACGTCGTCGATGCCCAGCTCGGCCAGCAGCTCGGCGCGCCGTTTGAGCGTGGTCAGCCGCGCCCGCCGGGTGCCCGGCCGCACCACCTCGTCGGGATGCGGCTCGAACGTGACCGCCACGCTGCGCGCCCCCCGCTCACGGGCCAGCTCGACCGTCCGCTCGATCACCTTGCGATGCCCGCGATGGACCCCGTCGTACACGCCGATGGTCACCACAGACCTTCTCGAACCCCGCACGCTAGGCCCCATTCGTTCGTGGCAGATCAATCCGACACAAGCCTGCCATGCACCTCCCGCTCAGCTCCAATCGAGGGGCGGAGCGCGGTATTCCCGCAAGTAGGATGAGCCATCATGCCTCGATACGCGCTCCTGATCCTGCCCGCCTTCAACCGGGTCTACGGCGAGAGCTCCCCACGTCTGACCAGGGGCGAGCTGGCCGTCTTCAGCGACCACGCCATCGAGAACACCGTGCTGGACAGCGCGGAGACCACCATCGGCGGCGTCCCGTACATCACGTTCGAGACCGCCGAGCCGCTCTCCGAGTCCGACGTCGCGCTGCTGTCCAACCTGTCCTCCGTCTACGCGGTCTTCGGCGTCGAGGGCGACCTGCTGCGCCCGCTGGCCATGCGCCCCCTCGACCGGCTGAGCAGCGACCTGCTGACCATCCAGAAATACGCCGGCAAGACCAACGAGCACTTCACCAAGCTGCTGCTCAACGTCACCGTGCTCGCCTCCGACCGGCCCATGTCCGGCAGGTTGTCGGTGTTCGACCCGATGTGCGGCCGCGGCACCACCCTCAACCAGGCCCTCATGTACGGTTACGACGCCTACGGCCTCGACGTCGACGGCAAGGACTTCGAGGCGTACACGACGTTCATCAAGACCTGGCTGCGCAACAAGCGGCTCAAGCACACCGCCGAGACCGTGCCGGTGCGGCGGGCGCGGGCGCTGGTGGGGCGGCGGCTCAACGTCACGTTCGGGCTGTCGAAGGAGGCCGTCAAGGCGGGCGACGTGCAGCAGCTCGCCGTGGTCAACGCCGACACGCTCAAGAGCCGCGAGTTCTTCAAGCCCCGCACGTTCGACGTCGTCGTGACCGACGCCCCCTACGGCGTCCAGCACGGCAGCAAGGGCGGCGGCGGCCTGTCCCGCAGCCCGCTGGAGCTGCTGCGGCAGGCCGTGCCGGTCTGGGCCGAGCTGCTGCGCCCCGGCGGCGCGATGGGCATCTCCTGGAACACCTACGGCGGCAAGAGCGCCGAGCTGGCCGCGATCCTCACCGGCGCGGGCCTGGAGGTCATGGACTACCCCGACTTCGAGCACTGGGTCGACCAGGCGATCGTCCGCGACATCCTGGTCGCCCGCAAACCCGCCTGACGAGCGAGGGCCGCGGCTCAGCCCGCGAACCCGCCTGACGGGCGGAGGGCCGCGGCTCAGCCCGCGAACACGGCCAGGGGCTTGGCGATCCGGCCCTGCTCCTCCACCAGCGCCAGCAGCTCGCCCGCCGGTCCGAACACGCCGATCGGCCCGGCCCCGAGCCCGGCCGCGGGCAGCCGGCCGCCGTGGCCGATCACGCGCGCCTCCTCGGCGGTCACGTCCCGGCGCGGGAACGCCGCCGACACCGCCTCGCCGATGGGCAGCACCACGCACTCCTCGGCGAGCTGGTCGATGCTGCGGGCCAGCGACAGGTCGTAGGGGCCGACCCGGGTCCGGCGCAGGCTCGTCAGGTGGCCGCCGACGCCGAGCGCGGCCCCCAGGTCGCGGGCCAGGGCCCGGATGTAGGTGCCGCTGGAGCAGGTGACGACCGCGTCGACGTCCACGACGTCGCCGGCGGCCCTGATGTCGAGCACGTCGAAGCCGTACACGGTGACGGGCCGGGCCGCGAGCGCGACCTCCTCGCCCGCGCGGGCCATCTTGTACGCCCGCTGCCCGTTGACCTTGATGGCGCTGACCTGCGGCGGCACCTGCATGATGGCCCCGGTGAGCGCCTCGACGCCCTTGTGCACCTCGGCCGCGCCCACCTCCGCCGCCGACGCCGTGGCCACGGTCTCGCCCTCGGCGTCGTCGGTGTTGGTGGACACGCCCAGCCGGATCGTGGCCTCGTAGACCTTCTCGGTCAGCGCCAGGTGCCCGAGCAGCCGGGTCGCCTTCTCCACCCCGATCACCAGCACGCCCGTGGCCATCGGGTCGAGCGTGCCGGCGTGCCCGACGCGGCGGGTGCCCGCGATGCGCCGCATCTTGGCCACCACGTCGTGCGAGGTCCACTCGCCCGGCTTGTCGACGATGATCAGACCGCTCTCGGCCATCCAGCCTTCCCCAGCTCTCGTCTGAACTTGGCCATGGTCTCCTCCACGCTGTCGTAGGAGGTGAACCCGGCCGCGTTGTGATGCCCGCCGCCGCCCAGCGCGGCGCACACGGCCGCCACGTCGACCCCGCCCTTGGACCTGGTCGACACCTGCCAGTCGCCGTGGTCGTCCTCCTTGAGCACGACCGCGATCTCGGCCTCGTCGGTACGGCGGACGATGTCGATCATGCCCTCGATCTCCGAGTACGGCAGCCCGTACGCGGCCCGGTCGACCCGCGGCACGTACGTCCAGACCATCGAGCCCTCCAGCTGCACCCGGTCGAGCGCCCTGGCCAGCACCTTGAGGTAGCCGAACGGCGAGCGGTCCCACAGCTCGCGGGCGATCTCGTCGGTGTGCAGGCCCGTGGCCACCAGCCGGGACGCCATCCGGTGCACGGCCGGCGTGGTCGAGGCGTAGCGGAAGGAGCCCGTGTCGGTCACCAGGCCGGTGTACAGGCAGGTGGCGATGTCCCGGTCGAGGCTGCCGCCGAGCCGGTAGATGAGCTGCTCGGCCAGCATGGCCGTGGCCGCCGCCCGCGGGTCGATGAGGCTGTGCGTGCCGAACCCGGCGTTGGACGGGTGATGGTCGATCACGATGACCTCCTCCGCCCTGGCCGCGTTGGGGCTGAGCAGGCCCAGCCGCTCGAACGTGGAGGAGTCGAAGGTGATCATCAACGCCGGGGCCTCGGGATAGTCGGCCGGCGGGCACAACATCTCCTGCCCCGGCAGGAACCGCAGGATCCGCGGGACCGCGAAGTACTGGTCACCGAAGGAGGCCACGACCCGCTTGCCGATCGAGCGCAGCACGTAACCGACGGCCAGCATCGAGCCGAGCGCGTCGCCGTCGGGCGACACGTGACAGGCCAGGGCGACCTCGTCGACCTGGCCGATGAGCTGGACCGCGCGCTCCCAGGCGGCCTCGGGGATGTCCGTGGCCTCCTGGGAGGGCTGCTCGGCTCGGGCGCGCACGTGCGACGTCACGCCTGGTCGTCCTCACCCTCATCGGGCTTCTTGTAGGGGTCGGCGTCTCCGGCGTAGACCGCGCCCTCGGCCCGGCGCGCCACCTCGGCGTCCCGCGCCCTGGCGGCGTTGATCAGGTCGTCGAGCTGACGGGCGCTGTCGGGCAGTGGGTCGTGCCGGAACGTCAGCGTCGGGGTGAAGCGCACGCCGGTCTGGCGGCCCACCTCGGCGCGGATGATGCCCTTGGCACTCTCCAGGGCGGCCGCGGTGTCGGACCGCTCCGCGTCGGAGCCGAACACCGTGTAGAACACCGTCGCGTCACGCAGGTCAGCCGTGATCCGTGTGTCGGTCACGGTGACGAAGCCCAGGCGCGGGTCCTTGATCCGGCGCTCCAGCATCTCGGCGACGATCTGCTGGATGCGGTCGGCGAGCTTGCTCGCTCGTGCGGCATCCACCATGTTCGCTCCCCCTCACGCACGACCTGGCCGTGCTGTCGTTCAATCTTCGTCGTTGTAGAGGCGCTGTCTGGCTGACAGCAACTCGATCTCGGGGCGGAAGGCCACCATCCGCTCGCAGGCGTCCATCACCTCTTTGCAGTTACCCGCGGAGGCGGAGATCACCGCGACGCCCACCTCGCACCTGCGATGCAGGTCAAGATGACCGGTCTCGGCCACCGCAATGGACGGGTAACGTCGCTGCAGCTCGGCGATCAGAGGCCGGACGACAGAGCGCTTCTGCTTCAGCGAACGCACGTCGCCGAGCAGGATGTCCAGGGTCAGAGCACCCACATACATCGTGTGAAACCACCGCTTGGCCTGGTGGGGTGGAAGCACGACCGGCCCGCTGCGGTGGGAAGGGGGCCCGGGCGTGCGAGAGGCGCCCGGCGGAGGTTCCGCCGGGCGCCCGGCCGCGGGTCAGACCCGCGGCTTCTCCCGCATCTCGAACGTCTCGATCGTGTCGTCGATCCGGATGTCGTTGTAACCGACACCGATACCGCACTCGAAGCCCTCGCGGACCTCGGTGGCGTCATCCTTGAAGCGACGCAGGGACGAGACGGTCAGGTTGTCGGCGATGACGACGCCATCGCGGATCACCCTGGCCTTGCTGTTGCGGACGATCGTGCCGGAGCGGACCAGCGAACCGGCGACGTTGCCGATCTTCGGCACCTTGAAGACCTCGCGGACTTCTGCGGTGCCCATCTGGACCTCTTCGAACTCGGGCTTGAGCATGCCCTTGAGCGCCGCCTCGATCTCCTCGATCGCCTGGTAGATGACCGAGTAGTAGCGGATGTCGACGCCCTCGCGCTCGGCCAGGTCGCGCGCCCGAGGCTCGGGGCGGACGTTGAAGCCGATGATGACCGCGTTGTCGTCGGCGACGGCCAGGTTGACGTCGTACTCGGTGATGGCGCCGACCGCGCGGTGCAGGACACGGAGCCTGACCTCGTCGCCGACGTCGATCTTGAGCAGGGCGTCTTCCAGGGCCTCCACCGAACCGGACACGTCACCCTTGATGATGAGCTTGAGCTCGTCGACGCGACCCTTCTCAAGGTCGCTGAACAGCTCTTCGAGGGTGCGGCGACGGCTCGACTTCGCCATGTCGGCGCTGCGCTTGCGCGCCGCGCGCTGCTGGGCGATCTGGCGGGCCATCCGGTCGTCGGTGACGACGATGAAGTTGTCACCGGCGCTCGGCACGGCCGTCAGACCCATGACCAGGACCGGACGGGACGGCGTGGCCTCCTCGACCGGGTCGCCGTTGTCGTCGAGCATCGCGCGGACGCGGCCGAAGGCCTCGCCACACACGATCGAGTCGCCCACGCGCAGCGTGCCGCGCTGGACCAGGACGGTCGCGACGGGGCCGCGGCCCTTGTCGAGGTGCGCCTCGATCGCGATGCCCTGGGCGTCCATCGTCGGGTTGGCCCGCAGGTCGAGCTCGGCGTCGGCGGTGAGCAGGATCGCCTCGAGGAGGTTGTCGATGCCCGTGCCGTTCTTCGCCGAGATGTCGACGAACAGGGTCGAGCCGCCGTACTCCTCGGCGACCAGGCCGTACTCGGTGAGCTGGGCGCGGACCTTGTTGGGGTCGGCACCCTCCTTGTCGACCTTGTTCACCGCGACCACGACCGGCACGTCGGCCGCCTGGGCGTGGTTGAGCGCCTCGATCGTCTGCGGCTTCACACCGTCGTCGGCCGCGACCACCAGCACCGCGATGTCGGTGGACTTGGCGCCTCGGGCACGCATGGCGGTGAACGCCTCGTGACCCGGGGTGTCGATGAAGGTGACCTTCCGGTCTTCGCCCTCGTGCGTCGCGGGGACCTGGTAGGCACCGATGTGCTGGGTGATGCCACCGGCCTCGCGCGCCACCACGTTGGTCTTGCGGATGGCGTCGAGCAGCTTGGTCTTACCGTGGTCGACGTGACCCATGACGGTCACGACCGGCGGACGCGCGGCAAGGTCGCCCTCGTCGCCCTCGTCCTCGCCGAACTCGATGTCGAAGGCCTCGAGGATCTCGCGGTCCTCCTCCTCCGGGCTGACGACCTGGATGTTGTAGTCCAGCTCCTGGCCGAGCAGCTGCAGCGCGTCCTCGTTGACCGACTGGGTCGCGGTCACCATCTCGCCGAGGTGCAGCATGATCTGCACGAGCGAGGCGGGGTTCGCGCCGATGCGGTCGGCGAAGTCGGACAGCGACGCGCCGCGCGGCAGGCGGATCGTCGCGCCGTTGCCGCGAGCGACCTGCACACCGCCGATCGCCGGCGCCGACATGTTGTCGAACTCCTGGCGCCTCTGACGCTTGCTCTTACGACCACGCGCGGGACGGCCGCCGGGACGCCCGAACGCGCCCGCCGTGCCACCGCCGCGACCACGGCCGCCGCCACCCGGACGACCGCCGAAGCCGCCGCCGCCGCCACCGGGACCACCGGTGCCGGTACGGGGACCGGCGCCGCCGCCACCGGGACGACCGGCGAAGCCGCCGCCGCCACCGGGACGACCGCCGCCACCGCCGGGACGGCCACCGCCGCCACCGCCGCCGGGACGACCGCCACCGCCGCCGCCACCGGGACGCGGGCCACCGCCCGGACCGGCAGGACGACCCTGCGGCATCATCATCGGGTTGGGACGCGGCCCACCGGGACGCGGACCACCGGCGCCGGGACCCGGACGCGGACCGGCCGCACCGGGCGGACCGGGACGCGGACCCGCGGGACGCGGACCGGCCTCGCCGCCGCCACCGGGACGCGGCGGACGCGGCATCGCGCCGTCACGCGGCGGACCGTCACGACGCTCGCGCTGGCCGGGGCCACCGCCGTCGCGGTTGCCGCCGGGACGCGGCGGACGCGACTGGCCCATGCCGCTGGCGTTGGACGAGAACGGGTTGTTACCCGGACGCGGGCCACGCGGACCCGGCTTGGGACCGGGACCAGGACGCGGGCCGCCGCCTGCGGGCGCACCCGGACGCGGAGCCTGCTGCTGACCGCCGCCGCCGGAAGGCTGCCCGGGACGAGGCGCCGGACCGGGCTTGGGACCCGGACGGGCGGCGGGACCCGGACGCGGCCCCGGAGTCGGACGGGTGGGCGCGCCGGAACCGGCCGCGCTCTCGAAGCGGGCCTGCGGAGCCCCGGAGGTCTCGCCGCGCGCAGCCTCGGGCTGCTGCTGCGGCTGGTGGGGCATCGGCACCGGCGGACGCGGCTGCGCGCCGCCCGCGGGACCCGCGGGGCCGGGACGCGGGCCTGGCCGCGGAGCCGGACCCGGACGCGGAGGAGTAGGGGTCGGCGCCTCCGCGGCGCCGTTGCCGGCCTGGTGTTCTGCCGGACGGGGCGCAGCCTTGGGCGGCTGCGGCCTGTTGGACGACGAACCGCCGCCCCTGGAGGGCCCACCCTTCGATGCGCCCAGAGCTTCTGTGAGCCTGCGGACCACCGGCGCTTCGATGGTCGAGGACGCCGAACGGACGAACTCCCCCATCTCTTGGAGCTTGGCCATGACGACCTTGCTCTCTACGCCGAACTCCTTAGCGAGCTCGTATACCCGGACCTTCGCCACTGCACTCCCTTACTCGGCCCGGGAGGCTGGCTGTGCCGTCCGGACCGTCGTTAACTTGACGTCTTCATCGCCGCGTGCTCATCAGGCGCTCATAGCAATCTGACTCCGCCCATCAACTCGGCGTCCTACATGACATTTCGTGATTCCTCCTCCAGGTGTGCCCGCACACGCGAGACGTCAAGCGGCCCCGTCACGCGGAACGCGCGCGGGAACGCTCGGCGACGCTCGGCGAGCTCCAGACAGCTCAAGGACGGATGCAGCGATGCACCGCGGCCAGAAAGCCGTCCTCGCAGATCAGGGACCAGATGGTCCTCGATCCGCACCAGGCGGAGCAGCTCGGACTTAGCCGTGCGAACCCTGCAGCCCACACAGGTGCGCTGTGGGGCCGCGTGGCCACCATATTCCAGCTTACCGTGTTGACGCATCTACGGAACCGGCGGCATCCTCGGCTTGTGTGTCAGGCCGGATGTCAATACGCCATCCGGTGAGCCGTGCGGCAAGCCGGGCGTTCTGCCCTTCCTTGCCGATGGCCAGCGAAAGCTGGTAGTCGGGGACCGTCACCCGTGCGACCCGTCCTTCGAGATCGAGAACCTCGACATGGGAAACACGGGACGGCGACAGCGCATTCCCGACGAACTCGCCCGGATCCTCGGACCAGTCGATGATGTCGATCTTCTCGCCGTGCAGCTCGGCCATCACGCTGCGGACGCGCGAGCCCATCGGGCCGATGCAGGCGCCCTTGGCGTTGACGCCCGGCTTGCGTGACCGGACCGCGATCTTCGTGCGGTGGCCGGCCTCGCGGGCCACCGCGGTGATCTCCACGGTGCCGTCGGCGATCTCGGGCACCTCCAGCGCGAAGAGCTTCTTGACCAGGCCGGGGTGGGTGCGCGACAGCGTCACCGACGGCCCCTTGTGGCCCTTCTTCACCTGCACCACGTAGGCGCGGATGCGCTCGCCGTGCACGTAGTCCTCGCCCGGGACCTGCTCGGCGTGCGGCAGCACGGCCTCGATCTTGCCGAGGTCGACCAGCACCACGCGCGGGTCCTTGCCCTGCTGGATCACGCCCGAGACCAGCTCGCCCTCGCGGCTGGCGAACTCGCCGAAGTTGATCTCGTCCTCGGCGTCGCGGAGCTGCTGCAGGATGACCTGCTTGGCGGTGGTCGCGGCGATCCGACTGAAGTTGCCCGGAGTGTCGTCGAACTCCCTGACGACGTCGCCCTCGTCGTCGAGCTCGGCCGCCCAGATCGTGACGTGGCCGCTGCCGCGGTCGAGCTGGGCGCGCGCCTTGGGCGCCGCGCCCTCGGTGCGGAAGTAGGCGATCAGCAGCGCGTCCTCGATCGCCTTGACGACCAGGTCGAAGGAGATGTCCTTCTCCCGCTCCAGGCTGCGCAGGACGCTCATGTCGATGTCCACGAGGCTTCCCCCTTAGCCTTCGTCGCCGTCGACGTCGTCGGTGTCGTCGATCCGGCGGAACTCCACCTGCACCCGGCCTCGGGTCAGGTCCTGGTAATCGAGCCGGCGGGCGGAGCCGTCGACGTCGAGGTCGACGCCGCTCTCGTCCGCCGCCAGAACGCGGCCCTCCATCACGGTGCCGTCTCTCATCTCGGCCTTCACCAGCCGCTTGGCGGCACGGCGCCAGTGGCGCGGCTCGGTGAGCGGGCGGTCGACGCCCGGAGAGGAGACCTCAAGGGTGTAGGCGGCCTGCCCCATCACGTCGTCCTCGTCGAGCGCCGTGGAGACGGCCTGGCTCACGTCGGCGATGTCGTCGAGGCTCACGCCGCCGTCGCGATCGACGATCACGCGCAGCAACCGCCTCTTGCCCGCCTGGGTGACGGTGACGTCCTCCAGATCGAGGCCCTCCGCGCCGACCACAGGCTCCAGGAGCTTCATCAGGTGGTCGCGGGATGATGCGCTGCCCATATCGACCTCCCCTATTGTCATGTCTCAGCCGGGCGGACCTCGCCACTGGCTCTCCGCCGTCTGGCTGCGCAGCCAGCGACGACAGTTGACACCCTATCTGTACGGAGGCACGAAGAGAGCGCCACTCGTCGTGGTCGAGTGGCGGAGCGTCGCCTGACGGCGTTCCCGGGCACCAGCCCGTACGATGCTATCTGCGTCCGCAGTCACCTGGAGCCGTCGCCGTCGGCGCCCCGGTCACTGGGGTCCCTCGTCACCGGGTCCGTAGTCACCGGAGGTCCAAGCCCGTGCGCCCGCGTCACCTCTCCAGGCGAGCCGTGCTGGCGGGCGGAGCGGCCGCCCTGACGGCCTGCAGCGCCTCGGGTCCCGCCGGGCCCGCGACCCCGGCGCCCGACTCGCCCGAGACCGTCCTGCTGCGGCAGGTGGTCGCCGACAAGGAGCGCACGGTCGCCCTCTACTCGGCGCTGATCGCGGGCGGCGCCGACGCCCTGGAGCCCTTCCGCGCCCGGCACCAGGCGCATCTGGCGGAGCTGCGCAAATACCTGCCCGCGGGCGGCCCGCCGCCCGCCTCGCCGCCCGTCTCGTCGCCGGCTGTCTCCGCGCCCGCCTCGCCGGGCGCGTCGCCCAGTGCCACGCCGTCGAAGTCGCCCAAGCCCACGCTGTCACGGCTGCGGGACGTGGAGCGCCGGGCCGCGGCCCAGCGGCCCCGTCAGCTCGCCGGCCTGTCCCCCGGCGTGGCCCAGCTCCTCGCCAGCATCGGGGCGTGCGAGGCGGTCCATGCCGTGTCGCTGCCCAAGTCGTCGTGAACGGGATCGTGATGAACAGGATCGTGGTGGCAGCGTCGTGATGGCCGGGGACGACGTCGAAAAGCTGCGCAAGGCACTGGCCGCCGAGCACGCCGCCGTGTTCGCCTACGGGCTCCTGGGGGCGCGTACGACCGGCTCCCTGCGGGACCTGACCGGCGCCGCGTACGAGGCCCACCGGGCGCACCGCGACCAGCTCCGCAATCTGATCATCGGCCGCGGGGGACGCCCGAACGAGTCGGAGCCCTCCTACGCGCTGCCGTACGTGCCCACGGGCGCCGCGCAGGCCGCCCGGCTGGCGGTGCAGCTGGAGAACGGCATCACGGCCGCCTACCTGGAGCTGGCCGCCGCCGGCGACCCCGCGCTGCGCAAATACGCCGCCCTGGCCATGCAGGAGTCGGCGACCCGCGCCTACGCCTTCCAGCCGGCACCGCCCGCGGCCTTCCCCGGCATGCCGGGCAGCACCCCGCCCGCGACTCCGGCACCGTCCCGCTCCGGCAGCTGACGACGCCACGCCCGGCCCAGCACGACGGCCCGCCCCCATCGTGACGGGACCGGACAGCGGCCCCGGCCCCCATCACGGGAGCCGGGACAACGGACCAGCCCGCGGGGGGTGGGTCAGCGGCAGGCGGCGAGGATGCGGGTGGCGGCCTCGGCGAGAGGGATCTCCTCCTTGACGCCGGTCACCCGGTCGCGCAGTTCGATGACGCCCTGCGACAGCCCGCGCCCGATCACCACGATCGTGGGCACGCCCAGCAGCTCGGCGTCCTTGAACTTGACGCCCGGCGAGACCTGGGCGCGGTCGTCGACGAGCACCCGCAGCCCCTGCGCCTCCAGCTCGCGAGCCAGCTCCAGGGCGGCCTCGACCTGGTTCTCCTTGCCGGTGCCGACGATGTGCACGTCGGCGGGCGCGACCTCGCGCGGCCACACCAGGCCGAGCTGGTCGTGGGCCTGCTCGACGATGACGGCCACGGCCCGCGAGACGCCGATGCCGTAGGAGCCCATGGTGATGCGGACGGGCTTGCCGTCGGGGCCGAGGGCGTCGAGGCCGGCGGCGTCGGCGTACTTGCGGCCGAGCTGGAAGATGTGGCCGATCTCGATGCCGCGGTCGATGGACAGCGGGGAGCCGCAGCGGGGGCAGGGGTCGCCGGCGCGCACCTCGGCGGCCTCGATCGTGCCGTCGGGGACGAAGTCGCGCCCGGCGACCACGTCGGCGGCGTGCTTGCCGGGCTCGTTGGCGCCGGTGACCCAGGAGCTGCCGGTGACGACGCGGGGGTCGACGAGGTAGCGGATGCCGAGCTCGCGCAGGATCTGCGGGCCGATGTAGCCGCGGACGAGCCCGGGGTGGGCGGCGAAGTCGGCGGCCTCGAAGATGGCGGGCTCGCCGGGCGCGAGCGCGGCCTCCAGGCGCTTGAAGTCAACCTCGCGGTCGCCGGGCACGCCGATGATCAGCGTCTCGACCTTGTCGGAGCCGGGGGTGATGACCTTGACGACGACGTTCTTCAGCGTGTCGGCGGCGGTGACGGACAGGCCGTGGCGCTCGTTGACGTAGGACACCAGGGACTCGATGGTCGGGGTGTCGGGCGTGTCGAGGACCCGCATCGGCGCGGCGCCGTCGAGGTCGCGGGCGGGCGGCGCGGTGGTGGTGACGGCCTCGGCGTTGGCCGCGTAGCCGCAGGAGTGGCAGGCCACGAACGTGTCCTCGCCGGTGGGGGTCGGCGCCAGGAACTCCTCGGAGGCCGAGCCGCCCATCGCGCCCGAGGTGGCGAACACGATCTTGTACTCGATGCCGAGCCGCTCGAACGTGCGGATGTAGGTCTCGCGGTGCTGCTCGTAGGAGCGCTTGAGGCCGTCGTCGTCGAGGTCGAAGGAGTAGGAGTCCTTCATGAGGAACTCGCGGCCGCGCAGGATGCCGGCCCTGGGCCTGGCTTCGTCGCGGTATTTGGTCTGGATCTGGTAGAGCGTGACCGGGTAGTCCTTGTACGAGGAGTATTCGCCCTTGACCATGTCGGTGAAGAGCTCCTCGTGGGTGGGGCCGAGGAGGTAGTCGGCGCCCTTGCGGTCCTGGAGCCGGAACAGGGTGTCGCCGTATTCGGTCCAGCGGCCGGTGGCCTCGTAGTACTCGCGGGGCAGCAGGGCGGGGAAGAGCACCTCCTGGCCGCCCATCCGGTTCATCTCCTCGCGGACGATCCTGGCGACGTTCTCCAGCACCAGCTTGCCGAGGGGCAGCCACGAGTAGATGCCGGGGGCCACGCGGCGGACGTAGCCGGCGCGGACGAGGAGCTTGTGGCTCGGCACTTCCGCGTCTGCCGGGTCGTCCCGCAGGGTGCGAAGAAACAACGACGACATGCGCAGCAACACGGCTACTCCTTGCTCGGGCCTGGATCTGAAGGATTACAGGCTATCGACTCGGGGGGCCGCGCCGCGCGGCGTTAATCGGGCGCGGGTCCTGATCGGCCCGGATCGCCGGGTTCTCGGCCGGCACGCAGGCCGAGAGGGGCCGGTACGCCCGCTCAGGCCGAGAGGGGCAGCCAGCCGCCCACGAAGACGCCCAAGGCGACGGTGAACAGTCCGGCGAAGACGGCCGAGACCGCCAGGGCGCGCACGCGGGCCCGCCGGTTCCTGCGCAGCACCACGACCAGGGCCACGGCCAGCAGCGCGACCACCGTGGCGGGTCCGGGCCAGAACGACTGCTCGCTGTCGATGAAGCCGGGGGTCGCCCGGTCGACGACGTCGGCGATCAGCAGCGCGCCGATCGCGCCCGCGGCCAGGTCGCCCCAGCGGTCCCGCCTGCGGGTGACGTAGGCGAGCAGGCCGAGGCCGACGAGCAGGCCGACCGTCCAGTTCAGCCCGGCGACGCCGCCGCCGATGACGTCGAAGCCGTCCACACCGCGCAGCGCGCCCGCGCCCATGGCCGCGACCACGGTGGACACGGCCGCGAGGAACGTCGTCAGCAACGCCCAGCCGAACCCCGACGCGGTGGCGCCCACGACCATCGCGAGGGCCAGGTAGGCGTACGGGTCGTAGAGCTGGCCGAACCATTCCGGGCCCTTGCCGGCGGTGAACATGCCGATGAGGCCGACGGCCAGTCCTGCCAGGAAGGCCGCCAGCACATGGCGTTCCATGCGGCGCAGACGCCGGTCGCATTCGGCGAAGTCGGCGTACTCGATCGCGGTGTGGTTCATCTTCATTCCCTGGTCAATCCCTCCCCCGGAAATGTCTAGGGATGACCGCATCCAGATTATGTATCCATCCAAAAAAGGCAAATTTCGGTCATCCGTATCTAAGGCAAGCAATCGCTTGGTTTACCATGCTCGGGTGACCCTCTCCGATGAGCTCGGCGCCGTCGTCCGCGCCTACCTCGCCGACCGGCCGGACGCGACGTGGCAGGCGTTCGCGCGGGACGTGGGCGCGGCGGGGCTGCTCGTGCCCGAGCGGTACGGCGGCGCGGGCTGCGGCCCGGCCGAGGCGGCGGCCGTGGCCGAGGAGCTGGGACGCGCACTGTCACCCCACCCGTTCCTGCAGTCGGCCGTGCTGGCCGTCGGGGCGCTCATGGCCGACGGGGACGAGGACGCGCGGGCCCGGCTGCTGCCGGAGCTGGCCTCGGGGGCGACGGCGACCGTCGTGCTGCCGGACGACGGAGACCTGGCACTGGCGGACGACCGGCTCTCGGGCTCGGCGCCGTACGCGCTGGACGGCGAGATCGTGCTCGTCTACGCCGGCGGGCACCTGGTCGAGGCCGAGCCGACGCGGCGGACGGCGTACCCGACCATGGACGAGACCCGCCCCCTGGTCTCCCTGACCTTCGACCGCGCACCCGTACGAAGGCTGGGCCCGGGCACGTCGTGGGCCCGCGTGCGCGACCTCGGGATCGCGGCCCTGGCGGCCGAGCAGACCGGCGGCGCGGCGCGCTGCCTGGAGATGGCCACCGAGTACGCGCGCTCGCGGCGGCAGTTCGGCCGGCCGATCGGCTCCTTCCAGGCGATCAAGCACAAGCTGGCCGACGTCCTGCTGCTGGTGGAGTCCGCCCGCTCGGCGGCACGGGCGGCGGCGGAGGCGGCGTCGGGAACAGAGACGGAGGTCTTCGCGGCCGTCGCGGGGTCGTACTGCGCGGAGGCCTACCTGACGGCGGCGGGCGAGAACATCCAGGTGCACGGCGGGATCGGGGTGACCTGGGAGCATCCGGCGCACCGGTATCTCAAGCGGGCCACGTCCGACGCCCAGCTCCTGGGCCCGCCGCGGACGCACCGCGCCCGCCTGGCCGCGCACGTCTTCGGCGAGGCGTGAGGCGGCTCAGCCGCCGAGCAGCTCCTCCCACGGATGGCGGGTGTTGGTGCGGCGCGTGGTGTCGAGCGCCTCGGCCAGACGCCACAACCCCGGCCGCGCGCGCACCCGCGCCCGGCCCATGGGGTCGATCGCGCGCAGCTCGAAGCGCACCCCCAGCACCTCCAGCACCGCCGAGCCCGCGCCCGCGGGGCCGGCGGCCGTGAGCGGCGCGCCGCCGGCGTCGCCGACCTGGCCGGCGAGCAGCGCGGCCACCTCCGAGGCGTACGGCCCGTCGCGCCACTCGATGTGCCAGCTCCGGTCGGCGCCGCGCCACCACGTCAGGTCGCGGCACGACTCGATGACGTCGGCCTCGGTCGCGAGGGCGGCCATGACCCGGCCGAAAGCCTCGTAGCCGCGCGCGTCGGGGAGCGAGGGATCGTCGTCGCCATGGTCGTGGAACGTGCCGTCCTTCGACCGCCGCAGCGCGTGCTTTCGCCTCACGAGCAACCACTCTGATCGGCGGCGCGCCCTTCCCGCAAGTGTTCGGCCCTGATACGCTCTACCAAGCGAGCGCTTGGTTCACTACTTTCGCCGGAGGCGCGATGACGTCCCTACGGATCAGCCTGGGGTACGAACTGGAGGTCCGCGGCCGCACCCGCGGGGTCGAACGACAGGCGTTCCAGAACGTGATCGAGCAGGTCGTCCTCGGCGATCGGCTGGGGTTCGACACGGCCTGGTTCGTCGAGCACCACTTCACCAGGGGCTTCTCCCACTCCTCCGCCCCCGACCTGGTCCTCGCGGCCATCTCCCAGCGCACCGAGCGCATCCACCTCGGGCTCGGCGTGGTGCTGCTGCCGTTCCAGTCGCCCATCCGCACCGCCGAGCGGGTCGCCACCCTCGACGTGCTGAGCGGCGGCCGGGTCGAGTTCGGCACCGGACGCGGCGCCTCTCCCCTGGAGTACCAGGCCTTCCAGCGGCCGTTCGAGAAGTCGCGGCAGATCTGGGAGGACTCGCTGGAGGCCACCCTCGCCATCTGGCGCGCCGACGGCGAGCCGATCAGCAGGTCGAACGAGTTCTTCGAGATCCCCGACGTGGCCGTCTACCCCCGTCCGGTCCAGGAGCCGCACCCGCCCGTGTGGGTGGCCTCCACCTCGTTGGAGGGCTACCTGGCCGCCGCCCGGCACGGCTACAACCTGCTGGGCATGACGATGCTCAAGGGCATCGACGACGTCGCCGCCGACATCGCGAGATATCGGGAGTGCCTGGCCGAGAGCGGTTTCGACCCCGCCTCCCGGCGCGTGGCGCTGATGATCCCCTGGTTCGCCGCGCCCACCCGGGACGAGGCCACCGCCACCGCCGCCGACGCCGTCCTGTGGTACATCCGCCGCCAGGTCAACCTGGTCACCCCGCCCGACTACTACGACGCCCGGCACGCCACCCACCGCGTGCTGGGCCAGCTCGCCGCCGGGATGCCGCCGGAGGAGGCGATGGCCACCCTGCGCGAGCACCTCATGGTCGTGGTGGACGACGTCGAGGGCTCGCGCAAGGCCCTGGCCAGGATCGCCGAGGCCGGGGCCACGGACCTGATCATCCAGGCGCAGGTCGGCGGGCTGGCCCACGAGAAGGTGTGCGAGTCGATGACGCTGTTCATGAACGAGGTGGCCCGTTGACCGCCGCCCGCTGGCTGACCCGCGACGACCTCGCCTCGGCCGCACGCACCGCCGAAGGGCTGCTGCTCGTCGCGCCCGACCTGTCCAGCGTGTTCCCGCTCGGCCCCGAGGACGCCGCCGCCGCGACCGGGCTCACCGCGGCGGCGCTGCGCGCGGCCGGCGTCGGCGGACGCGACCGGGTCGTCGTGGCGCTCGCCGAGCCCGCGGGCGCGCTGTGGACCGCCGCCGCCGCGCAGGTCGCGCGGGCCGCCGCCGCCGCTGGGCCGCGCGGCCGCCTGCGCCTGCACCACGCGCTGACCGCGCTCGGCGCGACCACGCTGGTCAGCACCCCGACGGGCGCGATGGACCTGCTGGCCCGCCTGCACCTGGAGTTCCTCCTCGACCCGCTCGACCTCGGGCTCGAGCACATCGTCCTGACCGGCGAGATCGCCTCCAGGCGGACGATGGGACATCTGGCCGGCGAGTTCGGCTGCGCGGTCACCGAAGTGCTGACCAGCCCGTTCGGCGGGGCCGCGCTCGCGTTCAGGGCCGCCGAGGACGCGCCGCTCACCCCGCTCGCGGACGACGTGCTGGGCCTCGCCTCGCTGACCAAGGACGACCTGGCCGGCCCGCAGGACGCGCTCGCCGAGCTGGTCCTCACGCCGTCCGGGCACTCCACGCTGGGCGACGCCGTGCTCAGGACCGGCCTGGTGGCCAGGACCGGCGGCTCCGGGGTGCCCGCGCCCGCGCACACCGTCGGCGACCACGTGCTGGTCAGGGGCGTGTGGCTGGCGTTGCCGCGGGTCGAGAAGGCGCTGTCGAAGATCGACGGCGTGACCGGCTGGGAGCTGTCGGTCGAACGCCAGGGCACCCTGGACGCCGCCGCCCTGACCGTCTCGTTCGGCCGGGAGAGCCTGGTCAGGAACCCGATGTGGCGGTCGAGGATCGAGCAGGCCGTGCGCGCCCTGACCCCGATCTCGATCGACGTCCGCATCGCCCAGGACGTCCTGGAGACCCCCGTGCCCGGCACGGTGGACGACCGGCGCGGCCACCATCTCGGCCGGGACAGGGCCCTCGTCAGCTAGCGCGACGGAGTAGCCGATGGCATCGATGCCCGACTGGGGGACGCTCCCCCGCATGCTGCGCGACCAGGCCGCACGCCATCCGGACGCCGTCGCGGTCGTCGAGGGCGGCGCGCGCGTCACGATGGCGGAGCTCAGGACGGGAGCCGCCGAGGTGGCCCGCGGGCTGATCGCCCTCGGCGTGGAACCCGGCAACCGGGTGGCGATCTGGGGCCCGAACTCGGCGTCGTGGGTGCGGCACGCGTTCGGCGTCTGGGACGCGGGGGCCGTCCTCGTGCCGTTGTCGTCGCGGTACAAGGGCATCGAGGCGGCCGGGCTGATCGGCCGGACCGGGGTGAAGGTCGTCATCGTCGGCGATCCGCCGCTCGCCGGCCTGCTGCCGCCCATGGACGCCCGGGTGGCCGTGCGCGCGGCCGGCGACCTGGAGGCGGGCGGGGTGAGCGCACGGGCGGTCGAGGAACGGGCGCTGGCGGTCGGGCCCGGCGACTTGTGCGAGATCATGTCCACGTCCGGCACCACGGGCACGCCGAAGGGCGTGATGCTCGACCACGCCCAGGTCCTGCGCGGCTACTGGGACTGGGCGGAGATCGTCACGCTGGACGAGCACGACCGCTATCCGGTGATCGCGCCGTTCAACCACGGGTTCGGGCTGAACGCCGGGCTCGTCGCGTGCGTGCTGCGGCGGGCCACGATGTTGCCGATCCCGGTGTTCTCGCCGGACGCCCTGATGTCGCTGATCTCCTCCGAGAAGGTGACGATCCTGGCCGGGCCGCCCACCCTGTTCGCCCGGATCCTGGACGAGCTGGACCGCGCCGACTGGGACGTCTCCTCCCTGCGGGTGGCCATCTGCGGAGCCGCCTCCGTGCCCGCCACGCTGATCACCCGGCTGGCCGAGCGGGTCGGCCTGGAACGGATGATCAACGCGTACGGGCTGATGGAGGGCACGGTCGTGTCCATGACCCGGGCCGGCGACCCCATCGACGTGATCGCGAACACCACCGGCAGGGCCGTCCCGGGCATCGAGGTCAAGATCGTGGACGACGACGGCAAGGAGGTCGCGCCCGGCCGGCGCGGCGAGATCCTGCAACGCGGCTACGGCGTCATGCGCGGCTACTGGGACGAGCCCGGCAGGACGGCCGAGGTGATCGACGCCGACGGCTGGCTGCACACCGGCGACGTCGGCGTGCTGGACGAGGCGGGCAACCTCGCCATCGTGGACAGGAAGAAGGAGCTCTACATCGTCAACGGGTTCAACGTCTCCCCCGCCGAGGTCGAGTCGCTCCTGCTGCGCGAGGGCTCACTGGCCCAGGCCGCCGTGGTCGGCGTGCCCGACCCGGTCTCCGGCGAGGCCGGCGTGGCCTACGTGGTGCCCCGGCCGGACGCCCGCGTCACCGCCGGCGCGCTGCTGGCCTGGGCGAAGGCCAACATGTCCAACTACAAGGTGCCCAAGCGCGTCGAGGTGGTGGACGCGCTGCCCGTCAACGTCAACGGCAAGGTCGACAAGCTCGCCCTGCGCTCGCGGGCCGTCCCCGGATAGCGGCGTTTCAGGGGCTGCCATGAGGGGCCCCGTGAGCGAGAATCCGGTTGGACGGGTATTCACGGGAGACGGGTTCACCTGCGGGCGACCGGGGATACATCGAGCACACGGGCCGGTTGCACCTCTAGGGACGCGTCCTCCGCGTCGCACCTTCACCGGCATGAGGAGGCAGCGTGGCGTTGCACGTGGCGGTCATCGGGTCGGGCCCGGCCGGGATCTACACGGCCGAGGCGCTGGTCAAGCAGTCGGCCGAGCCTGTGCTGGTCGACGTCCTGGAACGGCTGCCCACGCCGTACGGGCTGGTCAGGTACGGCGTGGCGCCCGACCACACCTCGATCAAGTCGATCGCGAACTACCTGCGCAGGGTCCTCGAACTGCCCCAGGTGCGCTTCCTCGGCGGCGTCACGCTGGGCGGCCACGTCTCCGTCGCGGACCTGCTTCGCGTCTACGACGCGGTCGTCTACTGCACGGGCGCGATGGTCGACCGGCGGCTCGGCATCCCCGGCGAGGACCTGCCGGGCAGCGTGGCGGCCACCGACTTCGTCAACTGGTACTGCGGCCACCCCGACGTCGATCCCGGCCGCTTCACGCTGGACAGCTCCGAGGTCGCGGTGATCGGGGTCGGCAACGTGGCCGTCGACGTCGTCCGCGTGCTGGCCAAGACCGCCGAGGAGCTGCGGCACACCGACGTGCCCCACGACGTCCTCGACCGGCTGAGCCAGAGCCAGGTCAAGGCGATCCACATGGTCGGCAGGCGCGGGCCCGAGCACGCCAAGTTCACCCTGAAGGAGCTGCGCGAGCTCGGCGAGCTGGCCAACGCCGACGTCTGCGTGCGCCCCGACGAGGCGGCCGTACTCGGCGCCGACTTCCCGCGCCAGGTCCAGGGCAACATCAAGGTCCTGCAGTCGTGGGCCGGCCGCGAGCCCGTGGGCCGGCCGCGCCGCCTCGACGTGCGCTTCTGGCTGCGGCCGGTGGAGATCCTGGGCGCCGACCGGGTCGAGGGGCTCCGGCTCGAACGCACCCGCCTGTCGGAGGAGGGCCGCGTCGTCGGCACCGGCGAGTACGAGACGCTGCCCGTCGGCATGGTGCTGCGCTCGGTCGGCTACCAGAGCGTCCCGCTGCCCGGCGTGCCGTTCTCCGAGCGGACCATGACCGTGCCCAACGAGGCTGGCCGGGTGCGTCCGCGCGAGTACGTGGCGGGCTGGCTCAAACGCGGGCCGACCGGCGTCATCGGCACCAACAAGTCCGACGCCGCCGAGACGGTCCGCACGCTGCTGGCCGACCTGGAGGGCGGCGCGCCGGTGTCGCGGCCGACGGTCGAGTCGCTGCTGGCCGAGCGGGGCGTGCGGCCGGTGACCTACGACGACTGGCTGGCCATCGAACGGGCCGAGGGGGAGCTGGCCAGCTCGCTCGGCCGGGGCGAACGCGTCAAGCTGGTCGGCGTCGACACCATGCTCCGCGCCTGCGCCCACCTGGAATGAGCCCGTACGTGCACGACGAGCCCGTGCCCGGCTTCGCCGAGGTCCACGCGGCGCAGCAGGCCCGCTACCCCATGGCCGAGCCGGGCTGGCAGCCGGTCCACACCGTCTACGTGCCGGCCGACCGCTTCTCCGCCTCGACCGTCGCCGAGTGGGGAGGGCGGGCGCTGTCGCTGGCCGAGGCGCATCTGGAGGCGTTCGCGCCCGACGTGCGCGACCGGGTGCTCGGCAAGCTGGCCCGCGAGCCGGTCGAGGACCTGCGGATCGACTTCGAGGACGGCTACGGCGTGCGCCCGCACGAGGAGGAGGACGGGCACGCCGAACAGGCCGCGCGGGCCGTGGCCCACCTGCACGCCGCCGGGACCCTGCCGCGGCGGTGGGGGCTGCGGGTGAAGTCGTTCGCCGACGGCGACCCGGCGAGGTCGGTGCGCACGCTCGGCGGCTTCCTGGCCGGGGTGCTGGAGCGGGCGGGCGAGCTTCCGGCGGGGTTCACGGTGACGTTCCCCAAGGTGCTGATGGAGGCGTACCTCGGGCAGTTCGCGGGCGTGCTGGAACGGCTGGAGGCGCGGCTCGGCCTGTCCGGGCTGCGCTTCGAGATGCAGGTGGAGGCTCCCCAGACGCTGCCCTTCCTGCGGGCCGAGCTGCCCGGGACGCTCGGCGGGCGGCTGGCCGCGGCGCACTTCGGCGTGTTCGACTACACCGCCGCCATCGGCCTGCCGCCGCACGAGCAGCGGCTCGACCATCCGGCCTGCGACCACGCCAGGCACGTGATGCAGACGGCGTTCGCGGGCACGGGCGTCGAGCTGTCCGACGGCTCGCTGGCCGCCGGGCCCGCCTCCGACCGGGCGGACGACGTCCACGCCCTGTGGGGCAGGCACGCCCGGCTGGTCGGCCACTCCCTGGCCCACGGCTTCCACCAGGGCTGGGACATGCATCCGGCGCAGCTCGTCAGCAGGTTCGCCACCGTCTACGCCTTCCACCTGGCCCACTACGACTCCTACCGGGAGCGCGTACGGGCCTGGGAGGAGCGGCGGGCGGCCGGGGGCGGCGTCATGGACGAGCCGGCCACCGTCAGGACGCTGGCTGCCGCCCTCCGCCGCGCCGACGCGGCCCTCTTCCCCTGAGCCGCGCCACGGGGGCCTGGGGGCTCAGTCGCGCTCGACCAGGGAGCGCCACTGCCGGACCAGCCGCCACTCGACGGGGTCCGTCCAGCTCGCCCGTACGGCCGAGCCCACGTGGAAGGCGCGGATGCCGTAGTCCAGCAGGTCGGGCACGTGAGCGGGCTTGAGCCCACCGCCGGCCAGGATGATCGACCCGTCGCCGGCCTCGGCCCTGGACCTGAGCGTGGACAGCCCCGCGCCGACGCCCTGGGGCGAGCCGGAGGTGAGCACGGTGGCCAGGTTGGGCAGCAGCCGCACGGCCCGCCAGGACGCCTGCACGTCGGCGGCGTGGTCGACCGCGCGGTGGAAGGTCCACGGGAGCGGCGAGACGGCGTGGATGAGCGCCTCGGTGGCCGCCAGGTCGACCACGCCCGCGTCGTCGAGGAAGCCGAACACGAACCCGGCCGCGCCGGCCTGCGCGAGCGCCTTGGCGTCGCGGCGCAGCCGATCCAGGACGTCGGGGTCGGCGGTGAAGTTGGCCTCGCAGCGCAGCATCACCATCTGGGGAAGGGGGCACTCCGCGGCGATCGCGGCGACCGTCTCCGGTGCAGGGGTGAGCCCGTCGGCCGCCATGTCGGCGACGACCTCCAGGCGGTCGGCGCCGCCCTGCTCGGCGGCCACGGCGTCGCGCACATTGAGCGCGATCACCTCAAGGAGGGATCCGGTCATGGCAAAGAGGTTATATGGCGCTCTGTCCACTTGCGCCGGAAACGCACGTGCCCATTGGGGCCGCTGCGGTACATGCCGACGAGGTGACCTGCCGCCTGAGGTGAGGTGGCGCGCGACCACCGGCCGGACCCGGCCCCCTTCCGGACCGGGTCCGGCCAGAGGGGTTCGCTAGGCGCTGATCAGCTCCGCGACCGTCAGGTCACGGAAGGCCGTCGTGGACAGGTCGCGCGACGGCCGTTGGAACAGGGCCCCGGACGAGCGGTGCGGCAGGTCCACGGTACGGATGTGCCGGAACCCGCGCATGCGGTAGTACTCCTGCAGCCGCGGGTTGGCCTTGGCGCAGTCGAGCCGGAGCCAGGGCAGCCCGGCGGAACGTGCCGCGGAGCAGGCCCAGTCGAGGAGCGCGTCACCGAGGCCGCTGCCGGACCACGGCCTGGCCACGGCCAGCTTGTGGACGTAGAGCGCGGCCCCCGGGTCGTCGGCCGGGGTCCAGAACTCCGGGTCGGCGTTGCCGTCGAGGGCGATGGTCGCCACGGGCGGGGCCTGGACGTCGGGGTCGAGATAGCGCAGCTCGTCGTCGAGCAGGTACAGGACCCGCTCCTCGATGAGCGGCTCGATCCGCTCGGGGCCGAATCCCTGCCGCGGCCACTGCCGCACTCCCTGGGTGTGCAGCCACTCGGCGGTGTCCGCGAGAAGCCTGAGCACGCCGGGAAGGTCCGCGGGCTCCGCGCGCCGGAGTGCGAGCGGGTGAAGGAGGGTGTTTGTGTGCATAATACAGCCCTTCGATGCGTTGGGTGCCCATGCCGACACAGAGCGTGATGACGCAATGTCGCGCAGGGGCGATATGGGTCCTCAACCCGATATATATGGATAAATGGCGATTTAGGGGAGTATGCACGACTCCCCTAGGCCAGCGAGGCGGCTTTCTCGCTGCGCCCGGCCGGCGGGATCACCCCTTCAACCGAGCCCGTCAGCGGCGACGATCGAGCTCGTATCTGATCAGATGTTTGTCGGCGGGCAGCACCGACACAGCGACACGCACTGGCATGTCGGCCCCGTCGTATCCGACTCGGACGTAGACCATGACTGGCGTGCCGAGTTCGAGTTGGAGGCGCTCGGCCTCCTCCTGGTTGGGCATACGGGCCCAGATGTCGTCGACGACGCGTATCTGCGCGTGCCCGAGTTCTTCCAGAACCCTGTTCGCCCCGCGCGCGATGTCTCCGGGCCTGGCGATCTCGGAGTCGGCGACCAGATCACGGGGGAAGTAGGAGTCGTTGGTGTTGTACGGCTGGCCGTCGACGAACCGCAGGCGGCGACGCACGACCGCCAGCTCTCCGTCGGCCAGTTCCAGCCTGCTGGCGATCTCCTCGACGGGAGAAACCGTCAGCACTTCAATGTACTGGCTCGGGGCCCGGCCTTCCTGCGCAACGGCGTAGGCGAAGGCCTCCTTCAGTTCTCCGGTGGGCTGCGGCTCCAGCTCGCGCTGCGGGTAGATGAGCAGCGGCCTGCGGTCGCGGACCACCGTGCCGCGCCTCGGCGTGCGCGTGACCAGCCCCTCGTTGACGAGCTCCCCGAGAGCCAGCCTGACGGTGTTCCTGCTCACCCCGTGGTCTTCCATGAGCTGTGCCTCGGTCGGCAGCTGCGCCCCGGGGCCGAGGACACCCGAGTAGATGGCTCGACGCAATTCCGCCGCCACCTGCTGATACAGCACCGACCTTGCCACTTTCACCCCTTTTGTTCCAACAATTTAGACGATCTGGTTCTAGCAGGCCACAACCCCTTGACCGAAGCCCCTCGACCGGCCCATCATCCATTCGTTGGTACAAATCCATCTAAAGGCCGGTGAGGGGGTGGAGGCCAAGTGTTGCCGGTTCACTCGGACACGCCGTTCCTGCCCTGGCAGGACCCCCGCGAAGCAACTCGTTTACTGCGTTACGCGTTGCGGCGCGACGGGTTCTCCCACAAGCACCAGAGCAAGGAAAAGGCGATGTCCGTGCTCTCGGTGTCGACCGAACTGACCGTGTGGTGCATAGACGGATCCTTTGTCTGGAACGAGGAGGGTGGCGCCCCCGTCACGCACCCCATCGATGACCCTGTCGGTGCGGCTCGACGCAGCACCGTTCGTCACCGGCGGCACGTGCCTTCGCACACCCCCACCGACTCCGTGCGCGAACTCGCGGCCTAGGACTCCATCCCTCGCCGGAGTCCTGGCGTCGCCGCGCACGGGGCAGGAAGCGCGTCCTGGCGGGTCCCCCACGCCCGCCAGGACGCGCCTTCCTCCGAGGGACCCTCTTCGCGCCGCCGTACCGCCCCCGTGCCCGGAGGGCTGCGCGCCGTCCGAGCCAGGCCCGGGCCGGCGGCAGGAGTCAGCGGTCGTGACCTCGGTGTCACGTCTGTCGCCGAGTCGCTTCCGCACACGTACGCCGCCACGTCCGGGTCGCCTCCATGGTTGACGCCTCAGCTTCATCATCAACCCTCACGGGCCAACCTGCAGGCACCTTCGCAATGGTGGGACTGGTGGGAATATCCGGTACGAATCGAATGTCCGGATCTGGACCGATCAGCGGGAGGATGTGCGCTCGGGCGAATGGGCATCCGCGTCCCCGTCCAGGGGCTCCCAGTCGAGCAGGGTCAGCCGGTCGTCGACGCGCGTGCGCACCCCTCGTACGCGCTGGCCGGGCAGCGGCTCGGGCGCGGCGCCACGCCAGTTCCCGTGCACCAGGCAGCCGGGGACGGCGTCCAGCCGGACCATCACCACGACGTACGGCTCCCCCGAGCCCGGCAGGAAGGCCCGGCGGTTGACGATCCAGCTCTCGACCACGCCCTCGGCCGGCACCGGGAGCCACCGCCACGCCTCGCCCCGGCAGGACGGGCAGAAGGCCCGCGCCGGGAAGCGCGCGGTGCCGCAGCCGTCGCAGCGCTGCACCGCGAACCCCTCCCGCGCCAGGCGCTCCCACCACTCGGCGGAGTCGCGGTCGGGCTCGGGACGGGGACCGTGGGTCATGGGTCACGACCTCCTGAGGATCAGCGCGGAGGTGGCAGGCAGGAGGTAGCCGGGCTGGGCCGTCGAGAGCGCCACCTCGGCGCCGGGCACCTGGCGGTCGCCGGCCTCGCCCCGGAGCTGGGCGACCGCCTCGGCGACGTGGTTGACGCCGTGCACGTACCCCTCCGACAGGAAACCGCCGTGGGTGTTCACGGGCAGCTCGCCGTCCGGGGCCGTGGCGCCCGACTCCACGTACGGGCCGCCCTCGCCCTTGGCGCAGAAGCCGTAGTCCTCCAGCTGCACGATCACCGAGTACGTGAAGCAGTCGTAGATCTCGGCCACGTCCACGTCGCCGGGGCCGAGGCCGGCCTGCGCGTACAGGCGCGGGGCCAGGGCCGCGGCCGCGGTCACCGTGGGATCGGCCGGGCCCGTGCCCGACAGGTGGGACGTGCCGCCGCCCCAGGCCGCCGCCGAGATCAGGACGGGGCGGCGGCGCAGGTCGCGGGCGCGTTCCGCGGTGGTGAGGACGAGGGCGCAGGCGCCGTCGGTCTCCAGGCAGCAGTCCAGGAGGCGGAACGGCTCGGCGATCCACCTGCTGGCCAGGTAGTCCTCCAGCGTGATCGGGGTGCGCATGAGGGCCCGCGGGTTCTTGACCGCGTTGGCGCGCTGGGTGACGGCGACGCGGCCGAAGTGCTCGGGCCTGGTGCCGTACCGGAGCATGTGGGCGCGGGCGTACATGGCGTACTGCTGCGGCGGGGCGAAGTAGCCGTAGGGGGCCTGGTACTGGACCTCGGGGCTGACCGGCACGCCGCGCCCGGTGCCGCCCATGCGGAACTCGGAACGGGCGTTGATCGCGCGGTAGCAGACGACGGTCTCGGCCATCCCGGTGGCCACGGCCAGGGCGGCCTGGCCGACGACGGCGTGCGAGACGCTGCCGCCACCGAACTGGTCGAGGTGCCAGGCGAGGTCGGGCAGGCCGAGGGCGGGGGCCACCAGGGACGGCGGGGCCGAGTCGCCGACGCGGTGGGTGGCCAGGCCGTCCACGGCGTCCGGGGGCAGGCCGGCGTCGTCGAGGGCGGCAAGGACGGCACGGCAGGCCAGGGTGAGGGTGCTGACGCCCGAGTTCTTGGTGAAGGGGGTGTAGCCGATCCCCGCTATGGCGGTCACATCCCGGAAATCAAGCAAGCGCTTGGGCACAGAGATCACGCTATGCCGTCCCTTTTCGCCATGTCAACCGGCGACCCGGCCACCGGACGGCGAGCGGCAGCCGCGGCGGACTCCGGGCGGGTTGACAGGGTCTCCGGAACGAGCCTAGTGTCCAAGCAAGCGCTTGGTATGTATGATGGGCGCAGTCGGTGACGAGGAGGCGGACCCATGAGCACACACGCTGCCCGGCTCATCGCGCCGGACGGCTGTCGCGGCCTTCCGACGCCCTACCAGCGCAGCAGGACTCGTAACGGAGCCGCCATGCCGCCCGGCCCTTCACAGCACAACGGGAACGGCCACATCGACGGCCGCCGGTTCCGTCAGGTCCTCGGCAGGTTCGCGACCGGCGTGGTGGCGATCACCGCCCTCGACCCGGCGAACGACCAGCCGTGCGGCCTGGCGGCCAACTCCTTCACCTCCGTCTCGCTCGACCCGCCGCTGGTCGCCTTCTGCGTGGCCCACACCAGCACGAGCTGGCCCCGGGTGCGCGGTGCGAAGGTCGTCACCGTGAACGTGCTGGCCGAGCACCAGCAGCCGGTCTGCGCGCAGATGGCGGCCAAGGGCGGCGACAAGTTCGCCGGCCTGGCCTGGACCGGCTCCCCCGGCGGCAACCCGGTGCTCGAAGGCGCGCTGGCCTGGCTCGACTGCGTGATCGAGGCCGAGCACCCGGCCGGCGACCACATGATCGTGGTGGCCCGGGTGCTGCAGCTCGACACGCACGCCGACGGCGGCCCCCTGGTCTTCTTCCAGGGCGGCTACGGGGGATTTGTTGAGCCTTCGTGAGCAGGCCCGCGCCTGGCTGGAGGAGAGCCTGTCCGGCGAGTTCGCGCACGTCCGCGGTCTCGGCGGCCCCGGCAGGGAGCACGAGGGGCACGACCTGCGCCTGGCCTGGGAACGCCGGCTCGGCCAGGCGGGCTGGACCTGCCTGAGCTGGCCCGAGCGGTACGGCGGCCGGGCCGCCTCCCTCGACGACCAGGTCGCCTTCTACGAGGAGTACGCCAGGGCCGACGCCCCCGCCCGGGTCGGCCTGATCGGCGAGGGGCTGATCGGCCCGACCATCCTGGAGTTCGGCACCGACGAGCAGAAAGACCGCTTCCTCCCGCCGATCCAGCGCGGCGAGGAGCTGTGGTGCCAGGGCTATTCCGAGCCCGAGGCCGGATCCGACCTGGCGAACGTCCGGACCAGGGCGCGACTCGAAGGCGACGAGTGGGTGATCACCGGGCAGAAGGTGTGGACGTCGCTGGCCCACGTCGCCGACTGGTGCTTCGTCCTGTGCCGTACCGAGGAGGGCTCGCAGCGGCATCGCGGGCTGTCGTACCTGCTGGTGCCGATGGGCGGGCCGGGCGTCACCGTACGCCCGATCAGGCAGCTCACCGGCACCTCCGAGTTCAACGAGGTGTTCTTCGACGGCGCGCGCACGGCGGCGGGGAACCTGCTCGGGGCGCCGGGCGAGGGCTGGCGGGTGGCCATGGCCACGCTGGGCCACGAGCGCGGCGCGTCCACGCTGGGGCAGCAGATCGGGTTCCGGCGGGAGCTGGCCGAGGTGATCGCGACCGCCCGCCGGACCGGGGCGGCCGAGGACCCGGTGCTGCGCGACCGGCTCGTCCGGTCGTGGCTGGAGCTGGAGATCATGCGGCTGAACGCCCTGCGGATGCTGGGCCCGGACCCGGGCCCGGAGGCGTCGATCGCCAAGCTCTACTGGTCGGAGTGGCATCGACGGCTGGGCGAGCTGGCGCAGGAGGTGCAGGGGAAGGCCGGGCTCGTGGCGGCGGACGGCCTGAACGACCTGCAACGCTTGTATTTGTTCAGCCGGGCGGACACGATCTATGCCGGGTCGAGTGAGATCCAGCGGAACATCATCGCCGAGCGCACTCTTGGACTCCCCCGCTGATTGGAGCACGGATGGCACCGCCCTATCCGAAGTCGCACGGTCTGCTCGACGGCAAGGTCACGCTGGTGACCGCCGCCGCGGGCGCGGGCATCGGCTACGCCACCGCCAGGCGCTGCGCCGAGGAGGGGGCCACGATCGTCCTGTCCGACCGGCACGAGCGCCGCCTGGCCGCCGCCGCCGAGGCGCTGACCGAGCTGACCGGCGTCAAGCCGCTGGCGGTCCCGTGCGACGTGACGTCGGAGCCACAGGTGCTGGCGCTGTTCGACGCGGTGGTGGAGGCGCACGGCCGGCTCGACGTGGTGATCAACAACGCCGGCCTCGGCGGTACGGCCCCGCTGGCCGAGATGACCGACGAGCAGTGGCACGCGGTGCTCGACGTCACCCTCAACGGCACCATGCGCTGCACCAGGGCGGCGGTCCGGCACATGATCGGCCAGGGCTCCGGCGTGATCGTGAACAACGCCTCGGTGGTCGGCTGGCGGGCGCAGCGCGGGCAGGCGCACTACGCGGCGGCCAAGGCCGGGGTGATGGCGCTGACGAGGTGCGTCGCACTGGAGGTCGCCGAGCACGGCGTCCGGGTGAACGCGGTGGCGCCGTCACTGGCCGTGCACCCCTTCCTGGCGAAGGTGACGAGCGAGGAGCTGCTGGCGGAGCTGGCCGCCAAGGAGGCGTTCGGGCGGTCGGCCGAGCCGTGGGAGGTGGCCAACGTGATCGTCTTCCTGGCCAGCGACTACTCCTCGTACATGACGGGCGAGACCGTCTCGGTGTCCTCGCAACATCCCTGACCTGGCCCTGTCAGGGAGAATTCGGGGTAGGCGGCGGGCATCGGGCGGGCTACCGTCCGTTGCATGGGCACACGCTCCTCCTTCCTGCTCGACGTCCTGATCAGCGAGTTCGGCGAGTCGATCAAACGGGACCCGGCCGCCTTCCGGCGCAAGTTCCGCAAGATGGCGGCCTCCCCCTTCGCCTTCTACCGGGGCAGCGCCGGCCTGTTCTACGCCGACCTGACCGGCGACTTCGCCGACGGCTCCTACCTCGACGAGCCCACGGGCCGGGTGTGGATCCACGGCGACCTGCACGCCGAGAACTTCGGCACGTACATGAACGCCTCCGGGGTGCTGGTCTTCAACGTCAACGACTTCGACGAGGCCTACGTCGGCCCCTACGTCTGGGACCTCAAGCGCTTCGCCGCCAGCGTGGCGCTGATCGGCTACGCCAAGGCGCTGTCGGACGAGACGATCAGCGCGCTGGTGACCGAGTTCGCGCGGGCGTACCTGGCCGAGCTGCACGGCATCGCGACCGGCGGCGACGACGCCATCGGCTCGCTCACCCTGGAGACCACCGGCGGCGTGCTGCACCGGGTGCTGCAGACGGCGCGTCTCAGCACGCGGGTGGCGATGCTCGACGTGGAGACCGTGATCGACGACTACGACCGGCGCTTCGCCCTCATGGACGGCCGGGAGGAGGTCGACGCCGCGACCCGGGAGCGGGTGCTGGCGGCGTTCGAGGGCTACCTGGGGACGCTGCCCACGCCGTCCAACCCGGTCGAGCACGTCGTCAAGGACGTGGCGCTGCGCAAGGGCGTGGGCATCGGGTCGGCGGGGCTGCCGTCGTACAACCTGCTGCTGGAGGGGCGTTCGCAGGCGCTGGAGAACGACGTCATCCTCTACATGAAGCAGGCCCAGGCGCCGGCCGTGGCCCGGTACGTCGACAACGAGAAGGCGGCCTCCTACTTCCTGCACCAGGGCCACCGCACGGCCGAGTCGCAGCGGGCGCTGCAGGCCTACGCCGACCCGTGGCTCGGGTACGCCTCGCTCGACGGGGTGGGCCAGCTCGTGGCCGAGGTGTCGCCGTACTCGGCCGACCTCGACTGGGACGACGTCAACGAGCCCGACGAGCTGCGTTCCATCATGCGCGACCTGGGACGGGCGGTGGCGCGCATGCACTCGGTGGCCGACGACGAGTCCAGCCACGACCTGGTGGACTTCTCGACGGAGGAGGCGATCGTGGCGGTCATCAACGGCGATCAATCCGGATTTATCGGCATGTTGGTGGATTTCGCCCATCGATATGGGGCACAGGCTCGTGAAGACCATCAACGGTTCGTCGACCTGTTCAGGAACGGTCGCCTGCCCGGCCTGTGAGCCCTCGCGGCGGCCGCGGAGGAGCATCGTGCGTCATCTCATTGGGCTGCTGCTGGGGACCGAGGAGGACTGGCCGGCGGCGTTCGAGACCGTGTTACGCCGGTTGGGGCCGATCAAGGGGGTGGGCGGGTTCGACGTCGAGCGCATCACGATCGAGCCGTTCGACCTGCGTGCCAAGCCACGTCACGAGCTGGTGATCGACCGGCTGGCGTACTGGTACTACCACCCCCGCGAGTGGCTGAAGAAGATCGCCATGATGGACGACGTCTATCTGCTGAACAGCCCGTTCACGTTCCAGTCGATGGAGAAGCACGCGGCCTACTGCGCGATGATGCGGCTCGGGCTCAAGGTGCCGGAGACGGTGCTGGTGCCGTACAAGAACCCGCTGGACAACTCCCGCTACGCCTACACCGCCGAGCGCTACAACCGTTCCTTCGACCTCGACGCGGTCGCCGAGCGCATCGGCTATCCGCTGTTCATGAAGCCGTACGACGGCGGCGCCTGGCGGGGCGTCTCCCGCGTCCGCGACCGCGACGAGCTGCACCGCGCCTACGACCAGAGCGGCGAGATGCTCATGCACCTCCAGCAGTCCGTCGAGGGGTACGACGCCTTCGCCAGGTCGTTGTCGATCGGTGCGGAGACCATGGTCATGCGCTTCCGCCCCGACGAGCCGATGCACGCCCGGTACGCCGTCGACCACGAGTTCCTCTCGCCGTCCGTGGGCGAGGAGGTCGTCACCGTCGGGCGGCTGGTGAACGCGTTCTTCCGCTGGGAGTTCAACTCCTGCGAGACCCTGGTCAAGGGCGCCGACGTGCACCCGATCGACTACGCCAACGCCTGCCCCGACGTGGCCCTGACCAGCCTGCACTACTACTTCCCCTGGGCGATCAAGGCGCTGGTGAAGTGGAGCGTGTTCTGCGTGGCCACCCGCCGCCGGCCGCGCATCGACCTGGAGACGCACGACTACTTCGAGGTCACCGGCGACTACGGGGAACGGCTGGCCCAGTACCGCAAGCTGGCCGACCGGTACTTCGAGGTGGACCGGTACGAGGAGTTCTGCCGTACGCACCTGGGACACATCGACGAGATCGTGCTGGATTGGGTGGCCGGGCCGGAGTTCGACCGGTTGCTGGTCGACACGGTCGCCGCCACGTACCCGGCGGCCGAGCGCGAGCGGTTCACCGAGCACTTCCGGGGGCTGCTGCGACTCTGGGTGAAGGACGAGGGCAGCTAGTAACCGACCAGTCGGTATGGCATGCTTCCGGAACATGAGTCTGTTCTCGGTGGAAGGCAAGACGGTCGTCGTCACCGGCGGTTCGCGCGGCATCGGCCGCATGATCGCCGCCGGGTTCGTGGCGGCCGGCGCGACCGTCGTCATATCGGCACGCAAGGCGGCGGAGGTCGACAAGACCGCCGCCGAGCTGGGCTGCACGGCCGTCCAGGCCGACCTGTCCACGCCCGAGGGGGTGGACACGCTGGTCACGGCGGTGGGCGGCCCGCTGCACGTGCTGGTCAACAACGCCGGCGCCACCTGGGGCGCGCCTCTGGAGGAGTATCCGGAGCACGCCTTCGACAAGCTCTGGGACATCAACGTCAAGGGCGTCTTCTACCTGACCCAGAAGTTCCTGCCGAACCTGCGCCAGGCGGCCGGCCCGGACGACCCGGCCCGGGTGATCAACGTGGGCTCGATCGACGGAATCCGGGTGCCCGCCCTGGAGAGCTACGCCTACTCCTCCACCAAGGCGGCCGTGCACATGCTGACCCGCCACCTGGCCAGACAGCTGGCCAAGGAGCACATCACGGTCAACGCCATCGCCCCCGGGCCGTTCGACTCCAAGATGATGGCCTTCGCCCTGGACGACCCCTCCACCCGCGCCGCCATCGCCTCGACCGTGCCCCTGGGACGGATCGGCCGGCCCGACGACATGGCGGGCGCGGCCGTCTTCCTGTCCTCGCGGGCGGGGTCGTACCTGACGGGCACGGTCATCCCGGTGGACGGCGGGATCTCCTGCTGATCAGACCAGCTCCCCCAGGGCCCTGGCGAAGTTCGCCGGGGCGTCCGGCGCGTAGCGCAGGAACAGGTACGGCTCGGTCAGCTCCAGCTCGATGACCACCGGCGTGCCGTCGGACAGCCGGACCAGGTCGATCCTGGCGTAGAGAAGGGCGTGGGGAATGGCTGCTAGCACCTTCTCGGCCAGGTCGACCTGGTCCGGGGCCGGGGTGCGGAGCTCGGCCCGCGCGTTGTGGTCGAGGGTGGTCCCCGCCGCCAGCATCGGATGGCGGCGGACGGCGTGGCTCAGGCGGCCGTTGAAGTACAGCAGGGAGGTCTCGCCCTCCGACTCCACCATGTCGAGGTAGGGCTGGACCATCGGCTGCCGCCCCGCGGCCTGGAGCGCGGCGGCCAGTTCGGCCGCCTTGTCGCGGTCGGTGGTCCTGGTCGTGTCGCGGGCTCCGGCGGAGATCGCGGGCTTGACGACGTACTCGGGCCAGTCGGGCAGGTCGTGGGCGGACCAATGGGTCGGCACGGTCGGCACGCCCAGGTCTCTCAGGTACGTCTTGTCGGTGTTGCCCTCCAGGACGACGGCCGGGTTGAGCAGCTTGGTGACGGACTCGACGCGGCGGGCCCAGGCCAGGAACTCCGCGCGCCGGTCGATGTAGTCCCAGGCCGATCGCACCACGACGGCGTCGTAGGCGCTCCAGTCGGCCGCGGGGTCGTCCCAGCGTTCGGCGCGGCCCTCGATGCCGTTGGCGTGCCAGTGGGAGAGCGCGAGGTCACGCTCGTCGTCCTGGCCGGTTGGGTCATCAAAGGTGACATATGCACAGTTCGTCATCCAGGGATGGTAATGGGGGCGGGCCGGGCCGCCTCGACCCGGCCCGCACGGGGACGCCCTCTCCGCGCCGGAGGGCGCCCCCGGGCCTGGCTAGGAGTCGACGCTGGTGCCGGCGTGGCCGGCGTCGTCGGCGGTCGTGGCGTTGCCGTTGACGTTGTTGACGCTGGTGGCGTCGGTGCCGCTCACGTTGACGTTCACGACGTTGCCGAAGTTGTTGCCCGACTGGGAGGTGTCGTGGTTGGAGCTGGAGTTGCCCGCGGTGACGTCGGCGTGGGCCGGGGCGGACAGGAGCGTCAGGGCGGCGGCCGCGGCGACGGCGCCAGTGGTCACGCAGAGCTTCTTCATCATGTCGATGTCCCTTCCTCGGAGCTGTACGGAGGTCAGTAGAAGATGTAGGTCACCGCGATGCCGCCGTCGGTGGCGGTGGTCGCGACGCCGTTGATGTTGTTGACGTTGGTCGAGTCCCAGCCACCACGGTTGGCCGCGGAGACGTCGCCGAAGTTGTTGCCCGACTGCGACGAGTCGCTGTTGCTGCTCCAGTTGTCGGACCAGGTGTCAGCGTGGGCGGGAACGGCCGCCATGGCGACGCCGGCCGCGGCCAGCACGGCACCTGCGGCGCACAGCCTTTTGATCACTTCTGCTCCTTCACCGGTGTGGACCCCTGCGAGGCGGCGGACGCCAGGGCCCTGGACAGCCGCCGCCCCCTTTTTGACCTTCTGTGACCCATTGGGAGCAAGGTCAATGCGACTATATAACTCTGCGTTGTCATTCGGTAGCACAGAGTTATCAGAACATTATTCGCCGCCGACGCTGACATGAGGTGGCAGTGATCCCGCCCTAGCGTCCGGCCGTGATCTATGAACTACGGCGGTACACCCTTCACCCAGGACGGCGCGACACCCTCATCACGCTGTTCGAGCGCGAGTTCGTCGAGCCGCAGGAGGCGCTCGGCATGCGCGTCGCGGGCACCTTCCGCGATCCCGACGCGCCCGACACCTTCACCTGGCTGCGCGCCTTCCCCGACATGGAGGCGCGCCGGGCGGCGCTGGAGGGCTTCTACGGCGGCCCCGTCTGGCGGGCGCACCGCGACGCCGCCAACGCCACGATGATCGACTCCGACGACGTGCTCTTGCTCCGCCCGTCCGGTCCGGAGCTGCCCTCCTGGGAACGGCCGCCCGCGGGCGCCGCCGAGCCGCCCGCCGCCCTGTACGTCGCGACGATCTGCCACGTCGGGGAGGGCTTCGCCGAGTTCTTCGCAGGGCAGGTCGCACCCGCGCTGGCCGAGGCCGGGACGCCGCCGGTCGGCTGCCTGGAGAGCGAGCACGCCGAGAACACCTTCCCCCGCCTGCCGGTCCGGGCCGGGGAGAACGTGTTCGTGTGGTTCACCCGGTTCGCCCGTCCCGAGGACGAGCGCCCGGCGGACCTGTCCATGCTGGAGCCCCGGCTGACCGCGCCGCCGGTGCGGCTGCGCCTGCGTCCCACCGCCCGGTCGTCGATGCGCTGACGACTTCTTACTCGCCGAGGGGCTGCGGCCGGCCAAGCTGGGCGGCTGGACGTCCCCCCGGGAGGTGACGTCGCTGGCCTATCCGGACGACGACCCCCGCGCCGTCGCCGTGGTCTATGCGGTGGACGTGACCTCGGGGCGCGCCACCGAGCTGTTCGCGCTGCGGGAGGACGGCCAGACGTCCGTGCCCGGGCTGGTCCGCTGGCCGGCGGGGATCAGGGGGCCGCGCCGTAGACGGGCTCGGGGGCGGGGGCGGCCTCCAGGAGCGTGGCGACGGCCTCGCCCACCTCCTCCGGCGACCAGCGGGCGCCCCGGTCCGCGGCGGGGCCGTGGCGCCAGCCGGTGGCCAGCGCGATCGTGCCGCCCTCGACCTCGAAGACCCGGCCCGTCACGTGCGCGGAGGCCGCCGAGCCGAGCCAGACGACGAGCGGGGCGACGTTCGCCGGGTCCATGGGGTCGAACCCGGCCTGCGGCCTGGCCATGGTCGCCGCGAACACCTCCTCGGTCATCCGGGTGCGGGCGGCCGGCGCGATGGCGTTGACGGTGACGCCGTAGCGGGCCAGCTCGGCGGCGGCGACCTGGGTGAGCGCGGCGATCCCTGCCTTGGCCGCCGAATAGCCGGCCTGGCCGACGCTGCCCAGCAGGCCCGCGCCCGAGGAGGTGTTGACCACCCTGCCGGACACCTCCTCGCCCGCCTTCGACCGCTCCCGCCAGTACGCGGCCGCGTGCCGCAGCGGCAGGAAGTGGCCTTTGAGGTGCACGCGGACGACGTCGTCCCAGTCCTGCTCGGTCATCGAGACCAGCATGCGGTCGCGCAGGAAACCGGCGTTGTTGACCAGGACGTCCAACCGGCCGTACGCGCTGACGGCGGTCTTCACCAGCCGGGCGGCGCCGGCCCAGTCGGACACGTCGTCGCAGTTGGCCACCGCCCGGCCGCCGAGTGCCTCGATCTCGGCGACGACCTCGTGGGCCGGGCCGGCGGACGCGCCGCCGCCGTCGCGGGCGGTGCCGAGGTCGTTCACCACGACGCGGGCGCCCTGCCGGGCGAACTCCAGGGCGTGCTGCCTGCCGATGCCGCGTCCGGCGCCTGTCACGATCACCACGCGGCCAGCGCAAATGCCCACAAGACCTCCCAAGGGGATCATGCACAGATATCAAGAAATATCGTCAGAAGCTAGGTGTTGCCAGGCCGGGATCTCGCCGCCGCCGTCCACCCGTACCTCGGCGCCGGTCACGTAGCCGGGGGCGGCCAGCCACAGACAGGCCGTGGCCACGTCGGCGGGCGTGGCGGGGCGGCCCGCGGGGATGGCGGCGTCCGCCCGCCCCTGGCCGGTGTACCGCTCGGCCGCCGTGGTGTCGGCCAGGCCGACCACGACCGAGTTGACCCTGACCTCGGGGGCCCATTCGGCGGCCAGGCAGCGGGCCAGGTGGTGCAGGCCCGCCTTGGCGGCGCCGTACGCGGCGGTGCCGGGCGAGGGACGGGCGCCGCTGACGCTGCCGATCATCACGATCGCCCCGCGGGCGGCGGCCAGCAGCGGGTGGGCCCGCTGCGAGACCAGCAGGGGGGCGGTCAGGTTGAGCTCGATGACGCGGGCGTGCAGGCGCGGCGAGGTGCCCGACACGGGGGCGGGCGGCGAGCCGCCGGCGTTGTTGACCAGCACGTCCAGCCGGTCGAACCCGGCGACCAGCCGTTCGACGTCCGCCGGGACGCGCACGTCGGCCTGGACGAAGCGCAGGCCGTCCAGGGGGCCGGGGTCCTTCCTGGCGCAGACCGTCACGTCGGCGCCGGCCGCGCGGAAGGCCCTGGCGATGCCCGCGCCGATGCCCTGGGTGCCGCCCGTCACCAGCACGGACCTGCCCGTGTAGTCGTAAGTGACCGTCACGGGTGCTACCGTACCAAGCAAGCGTTAGGTGCGACCAGGGAGCGCGATGGGGATCACACTGCGGGACGGGCCGGTCGCCGAGGTCGTGGTGGACGTGCCGCCGGTGAACGCGTTGACCGTCCAGGGCTGGGCCGACCTGGCGGCGGCGGTGCGCGCGGCCGGGCGCGACCCGGCGACCAGGGTGGTGGTGCTGCGGGCCGAGGGCCGCGGGTTCAACGCCGGCGTGGACATCAAGGAGATGCAGGCCGATCCCGGGCACACGGCGCTCGTCGGCGCGAACCGGCAGTGTTTCGAGGCGTTCGCGGCCGTCTACGAGTGCGAGGTGCCGGTGCTCGCCGCCGTGCACGGACACTGCCTGGGCGGCGGCGTCGGCCTGGCCGGCAACGCGGACGTGGTGGTGGCCAGCGAGGACGCCTACTTCGGGCTGCCCGAGGTGGACCGCGGGGCGCTCGGGGCGGCCACGCACCTGGCCCGGCTGGTGCCCCAGCACCTCATGCGGGCCATGGTCTACACGTGCCGGAACGTCACGGCGGCCGAGCTGCACGCGTTCGGGTCGGTGCTGGAGGTGGTGCCGCGCGACAAACTGCGCGCGGCGGCGATGGAGGTGGCCGGGCGGATCGCGGCCAAGGACCCGTACGTCATCCGCCGCGCCAAGGAGTCGCTGAACGGCATCGACCCGGTGGACGTCCGGCGCAGCTACCGCTTCGAGCAGGGCTTCACCTTCGAGCTGAACCTCATGGGCATGGGCGACGAGCACAGGGAGCGGTTCCGATGAGCAAGGTGATGTCCGTCGAGGAGGTCGCGGCCTCGGTGGAGAGCGGGATGACGGTCGGGATCGGCGGCTGGGGCTCGCGGCGCAAGCCCATGGCCCTGGTGGGCGGCCTGCTGCGCACGTCCGTCCGGGATCTGACGGTCGTCTCCTACGGCGGCCCGGACGTCGGCATGTTGTGCGCGGCGGGCAAGGTGCGCCGGGTCGTGGCGCCGTTCGTCACGCTCGACTCCATCCCCCTCGAACCGCACTTCCGGGCGGCCAGGCAGGCGGGCACGGTCGAGTTCACCGAGTACGACGAGGGCATGTTCATGTTCGGGCTGCTGGCGGCGGCGCACCGGCTGCCGTTCCTGCCGACGCGGGCGGGGCTGGGGTCCGGCGTGCTGCGGGTCAACCCGGAGCTGCGGACCGTGCGCTCGCCGTACGGGGACGGGGAGGAGCTGGTCGCGGTGCCCGCCCTGACCATGGACGTGGCGCTGGTGCACCTGAACCGGGCCGACGCCCGCGGGAACGCGCAGTACCTGGGCCCCGACCCGTACTTCGACGACCTGTACGCCAAGGCGGCCGGGCGCTGCTACGTGTCCTGCGAGCGGCTGGTGGACACCGCCGACCTGCTGAAGGAGGGGCCGGTGCAGTCGTTGCTGATCAGCCGGTCGATGGTGACCGGCGTGGTCGAGGCGCCCGGCGGGGCCGGGTTCACCTCGTGCGAGCCGGACTACGGGCGCGACGAGGAGCGGCAGCGGCGGTACGTGGAGGGCGGCGTCGATGACCAGAACTGAGGTGAGCAGGGCTGACGTTTGTGTGCTGGCCTGCGCGGAGGCGTTCAGGGGCGACGGGGAGATCCTGGCGGCCGGGATCGGCGGGGCGATCACGGTGCTGGCCGCGCGGCTGGCCCGGCTGACGTTCGAGCCCGATCTGCTCACCTCCGACGGCGTCTGCCTGCTCACCGGCGACGTGCCCGCGCTGGGGGCGGCGCCCGGGGTGGTGGAGGGGTGGCTGCCGTTCCGGGAGCACCTGTGGCTGGTGCTGAACGGCCGCCGACACGTGATGCTCGGCGCGAGCCAGATCGACCGGCACGGGAACAGCAACATCTCCTGCATCGGCGACTGGGCCCGTCCCAAGGCGCAGCTCCTCGGGGTGCGCGGGGCGCCGGGGAACACGCGGTGCGACCCGACGAGCTACTGGATCCCGCGGCACTCGCGGCGGGTGTTCGTGCCCGAGGTGGACATGGTGAGCGGGCTGGGCACCGACCGGGGGGCGTACGAGCTGCGGCGGGTGGTGACGGACCTGGCGGTGCTCGACTTCGGCGCCCCCGACGGCTCGATGCGCCTGGTGTCCACGCATCCGGGGGTGAGCGTGGCCGACGTGCTGGCCGCCACCGGCTTCGACCTGGTCGTCCCGCCGGAGGTGCCCACGACGCGGGAGCCGGACGCGGTCGAGCTGGCCGTCCTGGACCGGCTGGATCCCGGCCGGGCGCGCGACCGCGAGGTGGCCGGGTGAGGACGGCGCTGACCGAGCTCACCGGCTGCCGCCATCCCGTCGTCCAGACCGGCATGGGGTACGTCGCGGGCGCCCGGCTGGCCGCGGCCGTCTCGGCGGCGGGCGGGCTGGGCGTGATCGGCGCCGCCACCATGTCGGTGCCCGAGATGACGGCGGCGGTCAGGCGGGTCAAGGAGCGGACCGACGCCCCCTTCGGGGTCAACATCCGCTCCGACGCCGACGACGCGGCCGAGCGGGTGGCGGTGATGATCAGGGAGGGCGTGCGGGTGGCGTCGTTCGCCCAGGCGCCCCGGCGCGAGCTGATCGCCCGGCTCAAGGACGCGGGGGTCGTCACCATCCCGTCGGTGGGGGCGCGCCGGCACGCCGAGAAGGTGGCCGCGTGGGGCGTGGACGCGGTGATCGTGCAGGGCGGCGAGGGCGGCGGGCACACCGGCCCGCTGGCCACCACGCTGCTGCTGCCCCAGGTCGTGGACGCGGTGGACATCCCGGTGATCGCCGCGGGCGGCTTCTTCGACGGCCGGGGCCTGGTCGCCGCGCTGGCCTACGGCGCGTGCGGGATCGCCATGGGCACCCGGTTCCTGCTGACCCGCGAGTCCCCGGTGCCCGGCGCGGTCAAGGACGTCTACCTGGCCGCCCGCGAGACCGTCGTGACGACCAGGGTGGACGGCGTGCCGCACCGCGTGCTCAGCACCCCGTTCGTGGCCTCGCTGGAACGGTCGCGGCTGCTGCGCGCGGTGCTGAACGGCGCCCGGTTCCGGCGGCTGTCCGGCCTGTCGTGGGGCGCGCTGGTCCGCGAGGGACGCCGGATGCGCCGCGGCCGGGAGCTGACCTGGGCGCAGGTGCTCCAGGCGGCCAACACGCCGGTGCTGCTGCGCGCGGCGATGGTGGACGGCCGGGCCGACCTCGGGGTGATGGCCTCGGGTCAGGTGGTGGGCGTGATCGAGGACCTGCCGTCGTGCGCCGAGCTGATCGGCCGGGTGATGGCCGAGGCCGAGGAGGCGCGCAAACGCCTGGCCTGACCCACGCACCGCCTGACCCCACGCGGAATCTGGCTCACAGGACGGTGATGCCCCGGGCCAGCAGGATGGCGTTGGCCTGGGTCTGGTTGATGATCGCGCCGGCGAAGGCGCGCAGTTTGGCGTCGTCGGGCTGCCCGAGGTCGGCGCCGCGCAGGTCGGCCTTGGCGAACGTGGTGTTGAGCAGCCGCGTGCCGATGAGCCGGCAGTCGCTGAAGGTGGCCTCGGTGAAGTCGCAGCCCGACAGGTCGGCGTCGTCGAAGCGCACGCCCTCGATGAACTCGCCGCGCAGCGAGCAGCCGCCGAGGTTGGCCAGCGTCAGGTTGCACCGCGCGACCTTGAAGCCGGTGCCGCGCGAGGCCGTGAGCGCGGCGCCGATCATGCGGCAGCCCTGGAAGGAGGCGTCGGTGAGCAGGGCGCCGCCGAACTGGGCCGAGGACAGGTCGACGTCGGTGAACGTGGCGTCGATCAGGTCGGCGTCGTTGAACCTCGGGCGCATGCCGCCGCCACCCGCGAAGACCGCGCCGTCGAGGTCGGCCTTGCGCAAGTCGGCGCCGTCGAGCACGCAGGACTCGAAGCGGGCGCCGGCCAGCGCGGCTCCGGACAGGTCGGCCTCGGTCAGGTCGCAGCCGCGGAAGACGTGCGGCCCGTCGTCGTGGAGGGCGGGGCGGCTGTGGGAGAGGTCTTCGCCGTCGAGGATCACGGTGTCACAGCGTACCGGTGAGCACCTCCGCCGCCGCCTGGCCGCAGACCCGCGCCGACCCGTACGTGGCGATGTGCACGGCGCCGAGGTCCGAGCGGGCGGGCAGGCCCATCTCCACGACGACGGCGTCCGGCCGGGCGCTGAGCAGGTGCCGCAGCGCCTCGCCCTGCCAGGCGTAGCGATGGGCGTCGCGGACCACGATCACCAGGGGGCGCTGCGCCGCCTCGCCGATCAGCCGCTCCAGCCTGGCCCCGGTGGTGTCCCCGGCCGCCAGCCGGGTGACGGCGGTGCCGGGCAGCAGCCGTCCGAGCGGCTCGCCGACGCCCCAGGGGGTGCCCTTGTCGATGGCCAGGTTCATCTCGGGCGTCAGCTCGACCACGTGCGCCGCCCCGGTGAGCGGCAGCACGGGGGCGGTGGACCTGCGGGTGACGCGGACGGCCCGGCGGGCGGCGGAGAGCCCGAGGTAGCCGTCCTCCGGTACGGGGCTGCCCGAGGAGGTGGTCCAGGCGGCCAGCTCGCGGACCCTGCGTGCGGCGTCGGCCAGTCGCTCCTCGGGCAGCAGTCCTTCGGTCACGGCGGCGGCGATGGCGTCGCGGACCTCGACGGCGGTGGCCTCGTCGGCCCGCTCGCCGCCCACGCAGATCGCGTCGGCCCCTGCGGCTATGGCGCGGGCGGAGGCGCCCCCGATCCCGTACGCCCCCGACACCGCGGCCATTTCTATGCCGTCCGTGATGATCATTCCCTGGAAGCCCAGCTCCTCACGCAGCAGGCCCGTGAGGACCTTGGGGCTGAGCGTGGCGGGCAGCTCGGCGTCGTAGGAGGGCACGAGCAGGTGGCCGGTCATGATCGACCTGACCCCCTCCTTGATCGCCTCCCGGAAGGGGAAGAGCGCCTCCTCGATGCCGGCGTCGGCCACCACGGGCACGCCGTGGTGGGAGTCGACGGTGGTGTCCCCGTGGCCGGGGAAGTGCTTGGCGCAGGCGGCCACCCCGGCCGACTGCATGCCGCGGACGAACGCCCTGGTGTGCCGGGCGACGAGCGCGGGGTCGGCGCCGAAGGAGCGCAGGCCGATGACCGGGTTGTCGGGGTTGGAGTTGACGTCGGCGGACGGGGCGAAGTCGATCGTGATGCCCGCGGCCGCCAGTTCGCCGCCCATGTCCCTGGCCAGCGCCTCGGTGAGGCCGACGTCGTCCACGACGCCGAGCGCGTACCCGCCGGGACGGCTGCTGCCGGTGCTCACCTCCAGCCGGGTGACCTCGCCGGACTCCTCGTCGGTGCCGACGAGCACCGCGGGGTTCTCCGCGCGCAGCGCGGCGGTGAGCCGGGCGACCTGCGCGGGGTCGGCGATGTTGCGGGAGAACAGCACCACGCCGGCCAGTCCCTCGCCGAGTCGGCGGCGGATCCAGTCCGGAGGCGTCTGTCCCGCGAAACCAGGGAGGAGGACGGCGTCGGCGAGGCGAAGAAGGTCACCGCTGAGGGGCATGACCCGAAATCTAATAGGAAAGTTTCCTATTTGCTAGAGGCATTTTCTGATGTCAGCCCGGTTCCTTCCGTGTGTTATTCAACCATTGCCGCCAATGCTCACTTCAGTTGCGCGGCACGACCTTTCAGCCGAGGCGTTCGATGACGGTGACGTTCGCCTGTCCCCCGCCTTCGCACATCGTCTGCAGGCCGTACCGGCCGCCGGTGCGTTCGAGTTCGTGCAGCAGCTTCACGCTCAGGACCGCGCCGGTCGCGCCGAGCGGATGGCCGAGCGCGATGGCGCCGCCGTTGGGGTTCACCCGGGCCGGGTCGGCGCCGGTCTCCTTGATCCAGGCCAGCACGACGGACGCGAACGCCTCGTTGATCTCGATCGCGTCGAAGTCGTCGATGGCCAGGCCGGTCCGGGACAGGGCGTGGGCCGTGGCGGGGATGGGCGCGGAGAGCATCATGATCGGGTCCGCGCCGCGCGCCGAGAGGTGGTGCACGCGGGCGCGCGGGGTCAGCCCGTGGTCGCGTACGGCCCGGGGCGAGGCGACCAGCAGCGCCGCCGCGCCGTCGGAGATCTGGGACGCCAGTGCCGCCGTGAGCCGCCCCCCTTCGGTCAGCGGCCGGAGCGCGGCCATCTTCTCCGGCGTGGTGTCCCTGCGGGGCGCCTCGTCGTCGGCGACGCCCTCACAGGGGACGATCTCGCGCCGGAAGCGCCCCTCGTCCACGGCCCGCAGCGCGCGGCGGTGGGACTCGTAGGCATAGAGCTCCATGTCCTGGCGCGACAGGTCCCAGGCCACCGCCATCTGCTCGGCCCCGGCGAACTGGGAGACCTCCGCCGTGCCGTAGCGGGCGGACCAGCCCTTGGAGCCGGCGTACGGGGTCTCGTGCCCGAGCGGCCGGCCCGCCAGCATGGCCGAGGAGATCGGGATCATGCTCATGTTCTGCACGCCGCCCGCCACCACCAGGTCGCTGCTGCCCGACAGCACGGCCTGGGCGGCGAAGTGCAGGGCCTGCTGCGAGGAGCCGCACTGGCGGTCGACGGTGACGCCCGGCACCTCCTCGGGCAGCCCGGCGGCCAGCCAGCAGGTACGCGCGACGTCCCCGGCCTGCGGCCCGATCGTGTCCACGCAGCCGAAGATCACGTCCTCGACGGCGGCGGGATCGGCGTCCGCGCGGTCCATCAGCTCGCGGAGGACGTGCGCGCCGAGGTCGGCGGGGTGGGCCGCGGCCAGCCCGCCGTTCCTGCGCCCGACGGGAGTACGGACGGCGGCGACGATGTAAGCCTCGTTCATCCCCGCATCCTAACAAGCGCTTGGTAAGCAAGATAATGCCCTACGAGCTGGGGCTGACGTGTGAACAAGCGATTGTCTGAGGGCTCATAATGGGAAACGTGACCACGCGAAAGAACTCCGGCACCACCACGTCACCGGCGAAGCGCCAGCGCGCCTCCTCCACTGGGGCGGCCTCAGAGCGGCGCGACCACCTCGTCAAACTCGCCGCGGAGCTCTTCGCGCGCAAGGGCTTCCAGGCCACGACCGTACGCGAGATCGCCGACGAGGCGGGCATCCTGTCCGGCAGCCTCTACCACCACTTCGACTCCAAGGAGACGATCGTCGACGAGGTGCTGTCCACCTTCCTCGACGACCTCATCGCCCGCTACCGCGCCGCCGTCGACACCAGTTCCGACGCCCGCACGGTCCTGTCGGAGATGGTCCGCATCGGCTTCGGCACGCTGGAGCCCCACCGCGCCGCGATCACCGTCATGCAGAACGACTGGAACTACCTGCGCCAGTTCGAGCGCTTCAACTACCTGGTCAAGGCCGAGGACGAGGTCGAGCAGATCTGGGTGACCCAGATCAAGGCCGGTCAGGCGGCCGGGCTGTTCAGGGCCGACGTCGACCCCAAGCTGACCTACCGGATGATCCGCGACACCATCTGGGTGGCCGTGCGCTGGTTCCGTCCCGGCGGCCGGCTCAACACCACCGCGCTGGCCGAGCACTACATCACGGTGCTGTTCGACGGGCTCGCCACCGGCGAGCGCACGACCCAGCGTCAGGGATGAGCCTGGGCAAGGCGGTGCGGCTGGCCCTTGAGGAGGTCGCCGAGCCGGACAAGGCCGAGCCGATGCGCGCGTACATGAAGTCGGAGATGCCCTTCCTCGGCGTGCAGGCCACGCCGAGGCGGGCGGCGCTGCGGCGGGTGTTCGCCCGCCACCGCATCGACTCCGCGCCCGAGTGGCGGCGCGCGGTGCTCTCGCTGTGGCGGGAGGCCGAATACCGCGAGGAGCGTTACGCCGCCGTCGAGCTGACCGGCCACCACTACTACCGCGACTTCCAGACCCTCTACACCGTGCCGATGTACGAGGAGATGATCGTCACCGGCGCCTGGTGGGACCTGGTCGACGAGCTGGCCACCCACCGCGTCGGCGACCTGCTGGCGGCCTTCCCCGACACCATGCGCCCGCTCATGCTGGAGTGGGCGGCCGACGCCGACCTGTGGAAGCGCCGCACGGCGATCCTGTGCCAGAACCGCTTCAAGTCCCGCACCGACACGGCCCTGTTGTACGCCTGCATCGAGCCCAGCCTGTCCGACACCGACTTCTTCGCCCGCAAGGCCATCGGCTGGTCCTTACGCGAGTACGCCAAGACCAACCCCGACGAAGTCATCCGGTACGTCCGCGCCAAGGGCATCTCCGGCCTGAGCCGCCGCGAGGCCCTGAAGAACCTGCCTGGGAGTTAGCCGTCCTCATCTGGTCCAGAGCGCGTCCTGCACCGCCTGCACCAGCGCCATCAGCTCCGGCGTCACGCGCTCCCGCGCCCAGGCCAGCGCGTAGGTGATGCGCAGTTCCCCCGCCTCCAGCGGCACGAACCGCACGTCGTCCCGCCTGACGGACCTGACCAGGAGTTGCGGGATCGGCAGCACCCCCGCCCCGGCGGCCACCAGGTCGAGCGCCGCGGCGAAGTCGTCGTCGGCCACCATCCGCGCACGCCCCGGCAGCCCCGTCCACGGCCGGTTCCCCGGCGTCAGCAGCACCTGGCCGCCCAGGTCGTCCGGCGTGATCCTGCCGTGCCCGGCCAGCCGGTGCCCGAGCGGGACGGCCAGATGGTCCACGGACACGTGGAAGCGGGCCGCCGTGACGAACTGCGCGGGCGCCGGCGTGGCCAGGATCGCCGCCGAGACCTCCCCGCCACCCAGCGCCTGGGCCGCGGCGCCCCGTCCGGCCACGACGAGTTCCACACCGATGGCCGGGGCGCGGCCGGCCAGCCGTCTGGCGATGCGCGCGGCAAGCGTGCCCACCAGCGGTGGATAAGCCAGGTGAATCGTCGGACGGGCCAGTCTGGCGGCTTCCGCGGTGAACGCCTGGGCCGATTCGAGCACCTGCCGGGCGTAGGGCAGCAGCCCCTTGCCCTCGGCGGTCAGCCGCACCTCGCGGGCGTTGCGCTCGAAGAGCCTGACCCCGGCGGCGCGTTCGAGCCGGGTGATGGCCTGGCTCACGGCGGGCTGCGACATGCCCAGGTCGGCTGCGGCGGCCGAGAAGCCGAGCCGCTCGGCGACCAGGAGGAAGCAGTGGATCTCCTTGAGCATAAGCAGCACTTATCGATGATGCACCACCTCGGTCCCGCCGGACACGATTCCCGCATCTGACCGACGTGATCGAGGAGCTGAGATGTCGCCATTCCCCACGTCCACGGTGCTCGGGTACCCGAGGATCGGGCCGCGACGGGAGCTGAAGCGGGCCCTGGAGTCGTACTGGGACGGGCGGTCCGGCCGCGCGGAGCTGGAGCGGACGGGCGCGGAGATCAGGGAGCGGACCTGGCGGCGGCTGGCCGAGCTGGGCCTGGAAGGGCTGCCGTCCAACACCTTCTCCCTGTACGACCACGTGCTGGACACGGCGGTGCTGCTGGGCGCCGTGCCCGAGCGTTACCGCGCGGCCGAGGACCCCTACTTCGCGATGGCCAGGGGCACCGAGGGGCTGGCGCCGCTGCGGATGACGAAGTGGTTCGACACCAACTACCACTACATCGTGCCGGAGATCGGCCCGGAGACCGTCTTCAAGCTGGACGCCGCCAAGCCGCTCGCCGAGGTGCGCGAGGCCCGCGCGCTCGGCTACGAGACGCGGCCCGTCGTGGTCGGGCCGGTGACGTTCCTGCTGCTGGCCGGGGCGCCCGAGCGGCTGGAGGACGTGCTCGGCTGCTACGAGGAGCTGCTCGCGGCGCTGGCCGCCGAGGGCGTCGAATGGGTGCAGCTCGACGAGCCGGCGCTGGTCGGCGACCGCACGCCCGAGGAGCTGGCGTCCGTGCGGCTCGCCTACGACCGGCTGGGGTCGGCGGCCGTCCGCCCGGGCCTGTTCGTGGCCTCCTACTTCGGCGACCTCGGGCCCGCGCTGCCGGTGCTGGCCGGCACGCCCGTCGAGGCGGTCGGCGTGGACCTGGTGCGCGGCGGCGCCGTGCCCGACCTGCCGGGCAAGACCGTGGTCGCGGGCGTGGTGTCGGGCCGTGACGTGTGGCGCACCTCGCCGGAACGCGCCCTGGCCGCCCTGGGCGGCGTGCGCGCGGACCGGGTGACGGTGAGCACGTCGTGCTCGCTGCTGCACGTGCCCTACGACGTGGACGCCGAGCCCGACCTCGACCCGGCGCTGCGGGAACGGCTGGCGTTCGCCGAGCAGAAGGTGGCCGAGGTGGTGGCGCTGGCCCTCACCGTCGCCGCGGGGCCGGACTTCCGGGGGCCGGTCCCGGCCGCGCCCTCGGTGCCGCTGACCGCGCCAGCCGCGCCGCAGGAGCGGGCGCCGTACCCGGTGCGGGCCGCCGCCCAGGCCGCCCACCTGGGCCTGCCCGTGCTGCCGATCACCACCATCGGCTCGTTCCCGCAGACCGGCGAGCTGCGCGCGGCGCGGGCGGCCGTGGTGGCCGGGACGCTGCCGGAGGAGGAGTACGAGCGGCGCGTCGAGGCCGAGATCGAGCACGTCGTCAGGGTGCAGGAACGCCTCGGCCTGGACGTGCTCGTGCACGGCGAGCCCGAGCGCAACGACATGGTGCAGTACTTCGCCGAGCACCTGGACGGGTTCGCGGTCACCAGGAACGGCTGGGTCCAGTCGTACGGGTCGCGCTGCACCCGGCCGCCGATCCTGCACGGCGACGTCGGCCGTCCCGGGCCCATCACCGTGCGCTGGGCCTCCTACGCGCAGTCGCTCACCGCCAAGCCGGTCAAGGGCATGCTCACCGGGCCGGTGACGATCGTGGCCTGGTCGTTCGTCCGCGACGACCTGCCGCTGCGGGACGTGGTGTTCCAGGTGGCCGACGCGGTGCGCGAGGAGGTGCGCGACCTGGAGGCGGCCGGGGTGTCGATCATCCAGGTGGACGAGCCCGCCCTGCGCGAGCTGCTGCCGCTGCGGCGGGCCGCGCAGGCCGACTACCTGGAGTGGGCGGTGGCGGCGTACCGGCGGGCCACCTCGGGCGCGGCCGACCGCATCCAGATCCACACCCACCTGTGCTATTCGGACGCCGACCAGATCCTGGCCGCCATCGACGGCCTGGACGCCGACGTCACCACGATCGAGTCGGCCCGCTCGGGGGCGCGCATCCTGGGCGCGGTGCGCGCGTTCGGCCGCGGCCTCGGCCCCGGCGTGTACGACATCCACTCCCCGCGCGTGCCCGGCGCGGACGAGGTCGAGGACCTGCTGCGCAGGACGCTGGCGGCGCTGCCGGCCGAGCGGGTCTGGGTCAACCCCGACTGCGGGCTGAAGACGCGCACGTACGAGCAGGTGGAAGCCTCGCTGGCGCACGTCGTCGAGGCCACCGGGCGGCTGCGGGCCGAGCTTCAGCCGTAGCGCTCGGTGAACTCCTCAGCCGTCATCCCGAACAGGATCCCGTCGTCGTAGCGCCCGGCGGCGAAGCGGCTCCTGCGCCGGCGGCCCTCCTCGACGAAGCCGAGCCGCCGGTGCAGGGCCTGCGACGGGTCGTTGGAGCTGTAGACCCACGCCTCGGCCTTCTGGAAGCGGCGCTCGGCGAACATGTAGCGCAGCAGCAGGACGATCGCCTCGCTGGCGTAGCCCTTGCGATGGTGGGGCGTGCCGATGGAGATGCCGTAGCAGAACGTGCCGTGCATGCGCTCGACCTCGTGCGTGTTGAGCATGCCGACCGGGCGGTCGTCGGCCGCGTCGGCGATCACCAGGCGGAGCTCGTCCATGTCGGGCTCCTGCTCGGCCAGCTCCCTGGCCCACTTCTGCGCCTGGGCGGCCGAGCGGGGCGGAGGCAGCCGCCAGCCGTTCCTGGCCGCGTCGGTGTCCTCCTCGAAGGCGAAGAGCGCCGCCCAGTCCTCCGGTTCGATGGCCCTCAGGCGCACGCGCTCGCCGACCCACGCAGACGTCATGACGTGGAGCAAACCAGAGCACGCCCCCCGCGCGCGAACCCTTTTCCGGCCCTCACCCGCGCCCGTACGTGTCCTCGGCCCGCCAGAAGTACCAGAGCCCGAGGGTCAGTCCGGCGACCGCCCAGAACGCGCAGCTCAGCCAGACGAGCGGGCGAGGGCTGGAGGCGTGGATCAGGATGTCGCGCATGAACTCGATGGTGGAGGCGGCGGGGTTGAGATACATGACGTCGGCCACCCACTGCGGCAGCCCGACCCCGCCGACCGGCTCGCCGGTGACCGGGTCCGGATATCCCACGATCTTGTACTGGATCGAGAAGAAGACCCCGGAGGCGTACAGCCAGGTCCGCAGGACGAACGGCAGGAGCTGGTTCACGTCGCGCAGCGAGGCCCCCAGCCGCGCCAGGACCAGGCTCAGCCCGATGTTGAACATCGTCTGCAGGAGCAGGGCGACCGGGACCAGCAGCCAGAACCAGGTGGCGAACTCCCCCATGACGACCACGAGGGCGAGCAGCACCCCCATGGAGACGGCCGCCTGCCGCAGTTCCTGAAGGGTGTAGGCCAGGGGCAGCGCGGCGCGGGGGAAGTGCAGGGCGCGGATGAGCGAGAGGTTCCCCGAGACGGACTTGGCCCCCGCCGAGGCCGACCGCTGGCTGTAGGTGAAGACGAACATCCCCGTGACGAGGAAGGCCGCATAGTTCTCGATGTGCTCGTGTCCACCCAGGACGAGGCCGAACATGACCCAGTAGATGCCGGCGTTCAGCAGCGGCGTCACCACTTGCCAGAGTTGACCGAGCGCGGAGGCGGAGTATTTCGAGGCGGTGCGCGAGGTCGCGTACACCAGGATGAAGTGCCGGCGTTCCCATAATCGGCGCAGGTAGACGTGCATGTCCGGGCGGGCCATGGATCGCCGCAGCCCGTGCCGGGTCGCGAGGGCGGCGAGTGATTCCTGTTCGGGCGCGGATGGCATGGGAGTCTCCTCACGGCCTGCTGCGTCGCGGAATGCCCAGGAGTCTAGGTTCCGGGGCGGCGAGACGAGCGTCCTGGCACGCCTTCCAGGGGCGTCGGGTCAGGTGGCTCGCCCGTCGAGGAAGTCGACGACGCGGGCGTTGAGGTCGGCGGGCTCGTGCCACGGCATCGCGTGATGGGACAGGCGCGGCAGCACCGCGGTCCGCGCGCCCGGCAGCAGGCGGGCGGCGGCCGCCGCGACGCGGTGCGGGGAGTGCGCCTTGCCACGCCCGGCGACGAGCACGAGGGCGGGCGTGGCGAGCGCGCGCAGCGATCCGGGCTCGGGCCGTTTCCCCGTGACGACCTTCGCGTCCGGGAACTCCGCGGCCAGGCCGTAGAGCCGCAGCCAGGCGGGGTCGGCGGGCGCCCCGCCGGTCTCCCACTCCAGGAAGGCCCGCGCGCGAGGCCGTCGGCCGCAGCAGGGTGGGCAGCGCGCGGGCCAGGTATCCGGCCCGGAACCCGCCGAAGCACTGCGTCGGGTCGAGCAGGACGAGCCGCTCGACCCGCCGGGGCGCGTGGAGTGAGCGAGTCTGGGCCCGAGCCGTTCCGTGGTCCGGCGCGCAAGTCTGAGGAGGCGTTCCCCATGGGACGAGTCGAGTACTGGAACGATCCGGACGCCCCCAAGGCCAACAGCCTGGTGCCGGCCTGCGGGACGGTGACGGTGGACGACGCCGGCCGCATCCTCATGCAGCGCCGGCGCGACACCGGTCAGTGGGCGTTGCCGATGGGCAAGATGGAGATCGGCGAGACCCCCTCACAGTGCGCCGTACGGGAGACGGAGGAGGAGACCGGCGTCCGCGTCGAGCCCACCGGCCTCCTCGGCGTCTACTCCGACCCGGGCCACATCGTGGCCTACACCGACGGCGAGGTCCGCCAGGAGTACGAGGTGATGCTGATCGCCCGCCCGGTCGGCGGCCGTCCGGAGGCCAACGACGAGGCGAGCGACGTGCGCTGGGTCGAGCCGGGCGAACTGCACACGCTCGACATCCATCCGACCCAGTGGCGACAGCTCAACGACTATCTGCGGCAGAGGCATCCGCACGTCGATTGAGGTCAGCGGGTTACGGCGGCAGCGTCTTGTGGATCATTCCTGACGGATGGTGCAGGCGCCGGAGGTCGGCGTAGCGGGAGGCAATCCGGCGCGCGGCCAGTGATGGCTCAACGGCCGGATGGCGGGCGTACAACATGCGCCGGCACAGCGCCGACGCCCGCCACCCCCCGCCGTACTCACCGCCCAACGCGAGGAACGCACCCGCATCCGCATCTGCAGCGAGAATGGCATCCGATGGGGCGGACGCCCCGTCTCCGCCGCAGCCTGATCAAACGACCCTGGTGGAGAACGTCAGATGCTCGCACTACGGGCGATGCGGTACAGCACGTTCGGACGCAGTGGCCCTTCGGGCTCGGTGGGGTCGTCGAAGTCGTCGGCCGGGTCCCGGGTCATGCCGATCCGGCGCATCACCGCCTGGGAACGAAGGTTGGTGGCCGTTGTGACAGCGAGGATCTCAGGAAGCTCAAGAGCGTCGAAGCCGTGGGCCAGGACTGTCAGCGCAGCCTCGGTGGCGTAGCCCCGGCCCCAGGCCGAGCGGGCGAGCCGCCAGCCGATCTCCACTCCTGTGAACGGCATGTGGTCGTCCACTTCGTCCAAGCCTGCGAAGCCGATGAACTGGCCCGTGGCCTCCACCTCAACCGCCCACCACCCGTAGCCTCGCTGGTCGAACTCGGCCTGAAATTGCGACACGGAGGCATCGCTCTGTTCGCGGGTAAGCAGGTCGCCCAAGTGCTCCCGGACCTCGGGATCGGCGTTCATGGCCGCCCACGGTTCAAGGTCGGAGTCACGCCATCGGCGCAGGATGAGGCGCTCGGTACGCAGTTCAGCCATGCCGGCCAGCCAACATGAGCTTTGGCCCCCATGCAATCAGTTTTCTTGCGTGACCCCCCAGAAACACAGGATGCTCCTGGGGCGAACGAAGCAACCACCGATCCGGCGAACGTATACGGTCCGAGCACTGGCGCCAGCGACGCCGTGGCGCCGCCAGGCGCGGGGGTTGCGCCGCCAGGCGCCTCAAGGAGAATCGCCTGAGCTCCCGAGGCGCGAAGCGCCCCATCGGCGAAGACCATTGGCCGAAGGCGACGTCCCCCTATTTGAGGGCTCCCGAGGTCAGGCCGGACTGGATCTGGCGCTGGAACACCGTGTAGACGACCAGCATCGGCAGGATCGCCAACGTCAGCGCGGCGAACAGCGCCGACCAGTCCTGGTCGTACCCCGCGGACGTGGAGATGTCAGCAATCCCCTGCGTAAGCACCCATTTGTCCCGGTCCTGGAGCAACACCAGCGGCAGCTGGTACTGGTTCCACTGCCCGAGCACGTTGAAGATCGTGATGCTGATGATGCCCGGCCTGGCCATCGGCAACATGATCTGGAAGAACACGCGGGTGTGCGAGGCGCCGTCCACCATCGCCGCCTCCCCCACCGCCGTGGGCAGCGTACGGAAGAACGCGGTCAGGAAGAACACCGTGAACGGCATCGAGTACGCGATGTAGACCAGCACCAGCCCCGCATGCGTGTTCAACCCGATGTACGGCCCCACCAGCGGCACCGCCCCCATGTTCTGCACGACGAAGAACAGCGGCGTCAGCTTCAGGTACACCGGGAAGGCCAGCCCGGACACGAACAGGAAGTAGATCGGCCGGTTGGCGCGGAAGGGGTACCGGGCCAGCACGTACGCGGCCATCGAGCCGAGCAGCATCGTCCCGGCCACGCTGAAGGTGACGACGATGACACTGTTGAGCATGTACTGCCCGATGTGCGCCTGTTCCCAGGCGCGGGCGAAGTTGTCCCAGTTGAGCTTGGCCGGCAGCCCCCACGCCTCGCCGAAGATCTCGTCCTCGCTCTTCACCGAGGCCAGGAAGGTCCACAGGATCGGCACCACGACGAGCACCGTCCACACCAGGAGCGCGACGTGGGAGAGCACGGCCATCGGCCCGAGCCGCCGCCGGCGCTCCTGGCGGGCCAGTTTGCGGGAGTTCGCCACCGTCCACGTGGTCGTCGTTGTCATCTAGTACTCGATTCGTTCGCGGCGTGACAGGCGCAGCGAGAGGATGGCGAATCCGACGGTGAAGAAGAACATCATGACGCCGAGGGCCGAGGCGTACCCGAAGCGGAAGTACTGGAAGGCGTTGCGGTAGATCTCGGCGGCCATGACGGTGGTCGACCAGTCGGGGCCGCCGTGCTGGTCGGTCATCACCCACACGATCGCGAACGCGTCGAGCGCCAGGATGCCGAGGTAGACCCAGGCCACCTGGATCGTGTCCCACAGCAGCGGCAGCGTGATGCGGAAGAACAGGCTGAACCGGCCCGCGCCGTCGATCTGCGCCGCCTCGAACATGTCGCGCGGGATGGAGGCCAGCCCGGCCGAGAACAGCACCACGTAGAAGCCGACCGCCTGCCAGACCAGCACGCCGAGCACCGACCAGAAGGCCACGCCGGGGTCGGACAGGAAGCCGACCGGCTTGGCGCCGAGCGCGATCAGCGGCCCGTTCAGCATGCCGCTGCCGTCGGGCCGGAACACCTGCTGGAACAGCACGCCCACCACGGCCACGGCCAGGACCTGCGGGAAGAAGAACACCACCCGGTAGAACTTCGAGCCCGCGATGCCCGAGGAGCCCTTGCGCCCGCCCACGTTGAGCAGGAAGGCGAAGAACAGCGCGATGACGATCGTGAGCAGCGGCAGCAGCACGAGCAGCATGGCGTTGTGGCTGACGGCCTTCCAGAAGACGCCGTCCTTGAACAGCCGGACGAAGTTGTCCAGCCCGATGAAGTCCGGCGTGGCCGTCACGCCGCGCCAGTCGGTCATCGCGATGCGGAACGCCTGGAGCAGCGGCGAGATGACGTAGACGAGGTAGAGGATCACCGGGGCTGCCAGGAACGCGGTGATGAACAGCCCGCGGCGATACCTGTTGAACAACATCAGCGCTTGAACTTCTTGATCGAGGAGTCGTTCTTGATCTCGTCGGCCTTCTTCTGCATGCGCTCCAGGTACTTCTCCGGCGTCAGGCCGCCGGACATCAGCTCGCCGGTGGCCGCGATGCCCTCGTCCTTGAGCTGGCCGTACCAGGTGTTCCAGCGGTAGTAGACGGTGTTGGCGCCCGCGTCGGCGACGGCCTTGGAGGCGCTGGTGACGCCGGGCGAGATCGTACGGCCCTCGGTCGCACCCTTGACCGCGGTCACCGTCTTGACCATCTCGCTGAAGTCGCCGGCCGCCTTCTTCGACAACATGCCGCGCAGGTACTCGACGCCCGCCTGCGGGTTGGCGCTCCTGGCCGCGACCATGAAGTTCTCGCCGGGCTGGGTGTGCAGGGTGCCGTACGGCATCTTGTCGGAGCCCGTGACGTCGGGGATCGGGAACATGCCGTACTCGAAGTCGGGCGGGGTGGTGCTCTTCTGCTCGTTCTCCAGCCACGACCCGGACGGCAGCATGGCCACCTTGTACTTGTTCTGGGCCGTCTGGGTCTGGACGTGATCGAGGCCGGTCGTGCCCTCCATGAGGAACTTGGCGCCCACCTCGGCCCAGGCCGTGGCGGCGCTCTTCATGGCCTCGGTGGTCCAGGCGCCGTCCTCCAGGTTGTCGATGTTGACCAGCACCTCGTTGCCGCCGATCTTGGCGGCCATGGTCAGCAGCGGCTCGTACAGGTACTGGGGGAACTTGCCGGCGTACGTGAAGGGCGCCATCTTGCCGGACTTCTTGATCGTCTCGCAGAGCTTGACGAACTCGTCCCAGGTCTTGGGGATCTCCCAGCCGTTGTCCCTGAACACCTTCTGTGAGTACCAGATGCCGTGGATGTAGTTCACGTAACCGAGCACGCTGAACTTGCCGTCGTAGGTGCCGATGTCGATGACCGACTGGTCGATGGTGTCCCTGACCTTGACGGCGGGGTCGTCCCAGCTCGGCGCGTCGAGCAGGGCGGTGAGGTCCTGGAGCTGGCCGTCCTGGGACAGGGCGCCGAAGTCCATGAAGTTGGCGCCGGAGTTGTCGATCACCTCCGGCGGGTTGCCGCCGGCGAACCGCGGCTGGAGGACCTTGGTGATCTCCTTGGTGGCGTTGTGCTTGATCTCGCTCTTCGGGTACTTCGTCGTGAACAGCGGCTCGTGGATGTTCTTGGCGTAGTCCTGGCCGAAGCCGCCGTCGAAGATCCACACCTCCAGCGGCTTGCCGTCCGCGACGCCGAACGGGTTGGCCGCGCTGGTCGCCACCGGCGCGGACGAGGCGGTGGCCGTGGGCTTGGCGGCCGGGGTGGCGCAGGCGGCCAGCGCCCCCGCGACGGGGACGAGGGCCGCGCCGCGCAGGAGGTGACGACGGCTGATATGGGGGGTGTCAGGCATTGATGGCTCCTAGCTGTTCATGATCCTCGTCGTATTCGCCCTGCGTATCGGCTCTCCAGGGCCTTGTTGTGCTCGTCGCCGCCGGTCACGTTGACCGACAGGTAGACGGGGGGCCGCTCGCCCAGGGCGACGAGCTCCTCCACCGCCTCGGTGACCACCATCTGCGCGAGCAGCGCCGAGGTGATCGTGGAGACCGCCCCGTACGTGCCGCCGTCCGGCAGGTCGAGGACGGCGTCCCCGTACGGGGAGCCGTTGTCGAGCACGACGTCGGCCAGGTCCATGAGCTTGCCGCCCGAGGGATGGCGCGAGGTCATGCGCGTGCTGTGCGCGACCGAGGTGATCGCGACGAGCGGGTGGCCGCGCTCCTTGACCAGCGTGGCCAGCTCCACGACCGTGCCGTTCACGCCGGAGCTGGAGACCAGGACGAACACGTCCTGCGGCGCGACGGGGGCCAGGTCGTAGATCTCGTGGGCGACGGCCGGGTCGCGTTCCAGCTCCGGGGTGAGCACGCTCGGCGGCCGGCCGCCGTACAGGACGAGGTCGCGCGGGGAGAGGCGGTTGCTGGGCACCAGGCCGCCGGCCCGTCCGGCGATCTCCATGGCGATGGCCTCGGAGTGCCCCGACCCGAACGCGTTGACCACCCCGCCGGCGCGCAGCGCGGCGACGATCAGGGCGGCGGCCCGGCGCACCGGCTCCGCCTGGCTCTCGGCGACCTGCCCGGCGAGGGCGAGGGCCTTGGACGCGTACCGCATGTCAGCCTCTCTCCACGCGGTGGCTCTCCACCGCGCTGATCGTCAGCTCGAACGCCTCGTTGGTGCGCTCGTACGTGCGCTGCGCGACCGCCACGTAGACGGCGTCGAGCACGAAGATCTGCGAGTGCACGGCCGCCAGCCCGCCCAGCCGGAACGTGGTCTCCCTGCTGGCCGTCGTCAGCACCAGGCCGGCCAGCTCGGCCAGCGGCGAGCGGGCGAAGGAGGTGACGGCGACCGTGGTCGCGCCGTGGCTGCCCGCCTCGGCCAGCGCCTCCATGACCTCGCGGGTGCGGCCCCGGTGGCTGATGCCGATGGCGACGTCGTCCGCGCCGAGCAGCGCCGCCTCCGACAGCGCCACGTGCGCGTCGCCGGCGCTCCAGCACGGGATGCCGATGCGGCGCAGCCTGCCTTCGAGCATGGTGGCGACGTTCCCGCTGGTGGAGACGCCGATCAGCAGCACCCGGCGGGCTCTGACGACGGCGTCGGCGACCTGGGCGACCATCGCGAGGTCGAGTTGGGCGGCGGTGTCCTGGATGAGCCTGGCGTCGGCGGCGGCCATCACCTCGATCGCCGAGTCGAGCGGGTCGTCGGGGCCGATCTCGTGCCCGACCCCCGCGCCCCAGCCGGCCTGTGCGGCCCTGCCGGTCTCCGTGGCGAGGGCGACCCGCAGCTCGGCGTAGCCGGAGAAGCCGAACGCCCGGCAGAACCTGGTCACGGTGGCGGGCGAGCTGCCCGCCCGTTCGGCCAGCGCGATGATGGTCGACCGCGCGGCCTCGGCGGGGTCGCCGAGTATCACCTCGCCGACCCGGCGCAACGCCTCCGGCAGACCGGGCAGTTCTGTTTCGACGCGCCCGAGGGCTCCTGAAGTCACGAATATTCCTTCCGAATACTCGGTCTTCTGGCGAAAATTATTCTTGCTTCCCGGTCACGTCAACCCCCAGAATTCGACCGTGACCAAATCGCTGGTGGTCGGTGTCGACGCGGGAGCCACCTCGACGCGCGTCTCCGTCCACACCCTCGACGGCACCCGCGTCGGCTACGCGCGGGCGGGCGCCGGCAACCCCTCGGCACACGGCCTGGACAAGGCGGTGGCGGCCATCGGCACGGCGCTCGGGCAGGCGCTGGGGTCGCACGACGGCGGCCGGGTGGTGGCCTCGCTGGCCGGGGTCGCGGGCCAGGTCGACACGCTGGTCCCCGAGCTGGCCCGGGTGTGGGCCGGCCACGGCATCGAGGCGGGCCCGCTGATCGAGCGCGACGTGGCGGTGGCCTACGCCGCCGGCACCGCCGAGCCCGACGGCTCGCTGCTGCTGTCGGGCACGGGCGCCGTCGCGGCCAGGGTCGCCGGCCACCGCATCGACACGATCGCCGACGGGCTGGGCTGGCTGCTGGGCGACGAGGGCTCGGGCTTCTGGATCGGCCGCGCCGCCGCCAAGGCCGTGGTCTCCGCCCTCGACCGGGGCGCGACGGGCGAGCCGGGCAGCCTGGTCGCGCTCGTCGTGGAGCATGTCCTGGGCGAGGAACGTCCGGGGTCGCCGCGGGCGGTCGCCGACCGGTTCGTCCGGCTCGCGCAGGCTGACCACATGCGCCTGGCCGCGCTGTCCGCCCTGGTCAGCCGGGCGGCCGAGGCCGGTGACCCGATGGCGCTCAAGGTCGCCGAGGCGGCCGCCGACCGTCTGGTGGCCACCCTGCGCAGGGTGCACGTCTCGGGCGACGTCGTACTCGCGGGCAGTGTGCTGACCAGCGAGGGGCCGGTGCGCCGGGCCGTGCTGGCGCGGCTGTCCGGCGAGCGGGTGCGCACGGCGCGCGACGCGGCGGGCGCGGCGGCCTGGCTGGCGGCCCGCGGCGTGCTGCCCGGCGACGACGGCCGGAGCTCGCACGCCGCGTTCACGCTCACTCCCTGACGTTCACTCCCTGACGTTCACCGGGTGAGGAGGGCCGCGCTGCCGTAGCTGCCGCCGAACCCGGTCACCAGGGCGGTCTCGCGCCCGGCGCGCAGTTCCCGAACCGCCTGGGCCACGTTGTTGAGCCCGTGCACGTACCCCTCCGACAGCAGGCCGCCGTGCGGGTTCACCCACGCGTGCCGCCGCTCCAGCAGGTACGCCCCCAGGTCCTCCCGCGCCACCAGCCCGAAGTCCTCCAGTTGCCGGGGCACCAGCCAGGAGTAGGCGTCGTAGAGCAGCGCCGCCCGGACGTCCGCGGGCCGCATCCCGGAGGCCGCCCACAACAGCGGCGCGACGTGCGCGGAGAAGACGGCCGTCACGTCCGGCGAGCGGTCCATGGAGGAGCAGCCGGGGCCGCCCCCGCGGACGACCGCCCGGATGCGCGGGCCGTCCAGGACGCCGCTCACCAGCAGCGCGCACGCGCCGTCGGTCTCCAGGCAGCAGTCGGCGGTGCGCAGCGGCGTGCAGACGTACGGTTTGGCCAGGTAGGCGGCCAGGTCGAGGGGCTCGCGGCGCAGGGCGCGCGGGTTGGCGGCGGCGTTGCGCCTGGACTGGGCGACCACGGCGTGCAGGTGCTCGGCGGTGAGCCCGGTGTCGTGCAGGTAGCGGGTCGCGGCCATGGCGAACAGCGGGATCGGCCCCGCCAGGCCGTAGGTGTGGCGTTCCAGGGGGCCGGTGGAGGCGGTGTTCATCCGCGTGCCGGAGCGTCCGTTGAGCGCCCGGAAGACCAGGACGTTCCTGGCCACGCCGGCGTGGATCAGCATGGCCGCGTCCCCCAGCACGGACGCCGCCTGCGTCCCGCCGCCGGAGATGTCGTTGTGCCAGCGCAGCCGCTCGATCCCCAGCGCGCGGGCCACCTGGACGACCGGCGCGGAGTCGTTCATGTGGTAGCTGAGCAGCCCGTCCACCTCGCCGGGGACGATCCCGGCGTCCGCGCAGGCGGCCCGGCACGCCTCGGCGGCCAGCTCCAGCTCGGTGCGCCCGGACTGCCTGGTCAACGCGGTCATCCCGATCCCGGCCACGGCCGCGCACCCGGCGAAGGACTGCATCCCGCACGATAACACGTCCAGACAAGCGCTTGCTCGGCATGCGGGCGGCCGAGCCGCCGCTGGTTTCATATGCGGAGTTTCCGGGCGGCCACAACGGCGGCGTCCCGCGTCCGAAGGACGTCGCCGCCAGGTTGGGCGAGGTCCTGAGCAGCGGGAAGGCACAAGCCGTGACTGGATGTCTTCACGCGGGCTGCCCCGTCTTGTAATACGGAGAGGTGATCAGCCGATAGCCCATCATCATCACCCCGAGGTGAGAGATGGATCTGCGCTACGTCAGATACGCGATGGCGATCGCGCGCGCCGGCAGCCTCCGCCGCGCCGCGACCGCGCTGCACATCGCGCAGCCCACGCTGTCGGAGCAGCTCAGGGCGCTGGAGAAGGAGATAGGCGTCGAGCTGTTCAGCCGTTCGTCCAGCGGCGTGCGGCTCACCGAGGCGGGCGAGGCGTTCCTGGCCCAGGCCACGGTGGCGCTCGACGCCTACGAACGGGCCGTGGCCGCCGCGCGCGGCAGGGGCCGCACCACCCGGCTGGGCGTGGCCGACGGGCTGGCCGACGTGGCCGCCCGGCTGCTCGCACAGCTCCAGAACGTGCCGGTGCGGATCGCGCCGATGGGCACGGCCGAGCAGTTGGTCTCCATCGCCGACGGCACGTTGCAGGCCGGCCTCGGCTACGCTCCCGGCTCGCTGCCGAGGGGCGTGGCCCGCATGCTCGTCCAGCGCTTCCCGGTCCGCGCACTGCTCCCCCGCGACCACCCTCTGGCCGGGCAGGAGGCGCTGTCGCTGGCGGACCTGGCCGGCGAGCCGCTGATCATGCCCGAGTCGGACGCGGTCGCCGGGGCCAGGCGGTTCCTGGAGGGGTTCGTCCGGCATCGGCTGCATCCCCGGCTGGGCCCGGCCGCCGCCACCCATGACCTGGTGATCGACATGGTGGGCGCGGGGGCCGGTTACAGCCTGTGCGTCCACGAGGGCAGCGCGGTGCCCGACGCGCTCGCCTTCGTGCCCATCAAGGAGGACGTGCCGCCGCTGGAGGCGGTCTTCCTGTGGAACCGGCAGGCCGACGTCCACGAGGTGGTGAGCGCGGCCCGCCACGTCGCCCGATCTGGATAGCGCTATTATCTATCGATGCGCATCTCAGAACTGAGCGCCCGATCCGGTGTCGCCATCCCCACGATCAAGTACTACCTGCGTGAGGGCATGCTGCACCAGGGCGAGCAGACCGCCGCGACCCGCGCGGAGTACGACGACTCCCACCTGCGCAGGCTGCGCCTGATCCGGGCCCTGCTGGAGGTGGGCAGGCTTCCCGTGGCCGCCATCAAGCAGGTCATCGCCGCCGTCGACGACGAGACGCTGCCCATCCACCACATGCTCGGGATCGCGCACTACGCGCTCGGCCCGGTCGTCGAGCCCGAGCAGGACGAGGAGTGGCGGACCGCCAGGGCCGAGGTCGACCGGCTGATCGACGAGCTCGGCTGGAACGTCGTCGAGGACGCCCCCACCCGCGACGAGCTGGCGCAGACGATGGTCCGCATGCGCCAGCTCGGCCTGCGCGTCGACCTCGCGCCGTACGTCGAGGCCGCCAGGAAGCTGGTGACCGAGGTCGAGATGGACACCATCCCCTTCGACGGGCCGCGCGACGCCGCCGTGGAGGCCCTGGTGCTGGGCACCGTCCTGTACGGCAAGGCGTTCGACACGCTGCGCCGCATGGCCCAGGAGTCGGAGTCGGCCCGCCGGGTGGGGCAGCGCCAGCGGTAGGGGCCTGCGGGAGCCGGTCAGGGCCGGTCAGAGCACGCCGTTGCGCCGCAGGATCTCGACGGCCCGCACGGTGGCCGCGCCCCGCCATTCGAGCGCGCCGGCGGGCGAGATCCGCGCGTAGTCCACGACCCAGCCGCCGTCCTCCTGCTGCGTCCCGGCCAGCCGGTCGAGGTCGGCGGCGATCACCTCGGGCGCGAACAGCTCGCGCGCCGGCCGCCCGGGGTAGGGGGCGAAGTCGAGGGGGTGCAGCCGCTCCTCCGCGGTGCCGCCCTCCACGGGCACCCGCCCGTCCTCGGGGATGTGCGCGGCCAGCCGCTTGAGCAGCCCGGCCGCCTCGGGCCGCGTCCCGTGGACGGCGTCCAGGAAGCGCACGGCGAAGGAGAGCACGTAGGCGTGCGGCCGTTCGTCCAGCGCCTGGATCGCGTCGAGGCAGTAGCGGGTGGCCCGCTCCAGCCACGGGTGCGCGGCCACGGCCGGGTCGTGGGCGGCCACGCCGTGGGCCGCCGCCGCGGAGACGGCCGTGATCTGCAACGACGAGGTGCTCGTGTCCGCGCCCGCCCACCAGGGCGCGGTGCCGTCGGTCAGGGTGAGCGGCAGCGCGAACGGCAGCCCGCCGTCGGGCATCGTCACCGACTCCAGCCAGTCGCACAGCGCGACGGCCTGCGGCGCGGTGTCGGGGCCGATCTCCTCGAACACCTCGAAGGCGTGCAGCGCCGCGCCCGGCTGGCTCTCCGGCGAGCGCAGGTCGGGCTCCAGGCCCCAGCCGTAGCCGCCGTCGGGGTTGCGGTAGGCGTCGAGGGCGCCGAGCACGGAGGCCGGGCCGGTCTCCTCCATGAGCAAGTGGAAGCGGCGCCGGTCCAGGACCCGCGCGTGCGTGGCCAGGAACCCGGCGACCGCCGAGAGATTGACGTTCATACGGCCATCGTGCCCGCCGCGCGAGCTCGGGTCTTGTCCGAACCGGACGTGTCAGCCGGTGTCGCCCACCGGCCGTTTCAGCAGCCACGACGCGGCCCGCTGGAGCAGGGCCCGGTGGATCTCGTTGTCGTAGGACCTGGTGTCGTGCCCCAGCGCGTCGTAGACCACCCGGCCGCGGCGCACCGGACGCGCCCACACCAGCGGCTGGCCGTGCGCGGAGGCCAGGGGGCGCACGTCCGGCAGCACGTCGAGGTCGCTGTAGACCTCGTCGACCAGGTCGAAGTCGCGCAGGCCCGCCACGATGGGGTGGGCGGCGCCGTGCACCCGCACGCCGGTCCAGCCCAGGGGCGGGTGGTGGGACTTGGGCCAGTTCCAGCTGCCGCCGAGCACCCGCGGCCAGCCCTGCCAGTCGTCGAAGCAGACCGCGGCCGTGTGCATGCACAGCAGGCCGCCGCCCCGGTCGAGGTGGTCCAGGAGCGTGGTGCGGGCCTGGGCGGGCAGCGTGAAGCGCCATTCGCCGCGCAGGTCGGCGAAGCGGTCCTGGCCCATCTGCCAGCGCAGCGCGTTGACCGTGATGAGCTGCACCTCCGGCGGCTCGCTCAGCGCGCCCGCGATGTCCTCGGTGATCTCGGACTCGACGCCCACCTCGCCCAGCACGTCGGCGAGCGCGGCCGACGTGGCGGCGAAGTCGTGGAAGAGCCCTCCTGACAGGATCAGATTTCTTGCCACACACCCAGCCCATCACGCCCGGCCCGCCTTGGCCACCCACAGAGCCGCCCCACCGTGGTCGCCCCCGAACCGCCCTGCCGAGCCCCGCCGGGCCGCCCGGCCGGGCGACAGGGCATGATGCCGGACGTGGACTTCGAGGAATACCGCCCCATGTTGCTGGGCCTGGCCTACCGCCTGCTCGGCAGCATGTGGGACGCCGAGGACGTCGTGCAGGAGGCCTGGCTGCGGTGGGAGGGCACCGACCGGAGCCAGATCAGGGAGCCCCGCGCGTTCCTGCTGACCGTGGTCTCACGGCTGGCCCTCGACCAGCTGCGCTCGGCCCGGGTGCGGCGCGAGGCGTACACCGGGCCGTGGCTGCCCGAGCCGGTCGCGACGGGCGAGGCCGGGCCGCTGGACACGGCCGAGCTGCGCGACACCGTCTCCTTCGCGACCCTGCACCTGATGGAGAAGCTGTCGCCGCCGGAGCGGGCGGTGTTCGTGCTGCGGGAGGCGTTCGAGCTGCCGTACGACGAGATCGCCGAGATCGTCGGCTCGTCGGTGGCCAACGCCCGGCAGATGCACCACCGCGCTGCGGTCCGGGTGTCGCAGGGCCGCGACCGGTTCACGCCGACGAACGAGGACCACGCCAGGCTGCTGACGAAGTTCATGGAGGCGGCCGGCGGCGGCGACCTCGACGCGCTGACCGAGCTGCTGCACGAGGACGTCGTCATGTGGAACGACGGCGGCGGCAAGGTCCGGGCCGCCCTGCGCCCGATCCTGGGCCGGCGCAAGGTCAGCGGCTTCATCGGCGGCCTGCTGGCCCGCTACGACTTCAGCCGGGCGCGCCTCGTCGAGGCCAACGGCCGCCCCGCCCTGTGGACGCACGTGGCAGGAAGCGACCAGCTCATCGTCCTCGACGTGCGCGATGGCCGTATCCAGGGGCTTTACGGCGTGCTCAACCCGGACAAGCTGACCCGGGTGCGGCCGGACTGATCGGCCCGTCACTATAGTCGGCTTATGGATCTCGGCATCTCGGGCAAGGTCGCCCTGGTCACCGGCGGCAGCGCGGGCATCGGCCTGGCCGCCGCCAAGAGCCTCGCGCGCGAGGGCTGCGACGTGTGCGTCAGCTCGCGCAACCCGGAACGGCTCGCGGACGCGGTGGTGGAGCTGCAGCAGTTCGGCCACGTGGTGCACGCCGTGCTGGCCGACGTGGAGGACCCGGCGGCGGCTCAGCGGCTGGCCGACGAGACGCGCGACGTGCTCGGCCCGGTCGACATCCTGGTGGCCAACGCGGGCGGCCCGCCCACCGGCCGCTCCGACGAGGTCGGCCTCAAGGACTGGGACGTCGCGGTGCAGCGCAACCTGCTCGGCACCGTCCGGCTGATCCAGGCGGTGCTGCCGGAGATGCGGTCGCGGGGGTGGGGCCGGATCGTCACCGTCACCAGCTCGTCCGTCCGCGAGGCGATCGACGGGCTGGCGCTGTCCAACGCCCTGCGCCCGGCGGTCGCCGGGCTCGTGCGCACGCTGGCCCGTGAGGTGGGCGGCGACGGCGTGCTGGTCAACAACGTGCTGCCGGGGGCGATCGACACCGAACGGCTGCGCGGCATGTCGGGCGGCGACGACGTGGTCGAGGAGCGCGGCCGGGCCGTGCCGGTCGGGCGGGTCGGTCAGGCCGAGGAGGTGGGGGACGTGATCGCGTTCCTGGCCAGCGAGCGGGCCTCGTACGTGAACGGCGTCTCGATGCTGGTCGACGGCGGCGCCAGCCGGGTCATCGCCTGAGCAACTCGGCGACGACGCCGGCCGCCCACTCCTCGTCCTTGTCGGCCGGGTCGACGAAGTAGGACAGGTTGGCCCGGTGGAAGCAGGCGCCCATCAGCAGGGCGGCCGCCGCGCCGGGGTCGAGGCCGGGGTCGGCGCGGCCCGCGGCCCGCTCGGCGTCGAGGATCTCGGCCAGCGCCCTGATCGGCAGGTGGGGGCCCGTGTTCGTGGTGGCCAGCATGTGCTTGAACCGGGCCAGCAGCGAGGGGTCGGCCAGCATGCCGGAGGCGATGGTGGCGGCCTCGGTGTAGAACTCCAGCGCCGCCAGCGTGAAGCGGGTGAGGTTGTCGGCCAGGTCGCCCTCGCCCGTGCTCATCCGCAGCCGGGCCAGCGCGGGGGCGAGCGCGGGCAGCCGTTCGAGCAGGACCGCGAGGAAGATCTGCTCCTTGCCGGCGAAGTGCTTGTAGAGCAGCGCCTCGGAGCAGCCGGCCGCCTGGGCGATGCGCCGCGTGGTCGCGCCCGAGATGCCGAACTCCCGAATGGCCTGCTCGGCGGCGTCGAGGATGCGCTCACGGGTGCTCATCCGCCCATGATATGAGCGAGTGCTCACCAACCCACGCGTGCATGACATCCTTCCCTTAGGGACCATTGGGGAGAAGGTAGGGGAATGGACAAGCCGGTCATCGTGACGGTCGACGACGACCCGGGGGTGTCGCGGGCGGTGGCTCGTGACCTCAGGCGCCGGTACGGCCATGAGTACAGGATTGTCCGCGCCGAGGCGGCCCACGACGGCATCGAGGCGGTCAAGGAGATGCGGCTGCGCGGCGACGAGGTGGCGGCGATCCTGGCCGACTACCGGATGCCGCAGATGAACGGCGTGCAGTTCCTGGAAGCCGCCATGGACATGTACCCGTACGCGCGCCGGGTGTTGCTGACCGCCTATGCCGACACCGACGCCGCGATCCAGGCGATCAACGTGGTCGACCTCGACCATTACCTGCTCAAGCCGTGGGACCCGCCGGAGGAGAAGTTCTACCCGGTGATCGACGGCCAGCTCGACGCCTGGATGCGGACCGACCGGACGGCGCGTCCCGAGCTGCGCGTGGTGGGCGACCGCTGGTCGGCGCGCTCGTACCAGGTGCGGGACTTCCTGGCCCGCAACCACGTGCCCTACCAGTGGATGCTGGCCGAGGACCCCGAGGGCGCGCAGCTCGTCAAGGCGGCGGGCGAGGGTTGTCACCTGCCGCTGGTGGTCACCGAGGACGGCACCACGCTGGAGTCCCCCGACCAGGCCACGCTGGCCACCGCGGTCGGGCTGTCCACCACGCCGGCCACCGACTTCTACGACCTGATCGTGGTCGGCGGCGGGCCCGCGGGCCTCGGCGCGGCGGTCTACGGCGCGTCGGAGGGCCTGAACACGGTGCTGGTCGAGGCGCACGCCTCGGGCGGCCAGGCGGGCCAGAGCTCCAGGATCGAGAACTACCTGGGCTTCCCCGACGGCGTGTCCGGGCAGCAGCTCGCCGACCGGGCGCGCCGCCAGGCGCTGAAGTTCGGGGCCGAGCTGCTGAGCGCGCGCAAGGTCACCCATCTGGAGCCGCGCGGGCAGGCCCGGGTGATCGGCTTCAAGGACGGCGGGGAGATCGCCGCCCACGCGGTCATCCTGGCCACCGGCGTCACCTACCGGCGGCTGGAGGCGCCCGGCCTGGACGAGTTCGTCGGCAGGGGCGTCTTCTACGGCGCCGCGCTGACCGAGGCGCCGGCGTGCAAGGACAACGAGGTCTACATCGTCGGCGCGGCCAACTCGGCCGGGCAGGCGGCCGTCTACCTGGCGGGATTCGCGCGCAAGGTCCATTTGTTGGTGAGGAGTGATGGTTTGGAGAAGTCCATGTCCCACTACCTCATCGAGCAGATCAACGCGATCGACAACATCGAGGTCAGCCTCCTGACCGAGGTCGTCGCCGGCGCCGGTGACGACCACCTCGAACGGCTCACGCTGTCGACCAAGGGCGAGGAGCGCACGGTCGACGCCCAGTACCTGTTCGTGTTCATCGGTGCCGAGCCGTACACGTCGTGGCTGGGCGAGACGATCGAGCGGGACGCCAAGGGGTTCGTGCTGACCGGGCCCGACCTGGTGCAGGGCGGCAGGCGGCCGCGCAACTGGGCGCTGCGCCGCGAGCCCTACTACCTGGAGACCAACGTGCCGGGCGTGTTCGCCGCGGGGGACGTGCGGGCCGAGTCGATCAAGAGGGTGGCCTCCGCCGTCGGTGAGGGCGCGATGGCCGTCGCGCTGGTGCATCGTTATCTGGAGAAGCAATGACCGACACCGTCGACATCGACGAACTGCGCAAGCTCTTCCTGTTCGAGCGGCTGACCGACGAGCAGCTCGGCAAGCTGGCCGCCAGCGGCCGGGTGCGCTCGTTCGCCCAGGACGAGGACATCGTCCGGCAGGGAGAGCCGGCCGAGTGCTTCGCCGTGCTGCTGGAGGGCGAGGTGCAGATGATCAACGAGACGGTCAGCGCCGGCACCGTCGCCATGCCGCGCGCCTCCCAGCCCGGCGTGTACGGCGGCGCGACCTCGGCGTACCTGGGCGACCGGGCGCCGGAGACCTACCAGCACACGCTGCGCGCGACCGCGCCCTCGCGGATCTTCCTGCTGCCCGCCAAGAAGTTCGCCTACATCGTGGCCGAGTGGTTCCCGATGGCGATGCACCTGCTCGACGGCATGATGTCGGGCGGCCGCATGCAGCGGGAGATCATCGACCGGCGGCAGCGGCTGACCGCGCTCGGCACGATCACGGCCGGGCTCACGCACGAGTTGAACAACCCGGCGGCGGCGGCCGTGCGCGCGGTGAGCGAGCTGCGTTCGCTGATCAAGGCGTCCCGCATCCAGCTCGCCCAGCTCGCCGAGGCCGGCATCCCGCCGGAGAAGCTGCGCACGCTGATCGAGGCCCAGGAGGCGTGCACGAGCAACCTGGGCAACCAGCCGCAGCGCTCCCCGCTGGAGATCTCCGACGCCGAGGACGAGCTGGGCGAGGCGCTGGAGGACGTCGGCGTCGAGGACGCGTGGGAACTGGCTCCCGCGCTGGTCAACGCCGGTTTCACCGCCGAGTACCTGCAGAAGATCCGCGGCAAGGTGGGCGAGGAGCACACTCCGGCCGCCCTCCACTGGCTGGCCGAGGCCGTCGAGATCTCCCAGATGCTGAACGAGGTCACCGAGGCCACCGAGCGCATCACCTCGCTGATCCGCTCGGCCAAGCAGTACTCGCAGATGGACCGGGCGCCGTTCCAGATGATCGACGTGCACGACCTGCTCGACAGCACGATCGCCATCTTCCGCGGCAAGACCCCGCCGGGCGTCAGCGTGGTCACCGACTACGACCGCACGCTGCCGCTCATCCCCTGCTACGCGGGCGAGCTGAACCAGGTGTGGACGAATCTGATCCACAACGCGCTCGACGCCATGGGCGAGGAGGGCACGCTGACCGTCCGCACCGCCCACGACGAGGACGAGGCGATCGTCGAGATCGGCGACACCGGCCCCGGCGTGCCCGAGGCGATCAAGGACCGGATCTTCGAGCCGTTCTTCACCACCAAGAGCGTGGGCGAGGGCACCGGGCTCGGCCTGGACATCTCCTACCGCATCGTGGCCGGGCGGCACGGCGGCGAGCTCAAGGTGCGCTCGGTGCCGGGCGAGACCTGGTTCGAGGTGCGCCTGCCGCTGCGCGAGCCCGCCGCCGTCCAGTGAGCCGGACCGGCTGAGGCGGCCCTGCCGGCGCGGCGCGGGTCACCAGACGTTGTCCCGCGCCGTGTCGAGGGCCGTCAGCACGGCGCCCTCCAGCACCGCATTGCCCCCGACCCGGGTGGCCCTGACCTCGGTGGGCGCGGGTGACAGCTCGCCCAGCCGGGCGGCGACCTGCCCGGCCAGCTCGTCGCCGCCGTCCTGGCCGGTGGCCCCGCCGAGCACCACCAGGCCGGGGTCGAGCAGGGTGACGAAGGCGAAGGCGCCCTTGGCCACCCGGCGCGCCAGCTCCTCGGGCCGGGTCGTGTTCTGGAGCAGGATGCACAACGGCGTGCCCTCCACGTCGAGGAAGCCGACCTCCCCCGCGCCCCCTGACGCGCCGCGCCGCACCCGCCCGCCGAGCACGACCGCGGCGCCGATGCCGTCGTCCAGCCAGAGCAGCACGAAGTCGTCGCTGCCCTGGGCGGCGCCGGTGCGCAGCTCGGCGACCGCGGCCAGGTTCACCTCGTTCTCCAGGACGACGGGCACGCCCAGCCGCTCGCGCACGGCGCCCACCAGGCCGGGCCGCCACCCGGGCACGTCGTTGGCCACCGCCAGCTCGCCGTCCATGGGTTTGACCAGGCCGGGGGCGCCGATGACCACGTTGTCGAGCGCGCGGCCCCCGGCGGCCTCGGCGACGGTGGCCGCGACGAGGGCGACCAGGTCGCCGGAGATCTCGCGGACGGCCGAGCCGACCACGTGGCCGGTGAGGTCGGCGACCGTGACCTTGATCGCCGTGCGGCGCAGGTCGACCCCGGCGACGTGGGCCCGGCCGGCGACCAGCGCGTAGAGGCGGGCGTTGGGGCCGCGACGGTCCTCGCCGCGCTCGCCGGCCTCCTCGATGAGGCCGCCGCCCTTGAGCCGTTCGATCAGGTCGGAGACGGTGGGCCGGGACAGGCCGGTCAGCTCACGAAGCTGCGGAGCGGTCAGTGGACCGTGCTCCAGCAGCAGGTCGAGGGCGAGCCGGTCGTTGATCGCACGGGCCATGGACGGGGTCGCGGTCTTCACGCCGCCCATAATAGTCAGGAAGCCTACCTGATAGCTCTTTTCATCAGGAAGGTTGCCTGATAGTTTCTGTGGCCATGAGCCCTCATCGCGCCATCGCGGCCGTCTTCGCCGCACACGGAGCCGTCGCCGGCAGTTTCGCCACCCGCATCCCGTGGCTTCAGGAGCACGTCCACCTGAGTGCGGCGATGCTCGGGTTCGCGCTGCTCTGTCCCTCGATCGGGGCCTTCGCGGCGATGCCGCTGGCCAGTCGCCTGGCACACCGGTTCGGCAGCCGCGCCACCACGCGCGCGCTGCTCGCGCTGTGGTGCGGCGGCCTGGCCCTGCCCGCCTTCGCCCCCGCCCCCGTCTGGCTGTTCGTCATCTTCCTGCTGTACGGCTCGTCGGCGGGCATGTGCGACGTCGTCATGAACGCCCACGGCGTCACGCTCGAACGGCACCTGAAGAAGCCGGTCATCTCCGGCCTGCACGGCATGTGGGCCGTCGGCAGCCTGGCGGCGGGCGGCCTCGGCACCCTGGCCGCGCACGCCGGCGTCGACGCCCGCCTGCACCTGGGGGTCGTCGCCGCCGTCCTGGTGGTCGCGGGCGGGATCGCCGGGCGCGGACTGCTGCCCGACGGGCCGCGGGCCGCGGCCGGGCCCGCGCCGCGCCGGTTCGCCCTGCCCTCGCGGGCCATCGCGGCCATCGGCGTGGTCGGCTTCTGCGGCACCTTCGCCGAGGGCGCCAGCTCCAACTGGGCCGCGGTCTACCTCACCAACGTCGCCGACGCCGGGCCCGGCGTGGCCGCCGCGGGTTACACGATCTTCATGCTCTGCATGGCCGGCGCCCGGCTGCTGGGCGACCGCGTGGTGCGCCTGACCGGCCCGGTGCGGGCGGTCCGGACGGGCGGGATCGTCGCGGTCGCGGGCGGCGTGCTGGTGGTCCTGGCCCGCACGCCCGCGCTGGGGATCGTCGGGTTCGCACTGGTCGGGCTGGGGGTCGCGGTCATCGTGCCACTGGTGTTCGCGGCGGCGGGGAACGCGGGGCCCACGCCGGGCGAAGGGGTCGCCGGGGTCGCGACGATCACGTACCTGTCGGGGCTGACCGCGCCGGCGGTGACGGGATGGGTGGCCGACGGCGTGTCGTACCCGGCGGCGTTCGCGCTGATCACGGGGATCCTGGTGGCGCTCACGCTGCTCGCCCCGGTGCTGCGGCCGCGCGAGGCGGCCCCGGAGATGACCCTGGAGCGGCAGCCGGCGTGATACGCTCCCAAGCGAGCGCTTGGTTTACATACGGAGAGGCCGCCGCATGAAGTTCTCGACCTTCCACCTCTTCCACCGCTTCGACGGCCAGAGCTTCAAGGACGTCTACGACTACCATCTGGAGCTCATCGAGCTGGCCGAGGAGCTGGGCTTCGACGGGGTGCGGCTGGCCGAGCACCACTTCCGCGACTACGGCGTGGCCCCCAACCTGTTCACCATGCTCGCCCACGCCGCCGCCCGCACCTCCCGGCTCCGGCTCGGCACCGGCATCGTGGTGCTGCCGCTGCACAACCCCGTCCACGTGGCCGAGGAGGCCGCGCAGGTGGACGTGCTCTCCGGCGGGCGGCTCGACCTGGGGATCGGGCGGGGGTACCAGAGCTCCGAGTTCGAGGGCTTCGGGATCGACCTGGCCGAGGCGCGCGACCGGTTCAACGAGGCGCTGGAGGTGATCCTCGGGCTGTGGACGCGGGAGTCGTACCGGCACGAGGGGAAGTTCTACCGGACCGGCGCCGAGGTCTCGCTCGTGCCGCGTCCGCTGCAGTCGCCGCACCCGCCGCTGCACGTGGCCGCGGTCTCCCCCGAGACCGTCACCATGTACGCCGAGCGCGGCCTGCCCGTCCTGGCCGACCCCGCGGCGACGTTCCGCAAGGTCGTCAAGGCGGCCGAGACCTGGCGGGAGACGGCCGCGCGGGCCGGCCACCCGGCGGGCGCCGACCTGGTGGTGGCCCGCAGCGTCTATGTCGCCCCCACGCTGGAGCGGGCCCGCGAGGACCAGGCCAGGTTCGAGGCGTCCTTCGACCGCTCGCGCATCTTCAACGAGCGCAGCGCGCCCATCGACCCGAGGACCGGCAAGGCCGCCGAGGGCTTCGAGTACTACCAGGACCGCTACCTCAAGGGCGGCTCGGTCTCGCCGGACTTCCGCTGGGAGCAGCTTGAGGTCATCGGCGATCCCGCCCGGGTGATCGAGCAGATCTCGCTGCTCAGGGACGCCGGCTTCGGCAACCTCCTGTGCGACTTCGGCAGCACCAGGCCCATGCCGCTGGAGGACATGAAGCGGGTCATGCGCTTCTTCGCCGCCGAGGTCATGCCGGCCTTCGCCCCCGCAGGAGGATGACGATGATCCACAGCCTCACCCTGTCCGACGTCCTGGCCGACCACGCCCGCAGCCGCCCCCGGGTCACCGCCGTGGTGGACGGGGACGTGCGGCTCACCTACCCCGAGCTGGACGCCCGCGTGACGCGGCTGGCCGACGCCCTGGCCCGGCGCGGCGTGGCCGCCGGTGACCGGGTGATGTGGCTCGGCCAGAACGCGCACGCCGTGCTGGAGCTGCTGCTGGCCTGCTCCCGCCTGGGCGCGGTGCTCTGCCCGGCCAACTGGCGGCAGTCCGGGGACGAGCTGCGGTTCGTCCTGGCCGACCTGGCGCCGCGGGTCGTCGTCTGGGAGCACTCCGACACCGCCGCCGAGCTCGCGGACGAGGCGACGTGGGTGCGCGCGGGCGAGGCGTACGAGGAGCTGGTCGCCGGGGGCTCGCCGCGCGAGTTCCCGCAGGTGGACGACGTCGAGCCGGTGCTCGCCCTGTACACCGCCGCCTTCGGGGGACGGCCGGCCGCCGCCCTGCTCAGCAGCGCCGCCCTGGTGGCCCACAGCGCCACGCTGCTCGTCGTGCGGCAGATGGAGCCGGGGTTCACCTTCCTCAACGACGGGCCGCTCTTCCACGTCGGGACGATGATGTTCTGCCTGGCCACCCTCCAGATCGGCGGCACGAACGTGTTCACGCCCGCCTTCGACGCCGAGGAGGTCTGCCGGCTGGTCGACGCCGAGCGGGTGACGCAGGCGTTCCTGTTCGGGCCGATGATCGACGCGGTCGCGGCGGCGAACGCGGGCGGCAAGTACGACCTGTCCTCGCTGCGCTTCGTCGCCCACTCCGCCGAGTGGGACGACATGATCACCGTGGACGACTCGCCCTGGTGCCGCTCGAAGATGGGCGGGTACGGGCAGACGGAGGTGGGCGGCATGCTCACCTTCCTCGGGCTGGCCGAGGGCGGCGCGGGGTTCGCGGGACGGCCGTCGCCGCTGGTCCAGGTGCGCATCCTGGATCCGGAGGGCGTGGAGGTGCCGGCGGGCGAGGTGGGCGAGATCTGCGCGAGGGGCAAGACCCTCTTTTCCGGATATTTCGCCCGACCCGACTTAAACGCAGAGAAGTCGCGGTACGGCTGGCATCACACCGGCGACCTCGGCCGCCGCGAACCCGACGGCACCATCACCTTCATCGGCCCCCGGCTCCGCATGATCAAGTCGGGCGCCGAGAACATCTACCCGGCCGAGGTCGAGCGCGCGCTCAGGACCCACCCGGCCGTCGCCGACGCCGCGGTGATCGGCGTGCCCGACCCGCGCTGGCACCAGGCGGTCAAGGCCGTGGTCGTGCTGAAGCCGGACGCCGCCGCCTCGCAGGACGACCTGGTCGCGCACGTCCGGGGTGAGCTGGCGGCGTACAAGAGGCCGCGCGAGGTGGTGTTCGCCGACGCCATCCCCAAGCAGGGCTTCACCCCCGACTACGACGCCCTCGACGCCGCGTACGGCGGCGGCAACTACCCGGGCGCCTGACCCCGAGCCCGGCCTCCAGGTGCGGGGCCGGGCTGCACCGGAATTGCTATACAGCTCTCAATTGAGAGTCTACTCTCATGATTATGCGTCTTCCCATCGAACGTCCTGCGGAATGCCCCTTCGATCCCCCGGCCGGGCTGGCGGGCCTTCCGGCGATGAGCCGTCTGGAGTTCGCCGACGGCCATCTCGGCTGGCTGGCCACCACCGCCGAGGCCGCCCGCGCGGTGCTGGGCGATCCCCGGTTCAGCGCCCGGCAGGAGCTCAAGCACCGGGCCTCGCCCGGGGGCCCCGCCGGGCTCGGCGCCCCCGCGCCGCCGGGCTTCTTCGCGGCCATGGACCCGCCGGAGCACACCCGCTACCGCCGGCTGCTCACCGGCCGGTTCACGCTGCGCAGGATGCGCCTGCTCGAACCGCGGATCGAGGGCATCGCCGCCGACCACCTCGACGCCATGGCCGCCGCCGGGCCGCCGGCCGACCTCGTGACGGCGTACGCGCTGCCGATCCCGTCGCTGGTCATCTGCGAGCTGCTCGGCGTCCCGTACGCCGATCACGACTGGTTCCAGGAGCTCAGCGGCCGGCTCGTCACCTTCGGCGCGGACGGCGCGGGGGCGCTCGCCGAGCTGACCGGCTACCTGCGCGACCTGGCCCGCCGCAGGCGCGTGGCGCCGGACGACGGCCTGATCAGCGACCTGACCGGCGAGCTCGACGACGACGAGCTCGCCGGACTCGCGGTGATCCTGCTGGTGGCGGGCCACGAGACCACGGCGAACATGCTGGCGCTGGGCGTGTTCGCGCTGCTGGAGCACGGGCGCCCGGACGAGGACGGCGCGGTCGAGGAGCTGCTGCGCTGGTTGTCGATCCTGCATCTCGGCGCGCCGTCCAGGGCCGCGCTGGAGGACGTGGAGGTGGCCGGCGTGACGGTCAGGGCGGGTGAGACCGTGGCCCTGTCCCTGCCCGTGATCAACCGCGACCCCGCCGTGTACGCCGACCCCGACCGGCTGCTCCCGGACCGTCCGGAGGCGCGCCGCCACCTGGCCTTCGGGCACGGCGTGCACCAGTGTCTCGGCCAGCAGCTCGCCAGGATCGAGCTGCGGATCGGCTACCGGGCGCTGTTCGAGCGCTTCCCGGGCCTGCGGCTGGCCGTGCCGGCGGCCGAGGTGCCGGTCAAGCACGACGCCTCGGTGTACGGCGTCAGGAGCCTGCCCGTCACCTGGTGACCCGGCGCGCTCACAGGACGGCGAGCGGGGTGATCGGGCTGCCGGTGCCTCCCTCGATGCGCAGCGGCGCGGCCACGAAGACGAACTCCGTCCGCCCGGCCGCGCCCAGCTCCTCCAGCCACAACATCTCGACCAGGTGCACGCCGTGCCGGTGGAGCAGGATGAGGTGCAGGTCGTCGGCGGCGCACTCGTCGGCGAGCTGGTGTTCGTTCAGGCCGCCCACGGCGGCGTTGTCGCAGGCCACCGCCGACACGTCGTGGCCGGCCAGCCAGGCGCCGGCCTCGGCCGACAGCCCCGGCTGCCCCGCCCAGTACTCCTCGCGCGACCGCTGCCACACCAGCGGCCATCCCGTACGGACCACCGCGACGTCGCCGGGGCGCGGCGTGGCGATCTCCTGGAGCAGCCCGGCCGGGATCCGGAAGTCCGCCGGCAGGTGGTCCAGCCCGAGCCGCCGCGGCACGTCGAACAGCACGCCCCTGGCCACCACGCCGCCGACGTGCTCGATCCCGCACCTGGTGGCGCCGTAGGAGCGGACGCGGGCGGCCGGGTGGCCGTTGTAGAGCCGGTCGCCGGTCCACATGTGGCACAGCGCGTCCATGTGGGTGGTGGTGCCGTGGTGGCTGACCAGCAGGGCGTCGTCGGCCACCCGCAGGCCGTCGCCGACCGGGCGGGCGCCCGCGGCGTAGTCGCCGCCGTCCACGGACATGAAGTGCTGCGGCAGCGGGCGGCCCCGCAGGTGGGGGACGGTCGTGGGGGCCGCCGAGGAGGTGGCTCCCCTGATCGGCATGGCCAGGCTCAGCACCTCGCCCGTGACGGCGCTGCGCAGGGCCTCCAGGACGACGGCGGGGGTCAGCAGGTTGAGGGTGCCCCGCTGATCGTCTGGGCCGAATCGTCCCCAGTTGTTAGGCTCGTGCACCAAGTAAGCGCTTCCTTTCCTGCGGAGGTCTGATGTACTGCGATCCCCGGTTCTCCCGCGTGCGCGAGGCGTTCGAGCGGAACTTCGCCGAGGGCGAGGAGCTGGGCGCGGCGGTGGCCGTCCACCTCGACGGCGAGCTGGTCGTGGACCTGTGGGACGGCGTCGCCGACCGGCACACGGGACGCGCCTGGGAGGCGGACACCCCGGCCTTCGCGTACTCGTGCACGAAGGCGGTGGCGGCCACCGTGCTGCTGCGGCTCGCCGAGCGGGGGCTGGTGGACGTGCGGGCGCCGGTCGCCGACGTGTGGCCGGAGTTCGCCGCCGGGGGCAAGGAGGCGGTCACGGTCGAGCACGTGCTGACGCACTCCTGCGGGCTGCCGGTGATCGAGACGCCGGTGCCGGTGGCGGAGTTCGAGGACCTGCCGGCCATCGCGGCCCGGCTCGCCGGTCAGACGCCCCTGTGGGAGCCGGGGACGGCGCACGGGTACCACGCGCTGACGTACGGTTTCCTGGTCGGGGAGGTGGTGCGGCGGGTCAGCGGGAAGTCGGTGGGCGAGCTGGTGGCGGCGGAGATCGCCGGGCCGCTGGGGCTGGACCTGTGGGTCGGCGCGCCCGACGACGTCATCCCCCGCGCCGCCCGCCTCAAGGCCCCCGGCCGCCCACGTCCCGCCCCCGCGCCCGCCTCCGAGAGCCCCGCGGCCGCCCCGGAGACCTCCGCTCCCACCGGCGGCGGGACCGGGCCGGGCGCCGGTGGGGGGCGGGATCTGCTGGGCGAGATGGGCCGGGCGGCGCTCGATCCCGGCAGCCTGATGAATCGGGCGCTCGGCAACCCGGCCATTCGCCTGCTCGAAGGCGGCGCGAACAACCCGGTGATCCTGCGCGCCGGATGGCCCGCCGCCGGGGTCGTCACCACCGCCAAGGGCCTGGCCGGGTTCTACCGCGCGCTCGTCGGCGGCGACCTGCTGAGCTCCGCGACCCTCCAGGACGCCCTGCGCCCCCGCGTCAGCGGCCCCGACCGCGTGCTGTTCATGGACACCGCGTTCGGCCTCGGCTACATGCGCCCGTCGTTCACGTTCCCGATGCCGTCGGCGACCGCGTTCGGCCACTCGGGGATGGGCGGCTCGCTCGGCATGGGCGACCCCGACCGCAGGCTCGCCTTCGGGTACGTGATGAACCGGATGGCCGACAGCCTCACCGGCAACCTGCGCGGCCTGCGCCTGATCGAGGCCGTCTACCGCTCCCTGTGACCCCACGGCGCGCGTCACTGCATGGTCACGCCGCCGCTCACCGACAGCGTCTGGCCGGTGATGTAGGCGGCGCGGTCGGTGCACAGGTAGGCGATCAGCCCCGCGACGTCGGCGGGCGTGCCCAGCCGGCGCAGCGGGATCCCCTTGGCGATCTTGTCCACGAGCCCCGGCTCGGCCTCGGAGATCCGCCGGAGCATCGGGGTGTCGGTCGGTCCGGGGCAGACGACGTTCGAGGTCACCCCGCCCCTCGCGGCCTCCCGGGCGAGCGTCTTGGCCAGGCCGAACAGGCCCGCCTTGGTGGCCGCGTACGCGCCCTCGCCGCCCGACCCGGCCCTGGCGCCGTCGGAGGAGACGAACACCAGCCGTCCCCAGCCCCTGGCCGTCATGCCGGGCAGGAGCAGTTTGGTCATGAGCATCGGGCCGCGCAGGTTGACCTGCCACATGAGGTCCCAGTCCGCCGGGTCGCTCGCCGTGAACGGCTGCACGACCGACACCCCGGCGTTGTGCACGAGCACGTCCACGGGCCCGGCTTCGGCGCAGAACGCCTCGACGGAGGCGGGCGAGGCCAAATCCACGGCCAGCGCCCGCGCCCCGGGCAGCGCCGCGGCCGTCCGGCGGGCGCCCGGCAGGTCCACGTCGGCGACGGTGACGCGGGCGCCGAGCGCGGCGAGGTCGGTCGCGACGGCCGTGCCGATCGCGCCCGCTCCCCCGGTGACGACGGCGACGCGGCCGTCGAGGCGCAGGCCGTCCATCATGTCCACGCCCGGACGAGGTCCGCCGCGGCGACGCGGGTGGCCAGCAGGCCGATCGTGTTGCGCAGGACGGCCTCGGCGTAGTCCTCGGGGATCCCGGCCACCGCGTCCCGCACCACCGTCACCCGGTAGCCGAGGTCGACCGCCTCCAGAGCCAGCCCCGGGATGCCCAGGTTGAGCGAGACCCCCATCGCGACCACGGACGAGACGCCGAGGGAGCGCAGCGTCATGTCCAGCGAGGTGCCGGTGAACGGCGAGAACCCGTGGTGCCGCCGGCTCTCCAGGTCGCCGTCCTCGCGCAGCTCGGGCAGCACCTCCACGGCGGGCGTGCCCTCCAGCATGTGCGCGGGGTCCTTGAGCAGGGAGACGATGAAGGGGCAGTTGCCGGTGTGCGAGCCCGCCCGGTCCGGCCGGAAGGCGGCCGTGCAGTGGATCACCGGAAGCCCGGCCGCTCGGGCCGTGCGCAGGACGCGGGCGGCGTTGGGGACGACGTCGTGACGGGCACAGGCCGCCACCAAATCCGGAAATTTCGTGAGGTCGCCGACGACCCCTCGCTGCATCTCCATCACCAGCACGGCCGACCGCTCCACCCGCACCCTCCGTCATTTAGCCGAGCGCTTGCTTGGGTTCGCCACAGCATAACACCGCCCCCACGGCCTCACCGGAGGTCACCTTTCATCACAAAGGGCGAAATTTCTCCAGACGTGACAACCCACACCCCGGGTGAGACCGTCGAATGCACGACGGCATGGCTGATGGGGGTTGGACTTGGTCCCTGGTTACCGTGAAGTTCGCCAGCTCGGCGCGGGCCGCACCGGCCGCGTGTTCCTCGCCACCTACCAGTCCACCGGCGCCTACGTCGCGATCAAGTACCTGAACGCCACTCTGCGCAGGGACCCCGAGTTCATGGACCGCTTCAGGGCCGACACCCATCAGCTCGTCGAGCTCGACGACCCCAACGTGGTCCGCCTCTACGAGTACGTCGAGACCCCGGACCGGGCCGCCGTCGTCATGGAGCTGGTGGACGGCGTCTCGCTGCGCACACTGCTGACCGAGCACGGCCGGACGGCCCCGGAGGCGGCGCTGGTGCTGCTCAAGGGCATCCTCACCGCCCTGGCCGCCGCGCACGAGAAGGGCGTGCCGCACCGGGACGTCAAGCCGGAGAACGTCCTGGTCCAGGCGGACGGCACGAGCAAGCTGGCCGACTTCGGGGTGGTCGTGCACGCCGAGGAGCCGGGGGTGCCGGCGGGGAGCCCGGCGTACATGTCGCCGGAGTTGTGGACGCAGGGACGGGCCGGGCCCCCGGCCGACCTGTACGCGGCGGCCTGCGTGCTGTTCGAGGCGGTCAGGGGGCGACCGCCCTACCGGGCGTACAAGGAGGGCGGGGACGGCGGGGACGGCGAGCAGGACGTCGCGGCCCTGCGCGAGCTGCACCTGGCGGCGCCGGTGCCGCTGGAGGTGGTCCCGGACGCCCTGCGCGACCTGCTCAGGCGCGGGCTGGCGAAGGACCCGGCGGCCCGGTACGCCTCGGCCCGGCAGTTCGCGGCCGAGCTGGAGGAGGATGCCGTCGCAGGATACGGGCCCGACTGGGAGCAGCGCGGCCGCCGCCGGCTCGCAGAGCTGGCCACGCTGCTGGCCCTGCGCTTCCCGCTGGCGGCCAGGACCGAGCAGGACGCCCGCGCCCCGGGCCGGCCGCGCGCCGGGATCCGCGGGCGGGCGGTCCGGCTGCCCGCGCTGCCGCCGCACCTGTGGGTGGCGGGCGCGACGGTGGTCGCCGTGGCGATCGCCCTCGTGATCTCCGGCGGACGGCTGTCGCCGGGGGCGGGCACGATCCTGATGCCGCAGCCGAAGCCGCCGGGCGAGCTGAACCCGGCGCCGGTCGACGCCCACACGCCGACGCCCCGCAGGAGCACGCCCGCCACGGCCCGCGGCAGCGCGTCCCCGCCCGCGCCCACCGGCGGGCCGCACGCCTCGACCGGCCCGCCCGCGCCCACGAGTGCCGCACCGCCGACAGCGCCCCCGACAGCGCCCCCGACGGTGCCGACGCGGGCGCAGAGCGGGACCGCCCTGCCGCCGCCCGCCGTACGGGAGGCGAGCATCGCGCGGTGGAGCGGTTCGGCGGGCGCGATCAGGGTGTCCGCGGACGGCACGGGGCCGGTGCGGCTGCGGATCACGTACACGCGGCGGCTCGGCGACGGGCCGGTCACCACCGTGCGGCGGGAGACCCTCACGTTGCGCGGCAGCACCGCCTACACCAGCGGGGTCCGGCACGATCCCGGGAGCGTGGACTGCGGGGTGCGGGCCTACCTCGGGATCGTCGTCATGACCGAGCCGGCGGCGGTCAACGGGCCGCAGGTCAGCGAGGTCGCGGTGGACGGCCCCGCCTGCACCGCCCCACCGCCGACCCGCTCCGGACCGGCCACCCCGACCGGCACCGCGTCCCCGACCGGCGGGCAGCCCGTGGCACATCCCACGCCGGCGGCGACCGCGCACCCCACGGAGGACGCGTCCCCGGCGGACTCCCACTCGGGGGAGGGCGGGCTGGTGCCCGGCGGTCAGGAGCAGGAAGGCCGGTAGGAGCAGGGCCACGAGGAGGGCGCAGCGCGGGGGGCGGGCGTGGGGGCGGGTGCGGGGGTGGGCGGGGTGGGGGCGGTTTCGTGGGGGTAGGGGCTCTTGTTCGGTAACCAAGCGTGCGCTAGCTTGGCAGCGATGAGCGGCGACACCTCCCCCACCGGCGCCGCAGGGGCGCGCGGCGAGCTGGTGATCCGGCGCTGCGTGTCCTGCGGCCGCCGCGGCTGCCTGCCCGAGCCGTCGTGCCCGTCGTGCGGCGGCGGCGAGCTGGCCGCCGAGCCCGCCAGGGGCACGGGGACGGTCCACACGTTCACCGTCGTGCACCGGTCGTTCGCGCCCGGCTACCGGGGGCGGGAGCCGTACGTGCCGGCGTGGGTGGACCTGGACGAGGGTGTGCGCGCGTTCGGGCACGTCGTGGGGTGCGCGCCGGAGGAGGTCCGCGTCGGGATGCCGGTGCGGGTGACGTTCGTGGACGATCTGCCGCATTGGAGGCCCATGTGAAGCTCGGCAACGTGCTCATCCCCGTAGCCGATCTGGACGAGGCGATCGCCTTCTACGGCCTGCCGGTGAAGTTCAGGGACGGCGACCGGTTCGCCGCGCTGGACGGCGGCGGCGTCACCGTGGCGCTGGCCGGTCCGGCCGAGCACGTCACCGCGTCGGCGGCGCCGTCGTACAAGGTGGACGACGTCGCGGTCACGGTGCGCGAGATGGCGGCGCGCGGGGCCGAGGTGGTGCGCGCGCCCGAGGACGGGCCGCACGAGAGGCGGGCCGTGCTGCGCGACCCCTCAGGAAACACGTTCGTGCTCTACTCGCCCCTCTGACCTGGAGGCACCCCCATGGCGCGATCACCCTACGGCAACTACGGCCACGCGATCCTGACCGCGGGAGCGCTGCGCACGCCCGACCGGGTGGCGCTGACGTACTGCGGCGAGCGGAGCTTCACCTACGACGAGCTGAACCGGGCCGTCAACCGCCGGGCGAACGCGCTGCTGGCGGCCGGGATCACCGCCGGGCAGCGGGTGGCGGCGCTGCTCAACGAGACGCTGCTGGTCGCCGAGGTCTACCTGGCCCAGGCCAAGATCGGCGCGGTCACGGCGGCGCTCAACCCGTACTGGCCGGCCGAGACGCTGCGGGCGGTGGTGGCCGCCTCCGGCTGCACGGCCTTCGTGTACGACTCCACGGTCGCCGACCTGGTCGACGGCATCAAGGACGCCCTCCCACAGGTCACCACCTGGATCGACGCCGGTGAGCTGACCGGCGGCCTGGAGGAGGAACCGCCGCCGGGCGGCTTCCACGACGACCCGCTGGCCCTCTACTACACCTCCGGCACGACCGGCCTGCCGAAGGCCGTCGTGCACACCCACGCCTCCTCCCTGGCGACCGCCCAGATCTGGCTGGACGTGCCGCGCGGCCCCGACTCGGTGTTCGGCACCGGCGCGATCATCTGGGGCATCGGCTTCCCCGCCATCGTCGGTCCCGCCCTGTACGCGGGCATGCGCCTGGTGCTGGAGCAGGACTGGGGGCCGGCGAACTTCCTGCGCGTGGTGCCGCGCGAACGGGTCACCCACGTGTCGCAGATCCCGTCGTTCTACGCGGCGCTGCTGGGGACGTCCGAGCACGAGGGGGTGGACCTGTCGTCGATCCAGGTGATCATGCTGGGCGGCGAGCCGCTCACCGCGACCATGCTCGACCGGATCAAGGCCAGGCTGCCCGGGGCCGGGGTCTACTCCTACTACGGGCAGACCGAGGCGCCGTACACGTGCATGGGCCGCGTGGACGACGGCTCGACACCGCTCGGGTCGTCCGGGCGGGCGCGCACGGGCAACGCCGTACGGATCACCGGCCCGTCCGGCGCCGCGGTGACCGGCGAGGTCGGCGAGATCAACCTGGCCGGGCCGCACCGCATGGCGGGCTACGACGGGACGGACGACCACGGCGTCCTGCGCGGCGAGTGGTACGTGGGCGGCGACCTCGGCACGTTGTCGGCCGACGGCGTGCTGCGCGTCCTCGGCCGCCGCGAGGACTCCATACTCAAGCACGGCCAGTGGACGCAGCCCGCCACGATCGAGGAGGCCGTCTCGGCGCTGGACGGCGTGGCGGAGGCGGGCGCGGTGGGCGTCCCCGAGGGGGCGGACGAGCAGCGGGTGCTGCTGGCGGTCGTGCCGCGCGCCGGGCAGTCGCTGGACGCCGCCAAGCTGTCGCTCGCCCTGGCCGACACGCTGCCCCCGCACCAGCGGCCCGACCACATCGTGGTGACCGGCGAGCTGCCGCACTCGCAGGACGCCTCCGGCGGCCCCGGCAAGCTGCTGCGCCGCCGGATCCGCGAGCAGCACGGGCACCTGCTCGGGTGAGCGCCCAGGACCACGGGAGCCGGAACATCCCCCGCGACCCTCACGACCGCGAAACCCGGGACATCCCCCGCGACCCTCATGAGCACGACACCCGGGACGCCCCCCGCGTCCCCCGCGAGCACGAGGTCAAGGGGCTGGTCGCGGCGGCCGGGGTGCCGGTGCCGCGTGGGGTGGTGGTGCGTGACCTGGACTTCGCGGCGGCCGGGGAGCTGGCCGAGCCTCTGGTGCTGAAGGCGTTCGGCCCGGGGCTGGTGCACAAGTCGGAGGCGGGGGCCGTACGGCTCGGACTGCGGGCGGACGGCCTCGCCGCGGCGGCCGCGGAGATGCGCTCCCGGCTCGACGTGGAGGGGTTCCTGGTCGAGGAGCAGGCGCCCGCCGGGGTGGAGCTGATCGTCGGGCTGGTCGGCGACCCTGGGTTCGGCCCGGTGCTGCTGGCCGGGCTGGGCGGCGTCTGGACGGAGGCGATGCGCGACACGGCGCTGCGCCTCTGCCCGATCTCCGAGCCGGACGCGCGGCTCATGCTGGACGAACTGCGCGGCGCGGCCCTCCTGCGCGGCCACCGCGGCCACCCGCCCGTGGACGTGGACGCCGTGATCAAGCTGCTCATGACGGTCGGCGGCCCCGGCGGACTGTGGGAACGGCTGGAACTGGGCGAGTTCGAGCTGAACCCGGTCATCGCCACCCCTTCCGGCGTGACCGCCGTGGACGCGCGCTACCTGCCCGGCCGGCCGCGCCAGCCCGCCGCCCGCGAGCCCGCGGACTTCCTGCCGCTCTTCGAGCCCCGCGCGGTGGCCGTCGTCGGCGCCTCGGCGAGCAGGCCGAACTTCGGGAACATGTTCCTCGACTTCTACCGGGCGGCCGGGGTGCCGCTGGTGGCCGTGCACCCGTCGGCCGCCGAGGTGGCGGGGGTGCCCGCGGTGTCGTCGCTGGCCGCCGCCGACGTGGACTACGCGCTGGTGGCGGTGCCCGCCGAGCGGTGCGCCGAGGTCGTGCGGCAGGCGTCGGGCATTCCGTACGTGCAGGTGATGAGCGGCGGGTTCGGCGAGGCCGGACGCGCGGACCTGGAACGCGACCTGGCCGCGGCCGCCCGCGCGGCGGGCACCCGGCTGCTCGGCCCCAACTGCATGGGCGTGTACTGCCCGCGCGGCCGGCAGACGTTCGTCGGCGGCGGCGTCGGACCGGCGGGGAGGGTCGCGCTGATCTCGCAGAGCGGCGGCCTCGCGGGCGAGGTGATCAAGGTCGGGGAGCGGCGCGGGCTGGCGTTCAGCCGGGTCGTCACCGTGGGGAACGCGGCCGACGTGACCCCCGCCGAGCTGCTGTCCTGGCTGGCCCGCGACCCCGAGACGCGGGCCGTCGGGCTCTACCTGGAGGACCCGCGCGGCGGCCGGGAGCTGCACGAGGCGCTGCGCGCGACGGGGCTGCCGGTGGCGCTGCTGGTCGGCGGGCGCAGCTCGCAGGGACAGCGGGCGGCGCTCTCGCACACCGGCGGCATGGTGAGCGACCTGCGGGTGTGGGCGGCGGTCGCGGCCCAGACCGGCACGGCGCTGGTCTCCTCCCAGGACGACCTGATCGGCGTGCTGGCCTTCTTCCAGGCCCACGGCTCCCGCGTGACGGACGGCGACCGGGTGCTGGTGATCGGGCCGAGCGGCGGCGCGGGCGTGCTGGCGGCCGACGCGTTCGACCGGGCCGGGGTGCGGCTCGCCCCGCTGCCGGACGGCGTGCTCGACGGGCTCGGCCTGGCCGCCGCGGGCAACCCGCTGGAGGTGCCGGTGGGGCCGCGCGGGCGTCCCGGGCTGGTGCCGGAGGTGATCGGGGCGATCGTCCGGCGGGAGCCGTACGCGGACGTGGTCGCCCACGTGAACGTGCAGAGCTTCTTCACCTACGGCGACGCGGCCGAGCCCCTGTACGCCTACGCGCGGGCCCTGGCCGGTGCGCAGGAGGCGCTGCCGCGGGTCAGGATCACGCTCGTCACCAGGAACGGCGAGTGCGCGCCCGCGGGCGTGGAGGACGAGGTACGGCGGATCGCGGCGGCGGCGGGCGTCCCCGTCTACCGCTCCATGGAGGCGGCCGCGGCGGCCGTCGCGGCAGGAGGTAGTCGTGGGACTGCTTGACGGCAAGGTCGCGCTGATCACGGGCGGGGCCAGGGGCATGGGCGAGTCGCACGTGCGCCTGTTCCTCGAAGAGGGCGCGCGGGTGGTCTTCGGCGACGTGCTGGAGGAGGAGGGCAAGGCGCTGGCCGCCGAGACCGGGGCCGCGTACGTGCGGCACGACGTGCGCAGCCCGGACGAGTGGCGGCGGGCCGTCGGCACGGCCACGGAGCTGCACGGCCGGCTCGACGTCCTGGTGAACAACGCCGGCATCCTGACCTACGGCCGCATCCAGGACATGGCGCCCGAGGACTTCGACCGGGTGATCGACGTGAACCTCAAGGGCACCTGGCTGGGGGTCAAGTCGGTGATCGAGCCCATGAAGGCGGCCGGGCGCGGCGCCATCGTGAACATCTCCTCGATCGAGGGGTTCGTCGGGGCGGAGGGGTTGTCGGCGTACGCGGCCTCGAAGTTCGCGGTGCGCGGGCTGACCAAGTCGGCCGCGCGGGAGCTGGCCCGGTTCAGGATCCGGGTGAACTCGGTGCATCCGGGGGCGATCAACACGGCGATGGCGGTGAACCCGGACCTGATGGCCGAGGTGGACGCGGAGGCGTTCGTTAAGTCCATGGTCATCAAGCGGTTCGCGAAGCCGGTGGAGGTCTCGCACGTGGTGGCGTTCCTGGCCTCGGACCGGGCCAGCTACTGCACGGGGAGCGAGTTCACGGTGGACGGAGGGCTGCTCACCGGGGCCGGTTACTAGGCCCGCTGGGCGCGACACGCGAGCCTTTTCGTGTTAAATCACCCACCCTTGACATCTCCGGCAGCATGGTTGAGCTGCGGTTATGTGCCCGGCGATGTCTTTACCCTCTCTTGGGGCGTGCTTGACCTTGGTCACGAAGCGGTAACCTCGCACCGCACGGAAGACTACAGGTTTCCGGTTTTGCCACACATGTCCCGGGTTACCCCCGTGTACCTGAGTATGTGTGGATAAATCCGGATCTTGACCGGAAGGTTCCCCCATACTTCCATGACGCCCGAGATGCAGAAGTACATCGACCTGCTGGAGAGTCAGCTCGGCTATGCCGAGAAGGCCGGTGCGTACACCAAGTTCGGCGACTGGTACGGCAAGACCGTCGAGTTCGACGCCGACTACTCCGCCGCACCCTGGTGTGACATGTACCTCTCCTGGGCCGCGCACAAGCTCGGCTACCAGGAGTGGATCGGGCAGTTCGCCTGGACCGTACGGCACGCCGAATGGTTCAAGGCGCAGGGAGCCTGGGGGAAGACGCCCAAGCCCGGCGCGATCGTCTTCTACGACTGGAGCGGCACCGGCGAGATCGACAACATCGACCACGTCGGCATCGTCACGCGGGTCGAGGGCGACACGATCTTCACCATCGAGGGCAACATCGACGGCGGCGTCGCCAAGCGCAAGGAGCGCGACACCAGCAAGGTCGTCGGCTACGGCTACCCCGAGCGCATCAAGGCCCGCCTCGACGAGGAGGCGGCCCAGAAGCGGGCCGACGAGCAGGCGGCCACGCCCGCCAGGCCCGGCGACGTGGGAACGCTCCAGCTCCCCGCCGACTCGCTCAGCTCCCTGATCCCGCACGTCGAGCAGGAGCGCGCCGCCGAGGCCCCGCTCGCCGCGCGGCCGAAGGCCAAATCCGACAAGCCCGCCAGGACCACGGCGTCCTCGCCTCCGGCGTCCCCCGCCGGGCCCTCCGCGTCCGCCTCGCCCGCGACGGGGGCGGCGCCCGTGCCGACGACGGCGGCCGGGAAGTCGGGACAGAAGTCCAAGCATGCCAAGGCGACGACCGCCGACACCACGTCCGCCACCGCCGAGCCCCTTCCCACGCTCGTGGACGCCTCCTCGACCGGCTCGATGCCCGCGATCGGCTCCCCGTCGCTGGTCGGGTCCGCGCTGATCGCCGCGCTGGCGCTCGTCGCCCTGGCGAAGACCCGCCAGAGCCGCCTCCGCCCGGCGACCGCCTCGGCGAAGGCCGCCCGCGTACGCGCCGCCGCGACCCTCTCCGCGCGGGAAGGCGTCACTCTGAGCACCGCCGCTCTGAGCGTCACCTCGGCAGAGAGCACCTCCACGGGCGTCACCGCGGGGGTCACCGCGGGGGTCAGCGCGGGCGTCACTGCCGGTATCGCCGTGCCCGTTGCTCTGCCTGTTCCCGTGCCCGTCGCCGTGCCCCTGCCCGGGACGCGTTCCAGGCGTGGCACCCATGCCGCCCCCTCACGTCACCGGCGTCGCCGCCGTCCCGCGGAGACGCGCCACGAGCACACCCGCCCCTCCTCGCTGCGGGCCACCGCCGAGCCCGCCGACCCCTTCGAACTCACCACCACCTCTTCCGGCACGGGCTTCGAACGCGCGGCCGCCTCGCCCGGGACCGGCCGGAGGCACCGCTTCGAGCTCGCCGCAGGCTCTCCCGAGACCGGCCGGGAAGGCGGCTCCGAGACCGGCCGGGAAGGCGGCTTCGAGCCGGCGGCCGTCTCTCCCGAGGCCGGTCAGGGGGGCCGGATCGAGCGTGGCGCGGGCTCTTTCGAGGCGGGTCGGAGCCGTACCTTCGAGTTCGCCGCCCCCGTCCCCGAGCCGGGCCCCGCGGGCGGCGCCGAGGTCGCGGGCGGTGTGGACGCGTTCGAGCCGTTCACTGCCCGAACGGCCCCGCCACGGCGGCTGGACAGCGCCTCGTTCCGGCCCGCCCCAGACACGGCGCCCTTCGAGCCCATGTTCGACACCGGCCCGATGGTGCCGATCTCGCTCCCCCCGGCGACGAGCACGTTCAGCGCCTTCTCCCCCAGCTCCCGACCGGGCGCCGAGGTGGCCGCCCGGACGAGGACGACGCCGCGGGCCGCCCAGGCGTCCGGGATCGGCGCGACGTACCAGGGCCGTCGCCGCCGCAGCGAGCCGCTCCTGGACGCGTACGCCTCCGAGCACCCCTTCTTCATGGACGAGTTCACCGCCGATTCCGTCCCGCGCGGCCGCCGCCACCGTCGCGCCGGAACCGCCGGGGCCGCCGGGACCGCGGTCTCGCAGCACCCGCGAGGCCCGCGCCAGGAGTCCGGCGGCACGAGCACCATCGACGCCTTCGTCCAGGACGCCCCTCTGCGCGGCCGCCGTCACCGCGCCCCCACCCGCGAGAGCACCCCCGACTGGGGACGTCAGCCCGCCTGAGGACGGCCCGCCGGGATGCCGGGGAGGGCGAGGCGAACGGCGGCCCGGCGGGGTCAGGTCACGTCGTACTCGGCGGCGAAGGCGGCCAGGCGGGTGACCGCGTCCCGGCTGCGCGTCCACGGCCGGACGATCAGCCGTTCCACCCCCAGCTCCGCCCAGGCCGCCACCTCCCCGGGGGAGCCCAGCGCGTACGCGTGCGCCGTGACCGGCACCCCAGCCCCCAGCCGCGCCAGCTGCGGCCTGATGGACTCGATCGTGTGCGGCATGCTGATCCACCCGTCGCACAGCCGGGACGCCCGGCGCAGCGCCGCCGCCGACTCCCCGCCGGCCAGCACCGGCAGCCGCCCCTGCACGGGCTTGGGCTCGAAGGCGACCTCCGGGAACCGGTAGAACCGTCCGGAATGGGCGACGACGGGTTCGGTCCAGAGCCGCCGGACGATCTCGATGACCTCGTCCAGGCGGGCGCCGCGGGTCTCGAAGGGCAGCCCGGCCGCCGCCCACTCCCCGCGGTACCAGCCCGCGCCCACGCCGCAGATCGCCCGTCCGCCCGACACCACGTCCAGGGTGGCGAAGGCGCGGGCGGAGACGAACGGGTGGCGCAGCGCCAGCAGGTGCACGGCGGTGCCGAGCCGGACGCGGGTGGTGAGCCCGGCCAGCCAGCACAGGTAGGCCGGGGCGTCGAACAGCGGGGTCGTCGGCTTGATGCCGGGGTCCTCGGTGCCCGGGTAGACGGCCAGCGACAGGTCGGTGGCGAACACCAGGTGCTCGGGCAGCCACACCGACTCGAACCCCAGCTCGTCGGCGGCCACGGCCACGTCCTTCCAGGCGTCCGGGTGCAGCAGGCCCAGCGGCACGCCGTACTTCACGGATACCTCCGCAGGTCGCGGGCGCCCAGGCAGGCGCGGACGTGTTCGCGGTGGGCGGCGGCGGTGCCGTGCGCGGCCGACAGGGACCAGGCCCGCGCGAGCCAGAACCGCAGGTCCAGCTCCTCGGTGTAGCCGATCGCGCCGTGGGTCTGCAGGGCGACCCGGGCGGCCAGCGTCGCCGCCTCGCCCGCCGCGGCCTTGGCGGCGCTCGCGTCCCGCCCGGCCGTGGGCGCGTCCCGGTCGACGGACAGCGCCGCGCGGTGCACCAGCGGCGCGGCGAACTCGACGGCGACCGCGACGTCGGCGAGCCGGTGCCGGACGGCCTGGAAGGACCCGATCGCCGCGCCGAACTGCCGCCTGACCCCCGCGTACGACACCGAGACCGCGAGCAGCTCCCGCGCGACCCCGACCAGCTGGGCGGCGGTCGCCACCGCGACGGCCCGCGCCGCGAGCGCCACCCGGTCCGCGCCGGGATCAGCATGTCCGGACGCTTCGAAGGCGACGTCGAACAACGGCCGGCACGGATCCACGCCCGGCACGGCGGTGAGCCGCGCCTCGTGCCCCGGCAGCACCCGCACCCCCTCCCCCGTACGCGCCACGACCAGCACGTCGGCGAGATCGGCGTCGGCCATGTACGCCTCCCCCGGCAGCAGCACCCCCACGCACACCCCGCCCGTGGCCAGCTTGGACAGCGTGGGCGTCAGGAACGCCGCCGCCACCGCCGTCTCGACCACCGGCCCCGGCAGGCAGGCCCGCCCGGTCTCCTCGACGGCGGGCAGCACGTCGGTCAGCCCGAGCCCGAGCCCGTCGAGCTCCGGCGGCAGCAGCAGCCCGAAGAACCCCAGCTCGGCCAGCCGGTCCCAGGCGGGACGGCGTTCGGTCCGCAGCGCGCCGGGCGGGCAGTGCGCCCGCAGCACGTCGCGGACGGTCGCCCCCAGGGCGAGTTGCTCGTCGGTGAAGGCGAAGTGCATGAGGGCGACTCCAGAGGGGTCATCGGGGCAGGCCCAGGACACGCTCGGCGATGATGTTGCGCTGGATCTCGTTGGTGCCCGCGTAGATCGGCCCGGCCAGCGAGAACAGGAAGCCGTCCAGCCAGGCCGTCCCGCCGGCGCGGTCGCCGAGCAGTTCCATGGCCAGCTCGTGCATGCGCAGGTCCAGCTCCGACCAGAAGACCTTGCCCATGCTGGCCGCCGCCCCGATCTCGGCCCCGGCCATGATCCGGCGGGCCGTGGCGAAGGTGTGCAGCCGGTACGCCTCGGCCGCCGTCCAGCAGCGCGCGGCCCGGTCGGCGAGGGCGGGATCAGCGTCCAGGGCCAGGTCGAGGAGGCGGTCGGCGGTGGCGAGGAAGCGGCCGGGGCTGCGCAGGGTCAGGCCGCGTTCGGAGGAGGTGGTGGACATCGCGATCCGCCAGCCGTCGCCGGGCTCGCCGAGCACCATGGAGTCGGGCGCGAAGACCCCGTCGAAGTGCAGCTCGGCGAACCCGGGCAGGCCGTCGAGCTGCGCGATCGGCCGGACGGCGACGTCGTCCAGGGGGAACAGGAAGTACGTCAGGCCCTTGTGCCGCGCGCCGGAGGTGCGGAAGAGGCCGAAGCCGTGGGAGGCGTGGGCGGCCCGGGAGCTCCAGGTCTTGTGCCCGTACAGGAGCCAGCCGCCGTCGGCGCGTTCGGCGCGGGCGGTGAGCGCGGCGAGGTCGCTGCCGGCCTCGGGCTCGGACCAGGCCTGCGCCCACACGTCCTCGGCCGTCGCCATCCGGGGCAGCCAGCGTCGCCGCTGCTCGGGGGTGCCGAAGCGCATGAGGCTGGGGGCCAGGAGGAAGATGCCGTTCTGGCTGACCCGCGCGGGGGCGCCGGCGGCCCAGTACTCCTCCTCGAAGATCAGCCACTCGATCAGGGACGCGGCCCGGCCGCCGTACTCGCGCGGCCAGGACACGACCGACAGCCGCTCGCCGGCCAGCAGCGCCTCCCAGGCACGGTGGGCCCGGAAGCCTTCGCCGGTGTCCATCGGCGGAAGCTGCTCGGGCACGTGGGCGGCCAGCCAGTCGCGAACCTCGGCGCGGAAGTCCAGCTCGGCCGGGGAGAAGTCGAGATCCACGAAACCAAACTAGCGCACGCTTGGTCTACTGGCCAGGCCGCCGTCCGTCGGCCTAGTCTGGACGTCGTGCAGGGTCTTCTGCTCCGGCTTTCCACGCTCGACACCGACGCCGAGAGCGCGGTGCGGGTCATCGCCTACTTCGACTCGCTGGTGCGCGACCACGTCACCGTGCCCGTGCTGCTCGCGGCGACCGCGCGGCTGGCGCGATGTCCGGTCGGCCTGCACGACACCACCACCGACCGGCGCCTCCGTACGGGCCCGGACGGCCGGGCTGCCGAGACGCGGACACCGAACACCGGGAAGGTGGCCGCGGAGGGGTCCGAGGAGGGAACGCGGGCGAGGGAGCTGAGCGGCGGTCTGGGCAGCGTGTGGATGGAACGCGAGGGCGCCCCGCACGGTCTCGACGACATCGTGCTCGAACGGTTCGCCGCCGCCGCCGAGCTGACCCTGGAACGCGCCGCCGCGCAGGCCCGCGAGGGCCGCGACCCGGCGCTGGTCGAGCTGGTGCTGTCGGCCGAGACCGGCGAGGCGGAACGCGCGCGGGCACTCCGCCTGCTCGGTTTCGCACCCTCCACCCCGCTCCAGGCCCTGGCGTTCGCCCTCCCCGGCGACCCGCTTGCGGCCGGGTTGCGGGCGATGGGGCACCGCGTGCGTACGGCCAGGATCGGCGACACCCAGGCCGCGCTGGTGGCCACCACCGTCGAGGGCGAGCTGCCCGAGGGCGCCCGCGTGGGCATAGGCCCCGAGCTGCCCGGGTCGCACGCCGCCGAGTCGTGGGCCAAGGCCCGCACGGCGCTGCGCTTCACCGGCCCGCACGACCGGGTGGTGCGCTGGACCGATCTCGGCGCGCTCGCGCTGTTCGCCGACCTGCCCGGCCCGGCCGTCGCGGAGCTGGCCGACGTGCGGGCGATGGCACGGCTGAGCGAGGACCACCTGCTCGCGGTGCGCGCGCTGTGCTCGGCCGGATCGGTCCGCGCCGCCGCCACCGGGGTGCACCTGCACCACAGCTCGATGGCGGCCCGCATCGCGCGGGCGGAGTCGGTGCTGGGCTTCTCCCTCGCCGACCCGGCCGGACGCCTGCGCGCCCACCTCGCCCTGGCCCTGCTGCGCCTCCTCGCGAACGCCACCACGGCCGACGCCGCCACCGCGAACGCCACCACCGCTACAGGCGGTACGCCCGCCTGAGCGCGGCCAGCCGGGTCTCCCGCGCCCGCCTGCTCAGCGGCGTGTCGGGCACCATGACGTCGAACCCGTGGAACGCCCCCGGGTAGAGGTGGAACTCGGTGGACACCCCGGCCCGCGCGAGCCGCTGGGCGTAGTCGATGTCCTCGTCCCTGAACACCTCCAGCTCGCCCACGTCGACGAACGCTGGCGGCAGCCCCGACAGGTCCTCGGCCCGCGCCGGCGCCGCGTACGGCGGGACGTCCGGGCCGCCCGCCCGGTCGCCGAGCAGGGCGGACCAGCCGTACAGGTTCGCGGCCCGGTCCCAGACCACGGCCTCGGTGAACTCCAGGCTCGAGGGGGTGGTGTTGCGGTCGTCGAGCATCGGGCAGATCAGCAGCTGGAGGACGACCTCGGGCCCGCCCCGGTCGCGGGCGAGCAGCACGGTCCCGGCGGCCAGCCCCCCACCCGCGCTGGCCCCGCCGACGGCCAGCCGGGCGGGGTCGATGCCCAGCTCCTCGGCGTTCTTGGCGGTCCACACCAGCCCCGCGTAGCAGTCCTCGACCGGCGCGGGGTGCGGGTGCTCGGGCGCGAGACGGTAGTCCACGGAGACCACGACGACGCCGAGCCGCTCGACGTACTCGATCATCGAGGCCTCGTCCACCTCGGGCATGCCGACGATCATGCCGCCGCCGTGGATCCAGTAGAGGCCGGGCCGGCCGGCGCCGTCCTGGGCGGGGCGGTAGACGCGGACCCGGATGTCCGGTTCGCCGTCGGGGCCGGGGACGCGGCGGTCCTCGATCCGCACCTCGGTCTCGGCGGGCGGCATCGCGGCCAGCATCGCGTGGATCTGGGCCCGGTGCCCGGCCAGCTCCTCCGCGTCGAGCGCCGTCACGTCGAACGCCGGGAAGGGCGCGTTCTCCAGGGCGGCACGCAGGTCCGGATCGAGGTTGGGGTGGAACGCCATGAGGACTTCCTTCCACGGAGGGGGCTTGCCGTACCCCTCGATGGTCGGATTTCGCGCGACGGCGCGGCAACCGCCATCCGGCTGCCGTTGCGCGCGCGACACCCGCCGTCCGGCGACCTCGGCCGGGGTCGGCCGAGGGGCAGCCGGGGTCAGCTCAGCAGGGCGACGACCTGTTCGGCCAGGGGCGCGGCGCTGGCCGGGTTCTGGCCGGTGACCAGCCGGCCGTCCACGACGACCTGCGGCTGCCAGTCGGGGGCGGGCTCGTGCCGGGCGCCGCGCTCGGTCAGCGCGTCGGCCAGCAGGAACGGCACCACCCCCGCCACGCCCCGCGCGGTCTCCTCGCTGTTGGTGAAGGCGGCCACCCGCCGCCCGTCCACCAGGTGGGAGCCGTCGGACAAGGTGAGGCCGACCAGCGCGGTCGGGCCGTGGCAGACCGCCGCGACCACGCCGCCGCGCTCGTAGATCTCGCGGCCGACCCGGGCCACGTCGGGGTCGGCGGGGAAGTCCCACATCGTGCCGTGGCCGCCGGCGTACAGGACGGCGTCGTAGGCCGAGGCGTCCACGCCGGAGAGGGGGGCGGTGTCCTCGTCCAGGCCGGTGGCGAGGAAGGCGGCCTGCGCCGGGTCGTCCGGGTCGTGGCCGTCGCGGGGCGGGCGGCCGCCGGCGATGCTGGCGACGTCCACCTCGAAGCCGGCCTTGGTGAAGATCTGCCAGGGATGGGCCGCCTCGGGGACGTAGTATCCGGTACGCTCCACGCCGCCGAGGTCGTCGTGGCTGGTCAACACGATCAGGATGCGCTTGCTCATGCCTTCGAGCATGGCCGGGAAAGCCCATCAGCCACAAATAGCGAAATATCGGTCGTGGCATCAGAATAGTGATGTGTCGTCTCTCTCGCTGGACCTGCTGCGGACCTTCCTCGCCGTCCACAGGACCGGCTCCATCACCGCCGCCGCGCAGACGCTCGGCCTCTCGCAACCCGCGGTGACCGCCCAGGTCAAGACGCTGGAGGCGACGCTCGACCGGCCGCTGTTCGACCGGCTGCCGCGCGGCGTCGCGCCCACCCCCGCCGCCGACGAGCTGGCCCGCCGGGTGGCCCCCGCCCTCGACGCGCTGGAGGAGGTGGCCGGCTCGGAGCTGCCCTCGGACGAGGCCGTGCACCTGGGCGGCCCGGCCGAGTTCCTGTGCGAGGAGGTCATGCCGATGCTCGCCCCGCTCGTCCGCGACGGGCTGCGCCTGCGCACCACCCTCGGCCTGGCCGACGACCTGCTGGCCGACCTCGCGGCCGGACGGCTCGACCTGGTGCTGTCCACGATCCGGCCCCGGGTGCGCGGCATCCAGGCGGACCCGGTCTACGACGAGGAGTTCGTCCTGGTGGCGGCGCCTTCCGTGGCCCGCCTGCTGCCGCCCGGCCGGGTCGGGCCCAAGGAGCTGGCCGCGGTGCCCGTGGTGGCCTACGCCGAGGACCTGCCCATCGTGCGCCGCTACTGGCGGGCCGTCTTCGGGCGGCGGCCGTCGATGGCCGCGCAGGTCGTCATCCCGGACCTGCGCGGCGTGCTGAGCGCGGTGCGGGCCGGCATGGGCGTCTCCGTCCTGCCCGCGTACCTGTGCCGGCGCGACCTGGCCGAGGGCACGCTGGTCGTGCTGGCCGAGCCGGCGGAACCGCCGATCAACACCGGCTACCTGGCCGTACGGTCGGGGGCGCCGGCCAGGCCGGCCGTGGGGCGGGTGCGGGCCCACCTGCTGGCGGCGTTCCGGGCGGCGCCGCCGTACTGAGGGCGAAGGTGGATGACGGGCGATCACCTTGGGCATGCTGGGCACATGTGTCATTCCACCGACAGCCGGCCGCCCGCCCCGCCGATCCGGGGCGAGGTGGCGGCGCACGAGCAGATCACCCTGACCTCCGCCGACGGCACCCGCTTCATGGCCTACCGGGCCGACCCGGCCGAGCCGAACGGCCGCGGCGTGGTGATCATGCCGGACGTGCGCGGCCTGCACCCGTTCTACCGCGACCTCGCGGTGCGCTTCGCCGAGGCCGGGTTCCGCACGATCGCGATCGACTACTTCGGCCGCACCGCCGGGACCGACGACCGGGGCGACGACTTCGACTACATGCCCCACGTCGACCAGCTCAAGCTCGACCAGGTGCAGGCCGACGCGGCGGCGGCGACCGCCGAGCTGGCCGCCGGCGGCCCGGTGTTCACGGTCGGCTTCTGCATGGGCGGCGCCCTGTCGTGGCGTCAGGGCGCGGAGGGCAACGGCCTGGCCGGGAGCATCGGCTTCTACGGCGCGCTGCGCTTCATCGACGAGCCGACGACCGGCCCCGGCGCGCCGCTGCTGCTGCTCAGGGGCGGCGCCGACAAGGTGTCGAGCCCGGCGGAGTTCGACGCCTACACCGCGGCGCTGGACCGGGTGGGCACCGAGCACGAGACCCACGTCTACGAGGGCGCGCCCCACTCCTTCTTCGACCGCTCGTTCAAGGAGTGGGAGGGCATCTGCCAGGACGCCTGGCGCCGCATCCTGTCCTTCACCGAACGGCACTCAGCCTAGGTACGCGGCCCGCACCACCGGATCGTCCCTGACCCGCGCCGGCGTCCCGGACGCGATGACCCTGCCCAGGTCCAGGACGACGATCCGGTCGCAGATCTCCATGACGAAGCCCATGTCGTGCTCGACCAGCAGCACGGTCGTGTCCAGGGCCCTGACGACCTCGCCTAGCCGGGCGGTCTGGGCGGCGTCCAGGCCGGAGGTGGGCTCGTCCAGCAGCAGGAGCCGCGGACGGTCCGCGAGGGCGCGGGCCAGCTCGACCATCCGGCGCTGCCCGACCGGCAGCGCGGCGGCGTACGCGTCGCGCAGCGGGGTGAGCCCGCACAGGTCGAGCACCTCGGCCACGCGCGCGCCGCGCTCGCGCTCGATCCGCCGCCGGCCCGGCCACCCGGCCAGGTCGGCGGCCAGTCCGCCGCCACCGCCGTGCCAGTCGAGCGCGGCCAGCACGTTCTGGGCCACGGTGAGCCGGCCGAACACCTGCGTGCGCTGGAACGTCCTGCGCACGCCGGCCCTGGCCCGCCGGAGCGCGGACACGCCGGTCAGGTCGCGCCCGTCCAGCGTGACCCGGCCCGCGACCGGCCTGCGCAGCCCGGACACCACGTCGAACAGCGTGGTCTTGCCCGCGCCGTTCGGCCCGATCACGCCGCAGACCTGGCCGGGCCCGGCCTCGAACGACACGCCGTCCAGCGCCCTGACGCCGCCGAAGGCCACGGACACGCCCTGCACCGCCAGCATTCACCTCACCCCCAGGTAGGCGGCGGTCAGCCGGTCGCCGTCCACCTCCGAGCGGAGGCCCGTCCAGGTGACGGCGCCCAGCCGCATGAACGCGACCCGGTCGGCGACGGCCAGCGCCTCGGTCGCCTTCTCCTCGACCAGCAGCAGCGCCACGCCCCGGTCGCGCAGCTCGGCGAAGACGTCGAACACCTGCCGCACCACGAGCGGGGCCAGGCCGAGCGAGGGCTCGTCGGCGATCAGCACCCGCGGCGGGCGTACCAGGGCCGGGGCCAGCGTGAGGAGCTGCTGCTCGCCGCCCGACAGCGCGCCCGCGGCCACCGTACGGCGGGCCGCGAGCTGCGGCAGGCGCCGGTAGACCGGCCCTGGATCGTCCAGCCAGGTGCGCAGGTTCTCCTCCACAGTGAGCCCGGGGAAGACGCCCCGCCCCTCGGGGGCCAGCAGGACGCCGGCGCGCGCCCGCCGGTGCGCCGGCCAGGCGGTGACGTCCACGCCGTCGAGCAGGATCCGGCCGCCGGTCACCGGCAGGTCCCCGGCGGCGACGGCGCACGCGGTGGACTTGCCCGCGCCGTTCGCGCCGAGCAGCGCCACCACCTCGCCGGGCCGCACCTCCAGCCGCACCCCGCGCAGCACGGTGCAGTCGGCATAGCCCGCCACGACGTCCTCCAGCACGAACAGCGGCCCGCCCGGCCCGCCGCCCCCGGCCGCGACCCGCCGGGGCACGGCCCCGGCGACCACCTCGGCCGGAGGCGCGGGAGGCGCGCCGGAAGAAGCGGCGGAAGGAGCGGAAGAAGCTGTGGGAAGGCGGCGGGCGCGGCGGCGATGGCGGGCCTCGGCGAGCTGGGTGAGCATGCCGTCCGGATGCCGGGCCAGGATCATGCCGCCCGCGCCGAACAGGATCGACCCGACGTGCGCGGACACGTCCCAGGTCGCCAGCAGTTCGGGCACGGCCACCGCGACCAGCCCGCCGAGCACCGCCCCGCCGATCCTGCGCACGCCCTGCAGCACCACCACGGCCAGCCAGACGAACCCGGCGAACGCCGGCAGGTCGGTGGCCGTGACCGACCCCTTGGAGATCGCGAACAGCACCCCGCCGAGCCCTGCGATCGCCGACGCCAGCACGAACAGCACGATCTTGGCCCGCGGCGCGGACAGCCCGGAGGTGACGGCCGCCGCGGGCGCCGACCGCACGGCGAGGACGGCCCGCCCCGACGCCGACCGCTCCAGGTTGCGCACCAGCAGCGCCACCAGCCCGATCAGCGCCAGCAGCACGGCCACCCGCACCCGTGGGTCGGAGGTGTCGGCGAAGCCGAGCCCGAGCGCCGGCAGCGCCCATCCGATGGTCCCGTTGCTGAAGGCGTCCACCTGGAACAGCACCTGGTCGGCCAGCAATGCCAGGGCCAGTGTGGCCAGCGTCAGCACCCGGCCGCCCAGCCGCAGCGCGGGCAGCGCCACGACCAGCCCGACGGCCCCCGCGGCGGCCACCCCGAGCAGGATCGCCACGACGAACGGCAGCCCGGAGGCGAACGCCCACCCGCAGGTCAGCGCCGCCATGGCGGCGAAGGCGGCCTGCGCCAGGTTCACCATGCCGCCGATCCCGGTCACCACCACGAACGAGCAGAAGATCAGCGCCAGCACCAGCCCCTGGGCCGCGACGCCCACGTAGTACTCCGGCCCGAGCAGGGCGAAGACCGCCAGCGCGGCCAGGCCCGCCGCCCACGGCAGCCGCCTGCGCCAGGCCGGCACCCCGGCCAGGTGGTCGGGCGGCGGGACGTCCTCGGCGGCGCTGCCCGCCACCCGCTCCCGCGACCGGTTCAGCAGCAGCAGCCCGGCGAACAGCAGGATCACCGGCACGGCCGTGCGCAGCCCGGTGACCTCCTCCAGGAAGTCGGTGTACCCGGCGACCAGGTTCTGCACGACGCCGAGCGCGAGCCCGGCGGCGAACGTCCAGGGGATCGAGCGCAGCCGCCCGAACACCGCCGCCGTCGCCGAGGCGAACAGCAGCACCGTGTACGCCGTCGCGTCCAGCCCGAGCACCGGCGCCGCCAGCACCCCGGCCAGCCCGGCGAGCCCCGATCCGAGCATCCAGGCCAGCGCCGAGGTGGCGTCGGCGTCGATGCCCCGGAGCGTGGCCAGGCGGCGGCGGTCCACGGAGGCGCGCATGCGCAGCCCGTACGGCGTGTGCCGCAGGAACGCCCACAACCCCGCCGCCGCGACGGCCGAGAAGGCGAAGGTGATGAGCTGGTCGGTGTCCAGCCGCACGCCGAGCGGGTCGAACGACACGGCCGGATGGGGGCCGACGCCGCGCGGCAGCGAGGTGGCGTCCGTGGCGGGCAGCCCGGCCAGCTCCACGGCCAGCAGGCCGAGCGCGGGCAGCGCGATCGTGAGCCCGATGGTGGCGACGATCTGCGCGGTCTCCCCCGCCTGGGCGAGCCCGCGGAACATGGCCCGGTGCAGCAGGTAGCCGAGCGCGGGCGCGAACAGCCCGGCCGCCACCACCGCCGACAGCCAGGCGGGCAGCCCGGCGGCGGCGGTGAGCTCGTAGAACACCAGGGCGGCCAGGAAGCCGACGGCGCCGTGGGCGAAGTTGAACACCCCGGTCGCCGCGTAGGACAGGGTCAGGCCGGAGCCCATGATCGCGAAGACGGCCCCGGTGACCAGGCCGCTGAGCACGTACTGGAGGATCATTTCAGCGGCACGTTGTCGAAGCAGGCCATCCTCCTGGCCACCTGGAAGGCCCCGCCCTCCAGCTTGACCAGGGCGCCGCAGCCGTTCGGCTCGCTGTGGTCGCGCGGGTAGCGGATGCGGCCGAACCCGGGGTTCTCGTAGAGGTAGTCGCCGTTGGCGGTGGCCAGGAACTTCTCCCTGGTCAGGTCTTTGCCGGTGCGCTTGAGCACGTCGAGGAAGATGTCGGCGGCCCAGTAGCCGATCGCCAGGTGCTGGGTGAGCGCGGTGCCGGGGGCGACCTGCTCGACGTCCTTCTTGAGCTGGGCGATCTCGGGCGCCGGCGACTCGAACGGCTCGAACATGGGCGCGGCGATCACGCCGTCGAGCGCCTGCGCGCCGGCCGGGTCCCTGAGGATGGCCAGGTCGTAGCTGGTGGCGTCGGTGAGCACGCCCTTGTACCCGGCCCGTTTGAGCGCCGCGTAGAGCCCGACGTTGAACTTGGTGCCGGCGATCACCGAGACGACGACGTCGGGAGCCTTGCCGCCGTCCGAGGTCATGATCTTGTTGACGTACGGGAGCCAGTCGGGGGGCGGGGCGGCGGCCGGCAGGCCGGAGTTCACGCCGGCCAGCTCGAACCCGGCCGCGGTGAACGACTGGGAGATGGTCGTGCCGCCGTACTTGCTGCCGCTGGAGTCGCTGGTCTGCACGTAGACGCTCTTGCCGGCGGCGCCGCCGAGCAGGTCGGCCATCTGCCTGCCCCACCACGTCTGGGAGCCGGCGCCCTGCTTGGGTGCCAGGCAGCCGTTGTAGCCGAACCCGGTCCTGGTGCCGCACCACTGCGGCCCGGTGGCCCAGCCGAACCAGGGGACGCCCTGCTGTTCGAGGAAGGCCGCGCCGCCGAAGTTCGGGGCGTGCACCGGGACCAGGGCGAACACCTGGTCCTTCTGGACGAGTTTCTTGGCCGCCGCGTCGCCCTTGGCGGCGTCCTGGGCGTCGTCCTCGGCTCCGATGAAGTCGATCTTCCGGCCGTGCACGCCGCCCTCGGCGTTGGCGCGGGCGAACCTGGCCTTCGCCCCGATCTCGGCGTCCCTGGTCGAGTAGCCGCTCGCGCTGGTCTTGGTCAGCACGCCGCCGATCTTGATCGTGGTGTCCGTCACTCCCGCGCCCGACTGGGCCGCGCCGGTCTGCTGAGCCGCGCAGCCGGCGACGAGCAGCGTCAGGGTGAGCGCCGCCGCGCCCCGCCGTACCATGTTGTTCTCCTCGCGACTCGGCCTAGCGCTCGCTTGGTTTCGCTGAGCGTAGATTTGCCGGGAAGGGGTGTCAACGGCCTACCGAGCAACCGCTTGCTCGCAGGAGGCGCGCCGGGCTAGCGTGGGCGCATGCTGATGCGCGCGGCCGTGCTGACCGGGTTCCACGCCCCGATGGAGATCCGCGACGTCGAGATCGACGACCCCGGCCCCGGCGAGGTGCGCGTCCGGATCCGGGCCTCCGGCGTGTGCGGCTCCGACCTCAAGGCCATCGACGGCAAGAGCCCGGTGGTGAGCGCGCCGCCGTTCATCCTGGGACACGAGAGCGCGGGCGTGGTGGAGAGCGTCGGCGCGGGCGTCACCTCCGTCAGGCCGGACGACCACGTCATCATCGCCATGAGCGGCCCCTGCGGTCGCTGCCGCCACTGCGGCTCCGGCCGCTTCCACCTGTGCTCGGGCCCGCAGCGGCTGCCGACCATCATGGGCGGCCCGCCCAGGGTCACCCTCGACGGCCGGGAGACCCGCCGCTTCATCGGCATCGGCTCGTTCGCCGAGTACGCGGTGGTCGCCGAGGCCATGTGCGTCAAGATCGCCAAGGACGCGCCCTTCGCCGCCATGTGCCTGCTGGCCTGCGGCGTGGTCACCGGCGTGGGCGCCGTCCTGAACGTGGCCGAGGTGCCGCCGGGCGCCTCGGTCCTGGTGGTGGGCTGCGGTGGCGTGGGGCTCAACGTCATCCAGGGCGCGGTGCTCGCCGGCGCCACCACGATCATCGCCGCGGACGTGGCCGAGGGGAAGCTCAAGCTGGCCGAGCGCTTCGGGGCCACCCACCTGCTCACCGCCGGCGACCTGCCCCGCCAGGTGAGCGCGCTGGTCCGCGGCGGCGTCGACTACGCCTTCGACGCGACCGGCGTCCCCGGCGTGCTGGCGGACGCCTTCGCCGCCACCCAGCCGGGCGGGACCACGGTCATGGTCGGCAGCCCGCCCCAGGGCCACCCCATGGCACTGGACACCGGCCTGCTGTTCTCCTCCCGCCGCCTCATGGGCACCCAGGGCGGCGACGCCGCGCCGCACCGCGACCTGCCCATGCTGGCCGCCCAGTACCTCCGCGGCCGCCTCGACCTCGACGGCCTGATCACCGAACGCCTCCCCCTCGACCGGATCAACGAGGCCGTCGCCCACGTCCGCCAGGGGACGGTCGCCCGCACGGTCATCACGTTCTGAGGCGCTATTCTAATTTCCCTTGGAATAGTGGAGGTTGTCCCATGTCGTACCCCCAGCAGCGCTACCTCGGCGAGACCGGCGAGATCAGCGCCACCCTGCGCCCGGCGGAGAACGGCCCCGACCTGTCGATGGCGACCGGCACCCGCGTCCACTACCTGGGCACGGGCGGCTCGACGAACGGCGCCTACGGCCTGTACCGCTGGGAGATGGGCCCGCGTCCCGGCGGCGCGTCCCCGCACTTCCACCGCACCATCACCGAGTCGTTCTACGTGCTGACCGGCACCGTCCAGCTCTACAACGGTGACAAGTGGGCCGACGGCCGCCCCGGCGACTTCCTGCACGTGCCCGAGGGCGGCGTGCACGCCTTCCGCAACGCCTCGGGCGAGCCGGCCTCGATGCTGGTGCTCTTCACGCCGGGCGCGCCGCGCGAGGCGTACTTCGAGGAGCTGGCCGAGATCACCCACAGCGGCCGCGAGCTCACCTCCGAGGAGTGGACCGAACTCTGGCTCCGCCACGACCAGTACGCGGTCTGATGGCGGATTTCCCCGAAGAGCCCGTCTACCGGCAGCTGGCCCGCGTCGGCAAGGCGCTGGCCAGCCCGGTGCGGCTGCGCCTGCTCGACGTGCTGGACCAGGGCGAGCGCACGGTCGAGGAGCTGGCGCGGGCGGCGGGCGTGCCGCTCAAGAACACCTCGGCCCAGCTCCAGCACCTGCACGCGGCCCACCTGGTGACCAGCCGCCGGGACGGCACGCGGATCCGCTACCGGCTGGCCGACGAGCAGGTCTCGCGCTTCCTGGGCGACCTCCAGCGTTTCGCCCACGACCGGCTGTCCGGCCTGCGCGAGGCGGTGCGGGAGCACCTGGGCGACCTGTCCGGCGTCACGGCCGACGAGCTGGCCGCCAGGCTGGCCGACCCCGGCACGGTGGTCGTCGACGTCCGGCCGGCCGCCGCCTATGCCAAGGGGCACGTGCCGGGCGCGATCTCGGTGCCCCTGGACGACCTGGCCGGCCGCCTGGCGGAGCTGCCGCCGGACGCCCGGGTCGTGGCCTACTGCGGCGGACCGTACTGCGTGCTCTCCCCGCAGGCCGCACGCCTGCTGCGCGAGCGCGGTCTCGACGCCCGCCCGCTGGACGGCGGCCTGATCGGCTGGCGGCGTGCCGGGCACGAGGTCGTGCGGGAGCGTACTGTGAGCGGGTAATCGCCCACAGCGAGGGAGGTCCGCATGCTCGCCAGAGGAGCCGTCGCGGCCGGCCTGCTCGCGGTCGTGACCGTGGGCGGCGCCGGCCCCGCGCAGGCCCGCTACCGCTACGACTTCCGTAGCCGCGAGGTGGTCGTCTGGAGCGAGCCGAAGGGCGGCGCGGCCCAGCTCGGCGTGGGCCGTCCCGGCGACGGCTTCGACTCCGACCGGTCTGAGGAGCACGAGCTGTTCCGCTGCGACGACGCCTTCGACAGCACCCTGTGGCACCACGGCACCGACGCGACCACCGGCGTCGTCGGGTGGGTGCCGGCCTGCCACCTCGACGACCCCGACTGACCGGTCACCGGCGGAGTCAACGCCCGGCGCCCACCGGCTCCTGCGCGCGCTCGCGGCGCGGCTCCGGCTCGTCCTCCTCGTGCCCCTCGACCGACAGGTTCGGCAGCAGCCGGTCCAGCCAGCGCGGGCACCACCAGTTCGCCCGGCCAAGCAGCACCATCGTGGCCGGCACGAGGAAGCCGCGGATGACGGTCGCGTCCACCGCGATGGCCACGGCCAGCCCGACGCCGAACGTCTTGACCATCGCGTCCGGGTAGGCGATGAACGCCACGAACACTGCCACCATGATCAGGGCCGCCGAGGTGATGACCCGGCCGGTCGAGCCGAGGCCCTCGGCCACCGCCCGGCTGTTGTCGCCGTGCCGGGCGTGGGCCTGGCGCACCGCCGTCAGCAGGAACACCTCGTAGTCCATCGACAGGCCGAACAGCACCGCGAACAGCATCAGCGGCACGTAGCTCTCGATCGGCACGGAGAAGAACAGCGTCTGGAGGTAGGAGGAGTCCATCGGGGCGTCCATGCCGACCAGGCCGCTGCCGAGGCCGATCGAGAACACCAGCGCGAGCGCGCCGAACGCGGCGCCCAGCGACACCAGGTTCATCACGGCGGCCTTGACCGCGACGACGGGCGCGCGGAAGGCGAGCAGCAGGAGCAGCGCGCTGAGCAGCACGACCACGCCGATGACCAGCGGGGTGCGCTCGTTCATGCGGTCCCCGGCGTCGGTCAGCCCGGCCACCTTGCCGCCGACGTGCACCTGGACGCCCGGGATCGAGATGGCCCTGACCTCCCTGACCACCTCGGCGGCCTTCGGGTCGCTCGGCGCGTAGTCGCTGATCGTCTGGAGCAGGACCGAGCGGCCGGAGTCGTTCACCTTCGGGTCCGACACGTGGGCGACCCCGTCGACGCGGGCGACCTCGTCGGCCAGCCGCTGCACGGTGGCGTCCCCGGCGCCGGAGACCTTCTCCGGCAGCTCGGCGACCACGATCAGCGGGCCGTTGCTGCCGGGCCCGAAGGCCGTGGCCATCAGCTCGTACGCGCGCCGCCCGGCCGAGTCCTTGGCCGCGTACCCCTCGTCCAGGGGCCCCAGCTGCAGCGCGAGCGCGGGCGCGGCCAGCGCGCCGAGCACGAGGACGCTGCCGATCAGCACCCGCCACGGCCGGCGCGCCACCCACGCGCCGAGCCCGGCCCAGCCCGTCCCCCCGCCGCGGGTGGACGACCGCCCGCGCACCAGCGGCACCTTGAGCGCGTTGACGCGGTGGCCGAGCAGCCCGAGCAGGGCGGGCACGAGGGTGACCGAGGTCAGCACGGCGAAGACGACGGAGATGCCGGTCACCCAGCCGAGCGTGCTCAGCAGCGGGAACCCGGCCAGCATCAGCGCGCTCAACGCGATGATCACCGTGCCGCCGGCGAACACGACGGCCCCGCCCGAGCTGGAAACCGTCCGGCGTACGGACTCCACGACCGGCACGCCGTCGGCCAGCAGCTTGCGGTGGCGCGACAGCAGGAACAGCGCGTAGTCGATGCCGACGCCGAGCCCGATCATCGTGGACATGATCCCGGCCTGCTTGGGCATGTCCACGACATAGCCGAGCAGGCCGATCACGCCGAGCCCGGTCGCGACGCTGACCAGCGCGGCGAAGATCGGCACCATCGCGGCGACCAGCGTCCCGAACGCGAAGACCAGCACGAGCAGCGCGCAGACCACGCCGATGATCTCGCTCGGCCCGGTCTTGATCTCCTTGCTCGCCGGGTTGGAGTCGGCGGCGGGCACCACTTCCAGCCCGGCGTCCCTGGCCGGGGCCGCGGCGTCGGACAGGGCCTGGGTGTCCTCGCCCACCTTGTCGGGGTCGTTGCCCCGCATCTTGACGGTGATCACGCCGATCTGCAGGTTCGAGGCGATGCCGCCCATCCGGTAGGGCGTGTCCACCTGGACGACGTGCGGCATCGTGCGCATCGCGGCCACCGAGCGCTCGACGGCCTGCTTGTGCGGTTCGTCGGTGAGCTTCCCGTCCGCGGAGTAGAGGAGGAGTTGCACGGTTCCGCCGGTGGCGTAGCCGGGGCCGAAGCCCTCCTTCATCAGGTCGTGCGCGCGCTGCGCGTCGGTGCCCGGAATGGAGGCGTCGTTGCTGACCGGGCTGCCGAGCGCGAGGCTCGCGCCCATCAGGCCCGCGGCCAGGGCCACCCATAAAGCCAGCACGATCCGCCCGTGCCGCGCGCACCAGCCACCCAGCCGACCAAGAAACCGCGTCATCGTCTCGCCCCTGCCCGACGGCCGTCCTGTACGGTCGTACAGGACTACGATAAAACGGAGGACATCGGAAATTCCGGATCCCGTGGGAAATGAGACGATGACCACACCCGACGACACCCGCTCCCGGATCCTGGCGGCCGCGCGCGAGCTGTTCGCCGAGCGCGGCTACGCGGGCACCTCGCTGGCCGACATCGCCGCCGCGGTCGGTCTGACCAAGACCGCCGTCGCCTACCACTTCCACCCCAAGGACCGGCTGGCCTCCGAACTCCTCTCCCCCGCCGCGGCCGAGATGATCACGCTGCTCGACACCGAGCACCCCGACCGCAAGGCGTTCGTCGAGGCCCTGGCCGTCTTCGCGGTGCGGCACCGCGCGGTGATCCGCCTGTTCATGGAGGACCTGGCGGCCGACGACAGCCAGCCGCCCGGCTCAGAGCGCGCGGTCGTCGGCACGTTCAGGGACGAGATCTTCGCCAAGCTCGCCGGCGAGAACCCGGGCCCCGAGGCCAGGGTCCGGTGCTGGGCGCTGCTCGGGGCCCTGCAGTGGGGCGTGGTCAAGACCATGGACCTGCCCGAGGACCAGGTCACGGCGGTCATGCTGGAGTCCGCACTGGCCTTCTGACGGCATCCCCGCCGCTTCCATGCCCCTTCCCACCGCTTTCGGGCCGCTTCCCGCCGCTTGCGGGCGCGCCGTCGGCGGCTACAGGCCGGTCGAGGGGTCGGTGGCGGGGCCGGTCGGGGTCTGCGTGGGCTCCTCGGGGCCGGGGCCGCCGGACTGGCCGACGACGCCGACCGTGATCACCACCACGTCGCCGGGCGCGGCACAGCTGCCCGGGGTCAGGCTCTGGCTCAGGACGGTGCCCGCCTTGGCGTCGTCGTCCACGACCTGGGCGCGGGACCGTACCGTGAAGCCGGCCGCGACCAGGTCGGCCCGGCCGTCGGCGCGGGGCCGCCCCACCACGGACGGCACCTCCACGCCCTGGCGGGCCACCGTGAGCGCCACCGCCGCGCCGCCCGGCAGGCGCGCGCCGGCCTCCGGCCGCGTCGCGAGGACCTGGCCGTCCGGCTGGTCGGAGCAGGCCCGGGTGACCGTCCCCGCCGCGAGCCCGGCGGCGGTGAGCGCCGCCTCGGCCGCCTTGCGCTGCCGCCCGATCACGGACGGCACCGGCACCCCCGCCGACACCTCCAGCGCGACCGCGCCGCCCCGGCCCACCACCGTGCCGGCCGCCGGACGGCTGCCCAGCACCCGGCCGATCTCCCGCGGCGAGTCGGTTCTGGTGACCGCGCCGACGGTCAGCCCGGCCTGCTTGAGCGCCTTGACCGCGTCGGCCCGGTCCAGGCCGGTCAGCGGCGGGACCACGACCGTCACCGGCCGCCCGGCTGTCGGCTCACCGGTCGGTTCGCCGGTGGGCTCGACGGCGGGCGCGACGGTAGGCAGGCGCTGGCGCTCCGCCGGCTTCCCGCCCGGCCGCGAGGAGGCGTGCGCCGAACCCGCCGGGCTGGGCGGGTTCGGCGGCAGCACGGACGCCTGGCCGGAGCGGTGGCCGTTGAGCGCGGGCACGATCACGGTGAGGACGATTGCGGTCACCAGCAGCGCCGCGCACACCGCCACGACCGCCTGCACCCACCCGGCCCCGCGTCCCCGGCCCCGCCGGTCCGGCCCGCCCGTCCCGGCCCGCGTCCGCAGGCCGTCCGGCGGGCCGGCCTCGACCGGCGTCGTCGGGCCCGGCGGGGTCGTCGGGCCGGTGGACGTGGGAGGTTCCGGGCCGGCGCCTGTCCGCGAGCGCAGGTGGTAGGCGCCGGCCACGCCGGTGACCTCGGGCTCGGCCAGCGGCACGGGCGGACGTTGCCCGGGGACCAGCGGCACGTCGCCGTGCCCCCGATCCGGCTCGCCGAGCAGCGCGAGCAGCAGTTCCCTGCTGGACGGCCGGTTCCTGACGTCCTTGTCCAGGCAGGCGGCGACCAGCAGCCGCAGCCGCCCGTCCAGCCGGCCCAGCTCGGGCGGCGCGGTCAGGATGCGGTGCAGCACCGGCGCCACCGAGTCCTGCCCGAACGGCGCGCTCGCGTTGGCCGCGAAGCACATCGTCGCGCCCCAGGAGAAGACGTCGGCCGCCCCGGTCACGGCCGAGGCGGTGATCTGCTCGGGAGCCATGTACGCCGGCGTGCCCACGCCCCTGTTCGTCACCGTGGCCGCCGCGTCCAGCGCCCTGGCCAGGCCGAAGTCGATCACCCGCGGCCCGTCGGGCCCGAGCAGCACGTTCTGCGGCTTGAAGTCCCGGTGCACGATGCCCGCCCGGTGGATCGCGGCCAGCGCGGTCGCGGTGCCGACCGCCAGCCGCTCCAGCGCGCCGCCGTGCCGCGGCCCGGTCAGCGAGACCTCCCGGTGCAGCGAGGGCCCGTCGACGTACTCGCTCACGATGTAGGGCCGGCCCTCGTCGAACCCGGCGTCGATCACCTGGGCCGTGCAGAACCTCGCCACATGCTTGGCCAGCTCCACCTCCCGCAGGAACGCCCCTTGCTCGTCCCCCACGGGCCCGTGCAACAGCTTGACCGCGTACCTCTCGCCGCTTCGCGAACCGAGGAACACCGCGCCCTGTCCGCCTTCACCCAGCCGCCCGGCGAGCTCGTACTCGCCGAGTCTGTGCGGGTCCCCCGTTCTCAGCGGCTGCGCCGTCGGCACGGGGCGCCTCCCCTCGCCGCCACCCCTTCTTGCTCTCCACTGAAGGCAACGGGCGGCGTTCAGTCAACAGTGTGCACGGCAATCGCCGCCTGACCGTGACACAGCACCGTGACACAGCCGGTCAGGAGGCGCGGGAGAGCCGGCCCGAGTACATGACGGCGCCGGTGTCGGACCGGGTCACCTTGACCTGGAACCGGTTGGGGTCGTCCGAGGGGACGATGCGGACCGTCCCGGCGTGGCACGCCTGGCCCTTGACCTGGCCGAGGGCGAACACGACGGCGCTCCTGGTGGGGGTGAGCCGGCCGGAACAGTGCAGGTCGGCGCCCCAGCGCATGGTGGATGCGCCGTCGGCGCGCAGGCGCAGCTCGACCGGGAAGACCCGGCCGGCCGTGGGGTGCTCGGCCGATCCCGTCCAGGTGCCGTCCAGGGGGGCGCGCGTCGCGTCCGGCTTCCCGGTGGTGGGGGTGTGCTCAGCCGTCCCCTTCACGGTGCCGTCCAGGCCGGGTCCTTGGGACGCGCGCAACCAGAACACGAAACCGGCGACCCCCACCGCGACCCCGGCCACCGCCACGACCACCTGCCACCTCCGCCACGCCCTCCGCCCCGCGACGGCGGGCGTCCCTCCGGGGGAAGTGAAGGAGGGTCCCCCGGCCGCGACGGCGGGCGTCCCTCCGGGGGGTGAGGCCGCGGCGGCGGGCGTCCCTTCGAGAGATGCGGTGGACGCTCCCCCGGGCGCGGAGGCGTAGGGCCTTTCGAGGGAGGGCCAGGGGGTTGTGGGGGGCGTCGGTTCCAGGGAGGGGCGGGGCGCGGGGGTGCGGGGTCCCTCGGTGGGGGGCCAGGGGACTGTGGCGGGCGCGTCTTCCGGAGAGGGGCGGGGCGCTGTGGTGGGGGTTCTGTCGGGGGTTGAGGTGGTAAGCGGGAAGGGGGGCGGCGGGGCCGGGGCGGCGGCTTGGGCGCCGGAGGGGAGGACGTCGCCCGTTCCGCCGTCCTGGCCGAGCAGCGCGCGCAACGTCTCCTCGGCGTCCGGACGGTCGCGCGGGTCGTGGGCCAGGCACGCCTCCACGATCTCCCGCAGCCGCCCCGACAACCCGCGCAGATCCGGCTTGCCGTACAGGATCCGGGCCAGGACCTCCTGGTAGGTGTCCGCCATGTACGCGTGCCGCCCCCCGGCCGTGTACGCCACGGTCAGCCCCCACGCCCACATGTCCGCGGGCGGCCCCGCAGCCTCCCCGCTGATGCGCTCGGGCGACAGATAGGCCGGCGTGCCGATGGGCGACCTGGTCGTGGTGGCGGCGGCGTCCATCAGCCGGGACACCCCGAAGTCGATCACCCGCGGCCCGTCGAGGCTGAGCAGCACGTTGCCCGGCTTCAGGTCCCGATGGACGACCCCCGCCCGGTGGATCGCCCCCAGTGCGGTGGCGGTGCCGATGGCCAGCCGGTCGAGCGAGCCGCCGCGCCGCGGCCCACCGGCCATCACGTGCTCGCCCAGCGAGGGCCCTTCGACGTACTCGCTGACCAGGTAGGGCCGGTCGCCGTCCAGGTCGGCGTCGAGGAGCTGGGCGGTGCAGAAGGCCGCGACCCGGCGCACCGCCTCCACCTCGCCGAGGAACCTGCGCCGCACGTCGGCGTCCTTGGACACGCTCGCGTGCAGCAGTTTGATCGCGACCTGCCCCCCGGCCGCCGAGTGACCGAGAAAGACGACGCCCTGGCCGCCCTGCCCGAGCCTGCGCGAAATCCGGTACTCCCCCAGCTGTCGGGGATCATCAGCATGGAGCTCGGACATAGGGCGTCATTATGACACCGCCTGCAGCAGCGCGGCGTAGCCGTCGAGGGCGCGCAGCACGACGTCCGCCGGGCCGCTCGGCAGGGTGGCCACGGCCTCCTCGATGCCGAGCCCGGCGAGGTAGTCCAGCTTCTCCCTGGTGGGCAGCGTCCCGAACGGGATCACCCTGGCCATCGGCCGCCCGGCCTTCTCGCACGCCTCGCGCAGCGCGGGCAGCGCGTCCTTGACGCCCTTGCCGCCGATGGGCATCCAGCCGTCGCCGTACTCGGCGACGTGCGCGAACAGCTTCGGCCCGGCGGCCCCGCCGAGGTAGACGGGCAGGTCGTGCGCGGGCTTGGGCCACGACCAGGACGGTTCGAGCCCTTCGACGGCGGCCACCTCGTCCCGCCAGAAGGCCCGCATGGCCAGCACGTTGCGCCGGGCGACCTCGCGCCGCCGCCCGTACGGCACGCCGTGGTTCTCGATCTCCTCGACGTTCCAGCCGAACCCGACGCCGACCACCACGCGCCCGCCCGACAGGTGGTCGAGCGTGGCCAGGGCCTTGGCGGTCACGATCGGGTCGCGCTGGGCGGCGAGCAGGATGCCGGTGCCGACGCGCAGCCGCCGGGTCGCGGCGGCGGCGAAGGAGAGCGCGACCAGCGGGTCCAGGGTGCGCTTGTACTCCTCGGGCAGCTCGGCCTGGCCGCCGGCGGGCGGCGTGCGGCGGCTGACCGGGATGTGGGTGTGCTCGGGCAGGTAGAGCGAGTCGAACCCGCGCTCCTCGGCCGCGGCCGCGAGGTCCTGGACCGGCATGGCCAGATCCGTGGCGAACATCGTGACACCCAGCCTCATACGGCCTCCTCATGTCAACCAAGCGATTGCTCGGCTAAGATTTCCAGGGTAGCTTGCAAGGCGACGTCCGCGGAAAGAGGTTCCCGGTGAAGTTCTCTATCTTCCTGAATCCGCAGATTCCAGGCTCTGGATACGCGGCCGAGGAGAACGCCAAGGCACGGCGTCCCATCGGACGCGACACAGAGTCGTATCAGCGGCTGCTGCACGAGGTGCGGGAGATAGCCGTCCACGCCGACCAGATCGGGTTCGACGCGCTGATGATGACCGAGCACCACTTCCACTCCGAGGGGATGGAGTTCTCGGTCAATCCGCTGATGTTCCTCACCGACCTCGCCGCGCGGACCGAGCGCATCCTGCTCGCCCCGCTCGGCATGGTGCTGCCCGCCTGGGACCCGATCAGGGCCGCCGAGGACGTGGCGCTGCTCGACCAGTTCAGCAAGGGCCGCCTGCGGCTCGGCGTGGCCCGCGGTTACCAGAACCGCTGGATGAACGTCCTCGGCCAGCGCTGGCAGGCCGCCGCCGCCCGCTCCGACGGCTCGGCCTCGGACACGCGGAACTTCGACGTCTTCGGCGAGGTGCTGAAGATCATGAAGATGGCCTGGACGCAGGAGACCCTCCGCTACAAGTCCGACGTGCTGGACTACGAGGTGCCATACCCCTTCGACGGTATCGAGGGCTGGCCCGCGATGGAATGGACCAAGACGTTCGGGGCGCCCGGCGAGGTCTCCGACGACGGGAAGATCCAGGCCATCTCGGTCTGCCCCCGGCCGTACCAGAACCCGCATCCGGAGTTGTGGCAGCCGTTCACGATCTCCGACCGGTCGGTGATCAGGGCCGCGCAGGAGGACATCCTGCCGTGGATGTTCACCCCCAACCCCGACGACCACGCCGCCAAGGCCAAGCTCTACCAGGAGGAGTCGGCCCGGCAGGGCCGCCACTACAAGCTGGGCGAGCACACCGGCATCCTGAAGATCGTCGGCATCGCGGACACCACCGAGGAGGCGATCAACACCTTCGGCCGCAGCATCCCCAAGGACTTCGCCGCCTTCTTCGGCCCCTTCGGCTACCTGGAGGTGCTGCGCAAGAAGGAGGACGAGAAGCACAAGCCGATCTCCCCCGAGAAGGGCGACGCCAAGCGCATGAACGACGTGGAGATGGCCCTGTTCGGCACGCCGGACGACGTCAAGCGCGGCATCCAGCGCATGCTCGACCGCATGCCGGACCTGGAGTGGTTCGGCCTGTACATGCAGGGGCAGCAGGGCGTGCTCCCGCTGGACACGGTCAAGCGGAACCTGGAGATGTTCGCCACCAAGGTCGCGCCGGAGTTCCGATGAAGATGTGGCTGGGGGCCTCGTTCGTCCCGACCGACCAGTTCGTGGAGCTGGCGCGGGCGGCCGAGCGCTGCGGCTTCGACACCTTCACGCTGTCGGACCACCTGTTCTACGCCGACTTCGCCTCGCGGTACCCGTACTCGCGGTCGGGCGCGCCCCGGTGGGACGCCGAGACGCACTGGCCCGACGTGTGGGTGACGATCGGCGCGATGGCCACGGCGACCACGACGCTGCGCTTCTCGCCGAACGTCTACATCGCGCCGGCCCGCGACCTGTTCACCGTGGCCAAGCTGGTCTCCACGGCGGCGGTGCTGTCGCGGGAACGGGTGACGTTCGGGGTCGGGGTGGGGTGGTGCGAGGAGGAGTTCGCCGGCACCGGCCAGGACTTCCACACCCGGGGCCGTCGCCTCGACCGGATGCTGCCCACGCTGCGCGCCCTGTGGTCCGGCGAGACCGTCGAGCTGGACGGCCTGCCGCCGCTGTCGATCTCCCCCACGCCGGCCGGGCCCGTGCCCGTCTACGTGGGCGGCGACAGCGAGGCGGCGCTGCGCCGGGCCGCCCGCTTCGGCGACGGCTGGCTGGGCAACCGCATCTACACCGAGGAGCAGCTCGACCCGGTGCTCGACACCCTCCGCCGGCACCTCGACGAGAACGGCAGGACGGGCCCGTTCGACATCGTCGCCCCGCTGGCCGTGCTGCCGGACGCCGAGACCTACCGCCGCTTCGCCGCCAAGGGCGTGACCGCCACCATGGCCGCCCCCTGGTGGCTGGCCACCCCCGAGGAGAAGGCCCGGTACGGCGAGGACAGCCTCGACCTCAAGATCGCCACGATGGAGCGCTTCGCCGAGGAGGTCATCGCCAAACTCTGACCCCGAAGGCCCGGCCCTCCAGAAAGCAGAGCCCTGGAACCTTCAAGCCTCAGAACCTCCGACGATCCTGGCCGGGAGCGCGGCACGCGCGCGTCCCGGTCACGATCTCCCTTCGGCCAGGTTGGCCATGATCCGCCGCAGCATGCCCGTGACCTGCTCGATCTCCTCCCCGGAGAAGCCCGAGAAGACCTGGCGGCTGACCCCGCCGAAGATCGGCGGCAGACGCGGCACCAGCGCGTGCCCCTCGTCCGTCAGCTCGATGACGACCGAGCGCCGGTCCTCGGGCCGCCGGACCCGCCGCAGCAGCCCCTTGGCCTCCAGCCGGTCCAGCAGTCGGGTCATCCCGGCCGTGTCCGTGCCGAGGCGGCCCTTCAGCACGCCGGGCGTGCTGCCCCCGCCCGCCGCGTGCAGCAGCAGCGCCGCCTGCTGCGCGGTGAGCCCGAGCGGCGCCAGGCGGCGCTCGGTCTCGGTGTTGAGCTCCCGCCCCACCTGCACGAGCAGCGACCCGCCGCCCAGCACCAGTTCGAACGGCGGCGGCATACGATCGTCGGTCACGCGGCCAGAATAGCTGGCGCAAGCATTTACTGTCGCGACAGCTATCGTCTATCGTCGGATCCATGGACACTTCTGCCCACGTCATCGTCGCAGGAGGCGGCATCGGCGGCTTATCCCTGGCCCAGGGCCTGCGCAAGGCGGGTTTCCCGGCCACCGTCCTGGAGCGCGACCCCTCGGCCGGCCACCGCCCCCAGGGTTACCGCATCAGCCTCAAGGAGACCGGCGCCGCGGCGCTGCGCGCGTGCCTGCCCCCCGGCCTGTACGACCTGGCCGTGGCCACCTCCATCCGCCCGGCCACCCGCATGACGTTCATGGACACCCGGCTGGTCCCCAAGTTCTCCAAGGACGTCCCGCCCCAGCTCCCCGGCGTGGACGGCTTCGGCGTCAACCGGCTCACCCTGCGCGAGATCCTGCTGTCCGGCCTCGACGTGCGCTTCGGCACCGAGTTCACCCGGTACGAGCCGCTGCCCGGCGGCCGCGTCCGCGCCCACCTCGCCGACGGCTCCGCCCTGGACGGCGACCTGCTCGCCGGCGCGGACGGCGTCGGTTCCCGCGTCCGCGCCCAGCTCCTCCCCGACGCCGTCGTGGACCGGCTCGACTGGGCCCTGTACGGCAGGACCGCCCTGACCCCCGACCTGCTGGCCGCCACGCCTCCCGACCTGGTCGACACCTTCAACCGGGTCACCGCGCCCGACCACACCGCGATCTCGGTCGCCACCTGCCGCCCCTGCGCGCCGGTGGCCGAGGCCGCCGCCCGGCACGCCCCCGGCCTGGAGCTGACCGACGTCCCCGGCTACTTCTCCTGGACGCTGACCGCCCCCGGCCCCCGGCCGGACGACACCTCTCCCGCCGCCCTGCACCGGCTCGCGCTCGCCGCGGTCGCCGGCTGGCACGAGGGCGTGCGCCGGATCGTCGAACGGGCCGACCCCGAGGCGACGTTCCTGGTGCACACCCACTCGGCCCGGCGCGTGCGCCCCTGGGACGAGCCCGCGGTGACCCTGCTCGGCGACGCCGTGCACAGCATGAGCCCGGGGCGCGGCGAGGGCGCGAACGTCGCGCTGCGCGACGCCCACACCCTGAGCGCGGGCCTGGCCGCGGCCGCCGCCGGAGGCCGCCCGCTCGCCGAGGCGAAGACGGCCTACGAGCACGCCATGCTCGACTATGCGTTCACCGCCGTCGAAGCCTCGTTGCAGCAGCCGTTCGCCCCTTTCGCCCGCCCTGTCCGGCCACCGGCGCGTTGAACCGGCCCGGAGTTACGGATGGGGGCCGGCGGGACGATAGCCTCGTTCCGTGCTGGAAAAGATCGCAGCCACCCGATATGTGACCCCGCTGCGGGAGGGCGGGTCGCTGCCGGGCGTCGTCGAGGCCGACGACCTCGGCACGTACGTGGTGAAGTTCCGCGAGGCGGGGCAGGGCCGGCGGGTGCTCGTCGCGGAGATCATCGCCGCCGAGCTGGGCCGCCGGCTGGGGCTGCGCACCCCCGAGCTCAAGCTCATCGACCTCGACCCGCAGCTCGGCGTCCGCGAGCCCGACGAGGAGGTCCAGGACCTCCTCAAGGCCAGCACCGGCCTCAACCTGGCGGTCGACTTCCTGCCCGGCGCGCTCGGGTTCGACCCGCTGGGCTGGATCCCCGACCCGGTGTTCGCCTCCAGGGTCGTCTGGTTCGACGGTCTGATCCACAACATCGACCGGAGCTGGCGCAACCCCAACCTGCTGGTCTGGCACCGCGACACCTGGCTCATCGACCACGGCGCGGCCCTGTGGTTCCACCACAACTGGCGCACGGCCGACCCGCAGCGCCCCTTCGACACCGGCGACCACGTGCTCGCGCCGTTCGCGCCCGACGTGCTCGCCGCCGGCGACGACCTGGCCGGCCGGATCACCCGCGAGCTGCTCGACGAGGTGACGGCTTTGGTGCCCGACGAATGGCTCGACGGCGAGCCGGGCTTCGACTCGGCCCGGGCCGTGCGGGAGGCCTACATCGACCATCTGCTGAGCCGGGCGCACGGCCCGCGCGAATGGCTGCTGCGCGGCCCCGACAAGGAACGCAGGGCAGTTGGGCCCGGCTCGGTCGGCGAGTTCTGGCGGGGAGGCAGCCGGTGACCAGGGACGTCTACGAGTACGCGGTGATCCGCGTCATGCCGAAGATCGAGCGCGGCGAGCTGATCAACGCCGGCGTGCTGCTCTACTGCCAGCCGCGCGACTACCTGTGCGCGCGCGTGCACCTCGACCCGGCCCGCCTGCGCGCCCTCGACCCCGGCGCCGACCTCGACGGCGTGCGCCACGCGCTCAGCGCCTACGAGCGGGCCTGCGGCGACCGGCCGGGCCCCCTCGCGGGCGAGCCGCTGGGCGGCCGGTTCCGCTGGCTGACCGCGCCGCGCAGCACGATCGTCCAGACCGGGCCGGTGCACGCCGGCCTCACCGCCGACCCCGCCATCGAGCTGGCCCGCCTCTTCGACAAGCTGGTCAGCCTCTAAGCCGCACACCCTCAGAACAACACCGACATGAAGGTGTCCACCTCGCGGAACCCCACCTTGCGGTAGACGGCCCGCGCCGAGTGGTTGAAGTCGTTGACGTAGAGCGACACGACGGGGGCGAAGCAGCTCATCGCCGCCTCCACGACCGCCGCCATGCCCGCCACCGCGTGGCCCTTGCCGCGCTGGTCGGGGGCCACCCACACGCCCTGGATCTGGCAGGCGTGCGGCGTGACCGCGCCCACCTCGGCCTTGAACACCACCCGGCCGTCGTCGATGCGCGCGTAGGAGCGGCCGATGCGGATCAGCTCGGCGACCCGGGTGCGGTAGAGCGCGCCGCCGTCGCCGAGGTTGGGCGAGACGCCCACCTCCTCGGTGAACATCGCCACGCAGGCCGGCAGCACGATGTCGAACTCCTCGGGCCGCACCCGGCGCACCAGCGGATCGGCGGGCACGGGAGCCTTGCTGGAGGTGGCCATCACCGGCTGCGCCCACCGGATGGCCCGCGCCCTGCCCCAGTGCGGCTCCAGCCGCTCCCACAGCAGGGACACCGCCTCGACGGGGCCCACGATGGACGAGCACCTGCGCCCCTGCTTGCGGGCACGGTCGGCGAACGCGTGCACGGCCTCGGGGCCGGCGTTGACCGGCACCATGTTCGCGCCGGCGTAACAGAGCGACACGAGCCCGCCGCGCGGCCCGAATCCCCACATCTGCCCCCCGAGGCGTGCCGGATTGAGTCCGACGGCCCGCACCCGGGAGGAGACGAAGACGTTGGCGACCGGATCGCAGTCAAGCAGGGCGAGAACCTCGTCCCGGTCGCTGTCGTCGAGCACGCGCGACGCCGATGTACGCAGCATCACATGGTCAGACTACGCGAACGTCCCCCGAATAGCTCACCGGGACAGCACGTCGGTGAGCCGATCGTGACCCTGCGCGCCGCGCGCGGCCATGTGGGCGGCCGGAGCCGGGTCCGGCAGGGCCGCGCAGGACGCCGTCCGGGCCGGCAGCGTGCCGTCGGCCAGGTACGCCGCGAGGTGGCCGTCCACGCACCGGTTGCCGGCCAGCGACACGCCGTGGTTGCCGCCCTCGTCGATCACCATGCCGCTGCGCGGGAATCGCCGGTGCATGGCCAGCGCCCCCCGGTACGGCGTCGCGGCGTCGTCGCGCGACTGCAGGAACAACACCGGCGGCAGCTTCGGCGAGCCGTGCACCGCGACCGGCGTGCCGCCCTTGACCGGCCAGAACGCGCACGGCGCGTTGAACCAGGCGTTCGGCCAGGTCAGGAACGGCGCCCTGTGGTGCAGCCGGGTCATGTCGGTGCGCCACTTGGCCCAGTCGCGCGGCCACGCGGCGTCGCGGCACTGGACGCCGAGGTAGACGGCGTAGCCGTTCTCGTCGTCGGCGTCGTTCTTGCCGCGCCGGTTGTACGCCTCCACCAGCGGCTGCACGTCGCCCTTGCGCACGTAGGCGGACCAGGCGCGGGCGAACTCCGGCCACACCCGGTCGGTGTACCCGCCGAGGGTGAAGGTGTCGTCCAGCTCGCTCGGCCCGACCACGCCGCCGGCCGGGCGGGTGCGCAGCCGGTCGCGCATCGCGTAGTAGGCGAACGAGGTCTGCTTCAGCGTGCCGCCCAGCCGGTAGACGTCGTTGTGCCGGGCCGTCCAGGCCAGGAAGGCGCGGTGGCGGCGTTCGAAGGCGACGTCCTGGCCCAGGTTCGACCGGTACCAGACGCCCTCGGGGTTGACCGTGCTGTCCATGACCAGCCGCCTGACCCGCTGCGGGAACAGGGTGGCGTAGACGGCCCCGAGGTAGGTGCCGTACGAGTAGCCCAGGTAGCTGATCTTCTCCTCGCCGAGCGCCGCCCTGATCGTGTCCATGTCCCTGGCCGAGTTCTCGGTCGTCAGGTGCGGCAGCATCCAGGCCCAGAGATCGCCGCAGCGGGTGGCGTACTCGTCGGCCCTGGCCAGCAGCTTGCTCTCGTCGCCGGCCGTGTGCGGCACCGCGTCGGGCCGCGGCGCCCGGTAGTAGGTGTCGGGGTCCACGCAGTGGAGCGACGGCTCGCTGCCGCCGACCCCGCGCGGGTCGAACCCGACGACGTCGTAGCGCTCGCCCAGCCTGTTCGGCAGCCCGTTCGAGACGAACTCGGTCAGGTCACGGCCCGAGGCTCCCGGGCCGCCCGGGTTGATCAGCAGGGTGCCGAGATGGTTGCCGTCCCTGGACACCTTGGCCTTGATGCGGTTGATCGCCAGCTTGATCGACTGGCCCCAGGGGTCGCGGTAGTCGAGCGGCACGCGTACGGTGGCGCACTCCAGGTCGGCCCGGACCGTCTTGCCCTCCTTCGCCGGGCACGGCCCCCAGACCACCTGTTGCGCCCCCCAGGCCGCGCTCCTGCCGGCCGACGCCACACCGTCCGCGCTGACAACCCCGGCGACCAGCACCGCGATGCCGACGGCAACACTGAATACGCGCTTCACCCAGCCCCTCCCCCTCGTCATGGCCCTGTGATGCTCCCGCGGGCGAGCGGGTCATGACGCCGGGTATGGGGAAAGGCTTGCCAGATTGTAATGGGGCCATTGCACCGGGTGACCGGGCCCTCGGGGCACTCAGCCCACGGTCACCTGGGGCCCGGAGACGTCGTCGTCGAGGTCGACCTCGACGCCCATCTCCTCGGCCAGCCGCAGGGCCTCCTCGATCAGGGTCTCGACGATCTGCGACTCGGGCACGGTCTTGATGACCTCGCCCTTGACGAAGATCTGGCCCTTGCCGTTGCCGGAGGCGACACCGAGGTCGGCCTCGCGCGCCTCGCCGGGGCCGTTGACGACGCAGCCCATGACGGCCACCCGCAGCGGGACCTTGAGCCCCTCCAGGCCCGCCTGGACCTGCTCGGCCAGCGTGTAGACGTCGACCTGGGCCCGGCCGCACGACGGGCAGGAGACGATCTCCAGCCCCCGCTCGCGCAGCCCCAGCGACTCCAGGATCTGGGCGCCGACCTTGACCTCCTCGACGGGCGGCGCGGACAGCGAGACGCGGATGGTGTCGCCGATGCCCTCGGCCAGCAGCGCGCCGAACGCCACGGCGGACTTGACCGTGCCCTGGAAGGCTGGGCCGGCCTCGGTGACGCCGAGGTGGAGCGGGTAGTCGCACTTGGCGGCGAGCAGCCGGTAGGCGTTGATCATGACGACCGGGTCGTTGTGCTTGACCGAGATCTTGATGTCCCTGAAGCCGTGCTCCTCGAACAGCGAGCACTCCCACAGCGCGGACTCGACCAGCGCCTCGGGCGTGGCCTTGCCGTACTTCTGGAGCAGGCGGGGGTCGAGCGACCCGGCGTTGACGCCGATCCTGATCGGCACGCCGTGGTCGGCGGCCGCCCTGGCGATCTCGCCGACCTTGTCGTCGAACTTCTTGATGTTCCCCGGGTTGACGCGGACCGCCGCGCAGCCCGCCTCGATGGCCGCGAACACGTACTTCGGCTGGAAGTGGATGTCGGCGATGACCGGGATCTGGGACTTCTTCGCGATGATCGGCAGCGCGTCCGCGTCGTCCTGCGACGGGACGGCCACGCGCACGATCTGGCAGCCGGACGCCGTCAGCTCGGCGATCTGCTGCAACGTGGCGTTGACGTCGGCGGTGACCGTCGTCGTCATCGACTGGACGGAGACGGGCGCGTCGCCGCCCACGGGAACGCTGCCGACCATGATCTGGCGGGAGTGCCGGCGTTCGGCGAGCGGCTTGGGGCGGACCGTCGGGATGCCAAGTGCTACAGAAGACATTTCTACCCTTAGGTGTGACGACGCTACCCAGTCTAGGTAGCTAGAAGGACTGCCCGGCTGTGAGTTCGGCCGCACGCGCCCGGGCCCAGGCGTCGGCGGCCAGCACCTCCTCCACGCTGGAGGCCGGGGTGACGCGGTGTTCCTCGACGACCTTGGCGACCGTGTCGACGATCGCGGGGAAACGCAGCCCGCCCCTGGTGAACGCCTCGACGCAGACCTCGTTGGCGGCGTTGTAGACGGCGGGCGCGGTGCCGCCCTCGGCGCCGACGTGCCGGGCCAGCGCGACGGCCGGGAAGGCCGCGTCGTCGAGCGGCTCGAAGGTCCAGGTGTGGGCCTTGGTCCAGTCGACGGGCCGGGCGGCGCCGGGCACGCGGGCCGGATGGGCCAGCGCGAGCGCGATCGGCAGGCGCATGTCGGGCGGGCTGGCCTGGGCGATGGTGGAGCCGTCGACGTACTCGACCATGGAGTGGATCACCGACTGCGGGTGGACGACGACCTCGATGCGGTCGAAGCCGATGTCGAACAGCAGGTGGGCCTCGATGACCTCCAGCCCCTTGTTGACCAGGGTGGCGGAGTTGATGGTGATGACCGGGCCCATGGACCAGGTGGGGTGGGCCAGCGCCATCTCGGGGGTGACGTCGGCCATCTCCTCGCGCTTCATGCCCCTGAACGGGCCGCCGCTGGCGGTGATGACGAGCTGCCTGACGGCGGCGGGGTCGTGGCCGCCGGGGCCGGACGCCCACAGGCACTGCTGCACCGCCGAGTGCTCGGAGTCGACCGGGAGGATCTGCCCCGGCGCGGCCAGCCGTTTGACCAGCGGCCCGCCGATGATCAGGGACTCCTTGTTGGCCAGCGCGAGCGTGCGGCCTGCCTCCAGCGCGACCAGCGTGGACGTCAGGCCCAGCGCGCCGGTGATGCCGTTGAGCACGGTGTCGCACCGCCAGCCCGCGACCTCGGCGACGCCCTCGTGGCCGCCCAGCACGACGGGGGACGCCCCGCGCGCGGCCAGCGCCTCCTTCAGGGCCGGGACGGCGGCGGCGTCGGCCACCGCCACGACCTCCACGCCGAACCGGGCCGCCTGCGCGGCCAGCTCATCGACCCTGCCGCCCCCGGCCGCGAGCCCGGTGACCTCGAACCCGGTGGGGTCGGCGGCGATGACGTCGAGGGCCTGGGTGCCGACCGAGCCGGTGGAGCCGAGCACGACGACGGAGCGGAGGGTCTCTGCATGCACGTGTCCATTGTCCCCGCTGCCGGACGCGGACGGGCACGTGAGGGGCCGACCGCCGCGATCCCGGCTCCTGAGTGACGCGCGATAACCCAGGCCATTTAAGTCCAAATATCGCTATATCGGGATGCGCATATCTTGAGAAATCCTGATTATTGTGCGGCTACCTTCCAAGCCCCAGCTCCGGTTTCGGGAGGTTACGTAATGCCCCGCAGATTTGCCCTGCTCTCCATCCTCACCCTCGCCACCGGGAGCATCGCCCTGCTCCCCGGCACCGCGGCCCAGGCCGGCGCGGCACCCCGTCCCGCCCAGCACGCCGCCGCGGACTCGACGTCCGAGCAACGGCAGGTCACGCGGTACTGGACCGAGGCCCGCATGGAGAGCGCGCAGCCGCTCGACGTACCCGCGCCCAAGAACGGCGGGAAGGCGGCCCACAGCGCCGCGGCCGAGCCCGGCGAGCCCGGCGGCGGCACCCCCTGGCAGGCGCCGCCCACCGGCGGCCGGGACGACGGGCGGCAGCTCCGGTCGGCCAACAGCTCCGGCACCCCCTGGAGCGGCGGCGGCGCCGTCGTGAAGACCACCGGCCGGGTCTTCTTCACCTACCAGGGACGCAGCGCCTCGTGCTCGGGCTCGGCGGTGACCAGCGCGAACAAGAGCGTGGTGCTGACCGCCGGCCACTGCGTCAAGCTCGGCGGCGCCTTCCACACCAACTGGGTGTTCGTGCCCGGCTACGCCGCCGGCCAGCGCCCCTTCGGCACCTGGCCGGCCGCCAAGCTGCTGACCACCCCCCAGTGGAACGCCAGTGAGGACGTCAACTTCGACGTGGCCGCCGCCGTGGTGGCCCAGGTGGACGGCAAGAGCCTGGTGGACGTCGTCGGCGGCCAGGGCGTGGCCTTCAACCAGCCGCGCGGCCGGCAGATGTACTCCTTCGGCTACCCGGCCGCGGCCCCCTACGACGGCTCGAAGCTCATCTACTGCAGCGGACGCACGTTCGACGACTTCCTGCTCTCCGACGACCTCGGCCTGACCTGCGACATGACCGGCGGCGCGAGCGGCGGCCCGTGGATGCTGAATTTCGACGAGTCGACCGGTCTCGGCACGCAGAACTCGGTCAACAGCTTCAAATACAACTTCGCCCCCAACTGGATGTTCGGCCCGTATTTCGGAAACGAAGCGCAGGCTGTTTACCAGGCAGCGCAAACCACCGGCGCACTCTGATCAATTTACGGAAAGTAGCCGCAAGAACACACGTCGTGGTGCACACTCGGGGGCCATGACCCTGAGCACCTCCCTGCTTGCGGCCGCCCCGCTGATCGCGGGGCTGACGGGACCGGCGATCCTCGGCGCGGTCCCCGGCCAGCACCAGGTCGATCGTCCCGCCGTCGAGCACGCCGTCGAGCAGGCCGCGGCCCAGCGGAGCATGGTGGTCGAGCACGAGGCCGCGCGGAGCGACGCCGAGCAGCGGCGCGTGCTCGGCTACTGGACCCCGCAGCGCATGGCGGCGGCCCTGCCCATCGGTCTGCTCGACTCCGTGACCGACGGCGACGGCCTGCTCGGCGGCCTCACCGGGCGCGGCGGGGTGCAGGCGAAGCCCGGCGGGTCCGGCGGGTCCGGCGGCCGTACCGAGATCAACGTCGGCCGCCGGCACCAGGCGTCGTCCCGGCCCCAGGCCAGCACGATCGGCGCGCGCTGGAGCACCGGCGGAGCCGTGACCAGGACCACCGGGCGGGTGTTCCTGACCCTGGCGGGCGCCGACTTCGTCTGCTCGGCCAGCACGGTCACCAGCGCCAGCAAGGACCTCGTCGTCACCGCCGGCCACTGCGTCAAGGACGGCGCCGGCGAATGGGCCCAGAACTGGACGTTCGTCCCCGGCTACGGCAGGGGCGGCGAGCAGCCCTACGGCCAGTACGCGGCCCGCCGCATGTTCGTCTCAGCCCCCTGGTCGCGCTCCGGCGACGACAACCACGACGTCGGCATGGTCGCCCTGGCCACCTCGGGCGGGCGGCACGTCGCCGACGTGGTGGGCACCCAGGACATCGCCTTCAACACCCGGCGCGGCGGCCAGACCTACGGCTTCGGCTACCCGGCCGACCCGCCCTACGACGGCGACCAGCTCGTCTACTGCGCCGGGCGGCTGCGCGACGACCCGTACAAGCAGACCCACGACCAGGGGCTCGGCTGCGCCATGACCGCCGGGTCGAGCGGCGGCCCCTGGCTGTCCGGCTTCGACCCGATGACCGGCCGCGGCACGGTCACGTCGCTGAGCAGCTTCAAGTACAGCGACGACCAGCACACCATGTACGGCCCGTACTTCGGCCAGGCCGCCAAGACGGTCTACGCCACGGCCGAACGCGCCTGAAAGCCACCGCCGGACGCGCCTGAACAACGGTCCCGGACGCACGACCGCCCCGCGCCGGGGAGGCGCGGGGCGGGCCGGGAGCTACAGCGACAGGCCGGTGAGCACCATGACCTTCTCGTAGGTCAGGTCCTCCATGGCCGAGTGCACGCCCTCGCGGCCGATGCCGGAGTCCTTCACGCCGCCGTACGGCATCTGGTCGGCCCGGTACGACGGCACGTCGCCGATGATCACGCCGCCGACCTCCAGCTCGCGGTTGGCCTTGAAGGCGGCGTCCAGCGAGCGGGTGAAGACGCCGGCCTGGAGGCCGTACTTGGAGTCGTTCACCATGGCGTACGCCTCGTCGATCGACGCGGCCGGCTGCAGGATCATGACCGGCCCGAAGACCTCCTCGCAGGCCACCTTGGCGTCCTGCGGGACGTCGGCCAGCACGGTCGGCGCGACCGTGGCGCCCTCGCGGGTGCCGCCGGCCAGGACGCGGGCGCCGGCGGCGACCGCCTCGCGCACCCACTGCTCCACACGCTCGGCGGCGGCCTCCGACACCAGCGGCCCGACCTGGGTCTTCTCGTCGGCCGGGTCACCCGTGACGAGCCCGCCGACGGCCGGCAGCAGTCGCTCGACGAACGCGTCGTAGACCGGCTGCTCGACGATCACCCGCTGGACGGCGATGCAGCTCTGACCGGCCTGGTAGTTGGAGAACAGGGCGATGCGCTGCGCGGCCCAGTCGAGGTCGGCGTCGGCCAGCACGACGGCCGCGGCGTTGCCGCCCAGCTCCAGGGTCACGTGCTTGCGCGGCACCTGGTCGGCGATGGCGTAGCCGACGGGCGCGGAGCCGGTGAAGGAGACCACGGGCAGGCGGGGGTCGTCGACGAGGGCGGCGGCCCGCTCGTTCTGCACGGGCAGCACGGAGAACATGCCCGCGGGCAGGTCGGTCTCGGCCAGGATCTCGCCGAGGATCAGCGAGGACAGCGGCGTGGCCGGCGCGGGCTTGACGATGATCGGGGCGCCGACGGCGATGGCGGGCGCGACCTTGTGGGCGACCAGGTTCAGCGGGAAGTTGAACGGGGTGATCGCCAGCACCGGGCCCTTGGGCACGCGGGAGACGTAGGCGAGACGGCCCGCGGCGGCCGGCTCGGTGTCGAGCCGCTGCACCTGGCCGGACCAGCGGCGGGCCTCCTCGGCGGCGAAGCGGAAGGTGGAGATGGCGCGGTTGACCTCGCCGCGCGCCCAGAAGATCGGCTTGCCGTTCTCGGCGGTGATCAGGTGGGCGATCTCGTCGGCCCGCTCGGCCAGCCGGCGCGAGACGTGGGCCAGGGCCTCGGCACGTACGTGCACGGGCAGCGCGGCGGCCTCGCGCGAGACCGCGTGGGCGGCCGCGACGGCCTCCTCGACCTGAGCATCGGTCGGTACGGAGTACCGGCCGACCTCACGACCGTCATGGGGGTTGGTCACGGTGAGATCGGTTTCGCCGGTGGCGGGCCGGCCGGCAAGCCAGAAGGTACGCACGTCCATACCCACGACGTTATGCCAAGCGGGAGTCCGGGGATTTACACCACCGTGCACAAGACTCCCATGAGCGCTCACCGTTAAGTACAAGCTCTGGTGTATACCCATGATGTAACAGAAGTAGACCCAATTCGGGATGTTTACCATGCGGAGTGGTTTGAGCGATCTCCGCCATGGCTAAGTCATCGGGTGCGGGTCTCCAGCGCGGTGGGCCCCCGATCAGAAAGGCGTGGGCCCCGTGACCGAGCAACGTGAGGTCACAAGGACACTGAGCTCCTTGGTCGCTGGGGAGGTCGCATGACCTCCGCGCCGCTGGGCCTGCAGGGCGCCTACCTGCTGGGCGAGCGCGCCACCCACGACGAACTCCGTTCCCGCCTGCTCGACGTGGCGGTGAACCTGCTTCAGAGCGAGGGTCCCGACAGTCTGACCATGCGCAGGATCGCGGCCGAGGCCGGCTGCACGACGACCGTCATCTACACGATGTTCGGCAACCGGGAGGGCCTGGCCGAGGCGCTGTATCTGGAGGGTTTCGAGCGTTTCCGCCGCTTTCTCGAAGCGGTCCCGCAGCGGCGCAACCCGCTGGAGTACCTGACCGCGCTCGGCCCCGCCTACCGGCAGGCGTGCCTGTCCGAGCCCGGCTACTACAACCTGATGTTCGAACGGGCCATCCCCGGTTTCGAGCCCAGCGAGCGGGCCAGGACCCTCGCCCGCGCGGCGCTGAACATCCTCGACCGGGTGATCGCCGACTGCATCTCCGCCGGCTACCTGACGCCGACCCAGCCGCGCAAGATCGCCGACGCGCTCTGGGCCGCCGCGCAGGGCGCGATCAGCCTGGAACGGGCCGGCCACCTGCGGGACGACCGCACGTACGAGGCGGTCACCCTGGCCACGATCTGCTGCTACCTGGTGGACAAGGACAGCCTGCCGTCGGCCCCCGGCCGCTGAAGCACCCGCAGGCCCGCTACGGGCCAGCGGTGGGGTCAGCGGCGGGCCGCCTCCAGGGCGAGCCACAGCTCGGCGCGTACGCCCGGGTCGTCGAGGTCGCGGCCGAGGAGTTCGGCGACGCGGCGCATGCGGTAGCGCAGGGTGTGCCGGTGGACGCCGAGCCGCTGGGCGGCGGCGTCCCAGTGGCCGTTGCTGTCGAGGTAGGCGCGCAGCGACTCGACCAGGTCGGCGCGGGATCCGTACGCGGTGAGCGGGGCCAGCAGCGCGCCGGAGAACGCGCGCAGAGTGTCGGCGTCCAGCAGCGCGAGCAGGCCCTGCCCGGCCAGGTCGGCGAAGCGCGTCACGCCGCCGTCGCTGTGGGCCAGCGCGCGGCGTGCCTGGTCGAGCGCGTCGCGCAGGCCGTCGTAGCGGCAGGGCGAGCTCAGCCCGACCGGCCCCTCCACCTCCCGCGCCGCCTTCTCCGCAACCCCCTCGGACACCAGACAGACACTCACCGGCTCCCCGCCTTGAACCCCGCCACCCCTCCCCCTGCCGCCACCACCCTGACCACCGCCGTGACCACCGCCGTGACCACCGCCGGAACCACCGCCGTGAGCGCCACCCTGACCACCGCCGAGACCACCGCCGTCAGCGCCACCCTGAGCGCCGCCGAGACCACCGCCGTGACCGCCGGTGCCGTCGTCGAGGAGCGCTGTGAAGCCGTGCGGTTCCAAAGTCTCCAGGGCGGCCGCGCCCGCCGCCAGGACCAGCAGCGGCTCGCCGGGCAACCGCGCGCCGAGCGTGCCGGCCACCGCCCGCGCCTGCTCGACCGCCCCGCCGAGCAGCAGTTCCAGCACGGCCGAGCGGAGCCGCCGGCCGGCCTCCCGCTGGGCCCTGCCCTGCTCCATGGCGAGCGTGAGCAGCGAGCCGGCGGCGTTGATCACCGTGTGGGTCACCGGCGAGAACGGCCTGCGGGCGCCGACCGCGAAGAAGCCGCGCGGCCGTGGACCGCCGCCGAGCGGCTGGATCACGACGTGCTCGTCGGGCCCGGACAACGCAAGACTCGCCGGCACCCGCTCACCGGCCTGGACCGCACCGCGCCCCCGCGCCCCGACCGGCACGCCGACGCCCACCCGCTGCCCAACCGGACCCCCGCCACGCACGCGTTCCCCACCCGGCACGCCACCGCTCACCCGCTCACCGCCCTGCCCTGCGGTGGCGGCGGGTTCGCCGGTGAGCGGGCGCTCTGCCCCGGTGGTCTGGTCGGGCCGGGGGCTTGCCGGGCCGCCGGCGCGCAGCCGGCGCAGCTCGGCCACCACGACCGGCACGTCGGCCCCCGGCGTGGCGTGCCGGACCTCGCCCGCCTCGTCGAGCAGCACCGCCCACCCGTCGATCTCCTTGGCCACCCGGTCGATGACCGCGTGCATGCCCTCCGGACGCAGCGCCGCCCGGGTCAGCCGTCCCTGCGCGGCGAAGGCGCGGGTGATCTCGTCGTACTGCTCGGCCGCGAGCAGCTCGCTGACCACCTTGCCGATGGCGATGAACGGCGTCTCGCGCGGCACCTCGAACAGCGGCAGCCCCGCCTCGTCAGCAGCCGCGACCAGGGCGGCCGGGACGTGCTCGTGGGAGAGCCCGACGCCGAAGCCGAGCCCGGCCACCTCACGGCCCACCAGCCGGGCGACATATCCGGAGAAGTCACCCTCCAGGCGGATCCCGGTCGTCAGCAGCAGCTCCGAGCCCTCAAGGAACGGCGTCGGGTCCGCCAGCTCGCTGACCGCCACCCAGCGCACCTCCGCGTCGAGCGCTCCGGCGGCCGCCGCGCCCGCCAGCTGACGCAACTTCATCCGTCGCACCACGGTGCGTAGCGAAGGTGCCATACGAGTTTGTCCATTCCGGCAAAGGCGAGCACCCCCAGTGTGCCATATCGACGTATCGGCCCAGGTCGGAGCCCGACGTAGCGTCGAGCCCATGAGCATTCCCCAGGAGCGGCGCGTCGTGACCGCGATCCCAGGCCCCAAGTCGCAGGAGCTGCTGGCCCGCAAGCAGGCCGCCGTCCCCTCCGGCATCGGCACCACGCTGCCGGTCTTCGTCACCCGCGCCGGCGGCGGCATCCTCCAGGACGCCGACGGGAACTCTCTCATCGACTTCGGCTCCGGCATCGCCGTGACGAACGTGGGCAACTCCGCGCCGAAGGTCGTCGAGCGCGTCCAGAAGCAGGCGGCCGACTTCACCCACACCTGTTTCATGGTCACCCCGTACGAGTCGTACGTGCAGGTCTGCGAGAAGCTCAACGAGCTGACCCCCGGCGACCACGAGAAGCGCACCTTCCTGGTGAACTCCGGCGCCGAAGCCGTCGAGAACGCCGTCAAGGTGGCCCGGCACGCCACCGGCAGGCAGGCCGTCGTGGTGTTCGACCACGGCTACCACGGCCGCACGCTGCTCTCGATGACCATGACCGCCAAGAACATGCCGTACAAGCAGGGCTTCGGCCCGTACGCGCCCGAGGTGTACCGGGTGCCGCTGGCCTATCCGTTCCGCTGGCCGACGGGCGCGGACAACTGCGCGGAGGAGGCCGCCGCGCAGGCCATCGACCAGATCAACAAGCAGGTCGGGGCGGAGAACGTGGCCGCCGTGGTGATCGAGCCGATCGCCGGCGAGGGCGGTTTCATCGTCCCGGCCAGGGGCTTCCTGCCGCGGATCGCCGAGTTCTGCCGGGCGAACGGCATCGTGTTCGTGGCCGACGAGGTCCAGACCGGCTTCGCGCGTACCGGTGACCTGTTCGCCTGCGAGGACGAGGGCGTCGTCCCCGACATCATCTGCACCGCCAAGGGCATCGCGGGCGGCCTGCCGCTGGCCGCCGTGACCGGCCGCGCCGACCTGATGGACCACGTGCACGTCGGCGGCCTGGGCGGCACGTACGGCGGCAACCCGCTGGCCTGCGAGGCCGCGCTCGGCGTCCTGGAGACCATCGAGTCGGAGGACCTGGTCGCCAAGGCCCGCCGCATCGGCGAGATCATGCTCCCCCGCCTCCGCTCGCTCCAGGAGCGGTTCCCGGCGATCGGCGACGTGCGCGGACGCGGCGCGATGATCGCGATCGAGCTGGTCGAGCCGGGCACGAAGAACCCGGACCCGGCGGCCGTCCAGGAGATCGTCAAGCGCTGCCACGCCGAGGGCCTGGTGGTCCTGACCGCCGGCACGTACGGCAACGTGCTGCGCTTCCTGCCCCCGCTGGTCATGCCCGAGCACCTGCTTGAGGAGGGCCTGGGGATCCTGGAGAAGGCCATCTCCGCTCTATAGCAAAGGCCGAAAAATCGGGCATCCAGCTTGCGGCTGGATGCCCGATTTTGTGTGTGTAACGCAGGTCACTCGGGTAGAGAATTCACCCTGGCTTGACGCTCAGCTAGACGATCACGGCCTCGGTCAGGGTTATAACGGATCCGGACATGCGGAGGGGCGATGGCAGCTGGGAGCGTGATGAACTGGGGTCCCACCAGAACGGCACGGAGTATGTTGACGTTCGACCCTGAGGGCCTGACGCCGGCCCAGCGCGACGGCGACGCCTGCGTGGTGTGCCACAAGAGGTGGCCGCGGCCGCGGGTCCGGGTCGGCAAACTGCCCGACAACTCCTCCGTGCTCGCCTGCACCGAATGCGCCGAGGCGCTCCTGCCCGCTCCCATGGCGACCGTGGTGGCCTTCCCCGGCCGCTAGCAGGCCGCGGCCGGGGAAGCCCCGGCCGTCAAGCCACGGCCGTCACACCGCAGCCGTCAAGCGGCGGCCGTCTCGCGCAGGCCCCACGGCGAGCCGTACTCGCGCAGCAGGTCGAGGAACGGCACCGCGTCGAACGCCTCAGGGCCGAGCACGCCCTCGCCCTTCCACACCCCTGTCGCCACCAGCTCCAGCGCGACGACCGGATGGATCGCCGTCTGCCACACGACGGCCTGGGAGCCGTACTCCCGCATCGACCACTCGTTGTCCACCACGTGGTACAGGTACACCTCGCGCGGCGAGCCGTCCTTGCCGGTGCCCTTGACCCACGTGCCCGCGCAGGTCTTGCCGCGCATGCGGGCGCCCAGCGTCGCGGGGTCCGGCAGGCTCGCGGCGACCATGTCGCGCGGCGCCACCTCCGCCCCGCCCACCCTGATCTTGTCGGCGCTGTCCAGGCCCAGCTTGCGCAGCGTCTTGAGCACGCCGATGAACTCCTCGCCGAGCCCGTACTTGAACGTCACCCGCCGCGCCGGGATCCACCTCGGGACGAGCAGCACCTCCTCGTGCTCGACGTTCACGCACTCCACGGGCCCGATGCCGTCGGGGAAGTCGAACACCTCGGGCTCGCTGAACGGCTCGGTGGTGCGCCACTGCCCGTCCTCCCAGACGACGGGCGGGTTCAGGCACTCCTCGATCGTGGTCCAGATGGAGAACGTGGGCGCGAAGTCGTAGCCGTCCACGACGAGGTTGGCGCCGTCCCTGATGCCGATCTCGTCGATCTCGTCGAACAGGTGGTCGGCGGCGTAGCGGGCGAACACGTCCGCGAGCCCCGGCTCGACGCCCATGCCGACCAGCGCGAGCCGGCCCGCGCCGCGCCACTCGCCGTCGCGCTCGAACTGCCGGTCCCCCAGCTTCACCCCGGGCTTGCGGTACGGCTCGCGCGGATGCGGCTTCGACAACGACATCGCCATGTCCAGGTAGTGGGCCCCGACCTCCAGGGCGGCCTCGAACAGCGGCATCGTGAAGCGCGGATCGACCGCGTTGAACAGCACGTCACATCGGTGCTCCCGGAGCGCCGCGGCGACCTGGGCCCGGTCGGAGGCGTCCAGCTGGATGGCGGTGAAGCGGGGGTCGTCCACGGCGGCGACGGCGCGGGCCGCCCGGCTCTGTTGGGAGTCGGCCACCACGATGTGTTCGTAGAAATGGCGGCGGGCGGCGATGGGCACCACGGCGGAGCCGACGCCTCCGGCGCCGACGAGAAGGATTCTCATGGAGAGAACATACTCACTGACTGGTCATTCAGTCGAATTTTTGCACCGACGAGTCCCGGAATCTGGACGCTCTTCAGCCCGGAGACGGCGAGACGCCCCGGGACAGGGGGGAAGGCCCGGGGCGTCTCAGCAGGCGCACCCGGGGGAAGGCGCGCCCGCGATGGGGTCGAGCGGAGGCGGAGATCTCACCTACTCGGCGAGTTCGGCCCACCGTTTCCCCCAGACGGCGTAATCAGTGCATTCCCCGTCCTCGCCGCGGCAACCGCCCGGCGGCCGGACGGCGAAGGCGATCCGGTCGAGCCGCTTGGGGTCCTCGGCGCCGTACAGCTCGCAGATCGACTTGGCCCGGCCCTTGCACGCCTTGTCGTTGGCCGGCGCGAGCCCCACCCAGGCGGCCGCGTCGCGCTGGGCGTCGGCCGCGGTCATCCAGGTCAGCCAGCGGTAGGCGCAGGTGGTGTCGGGCAGGTTGGCGCCGAGCATCCAGGAGTCGAGCCAGCCGGTGGCCGTCTTGGCGCCGACCGTGCGGACCGGCTTGCCGGCCTTCTGCAGCAGCAGGCGATAGTACGGTGTGGCCTGCGCGTAATCCAGCGACCCGGTGGCGAAGCCCTTGATCAGGTCGATCGGCTTGCGCCAGTAGGCGCGCTCCTTCTGCTGCCCGAGCAGCGCCATGGCCCGGTCTAGCTGCTCCTGGCTCAGCTCGTACGGGTCCTTGACGGTGGCGTCGGTCAGCGCGGCGTCGGCGATGGTCAGCGGGGTGTCGCGGAGCGCGGCCCGGTCGGAGGCGAACACCTGGCTCATGCTCGCGTCCTTGACCCTGGCCGAGTCGTAGATGAACTCGTGGTAGCCCCACAGGAACGGCACGCCGTAGACCTTGCCGGACACCTTCGTCATGTCGCGGAAACGCTCGTTCAGGTCGTCGTAGCCGCTCACCTTGGCCGGGTCGATCGGCTGCACAAGCTTGCGCGTGATCAGGTCGCCGGCCAGCGCCGGGCCCGCCGAGATCAGGTCGTACGGACGCTCGGCGGCCGCGACGGCCCGCTCCATCTCCTCGGCGGTGCGGACGGTGTCGACGCGGGCCAGGCGGCAGCCGGTCTCCTTCTCGAAGGAGCCGACCCAGTTGGCCTTGGAGCTGAGGCCGCCGTACTCGGCGTAGCCCCGGTAGGTGAGGATCTGCAGCGTGCCGTCGCTCTGGGTGGCCGTGGGCGACGGCGTGGCCGACGGGGTCGGCTTCGGGCTGGGCTTGGCGGCCTGCTGTGCCGCCTGCCCGGCAGCCGAGGACACCGCTCCCGTGCCGGCGACCAGCGCCGCCGCGGCCAGCGCCACGGCGGATATGCGACGGCGTCTCACGATGTCCCCCCTTGTCCGTTGCGCTGGAGCTTACCGGGGACGGGACCGGGAGGGACGCCGGTCCCTCCCGGCTGTGAGGCGTGAGTTACCCGTTCGTGGGGAAGCCGAGGTTCACGCCACCATGGGACGGGTCCAGCCAGCGCGAGGTCACCACCTTGCCCCGCGTGTAGAAATGCACCCCCTCGGCGCCGTGCACATGCGTGTCACCGAACAACGACGACTTCCACCCGCCGAAACTGTAGAACGCCATCGGCACCGGGATCGGCACGTTGATCCCGACCATCCCCACCTCGACCTCGTTCTGGAACCGACGCGCCGCGCCCCCGTCGTTGGTGAAGATCGCCGTACCGTTGCCGTACACACCCTCGTTGATCACCCGCAGGCCCTCCTCATACGAAGACACCCGCACCACCGACAACACCGGACCGAAGATCTCCTCGGTGTGCGTCCGCGACCCCACCGGCACCTGATCCAGCACCGTCGGCCCCAGCCAAAAGCCTTCGCCCCGGCCACCCAGCACCTCGGTCTCCCGACCGTCCACCACGAGCTTGGCCCCCTCGGCAACACCCAGATCCAGGTAGGAGGCCACCTTGTCCCGATGCGCCGCCGTCACCAGCGGCCCCATCTCCGACCGCGGATCATCACCCGGCCCCACCACCAACCGGCCCACCCGCTCCACGATCTTGCCGACCAGCTCATCCCCCACCGGATCCACCGCCAGCACGACCGAGATCGCCATGCACCGCTCACCCGCCGACCCGAACCCCGCCGACACCGCCGCATCAGCCACCAGATCCAGATCCGCGTCCGGCAGCACCAGCATGTGGTTCTTGGCCCCGCCCAGCGCCTGCACCCGCTTGCCGTGCGCACTGCCCCTCTCGTACACGTACCGGGCGATCGGCGTCGAACCCACGAACGACACCGCCGCCACGTCCGGATGCTCCAGCAGCCGGTCCACCGCCACCTTGTCGCCCTGCACCACCGAGAACACGCCCTCAGGCAGCCCCGCCTCCTGCCACAACCGCGCCATCAGCAACGACGCAGACGGATCCCGCTCCGACGGCTTCAACACGAACGCGTTCCCACACGCGATCGCCACCGGGAACATCCACATCGGCACCATCGCCGGGAAGTTGAACGGCGTGATCCCCGCCACCACCCCCAACGGCTGCCGCATCGAATACGAATCCACCCGGGTCGAGACACCCTCGGAGAAACCACCCTTGAGCAGATGCGGAATCCCGCACGCGAACTCCACCACCTCCAGCCCGCGCGCCACCTCCCCCAACGCGTCCGCATGCACCTTGCCGTGCTCGGCCGAGATCAACCCGGCCAGCTCGTCACGATGGGCGTACATCAGCTCACGGAACCGGAACAGCACCTGCGCCCGCTTGACGAGCGAGGCGTCGCGCCAGGCGGGGAAGGCCGCGACCGCCGCGGCGACCGCGGCGTCGACGTCGGCGGCCGAGGCCAGCCGCACATGGCCGCTGACCTCCCCGGTCGCCGGGTTGAAGATCTCCGCCGTGCGGCTGTCGCCGTCGACCGGAGATCCGTTGATCCAGTGCTTGACCGACTTCACTGAGCTGCTGCCTCTGCGTTGATGACTTCGAGTGCGTTGACGATGATCCCCAGGCCCTCGGCGGCCTCCTCCACCGTGAGGGTGAGGGGCGGGGCCATGCGGATGGCGGTGCCGTACAGGCCGCCCTTGCCGGCGAGCAGGCCCGCCTTCTTGGTCTCCTCCATGAAGCGGACGGCCTGGGCAGGGCTCTCCAGCTCGACGGCGAACATCAGGCCCTTGCCGCGCACGTCCTTGACGATCGGCAGGCGCTGGGCCGCCTCCTTGAGGCCGCCGATGATGATGTCGCCGGTGCGCGCCGCGTTGGCCTGGAGGTCGTGGTCGAGGACGTAGTCGAGGGTGGCGTTCGCGGCGGCCATGGAGATGGGGTTGCCGCCGAAGGTGGACAGGCCCACGGCGTGCGGGGCGTCCATCAGGTCGCCGCGGGCGACGATGCCGCCGACCGCGAACCCGTTGCCCAGGCCCTTGGCGAACGTGATCATGTCGGGGGTCACGCCGTGGTTCTGGATGCCGAAGAACGCGCTGCCCGTACGGCCCCAGCCGGTCTGCACCTCATCGGAGATGAGCAGGATGCCCTGCTCGTCCAGGACCTCCTTGTAAGCGGCGAACAGCCCGTCGGGGGCCATGGTGAAGCCGCCCACACCCTGGATCGGCTCGGCGATCAGCGCCGCCACGTCGTTGGAGACCGAGGTGGCCAGCACGTGACGCAGGTCGTCCACGCACGCCTTGATGTAGTCGGCGTCGGACAGGCCCCTGAACTGGGTGAGGTGCCGGTCGGCGCCGTGCAGGAAGTGCACGTTGAGCGGGGAGAGCGAGTTGTTCTTCCACGCCCGGTTGGAGGTGACGCTGACCGCGCCGAAGCTGCGCCCGTGGTAGCTCTGCCGCATGGCGAGCACCTGGTCGGTCCTGCGGGCGTAGGTCGCGAGGAGGAGGGCGGTCTCGTTGGCCTCCGTCCCGGAGTTGGTGAAGAACACCTTGGCGTCGGGGATGCCGGAGAGCCGGGCGATCTTCTCGGCGAGCTCGACCTGGCCGCGCAGCAGGTAGACGGTGCTGGTGTGCACCACGCCGGTGGCGAGCTGGCGCTCGACGGCGTCCCGCACCTCGGGCACGTCGTACCCGATCATGTTGGTCAGGATCCCGGCGAAGAAGTCCAGGTAGCTCTTGCCGTCGGCGTCGATGACACGATTGCCCTTGCCGCTGACGATCTCGATGGGCTCGTTGTAGTTGAGGGCCAGCCAGTTCGGCATCACTGCCCGGTGGCGCGCGAGAAGCTCCGACATGCTACCGAGTATCCCGTTCCCCCGGACTTCCCGGCAGCGGCAGGCTGTCGGCGGGGGGTCAAATCCCCTTACAAACTGTAAGTCCTCCCCCTAGGGGATCCCCCGTGCGCCTACGGGCGTACGCGCCGGCCTCCCGGTACGCCGCCAGAGGCATCGCGATTGACCACTCGCGGGCGACGACCCGGCGGGCCCCGCTCGGCCACCATCGGACCATCGACGAACCGAGGAGACCGAGATGACCGTCACCATCGACCTGCGCCCCGGGCGCCCCGAGGCGCCCGCCGGGCCGCCCAAGCTCGACCGCGACCAGCTCCGCCGCGCCCAGCAGGACACCCTGGACACCCCGCGGATGGACTACAGCCTGCTGGCCCGGATGATGTTCAAGCCCGTCGACCTCATGTACGGCAGGAAGGGCTCCTACACGAAGTTCGCCATGCTGGAGATCATCGCGCGGGTGCCGTACCAGGCGTGGGAGCGGATGGGCTACTGGGCCGTCCACCGGCACGCCGGACGGTCGGCCCTGGCCAGGAGGGTGTTCGAGCGCATCGTCGAGGCCCGCGCCGACCAGGACAACGAGCAGTGGCACCTGCTGATCATGCAGGACCTGGTGCAGCGCGCCGGGCAGCGGCAGAACTGGCTGCTGCACAAGGCGGCGCCGTGGCTGATCGCGTTCTTCTACTACCACGTGTCCTGGGTGCTGTTCGTGGTCCGTCCTGACTGGAGCTACCGGCTCAACGCCGAGTTCGAGGACCACGCCGAGCACGAGTACATGACGTTCGTGGCCGAGAACCCCGACCTGGACTTCGTGCCCGACCCCGGCACGTACGCCGACGAGTACGGCCGCTACCGCTCGGTGGCCGACCTGCTCCGGCAGATCGGCCACGACGAGCGCACGCACAAGCTCGACAGCCTGGAGAGCATGCGTGAGCCCCGCGTCCGCTAGACCTTGGCCGGTTCGGGAGCCGCGACGGGCGCGGCCGGGCGCAGCACGGCCAGCGCGAGCAGCGCGGCGGCGACGCTGAACCCGGCCCCGACCCACGAGCCGAAGTGCACGGCCACGGTGAAGGCCCGGTCGGCGACCTCGCCGAGCCCGACCTGTTCGGCGACCCCGATCGACTCGCGGGCCGCCGCGGGCGCGTCGAGCGGCATCTCCGCGGTGTAGACGCCGGCCAGCACGCTGCCGAGCACGGCGATGCTCATGGCCAGGCCCACCTGCTGCACGGTGTCGTTGAGCGCGGAGCCGACGCCCGCGTGCTCCAGCGGGATGGCCCCCATCAGCGAGGCGTAGGCGGAGGGACCGGCCAGGCCGGCTCCCGCGCCCATCAGCACCAGCCCGCCCATCAGCGGCAGGTAGCCGGTGGTGAGCGCCATCACGACGAACCCGACGGCCATGATCAGCAACCCGGCCGAGATCAGCACCCGGTTGGACACCTTCTTGCCCAGCGCCGCGCCGATGCCGTTGAACACGACGGCCGCCACCGCCTGGGGCAGCATGGCCAGGCCCGCCTGGAGCTCGCCGTAGCCCAGCACGAACTGCAGGTACTGGGTCAGCATGAGCATCACGGCGCCCGCGCCGAACGACATCAGCAGGATCGAGAAGGACGCGCCGCTGAAGTTGCGGTTGCGGAACAGCTGCAACGGCAGCATCGGGTGCTCGGCCCGCCGCTCCCAGACGACGAACGCGGCCAGCGCGACCACCGCCACCGCGATGAGGGCGATGTTCCACTCGCGTTCGATGATCACGTAGACGGCCGAGGTCAGGCCGACGATCGAGAGAACCACGCCCACCGGGTCGATCCGCCGCCCGGTGCTGCGGGTCTCGGGCATCAGCACGAACGCGGCCACGATGGCCAGCGCCGCGATCGGGATGTTGAGCAGGAAGACCGAGCCCCACCAGTAGTGCTCCAGCAGGAAGCCGCCCAGCGTCGGGCCGGCGATCACACCGAGCATCGCCACGCTTCCCCAGATGGCCATGGCCTTGCGCCGCTCGTCCTCCTCGAAGACGGTCATGAGGATGGACAGCGTCGAGGGCATCAGGATCGAGCCGCCGACCCCCATCAGGGCCCGCGCGCCGATCACCTGCCAGGGCTCGGCGGCCAGCACGGCCAGCAGCGACGCGCCGCCGAAGAAGGCCAGGCCGATGACGAGGAAGCGGCGGCGGCCGTACCGGTCGGACAGGCTTCCCGCGGTCAGCAGCAGGCCGGCGAAGACCAGCACGTAGGCGTCGAGGATCCACTGGATGTCGGACGGCGTCGCGCCCAGCTCCTCGATCAGGGACGGGATCGCCAGGTTCAGCACGGTTCCGTCCACCGTGAGGACCAGCAGCGAGAGGCAGAGCACGACAAGGACCCACCAGCGACGGGGGTCTCGTACAGCGTTCGAGGTCACTCGCACAGCGTACGACAACTCTCGCACACTGTGCGAGAGCATTTATCCTTGAGGCATGACCGGCAAGCAGTTCACCTCTGTCTGGTTCCGCGAGCCCCGCAAGGCCGCCGCCCCGGGCCGCAGCCGCGAGGAGATCGTCCGGGCCGCGCTGGAGCTGCTCGACCAGGAGGGGATGGCCGGGCTGAGCATGCGCAAGCTCGGCGCGAAGCTGGGCGCCGGCGCCACCAGCCTCTACTGGTACGTCGCCAACAAGGACGAACTGCTCGAACTGGCCTACGACCAGGTCTGGGCCGAGATGACCGTCCTCGACGCCGAGGAGGTGGGCTGGCGCGACGCCGCCTCGGCCATGGCGTACGGCATGCGCGCGGTCATGCTGCGGCACCCGTGGTCGGCCGACCTCCTCGGCCGGGTGCCCGCGCTCGGCCCGCACGCCCTGTCGGCCTCCGACCGGATGCGCAGGATCTTCAGGGCGGCCGGCTTCCACGGCCTCGACGTCGACTACGCCGTGGCCGCCGTCACCGCCTTCGTCTACGGCATGACCCTGCCCGAGATCGCCTGGGACGCCACCGCGAAGGACTCCGACTACGACGCCGAGGAGATGCGCGGCATGGTCGCCAAGGCCGCGGCCGACTTTCCCGACATGCTGGAGAGCCTGGCCATGGGGGCGTACCAGGATCCGCGGGTGCTCCGGGCCACGGCGTTCGACTTCGGGCTCGTGTCGGTGCTCGACGGCCTTGAGCGGCGGCTGGCGACGTAGCAGGATCCGGGGCATGAGCGATTTCCGCGCCGCCCGCGATCTTCTCCTGAGCGCCGACTATCCCACGGCCCGACGCGACTTCCGCTGGCCACGGGCCGAGCGGTTCAACTGGGCGCTCGACTGGTTCGACGGGGTGCTGGCCGCCGAGACCCCGCAGGCCGCGGCCCTGACCATCGTGAACCCCGGCAGCCGGGTCTCCCACACCTTCGCCGAGTTGTCGGCCCGCTCCAACCAGGTCGCCAACTGGCTGCACGAGCAGGGCGTGCGCCGGGGCGACCGCGTCCTGCTCATGCTGGGCAACCAGACCGAGCTGTGGGAGTCCCTGCTGGCGGCCATGAAGCTCGGGGCGGTGGTCATCCCGGCCACGACCCTGCTGACGGCCAAGGACATCGGCGAACGCCTCGACCGCGGCCAGGTCGCCCACGTGATCGCCAACGCCGCCGACGCGGGCAAGTTCGGCGCCGGCGAGTTCACCAGGATCGCGGTCGGCGACGCGTACGGGTGGCTGCCGTACCACGAGGCGTACGACGCCCACGAACGTTTCACCCCCGACGCCCCCACCCTGGCCGGCGACCCCCTGCTGCTCTACTTCACCTCCGGCACGACCTCCCGCCCCAAGCTGGTCGAGCACACCCACGCCTCCTACCCGGCCGGCCACCTGTCCACGATGTTCTGGATCGGCCTGCGCCCCGGCGACGTGCACCTCAACGTCTCCTCCCCCGGCTGGGCCAAGCACGCCTGGAGCAACGTGTTCGCCCCCTGGAACGCCGGGGCGACCGTGCTCATCCACAACTACGAGCGCTTCGCCGCCCGCGCGCTGCTGGAGGTGCTGCGCGACGAGCGGGTCACCACGTTCTGCGCGCCCCCGACCGTGTGGCGGATGCTCATCCAGGAGGACCTGGCGGCCTGGACGCTGCCGTTGCGCACGGCCGTGGCCGCGGGCGAGCCACTCAACCCCGAGATCATCGACCAGGTCGCCAAGGCCTGGGGCATCACCATCCGCGACGGCTACGGCCAGACCGAGACCACCGCCCAGATCGGCAACGTGCCGGACGAGCCGGTCAAGCCCGGATCGATGGGACGCCCGCTGCCCGGCTACGACATCGTGCTCATCGACCCCGTCACCGGCGAGCCCGGCGACGACGGCGAGATCTGCCTGCCGCTCGACCCCCGCCCCCTGGGCCTGATGGCCGGGTACGTCGGCGGCTCCGCCGAAGCCATGCGCGACGGTTTCTACCACACCGGCGACGTCGCCACCCGCGACCAGGACGGCTACATCACCTACGTCGGCCGGACCGACGACGTCTTCAAGGCCTCCGACTACCGCATCTCGCCGTTCGAGCTGGAGAGCGTGCTGCTGGAGCATCCCGCGGTGGCCGAGGCCGCCGTCGTGCCCGCGCCCGACCCGGTGCGCCTGGCGGTGCCGAAGGCGTACGTGATGCTGGCCCCCGGGTTCGAGGCCGGCGCCGACACCGCGCGGTCGATCTTCGAGCACTGCCGCCGGGAGCTGGCGCCGTACAAGCGGGTGCGCCGGCTGGAGTTCGCCGAGCTGCCCAAGACGATCTCGGGCAAGATCCGGCGGGTGGAGTTGCGGGTGCGCGAACCCCGAGGTGAGTACCGCGAGGAGGAGTTCAATCTGTGACAGTGTGTATATGGCTGTATGACCGTTCTTACAGGTTGATCGGCTAGGCTCGCCCCGTGCTTCCCACCATTGCCGACGTCCTCGCCCTGGAGACCGTGCGCCGGGGCGGCCCGCGCGTGGTCGCGGGCGCCGACCGGCTCGACACCAAGGTGCGGTGGGTGCACGTCGGCGAGATCGCCGACATCGCCCATCTGCTGCGCGGCGGCGAGCTGGTGCTCACCACGGGCGTCGCGCTGCCCGACGACCCGGAGAAGCTCGCCGACTACGTGGGCGAGCTCGCCTCCGTGGGCGCCTCCGGGCTGATCGTGGAGCTCGGCCGCAGGTTCCTGCGCGAGCTGCCGCGGGCGGTGGTCAAGTCCGCCGAGGAGCACGGGCTGCCGGTCATCGTGCTGGCCCGTGAGACGCCGTTCGTGCAGATCACCGAGTCCGTGCACGCCCGGATCATCGACATCCAGCTCGAGGAGCTGCGCGCCTCCGAGCAGTTGCACGAGGTGTTCACCGAGCTGTCGGTCGAGGGCGCCTCGCCCGCCGAGGTGCTCACCCAGGTCGCCCGGCTGTCCGGCCGCCCGGTGCTGCTGGAGAACCTCGCCCACCAGGTGCTGGCCTGCGAGTCCGCGGGCCGCGACGCCGGCGCGCTGCTGGCCGGCTGGGAGACCAGGTCGCGCGGGGTGGCCCCGGCCGAGCGCACGGCCTACGACCCCGCCTCCGGCTGGCTGGTCACCACCGTCGGCGCGCGCGGCCAGGACTGGGGCCGGCTGATCCTGATCTGCGAGACGCCGCCGACACCGCGCGAGATGGTGCTGGCCGAACGCGCCGCCACCACCCTCGCCCTCGGCCGTCTGCTCGAACGCCACCAGGAGTCCCTGGAACGCCAGGCCCACGGCACGATCATCACCGGCATCCTGACCCACGCCTACGCCGACCCCGACGAGGCCGCCGCCCGCGCCCGCGCGGTCGGCGTGCCGCTGACCGGGCGCAAGCTGATCAGCGTCGTCATCAGGCCGACCGAGCCCGTCGACCAGGCGCTCGACGGCCAGGCGCAGCTCGGCGAGCTGGCCGAGGCCACCGCCGCCGCCTGCCGCGACGCCCGCCTGCCCGCCCTGGTGGGCGCGCTCGACCAGGAGCGGGTCGGCGTCCTGCTGCCGCTTCCGCCGCGTACCGGCGCCGAGCCCGCGCTGACCGCGCTCGCCGAGCGGCTGCGCATGCTGTGGCGGCCCGGCTCGGCGTTCGTGCTGGCCGCGGGGTCGGTGGTGGAGTCCATCCGGGACGTACGGCGCAGCTTCCTCGAAGCCGAGCAGGTCGCCGACGTGGCCGTGCGCCAGCCGGACGGCCGCGCCTTCTACCGCCTGCCCGACCTGCGCCTGCGCGGCCTGCTCCACCTGCTGCGCGACGACGCGCGGCTGCAGACGTTCGCCGAACGCGAGCTGGGCCCGCTGCTGGCGCACGACGCCCAGCGCGGCGGCGACCTCACCCGGATCCTGCGCACCTACCTCGACGCGGGCCGCAACAAGGCCGTGGCCGCCCAGAAGGCCCACCTGTCCAGGCCCGCCTTCTACGACCGCCTGCGCCGCCTCGAACGCATCCTCGACACCGACCTCGACGACGTCGAGTCATGCCTGTCACTGCACGTCGCGCTGCTGGCGCTGGAGTCGTTCCGCAGGGAGAACCGTTGAGAGCTCGTGATCACGGCATCGTCATCGGCACCGGCGTCCCCGGTCCGCTGAACGCGATCACCGACGTGCCCGGCGTGCTCGTCGGCCACACCACGCTGACCGAGGGCACCGCCCGGACGGGGGTCACCGTCGTCCGCCCCGGCCCGGGCCCGGCCTACGACTCCCCCGTCTACGCCGGCTACCACTGGCTCAACGGCAACGGCGAGATGACCGGCCTGCCCTACCTGGACGACTTCGGCCTGCTGCACTCGCCGATCGGGCTGACCAACACCTTCTCCGTCGGCGTGGTGCGCGACGCGCTGGTCTCCCTGGAGATCGGCGGCCGGGGCGGGAGCGCGTGGTCGCTGCCGGTGGTCGCCGAGACCTGGGACGGCCGGCTCAACGACATCGACGCCCGGCACGTCCGCCAGGAGCACGTCGAACGGGCCTACCACGGCGCCTCGGCGGGCCCGGTGCCCGAGGGCTCGGTCGGCGGCGGCACCGGCATGATGTGCCACGGCTTCAAGGGCGGCATCGGCACCGCGTCCCGCGTGACCGGCGACTACACGGTCGGCGTGCTCGTGCAGGCCAACCACGGCAGCCGCGACCGGCTCACCGTCAACGGCCGCCCGATCGTCATGGACGACGTGCCCCGACCCGGCGGCCCCGAGGGCGCGGGATCGATCATCGCCGTGGTCGCCACGGACGCGCCGCTCCTCCCCCACCAGTGCCGCAAGCTCGCCCAGCGCGCCGGGCTCGGCGTGGCCAGGACGGGCGGCGCCGGCGAGAGCAGCAGCGGCGACGGCTTCGTCTGCTTCGCCACCGGCAACCGCGGCCTGCCCTCCAACGCCCTCGACGACCGCGGCTCCGGCGTGTTCGAGGTGCGGGTACTGGCCGACGCCCGCCTCGACCCGCTCTTCCACGCCGCGATCGAGGCCACGGAGGAGGCCATCGTCAACGCGCTGGTCGCCGCCGATACGATGACCGGCGCGAACGGCTTCACCGCCTACGCACTCGACGGCGCCCGCCTCGCCGACCTGGTGAAATGAGCAACATGTCTGACGTCCTGATGCCCGACCTCGAAGACCTCGGCCGCATGATCGCGACCGCCGGCGCGTTCGCCGTGCCCGTGCACGACGTGCGGCTGACCCCCGACGAGCTCGACCCCGAGCAGATCGTCGCCGGCGACCCGGCCACGTCGTCGCTGGAGCTCGGCGACGGCAGGGGCATCTGGGAGATCACCCCGGGCGTCGTCACCGACGTCGAGACCGACGAGATCTTCGTGGTGCTGTCCGGCCGCGCCACGATCGCCGTCGAGGGCGGCACCACCATCGAGGTCGGCCCCGGCGACGTGTGCCTGCTGGCCGAGGGCGCGCGCACGACGTGGATCGTGCACGAGACACTGCGCAAGGTGTACCAGTCCCGACAGTCCGAGCAGTCCGGGCAGTCCGAGTAGTCTGCGCAGCCGGGGCAGTCCGGATTGTCCGGGCGACCCCGCTAGAACCCCATCGCCGCGCGCACCTCCGCCAGCGTGCGGACCGCCCGCTCCCGGGCCCGCTCGTTGCCCTGCGCCAGCACCTGACGGACGTCGGCCTCGGTGTGCTCGCGCCGCCGCCGCCTGATCGGGCGCAGGAACTCGTTGACCGCCTCGGTGGTCAGCGCCTTGAGCGCGGCGGCCCCGCCGTCGCCGATCTCGTCGGCGATCTCCCGGGGCGGGCGGCCGAGGCAGAGCCCGGCCAGCGTGAGCAGGTTCGCCACGCCGGGCCGGTGCACCTCGTCGAAGGTGATCAGGCGGTCGGAGTCGGTGCGGGCCTTGCGGATGAGGGCCGCGGTCTCGTCCTCGGTGGCCGCCAGGGCGATGGCGTTGCCGCGGCTCTTGCTCATCTTGCCGCCGTCCAGGCCCATGAGCAGCGGACGCTCGCCCAACATGGCCTCGGGCAGCGGGAAGACCTCGCCGTACCGCTCGTTGAAGCGCCGCGCGACCAGCCGTGCCACCTCAACGCGCGGAAGCTGGTCGCGGCCCACGGGCACCAGCGTGCCCTTGCAGAACAGGATGTCGGCGGCCTGGTGCACCGGATAGGTGAACAGCAGGCCGCTGACCGCGCGCCGGGCGCTGTGCGCGATCTCGTCCTTCACCGTCGGGTTGCGGCTCAGCTCCGCCACCGACACCAGGCTCAGGAACGGCAGCAGGAGCTGGTTCAGCTCCGGGATCGCGCTGTGCTGGAAGATCGTGACCTTGCCCGGGTCGAGGCCGACGGCCAGGTAGTCGAGGAGCACCTCGGTGATGTTGCGCTGGATCTCGCCGGGCAGGTCGCGGTCGGTGATCACCTGGTAGTCGGCGATCAGCACGTACGTCCGGTAACGGTCCTGCAGCTCCACCCGGTTGGCGAGGGTGCCGAAATAGTGGCCCAGATGCAGGCGTCCGGTCGGACGGTCGCCGGTCAGGACGACGTCGTTCACGATGGGTCTCTCCTTCAGGTGTGCCGCCGCCTGAGGGGAGCCCGCACGCACGGAAAAGGGCCGCCACCAGGACGGCCCAGCATGGGAAATCAGCGGCCGTCTGCCGGCCGCCACCACATGCTGATACGGGTCATAGCTCAATGTTATCTGGGCTGGGTGTCAATCTCGTAACCTCTTGAGCAGTTTGGCGCGTTCGGCTGACTCCGGGACCTTGATCTCGTCAGGATGGTTCGGTCCCTTTTCCGCCCTCTGGAGAGTTCATGTCTCGACGCACCCTCGCCGGCGGCCTGGCCATAGCCGCCACGATCACCGTCACCACGCTGCCCGCCTCGGCGGCGCAGCTCGCGGTGAAGTTCCCGTCGGCCAGTTTCCCGCTGGGCGCCCGGCCTGCCGCCACCAAGACGCTGACCGCCGTGACGCAGGGCATCGACCTGTACGACGTGAAGGCGGGCAGCTCCACCGACGGCTACACGGTGACCGTGCTCATGCCGAGCGGCCGCGACTACGGCGCGCTGGAGACCGCCCAGGCCAAGGTCGCCGAGGTGGAGGCGGCCGGGGAGGCGCCGAGCCTGCAGAAGGTGATCCGGCCGAGCGTGGCCGACGCGCCCTCCCAGACCGTCTACATGGTCCGCGTGGGCCTGTGGTCCTTCAAGGACAAGGCGAAGGCCGACGAGACCGCCAAGGCGCTCAAGGAAGCCGGGCTGAAGGTCAAGGTCGACTACCTCGGCGACGACGGCCTCAAGACCACCGGCCCCTGGGACGCCAAGGTCGTCATGATCGACTCCCGGACGTTCCGCGGCTCGTACGCCGCCTCCCTCGGCACCAGTGTCGCCGCGCGCGAGACGGTCTCCTCGATGGCCAAGGCGCGCAACGCGGTGGTCGGCGTCAACGGCGGCTTCTTCAACATCCACACCGCCAAGAACCTGCGCGGCGAGCCCGTCGGCGCCTCCGTGGTGGCCGGCCGGCTGCTCAGCGAGGCCGTGCCGGGCCGCTCCGCCGTGGTGCTCCAGGGCCGCAGCGTGCGCATCACCGAGCTGAAGACCGCCGTCACCGCCATCTCCCAGGACGGCGACAAGCTCGTCGTCAACGGCGTCAACCGCGCCGCCGCCACGGACGAGGCCGTGTTCTACACCGAGGAGTACGGCGCCAAGACCCCGACCGGCGGCACCGACATCGTCCTCGACGCCAACGGCAAGGCGGTCGCCGTACGCACGAGCGGCGCCGCCGTGGCCAAGGGCACCCGGGTGCTGCACGGCCAGGGCACGTCCGCCGAATGGCTCGCCGAGCATGCCTGGGAGGGCTGGACGGTCAAGATCGACACGAAGGTCACCGACCTGCGCACCCGCAAGGCCCTCAAGCTGACCCCCGACCTGAACGTCATCGCCGGCGGCGTCGGCCTGGTCCGCAACGGCCACGTGAAGATCACCGCCAAGCGCGACGGCCACGACTCCGTGAACATGATCCTGCGCCGCCACCCGCGCACCCTCCTCGGCGTCACCAGGAACGGCAGCCTCATCCTGGCCACCATCGACGGCCGCCAGCCCGGCGTGACCATCGGCGCCAACTTCCACGAGGCCGCCCAGTTCATGCGCTGGCTCGGCGCGGTCCAGGCCATCAACCTGGACGGCGGCGGCTCGACCGCGATGGTGGTGTCGAACAAGCTGGTCAACCGGCCATCGGACGGCGTGGAGCGCGGCGTCGGCGACGCCCTCCTCGTCCTTCCCCAGTAGCCGCCGGGGCGCGAGGGGCAGGCTCGCCCCCTCCGCCCCGGCTCCCCCCTGCCAAGCACCCCCCACAGCAACGGCCCCGGCCCCGCCAGGCACCCCCCAACCGCCTAGGCTCCCCTCCATCAGGCACCCCGCACTGCCTAGGCTCTCCTTCCGGCAGGCCCCCCACTGCCCCAGCTGTCCTCTCCCCCGGGCATCCCACCCCACTCCCCACGGGCGGGCCACGTCTTCTGGCCCGGACTTCACGGGCGGGCGTGGGCCGTCCAGTGGGCGAGTTGTAGCCTGGTCGTCACCGTGGCCGGATGCCCGGCCCCCAGCACGCGAGCCCGGACCGGCAACAGCGCCGCGCAGAGATCGCGAGCCCCCGCCGCGTCCCCCGCCATCCCCGTCCAGTACGCGAGGTTGGCCCTGGCGGTCAGGGTGTCCGGATGCTCGGCCCCCTGCACCCGTGCCCGTACCGGCACCAATGCCGCATACTGATCCCGCGCCGCGGCCGCCTCCCCCAACTCCCCCGTCCACCGCGCCAGCTCGTGCCGGATCGTCAACGTGTCCGGATGTTCGGGCCCGAGAATGCGCTCCCGGACGGGAAGCAGCGCCGCGTACAGGTCACGGGCGGCCGCCGCGTCCCCCGCCTTCCCCGTCCACTGGGCCAGGCTGGCCCTGGCGGTGAGCGTGTCCGGATGCTCTGGCCCCTGCACCCGCTCCCGCACCGGCACCAACGCCGCATACTGATCCCGCGCCGCGGCCGCGTCCCCCAGCTCCCCCGTCCACCGCGCCAGCTCGTGCCGGACGGTCAACGTGTCCGGATGATGCGGCCCCGACACCCGCTCCCGTACCAGGAGCAAGGCCGCATATTGGTCGCGGGCGGCCAGCGCGTCCCCCAGCTCGCCGGTCCACCGGGCCAGTTCGTGCCGGTTGATCAGCGTCGAGGGATGCTCGGGCCCCTGCACCCGCTCCCGCACCGGCAGCAGCGCCGCGTACTGGTCACGGGCCGCGGCCGCGTCCCCGGCCTGCCCCGTCCACTGGGCCAGGTTGGCCTGCGTGGTCAGGGTGTCCGGATGCTCGGGGCCCGACACCCACTGCCGGACGGGCAGCAGCGCCGCGTACTGGTCACGGGCGGCCACCGGATCGCCCGCCCGTCCCGTCCACTGGGCCAGGTTGTGCCGGGTCGTCAGGGTGTGCGGGTGTTCGGGGCCGAGCACGCGTTCGTAGACGGGCAGCAGCTCCAGGTACTGGTCACGCGCCGCCGCCGGGTCGCCCGCCTCGCCCGTCCAGAGCGCCAGCTCGTGCCGGGCCGTCAGCGTGGCGACCTCCTCGGGGCCGAGCGCCGCCGCGAGCGCGTCGGCGATCTCCTGGAACAACGACTTCGCCGTACGGTAGTCGCCGCTGGCCCCCAGATACTGGGCCGTCTTGTCCATGCCGGGCGAGGTCGGCCCGAGCACCGTCCGGATGTGCGGCAGCAGCCTGGCGTACCGCGGCCACCGCGCCTTCTGCCCTGGATTGTCGGGCAGCACGGCCTCCACCAGCACCCCCGCCACCTCCCGCCACCGGCGCTGCGCGCGCAGCGGAAGCTGGTCGAGCGTGACGGCCTGCACCAGCCGGTGCACCGTGACCGTCCCGTCCACGGGCGGACCGATCAGGCTGTGCCCCCGCAACGCGCTCAGCGCCGCGTTGATCCTGAGCGTGTCCCGCGGCAGCGCCCGCATCATCAGCAACACGCTCGGATGCACGTCCCGCAGCACGCGCGTGCGCGGCCCGGGGATCCGCCCGTAGGCCCGCCGCCGCTGCACGTCCGCCCGGAACAGCTCCCGCGGCGCCCACCGCGCCAGCGGCGAGAGCAGCAGATGGTACGGGATCGCCTCGTGCGCGTAGCAGGACAGCAGCCGCAGCAACGCGATGGCCTGCGGACTCGTCCTGGCCAGCCGCCGGAACGCGAACTGCCACGTGGAGGCCACCCGCTCGCGATACCCCCACGCCTGCCCCTGCGCCAGCAACTCGGCACGCTGGTGATGCAGCAGATCGAGGTACTCCGACAGCTCCAGCCCCGTCTCCGACATGTAGGCCGCGGCCTGCTCCAGCGCCAGCGGCAGCGCGCCGAGCTCCGCCACCACGGCCGCCGCCGCGACGGTGTCGTCCTGTCCCGTGCTCGCCAGCATCAGCAGCGCCGCCGACTCCAGGTCGAGCACCGGCAGCTCCAGCCCGCGATCCCGCGGCCAGCTCCCGGACCGGCTCGTGATCAACACGTGCCCCGGCCCCGCCGGCGGCAGCACGGCCCGCACCGCCTCGGCCTCCGGCACGTTGTCGAAGATCAACAACCATGGTTCGGCACGCGCCGCCAGCGCGGCGTGCACCTGGTCGACCGGGTCCGCCGCGTCCGCACCCAGCTCCCGTAAACCCATGAGAGCCGCCAACCGGGCGAACGCCGCCGACAACACCGCAGGATCGGCCGCCGGCAGCTGCCAGACGAGCTCGTAGTCGTGCTGATGGCGATAGGCGTACTCCAGCGCGAGACTGGTCTTCCCCACGCCGCCGAGCCCGTGCACGGCCACCACCGCCGGCCGCACCTCGCTGGCCAGCAGCCGCTCCCGCAGCTCCACCACGGCCTCGTCCCGCCCGACGAGCTGCGGCGGCCGCGGCGCCAGCTGCACGGGCCGCGTCGCCACCCGGGGCCGCGACGGCAGATGCACGTCCCCGATGACCTCGACATGCCCCCCGGTCACCGCCGTGGACCTGTCCCCGGTCATGGCCAGCCCGGACTCCTGCCGCCCGACCACGATCGACCGCTGCCCCTCAGCCCTCCCGCCCGCCTCACCAGCAGCCCCACCGACGGCCCCACCATGACCGCCACCATCGCCAACGCCACCCGGCCCACTACCGCGCCCGTCACCGGGCCCATCCGCACCGGCACCCGTACTGACAGCACCCTGACCAGCCTCATCGGGCCCCGAGCCACCAGAACCGGCACCAGCCCGCCCGGCCCCCTCGCCCCCCGGACCGCTCTCACCGCCACTGGTGGGCGCCATGGTCGCCCGAAGCTGCGCCCACAACCCGACCCCGGCGATGAACAACCCCGCGACACCAACGAACATGCTGACGACGCTGGCCCGCTTGTCCAGCATCTCCAGCTGTAACGGCTCGGCGAAGAACCCCACGACCCCCGCGGCCACCAACCCGACGGAGATCGACGCGAACGTCCACGCCAGCAGCCGACGGCTACGACGCGCCGGCTGCCTGGAAGGGGGAGAAACGGTCACTCTAATAGAGTTACCCGATTACGCTCAGTATCCCAGCGAAATTATCAGGACCATGAACAACCTCTGACCTTGCCCAACCGCCATCCGGCGCACAACATCACCGATCACCGGCCCCAGAGCCGCGCCGCCACTCATTCCAACGCCCCGGCACCCCATCCCCTCCGGACCCACCGACTTCACAACCGGTCCACCCGGCCGGACGGCGACCGAGACACCCCGCTCACCCAGCTGCCCGCCGCGCGGCCGACCCTCCGGCGAATCTCAACCTTGTGACCCCAACGGTGGCGGCTCGACGAGGTGATGAAGGATCCGCTCCCGCATCGACCGGCGTTCCAACGCCCGCCGCACCTCCTCCACCACAGCCGTCATCGCGTACGGGAGCTCGCCGTCCAGCTCGGCGACCGTCTGGTGGGTGGCACGCCACTCCGCCTCCAGGAACGGCACCAGCGACCGGCCGCGCTCGGTCAGGTCGATCCGGCGGGTGCGCGCGTCGGGCCCCGGCTCCGAGGTGACGAGACCCTCCTTGCGCATGGCGGCGACGGTCTGGCTGATCGCAGAGTGCGAACGGTTCAGGGACTTCGCGAGTTCGCGAATGGTCAGCGGCCCTGTATGGGCGAGCCGGATGAGCGGATAGGCGAACCGAGTGCGCACCCCGTCGAGGCCACGCTCCAGGTAGACCTGTTCGATCTCAGCGTCCATGGCCGCCAGGAGCTCGTGCAGGGAGTGCCAGGGGTCGGGTATCGCGGTGGGGTCGGAAGATGTCACAGTGCTAATATAACAGCGCTGGCATAATCGTCCGCCCGCATGCGGCCGCGCAGTGTCCGGCGTACCCCAACCCTCCAACAGCAGGAGCCCCCTTGTATCCCTCGATCGAACCGTACGAGCACGGCATGCTCGATGTCGGCGACGGCAACCTCATCTACTGGGAGGTCTGCGGCAATCCCGACGGCAAGCCCGCGGTCGTGGTGCACGGCGGGCCCGGGTCAGGCTGTTCGACCGGCTCCCGCCGCAGATTCGACCCGGACCGTTTCCGCATCGTCCTGTTCGACCAGCGCAACTGCGGACGTAGCCGCCCGCACGCCGCCGACCCGGCGACCGACCTGACCGGCAACACCACCCACAACCTGATCGCCGACATGGAACTGCTGCGCGAGCACCTCGGCATCGACCAGTGGCTGCTGTACGGCGGTTCGTGGGGTTCGACCCTGATCCTGGCCTACGCCGAGACCCATCCCGAGCGAGTGTCGGAGATCGTCATCCCCGCGGTCACCATGACCCGACGCTCCGAGATCGACTGGCTCTACCGGGGCGTCGGCAGGTTCTTCCCGGAGGCGCAAGAACGCTTCGTGCAAGGCGTCCCCGACGCCGACAGCGACGGGGACGTGTTCAAGGTGCTGGCGGCGTACTCGCGGCTGCTGGCCGACCCCGACCCGAAGGTACGCGAGAAGGCCGCCCACGACTGGGTCACCTGGGAGGACGCGGTGATCTCCCAGGAGACCAACGGCACACCCAACGCCTACAGCAACCGGCCGGACGACGCCATCATGGCCATGACCCGCATCTGCGCCCACTACTTCGCCAACGCCGCCTGGCTGGAAGAGGGCGTGCTCCTACGCAACGCACACCGGCTGGCCGGCATCCCCGGCGCTTTGATCCACGGCCGCCTGGACATGGGCAGCCCTCTCCAGACAGCCTGGGAGCTGACCAAGGTCTGGCCCGACGCGGACCTGCACGTGGTGACAGATTCCGGCCACACCGGCAGCGAATCCTTCAGCAAAATCCTGAACGAGGCCATCGAAACCTTCTCACCCCCCAAACACAACTGACCCCTCGGCCATGGCCTGGACGTACCCCCGGCGACCACCACACCGCCATCAACGACAGGCAGCCCCTACGGCACGGAGTGCGCTCACAACAGGGGGCGTGAACGGTCGTTTCCGACAACAGACCGCAACACCCTCCTCATCGCACTGCACGTAAGGATCGACGACCGGCTCAGATGCCGGCCTGGCCCGAGACGCGAGCACGAGATCGTCCCCGGATAACGCCAAGCCCCCAGGCATCCTGAACTACTCCGGAAATGCAGAAAGGGCCCCGACCGAAGTCGGAGCCCTTTCAAAAGATTGTCCGGCGGTGACCTACTCTCCCACACCCTCCCGAGTGCAGTACCATCGGCGCAGAGAAGCTTAACTTCCGGGTTCGGAATGTAAC
>NZ_JBFAMZ010000023.1:0-157260 GCF_040674635.1 Nonomuraea sp. NPDC049758
GAGATGGATCGAGCCAACCGTGAGCATGGCGCGCAGCTCGCGATGCCGGTCGGCGTCATCTCACAGGACTGGGGCTCCCAGCTCGGCTTCGACGCCGCATCGCTGTGGCGGGCCTGGGCACCGGACCTGACCTACCAGCCGACCGCATCCGGGCACTTCATGGCCGAAGAGAACCCCGACGAGATCGCCGCCTTCATCACCACCCTTGCGAGGCGCCCGAGCGTGCGGACCCACTGATCGCACCCACATCGCCCGCTGCTCGGGTCCGTGCGACCAAGTGCAAAGTAGCGAGTAGGGGCAGGTCGGAGCCTTGGTCGAAGAGGGGCTCCGGACTCCCGGCACCTCAAGTTCCCGCACCCACCGACTGGTAGATCGGGACTGCTGTCCCGTTCTATCGTAGTTCCAACGTCACTCTCAGCTACTTTGCGGCTGGTGACGCGGACCCGAGCGGAGGGCCACCCACGTGGTCTGTACGTCCGAGGCGGACGTACAGACCGCTTCACGCATCCGTGCAGCCTTCGGAAACCGGCAGTCGTCCTCGGCGGCATTCAGGCCGCGCAGGCTTTCGGGACGGGTTTCGGGACGATCGTTCCTGCGGGAACGCGATCATGGGCTTAGCCCAGCCGCACTGTCTCGCAAACGACCATTTCGGGGACGGCCCTCAGGCGCAGGCCGCGGGGGTTCCACAAACCCGACCGCGCGTGAGGGCTGTCCGGCCGCCCATACGAGTTGAGCGCTTCGGCTGGATGCTCTGCGTGGCAGGAGGTGGAATCGGGTGTATGGGTCTTCTCCGGCGCTCACCTCTGCCGACTGCGCGTCCGCCCGACCTGCGTCCGCCGCGTTCGATGTGGTGGTGGGCACTTCCTGCGGCGCTGCTAGTCGGTGCGGCGGCCTGGGGTGTCAGCGCCTGGCTGCTGCAGGACCTGGACAAGCTGCCCACTCTCGCCGAGCGGGTGTCGGCCCGAATTGAGGCCGCCCGTACCGCACTGGCCGCCGCGGCCGGGGTCGGCGCTGCGGTGACGCTGCTGCTGGCCATGCGCCGCCAGCGGCATCAGGAGCTGGCCACCGCGCACACCACGCACGACGCTGCCGAGCGCAGGGTCACCGAGCTCTACACCAAGGCCGCCGAGCAACTCGGCAACGACCAGGCTCCGGTCCGCCTGGCCGGCCTGTACGCGCTGGAGCGCCTGGCCCAGGACACTCCCGCGCTGCGCCAGACGATCGCGGAAGTGATCTGCTCCTACCTGCGCATGCCGTACACGCCGCCACGCGAGGACCGCGAAGAGAAGATCCGAGCACCGCAGCGCGCAGCCCGCGCCGGCAGGCCGACCCGAGCGGGCACCAACGGCGGCCGTGATCCGCAGGAGGAACGCCAGGTCCGCCTCACGGCGCAACGCATTCTCCTGGCCCATCTGCGCTACGACGACTCCCCGGCTCTCCACCACTGGTGGCCGGCCCGCCATCTGGACCGCAACACGCGCCACTGGCCCGACATTCGTCTCGACCTCGCCAGGGCCGTCCTCATCGACTTCGATCTCCGCGCTTGCCGCCTCGGCGATGCCGATTTCCGCAACGCGACCTTCACCGGCAACGCCCGGTTCGGTGAGGCGACTTTCACCGGCAACGCCCAGTTCGGCGGAGCGACCTTCACTCGCGACGCCTGGTTCGGCGGAGCGACCTTCACCCGCGACGCCGGCTTCAGCAAGGCGACCTTCACCCGCGACGCCGGCTTCAGCAAGGCGACCTTCACCGGCGACGCCGGGTTCGGCGGAGCGACCTTCACCGGCAACGCCTGGTTCGACTTCGCGACGTTCACCGGCGACGCCCGGTTCGACTTCGCGACGTTCACCGGCGACACCTGGTTCGACTTCGCGACGTTCACCGGCGACGCACTGTTCTACGAAGCGGCGGGACTGGAGATGGCGCGCCTGAGCTGTGTGCGGGTGGCGCCGGTGGCCAGGGACGTCGAGCGGGTATGGCCGCCGGACTGGCGGGTGGAGGCGGACGCGGACGGGTGGCAGGGGCTGCGTCTGGCGTCCGACCCGGTGCCGGGCGAGCTGGCGGAGGAGGCAGGCGCGGCAGGGAGCGAGCCAGGCCCAGGGGCAGCGGGTTGACGGTCCCGAAACTCAACCTTGCCGACCAGGTTTCCGGGATGAGTTTCGGGACGCCCGTTCCTGCGGAACACGATCACGAGCCTGGCCCTGCCGACCGTCCCGCAAACGACCGATTCGCAGAGGCTGAGAGAACCGGTAACGCCTTCGCTACTTCAGCTCCCCAAACCGCCGGGTCGGGGGCACCCTGGAGACATGTCGAAGACGCCGCCTGAGGCGGGACCTGCGTCGGGTTCGCGGTTGTGGCGGGTCGTGGCGATCGCCGCGGTCGTCTTGCTGGGAGCCTGTCTGGCGGCCGGAGTGCTGTGGTTCTTCGCCGACCCGCTACACCTGCCCGACCAGGTACTCCAGGTGCTGGATCAGCGAGCCAGCGTGGTCGGCATGTTCACCGGCATGGCGCTAGGGGCGGCCGCCCTGGTGGTCGCCGTGGTGGCGTTGCGGGCGCAACTGCGCGCCGAACACACACCGACAGGGGGCGGGCTTAGTACACCACCTGCAGTATCGGCTTCTGGCGAGCGGGCGGTCGCACTCGGCGGCGACAACTCCGGCATCATCTCGACCGGTGACGGCGCGCGAAATGTACAGATGCGAGCCGATGCCTCCGGGGAAGGCCGGGTGTACCAGGCAGGCGGCGACCAGACCATCAACGAACGATGACCACCCGCCCAGACAATCCCCAAAAGCCGCCGGACGTCCAGATGGATGGTGCCGCTCGTGAGCAGGGCAGCGTCTATCAGGCCGCTCACGACCAGACCATCACCCAGATCATCCAGCAGGGCACACAGCGGCCACTGCCCCAGGTCGACGCTGTGCAGGTCCCCCCTGGGCTGTCGGGCCTGCCGCGCCGCCCTGCAGCGGCCTTCATCGGCCGGGACGCAGCCCTGACCGCCCTACGCCAGACACTGCGGGACACGACGGGGACCGGTGTGATCAGTCAGGCCGTGGTCGGACTGGGCGGCGTCGGCAAGAGCGAACTAGCCCTGCAATACGCCTACCATCATCGCCAGGAGTACCGGCTGGTGTGGTGGATCGACGCCGACGGCCCCGACCTGATCCGGGCCGGGCTGGTGGCCCTGGCCCGAGCGTTGACCTGCGGCATCGACTCGGTGGCCGCCGAGCAGGCCACCGCAGAGGAAGCCTCCGCCTGGGCGCTGAGCTGGCTCAGCACCCAGGCAGGCTGGCTGATCATCTTCGACAACGTCGAAGAGGTCGCCGACATCGAGCCCTATCTGGCCCGCCTGACCCACGGCCACGTACTGATCACCACCCGCCGTGACGTCGGCTGGCAACAGCTTCACACCACACCGCTACGCCTAGATCTGCTGCCCCGCCCCGCCTCCATCACTCTGCTGTCCGACCTGATCGGTCCACCAGGCAACGCCAACGCTTCCGGGCTGGGTGAGCTGGCCGAATGGCTGGGGGACCTGCCCCTGGCGCTGACGCAGGCCGGCGCCTACATCACCCGCACCCCCCGGATGTCCCTGACCAGATACCTAGACCTGCTGAAAACCAGCCCTGCCCGGATGTACGCGGCTGCTCCGGCCGGCGGCGATGTCGAGCGGGTGGTGGCTCGGGTTTGGATGCTCAGCCAGGCTCGTATCCATGCAGTCAGCCCGCTGGCCGGCAACCTACTGAATGTGCTGGCCTGCTTCGCCCCCGACAATCTGCCCTGCACCGTCCTGACCGGCTTCCATGACGCCGACGAACTGCAGGTCGACGAGGCGCTGGCACTGCTGGCCTCCTACAGCCTGATCACCCTCACCACCAGCCTGGGACAAGGCCTCACACCTGCCCACAGTGAGGACTTGGTCAGCGTGCACCGGCTCATCCAGGCCGTCACCCTGTCCCAGCTCACCCCGACCCAGCGCGACAGCGTCCGTCACAACGCAGCCGACCTCCTGCTGGCTGTTCTTCGCGAGGATCCGGGCAATCCAAGCAACTGGTCTGTCTATCGCTCTCTCCTGCCGCACGCTCGAATTGTCCTGCCGCTCGATTCAGCAGGGCTGCGCCAGGTGGTCGACTACCTCAGCGCCAGCGGCGACTACACCGCCGCTGTACACCTCCAGCAGCAGATCCACACTCATGCGACCAGCACGTTGGGGGTTGACCACCCCCATACCCTGGCCGCCCGGCACAACCTCGCCTCCTGCACAGGGCAGGCGGGCGATGCCGCTGCCGCCCGTGACCAACTCGCCGCTCTGCTCCCCGTTCGCGAACGCGTGCTCGGTGCCGAACACCCCCACACCTTGAGCACCCGGCACTACCTTGCCGACTGGACAGGACAGGCAGGCGACGCCGCGGCCGCCCGCGACCAACTCGCCGCCCTGCTCCCCGTTCGCGAACGCGTGCTCGGCGCCGAACACCCCCACACCCTGATCACCCGGCACTACCTTGCCGACTGGACAGGACAGGCAGGCGACGCCGCCGCCGCCCGCGACCAACTCGCCGCCCTGCTCCCCATCCACGAACGCGTCAACTGCGCCGAACACCCCCACGTCCAGATCCCCCAGCACTACCTCATCTTGATGGCTCGGCACTTCCTTGCCGACTGGACGGGAAAGGCGGGCGACGCGGCCGCCGCCCGCGACCAACTCGCCGCCCTGCTCCCCATCCACGAACGCGTCGATGGCGCTGAACACCCCCACACCCTGAACGCCAGAAATATGCTCGCCAACTGGACAGGACAGGCGGGCGACGCGGCCGCCGCCCGCGATCAACTCGCCGCCCTGCTCCCCGTTCGCGAACGCGTGCTCGGCGCCGAACACCCCCACACCCTGATCACCCGGCACTACCTTGCCGATTGGACAGGACAGGCGGGCGACGCGGCCGCCGCCCGCGACCAACTCGCCGCCCTGCTCCCCATCCACGAACGCGTTGACGGCGCTGAACACCCCCACACCCTGAACGCCAGAAATATGCTCGCCAACTGGATAGGACAGGCGGGCGACGCCGCCGCCGCCCGCGACCAACTCGCCGCCCTGCTACCGCTCCAAGAGCGCGTGCTCGGCGCCGAACACCCCCACATCCTGATCACCCGGCATCTGCTCGCCAACTGGACAGGACAGGCGGGCGACGCCGCCGCCGCCCGCGACCAGCTCACCGCCCTGCTACCGCTCCAAGAGCGCGTGCTCGGCGCCGAACACCCCCACATCCCGAATGCCAAAGGTTTGCTCGCCTTCTGGACTGAGCAGGCAGGTGATGCTGGGTCGAGTGGTGGTTGAATTCTTCATTTAACGATCGTTTTTTGAAGGGTGGGCCAGACCCGCCTTCAGAAGTCCCCGGAAGTCTTCAAAAACTCGTTCAACAACCTCGGCGATTCAACAACCCTCAAACACCGTTTGTTGACAAGATGGCGGGCGTGACCGACGCCCTGCAACTGCCCGCCGACCCGCTGGCCGCCTTCCCCGCCCACCGCAGCGAGATCCGCATCGGCTACGCCCGCGTCTCCACCGCCGGCCAGAACCTCGAACGACAGCTCGACGCCCTCAAAGCCGCCGGCTGCCGGCGCGTGTTCGCCGACAAGAAATCAGGCAAGACCGCCGAACGGCCCGAGCTCGCGGCCTGCCACGCGTGCCTGACCGAAGGCGACACCCTGGTCGTCCCGAGCCTCGACCGCTACGGCCGTTCCCTGGCCGACCTCATCACCATGGTCGGCGAACTGCGCCGCCGCGAGATTGGCTTCACCTCGCTGCACGAGAACCTCGACACCACCACCCCTGGCGGCCGGCTCATTTTCCACGTCTTCGCCGCCCTGGCCGAGTTCATCCGCGAGCTCATCGTCGCCGGCACCCGCGACGGCCTGGCCGCCGCGCGTGCCCGCGGCCGCACCGGCGGCCGCCCCACCGTCATCACCCCCGAGCTGCTGCGCGCAGCCCGCGACATGCTGCCCAACCCGGCCAACTCGATCACCTCGATCGCCAAACTGCTCGGCGTATCGCCGGGGACGCTGTACAACCACATCCCTGACCTGCGCCAACTCCGCAAAGGCGGCTCCAGCAAGGTGTGCCGCTCGAATATTGAGTTTCGCGGCTTGAGCTGCGGTTACGCGGCGCGGTGGTATTCGTTGATCGTGCCTGTAGCGACGGGTTTTCGGCGGATGGATCGAAGGTCGTTGAGGTCGATCACCTCGGGGGAGGGCTGTGTTGCGATGTCCGGAGGACGCTGTTGCCGTGACTGGTGCGGCCGGTGCCCATTGTAATGAATCAGATACTCCTGGAGCATGAGAGCCAGGTGGCGGTCATCGAGGATCAGGATGCGGTCCAGGAGTTCGCGGCGCAGGGTGCCGATGACCCGCTCGCAGACGGCGTTCATCCGAGGAGTCCTGGGCAGCGTGGTGATGACCTGCAGTCCTTCAGCTGTGAAGACCGCGCTGAAGGCGGCGGTGAAGAGTGGATCGCGATCGTGGATCAAAAACCGGAGTTCGGCGATGCGATTGCCCAGCTCCATCGCCAGGTTGCGGGCTTGCTGCATCACCCATGCTCCGGTCGGGTGCGCGGTTACTCCGGCCAGGTGCACTTTCCGGGTGCCGTGCTCGATAAAGACCAGCACATACAGCCGCTTGAGCAGCATCGTCTCGACCACCAGGAAGTCGCAGGCGATGATCGCGTGGGCTTGGGCGGTCAGGAATTGCCGCCAGGTCGGCCCGGCCCGGCGGGGCGCCGGATCGATACCTGCGGCGTGGAGGATCTCCCACACCGTGGAGGCCGCGATCCGGTAGCCCAGCCGAGCCAATTCGCCTTGAATTCTCCGATGTCCCCAGGTCGGGTTCTCCCGCGCCATCCGAGTAATCAGTGCCTTGACCGGCTGGCGGGTGCCGGGCCGTCCCGGGCGCCGCCTGTCAGTGAAGGTCCACTTACGCGCCACGAGGCTACGGTGCCAACGCAGGATCGTCGCCGGGGTGACCGGGAACACCTCCGCCCACCGGCGGCGGGGGATCAGCCGCGACAACGCCGCCAGCCAGAGCCTGTCGGCGTGACCCCACTGCGACCGGCCGCCGAGCTGACGACGGAGCACCTGGTTCTCGTGACGGAGCACCAGCAGCTCCGCGTCCTTGGACAGTTCAGAACGGACCAGCACTGCCAGCAGGCCGAACAGGCATCTCACCAACCGGTAGACAAGGGTTAACAACACCTTGCGATGGTTACAGCCACGGCCCTGGTTGCGCAGCAAAATCCCAGCTCACAGCACGAAACCGTGTTTTCGAGCGGGACACGACCCCGCGAGAATCAGCCCGACGAACTGACCTGGACTTACGCGATGGGATAACGGCCAAACTCGAGATCAAGACCGTTCCCTCCTCCCTCCCTTGCACGACCCCGGCCAGGTGATCGACATGACCTCCCGGATTCACCGCCGAAGGACCGTCACAGGACTGATCAACGAGTACCGCAGAGCAGCTTGATCGCTCTACGAACGCCCAGCTCAGCAACAGTATTCGCGTTTTGGCGCCGCACAGGTCATGCACAGACCACCGTCACCACTGACAAACTCATCGACCCATCAACATTTCGGCAAGAGCTGTGAAATGTCACCTGATTTTCACTCAGAGTGGACGACGGCCTCGCGCCCGGGATACGACAGGGTGCGTCGGGAAGGCGACGCGGCGTGAAGGAGCGGCTCAGGACGCCTTCGCGTCCACCAGGCGTCTGAAGGCCAAGAGGGCAGCGAGGAGGAGTATCACGAGGGCCGCGCCGGCCAGGAGGGCGAGTCCGGGCGTCGCCTTCTCGATGATGACCCCTGCCGCCGCCGCGCCGATCGCCACGCCCACATTGTTGGCGGTGTTCACCCAGGTCGTGGCCTCGGTACGGTTGGCGTCGGAAACGCTGTCGTCCACCGCCACGTACACCACGATGAGGGCGGGGGCGATTGCTGCGCCCATCAGCGCCAGGCACAGGCCGAGCGGGACGAGGTCGGAGACCAGACCGGTGAGCGCCGTCGTGGCCGCAGTGACCGCCAGCAGCCCCGCCATCTGGGTGGACAGCCGCGCGGTGTGACGGAGACGTCCCCACACCAGGCCGCCCAAGCCGCTGCCAGCGGCCAGCACCGCCAGCAGGACGCCCGCGGCCACGGGGTTGCCCGCGGCGTCGGCCCGCGCGACAACGACCACGTCGACCGGGCCCAGGCCGGCCCCGATCCCCAGCACGACCAGCACGAGCAGGATGAAGCCGCCGGAGGAGAACGGCCCAAGCAGGCTGCTGACCCGCCGGCCCTCGTCCTCCTTGGCGACGAAGGTCTGGCGGGCGGCGGGCGAGGCGGCCAGACCCGCGGTGCCGGCCAAGAGCAGCAAGCCCATCGTGACGGTGGAGACGCCGGCACCGGCGACGCCGATCAGCGCGCCGGCGACGACAGGTCCGAGGGCGAACAGGGCCTCTTCCGCGACGGTGTCCAGGCTGAAGGCCCGATGGCGGGCATCGGTGTCAGGGGTGAGGGCGGCCCAAACAGCGCGCATTGCCGGTCCGAGCGGCGGCGCGCAGACTCCAGTGAGGACGCTCAGCGCGATGTGCACGAGGGCCGAGGAGGTGCCGGACATCGCCCAGGCGAACACGAAGAGCACCACGGTGCAGGCTAGAGCCAAGGGGATCAGCACCCTGCGCTGGCCGAGCCGGTCCACGAACCGCGACTTCACCGGCGCCGACAGGCTGGCCAACGAGTATGCCCCGAGGGCGCTTCCGGCGACTGCGAACGACCCGGTGGCCTCCTCCACGCCGAACAACAGGATCAAAGGAAGCATCGCGTAGGAGAGCCGACCCAAGACCGCCGCCGTGAACGCGCGAGCGACGCCGGGAAGGCGTAAGACCGTGGCGTAGGTGGGCGGGGCCGGGGTCTGCTGCTGATTCATGTCCATTCCTCGGGTCGGGATTGTGAGTCGATCGCTCGCCAGGATTAGCACAGCCGGGGCGCATTGGCGATCTTCATGCCGCCACCGTGCCGTCGACGTCCTCGACGAGCCGGGCAATGACGTGCTCGCGCGCGTCGTGGACGAAGAAATGGCCGCCGGGGAAACCGCGCAGGCCGAGCGGCCCGGCCACGGCCGCCGCCCACTGCCTGCGCAGCCGGTCGGGATCGGGAACCTCGTCGATCCCGTAGTAGACCAGCATGGGCGTGCTGAGGGGCGGCCCAGCCGGGTGGTGGCGGTAGTCGGCGATGACCTCGTAGTCCGCTCGCAGGACGGGCAACATCAGGCTCATGAGCTCGTCGTTGCCCAGCGCCTCGGCCGGGACGACGCCGTCGTCCGCCAGTTCGGCGAGCAGGGTCTCGTCCGGGACGTCCTCGTAGGGCGGCAGGGCCGCGATGGTGCCCGGCGCCTCAGTGCCCGAGGCGATGACGAGCGCGACGGGACGGCCCTGCGCCTCCAGTCGCCGTGCGACCTCGAAGGCGAGCAGGCCGCCCATGCTGTGGCCGAACAGCGTCACCCGCGCTCCGAGATACGGCTCGATCCCGGCAGCAAGCTCCTCCAGGAGCGGGGCGAACGCGGTGGTGGCCCGTTCCTGGTACCGTCCCGCTCGGCCCGGCAGACAGGCGGCGACGACGTCCACGCCGGGCAGGCGTCCGGCCCAGTCTCGGTAGTCGCTCGCGGCGCCGCCCGCGTAGGGGAAGCAGATCAGCCGGTGGGGCCGGGTGAGCGGCCGTCCGAACGTCGTGTACGTCATGCTCACACCGCCAGGCCGGTTACCGTCCGCGCGGCCATCCGCTGCCGCCGCAGGTCCCTGGTCACGCTCACGCGCTTGAGCCAGCGGTCCCGCCCGTCGTAGCGCGCGTGGAAGGGCCGACGCCCGTGGACCGCCCGGAAGTTGTCCAGCACGAGCACGTCGCCCGCGCCGAGCACGACCTCCCGCAGGCTGCCGTCGATGAGTGCGCACACCTCCCGCAGCGCCTCGGTGGCGCTCGCGGAGCCGGGCATCGGCGTCATGTACGCGGGATCTATGCGCAGGTACGGCCGCTCCTCGGGCCCAAAGAGCACAGGGGTGGGCGGCGGATCGGTGACCCGCCGCTGGATGTCCGTGAAATGCCCGGCTCGTTCGGCGTCGTCCGAGCTGTCCGGGTTGCGGGTGCTCAGGTGGGAGTCGTCAGGAAGGATGTGGAAGAGGGGCTCGGCGAGCACCGCGCGGATACGCGGCGGCAGCAGGGTGACGTCCGGCACGGACACCGTGGTGCTGACGCCGTCGTCGTTGCGCAGGCACAGCAGGCCGAGATAGTCGCAGCGTGACTCGTGGAAGGCGTCCTCGGTGTGCCACAACAGCTCAGTGGTGCTGCTCGAACCCAGTTGCACATGTTCGTCGCCCTGCGTCGGAAGGATGTCGTGCACCAGCTGGCCGCCCTGCTGCGTCCGCCACGCGTACGGCTGCCCAAGCGGCGCGGTGAGCAGCAGGAGCAGCAGTTCCTCACGCGGCTGGGCGGCGGCGTGGTGCCAACTCGTCGGCGTCGGGCCGATGCCGCGGTCGTCTACCTGGTAGCCGGACATCACCAGGCCGACCGGCGACTCCCACAGTCTCATCGAGTCGAGCGGGCCCTGGAGGGCGGGCGGCAGCCGCCTGGCCAAGTCATGGGCGATCTCCACGAGCTGTTCCGCCGAGCCGCTTCCCGCTCGCCGCTCCATCTCCGTCAGCAACTCGTCGAGGTGGCCGAGGTCCGGCTCGGCCAAGCGGATCCGCAGGATCCCGTCGCTGTCTCCCCTGGCGTGCGACATGGTCAGCTGTCCTTTCCGCGGGTTCGGGTGGTGCACAACTCGGCGAGTTCCTCGATGGTCTGGTTCTGGAACAGGTCTCTCAGGCTGAGGCGCAGTCCGGCCTCGGCGGCGCGGGCGATGACGAGGGTGGCCATGAGGGAGTTGCCGCCGAGGTCGAAGAAGTTGTCCCGCACGCCCGCGCCGGGCACGTTGAGCACCTCCGCCCAGACGCTGGCCAGCAGCCGTTCCGCCTCGGTGCGCGGTCCGAGGGTGTCCGCGGCGTCCGGCACGCCGGGCGACGGCAACGCGGCGACGTCGAGCTTTCCGCTGACCGTCAACGGAATCGCCGGGACGAGCAGGATCGTCCGTGGCACGAGGTGGTCGGGCAACCGGTCCGACAGGTACTCCCTCAGCTCGTGCACGAGCAGGTCGGACGCTCTGGCCGACGTCGGCGTGTTCGCCGTCGCCCGGTCGCCGGGCGGTGTGACCGGCGGCGGGAACATGTCACGGTACGCGAACTCGCCGATCGCGATGTCGAACGCGCCCTCGGTATGCCCCTGCAGTCGGCTGAACACGACCGGCAGACCACATTCGGCCGCCAGCGCGGCGAACTCGGCGACCGACACAGCTCCGGCGGCCGCGCCGCCGTCGGCACCGCCCGCGCCGTCAACCGTGCCGTCCGTCGCGTCGGCTTGTGAGGTGGAGGCTCCTATGGTGGCGGTGAGGTGGGCGGCGGACAGGGCCGAGGCGCGTACCAAGCGGTTCGGGACACGGGAGAGCAGCAGCCGGCCTTCGTGCGTCAGGGACGCCGCGGCCTCGGACAGGGTGATCGGCTCCAGCGAGCAGTCGCGCCAGCCGGTCACGACCGGCGGCCGGGCGGGGGCGGCCGCCGAGAGGACCACGTCGTAGCGGTAGCGGGTGAGCTCGTTGTCGTACGTCCCCGCCTTCGGCGCGACGGCCACGCCGCCGAGCGAGTGATCGCGGGCGAACCGCTCGAACCACCCAGGCGACAACACCAGCTCGTTCTCCCGTTGCCGCTGCCGCTGGAACTCGGCCCGCAACGCCTCGGGCGAGGCGTCACCGACCCGGGCGCGCGCGACGTCGTAGTGGTAGGCGTCCAAGAGGGTAAGGTCGCGTACGTCCCCGGCGAAGACGTGACCGCCCGGCTGCAGCACCTTGAGCGCGCCGCTCAGCACGTTGCGGAAGTAGTCGGCGCTCGGGAAGTACTGTGCGACCGAGTTGATCAGCACGCAGTCGAAGTCGCCGGGCGCGAAGTCGTCGAACTCGTCGGCCTCCCGGTGCAGGAGCGTGACGCCGTCGATCGGACGCTCGCGCAGCCGGGCGCCCAGGGTCGCCAGCACGCTCGCCGAGAAGTCCGTCCCCACGTAGCGCTCGCAGTCTGGGGCCAGGTTCCACAGGAGCAGGCCGGTGCCGACGCCGATCTCCAGCACCCGGCGGGGCCGCAGCTCGCGGACACGGCCGACGGTGTTCCGCAGCCATTCGCGCATCTCCTCGGCGGACAGTGGGAGACCGGTGAAACTGCTGATCCAGCCGGAGATGTCGAACGTCGGATCCACGCGCGCCCGTTCGGCGTTGGTCTCCTGGAAGATCGAGTGCCACTTGTCCACCTGCTCGCGCTCGGCACGGCCGCCGACGCCGGAATCCGCGACCACGTAGGCCACAAGGGCGGTCTGGCCCTGTGGGGCGGCGTGCCCGACGACCGCGCTCTCCCGTACGCCTGGGTGCCGGGTCAGGGTGGCGGCGACCTCGCCTGGTTCGACCCGGAATCCGCGGATCTTGAGCTGGTCGTCCAGCCTCCCGCGGAACTCCAGCGTCCCGTCCGCGCGCCACCGTCCGAGGTCGCCGGTCCGGTAGACGACGCGGCCGGTCCTGAACGGGTCGGCCACGAACCGACGCGCCGTCAGCTCGGGGCGGTTCCAGTAGCCGCGGGCCACGCCCGCGCCACCGATCCAGATCTCGCCTTCAACGCCGATCGGGGCGAGCTTGCCGGCGTGGTCGACGACGTAGGCATAGGCGTTCCCGACGGGCCTGCCGATCGAGGGCTCGTCCGTGCCGTCTACATGGCACACGGTCGCGTCGACGGTGCACTCGGTCGGGCCGTACAGGTTGACGAAGCGGGTCCCCGGCACCCGCCGCATCGCCGACCACAACGACCGGTCGGCCGCCTCGCCGCCCACCATGACCAGGCCGGGCGCCGGGCTCCTGCCGTCGAACAGCCCCAGGGACAGCAGCAGCTCCAGTTGCGACGGCGTAACGTTGAGGATGTCGATGCGCCGGTCGCGCACGTACGCGGCCAGTTCGTGGGTGTCCCGCCGCACCTCGTCCGGGACCAGGTGCAGTTCGTGGCCGCCGTAGATCATCCAGGAGAGCTGGTCGATCGAGGCGTCGAAGCCGAACGAGGCGGTGTGTGCCGCCCGTCTCGCCGGAGCGTCCGGGCCAGCCGCCTCGATTCGGAACTCCGGGCGCATGACCGTGACCAGGTTGACGATGTTGCGGTGCTCGACCAGGACCCCCTTGGGCGTACCGGTCGAGCCCGAGGTGTGGATGAGATACGCGAGCCGAGACGGATCGGACGGCAGGCCGAGGTTGTGCCCGTCCCGCTCACCCCACGGCTCGTCGAGCGCGAGCGCCGGGACGTCCGAGTCGAGCCGGGCGAGCTGGCCGGATCTGGCGAGCAGCAGCGCCGGTTCGACGTCGGCCAGCAGCAGCCGCCACCGTTCCACGGGGTGGGCCGGGTCGAGGGGCACGTAGGCGCCGCCGGCTTTCCACACCGCTAGGATCGCGACCACCGTGCCGGCCTCCCGTCCGGCGCACAACGCCACGCGGGTGTCCGGGCCGACACCCCTGGCCCGCAGCGCGCGAGCCAGGCGGTTGGCGTCGGCGTTCAGCTCGCGGAAAGTCAGGGAAACCTCGCCGCACACCAGCGCGACCGCGTCGGGGCGGCGGCGTACCTCCCGCTCGAACAACTCGTGCGCGCAGAGCGGCTCGACCTCCACGGCCGGGGGAACGAAGGCCGTGAGCAGCCGGTGCCGCTCGGACACGTCCAGGACGGGCAGCTCGCTGAGCCTGGTGCCGGGGTCAGCGGCCACCGCGTCCAGCACTCTGAGGAAGCGCGCGGCGAAGGCTCGCACGGTGTCCGCACCGAACAGGGCCGCGTCGTAGACGACCCGGCCCGACAGCTGCCCCCCGGGCTCGTCGGCTATGTCCAGCCACAGGTCCAGGGCCATGTCCGGCTCCAGGCTCGCCCCGCTGCTGGGAACAGCGCCATCGCCGCCCGGTCCACTGCCCGGGCCGACATCACCCGTGTTCAGGGGCGCGTAGTCGCTCAGCCGGAAGGCCGTCTGGATCAGCGGGTGGCGGCCGGGGATGCGGTTCGGCCGAAGCTCGTCCACGAGACGTTCCAAGGGAGGGTCCCGATGGTCGAGCCCGGCGATCGTCACCTCCCGCACCCTGGCCGTGACCTCGCTGAACGCCGGGTCCCCCCGCAGGTCGGTGCGCAGGACGAGGGTGTTCGCGCGGGCGCCGGCCGGATCCGCGTCACCGGCAAAGAGCCAGCCGACCGCCACGTCGGTCTGCCCGGTCAGCCTCGACAGCAGCGCGCAGAACGCGGCGTTCAGTGTTATGGCAAGCGTCGCATCACCGTGTGCGGAGTGCCGCCGGAGCCCGGCGGCGACATCGGGATTGACAGCGAACGCCACCGCCGCCTCCCGGTACGACGGGGTGGCGGGACGGGGGAAGTCGGTAGGCAGTTCGAGCGCCGCCAGCCCGTTCAGGGCCCTTGTCCAGTAATCGAGGTCGACGGCGTCCGGCGCCGGACGTGAAAGGCTCACTTGCGGCTCCCCGTCACGCCGGCGGCCATCCGGTTGCCCGAGAACGCGTAAGGGTCCACGGCGTCGCCCGGCAGGTGCTCGATCTGCACCTCCGACCCCACCCCGCAGGCCGCCGCCAGCTCCAGGAAGACGTCGAGCGCGACGTGATCCTCCAGCGCGAACCCGGTGGAGTCGAAGACGGTGAGCCGTCCCGTGTACGGCTCGGCCAGCTCCGGCGCGGCGCACAACTCGGCCAACTCCGGGCCGATCTGGTCCGCGCCGAGCCGTTGGCACTCCCCCTCGTGGCGGGCCTGCGCCAGGTGATCGGGGAATACGGCGGCGGCGCGCAGCACGTCTAGCGGCAACTCGGTCTTGCCAGGCAGGTCGGAGCCGACCGCGTTGACGTGCGCGTACGGCTTGAGCCGCCGCCCCTCCAGCACCGGACCGGCACCGACGGGGACCGAGGTCACGGTGCAGATCACGTCGGCGGCCGCCTCGATCGCGGCGATCCCGGCGACACGGACGTCCAGGCCGGTGAAGGCCACCCTGCGGGCTAGGTCGGCCGCGCGGAGCCGGTCGACGTCCGTCACGAGGACCTGCCGCAGCGGCAGCACCCGGCTGATCGCGTGCACCTGGGTGACGGCCTGCGCACCCGCTCCCACCAGGCCGAGGACGGTGCTGCCCGGACGGGCCAGCAGCCGGGTGGCGACGGCGGAGGCCGCTCCAGTGCGCAGGGCGGTGAGCAGCACGCCGTCGCACAACGCCAGGAAACGGCCGGTGACGTCGTCGAAGCGGCACACCGCGCCCAAGATGGTCGGCAGTCCGTACGACGCCGGATTGGCCGGGGAGTAGGCGACGGTTTTGATCGTCACCGCGTTGCCCGCCTCCCGGTGCGGCATCCACTCCAGGACCCCGCTGTCCTGCGCGCAGCGCACGAATCCGGCACGCGGCGGTGTCTCGCCCGGCGCAGCGGACATGCCCGCGAAGGCCTCGGCCAGACGCCGGGTGAGCAGGTCCATCACATGGTCGCGGCCGTAGGTCTCCATGATCGTCGCAAGGTGCCCCTGACCAAGGATCAGTGTTCCCGGCATTGTCCTTACCTCCTGCGTTGGTCTCAGTTCGGAAGCGTGAGGGTCACAGCAGTGCGTTGAGCGCGGAGCCGACGTCGCTGAGCAACTCCGGCCGGGCGCCCTCCGCGGCTGGCCCGCCGACGCGGCGCACTTGTACGGTGCCGCCCGCGCGCGGACCCCAGCGCGCAGCCGATCGTCCGTCGTCGTCCTGCGCGGTAAAGAGCACGATGTCGCCGTCAAACCGGCTGGCGTGGTGATCGAGCAGGATGCGGTGGTTGTTCCGGCGCACCCGCGCGACCGCCTCCGCGACCTCTCGCCCGAACCCGCCGAATCCGCCGGCCGCGCCGATCTCGACAAGTTCGCCGCCCTCGCCGGTCCCACCGAAGCCGTCGATCTCGTCGCTCACGCCGGCGCGGGCGTTCGTCACGGCCAGCAGCGACACCTCGCAACTGCGGCGCCGCAGTTCGACGGCGGTCGCGTGCGCGATCAGGGCACCCGAGGCGCCGCCCAGCAGCCGGTACGGGCCATCCGGCTGCACACCCCTGATCTGGTCCGCGCAGTCCCCGGCCAGCTCCGCCATGTCCTGGGCGACCGGCTCCCGTCCGCGCAGCCCGCGGGCCTGCACGCCGTACAGGGGAACCGAGCGGTCCAGGGTGCCGGCCAGCGCCGCGTAGCACCAAGCCGTGCCCGCCTCGGGATGGACGGCGAACAGCGGGTCCCCGGTGCCCTGCGCGCGCAGGGCGAGGAGCGGCCCGAGCGCGAGATCGGCCGAGGCGACGGCGGCGAGCACCGGCGCCAGGCGGGCGACGGTGGGGGCGTCGAACAGGGCGCGCACGCCGAGGTCGCCGCCGACCACCGCCCGGATCCGCCCGACGAGCCGGGTCGCCAGCAGCGAGTGGCCGCCGAGCTCGATGAAGTCGTCGTCGACGCCCACCAGGGGCAGCCCCAGCGACTCGGCGAACAGCCCGCACAGAAGCCGCTCCCAAGGATCTCGCGGGGGCCGCGTCACCGTCACCGCGACGGAGGACGTGGGTAGCGCCCGGCGGTCCACCTTGCCATTCACGGTGAGCGGCAGCGACCGCAGCACGGAGATCCCGGCGGGCACCATGTAGCCGGGCAGCCGTCGCGCGGCGAACTCCCGGATCTCCAGCATGTCGAGTTCGGCCCCGTTCATGGGCACGACGTGCGCGATCAGCCGGCGGCCGCCGCCCGGGTCTGCTCCGGCGACCACCACGGCCTGCCGCACGCCGGGGCACTGGGCGAGCGTCTCCTCCACCTCGGCGGGCTCCACCCGGAAGCCCCGGACCTTCACCTGTTCGTCGGCCCGGCCGACGAACTCCAGTTCGCCGTCCGGCTGCCACCGCACCAGGTCGCCGGTCCGGTACATGCGGCCGCCCGGGGGGCCGAACGGGTCGGGCAGGAAACGTTGCGCGGTCAGCCCCGGACGCCGCAGGTAACCGCGTGCCACCCCGGCGCCCGCGACGTACAACTCGCCCACGACCCCGGTGGTCACCGGCTCCAGCCGGTCGTCCAGGACGTAGAGCCGCACGTTGTCGAGCACCGCGCCGAGCGGCGCGCTGCCCGGCCAGGCGCCGGGATCGCCGGGGAGTGCGCCGACGGTGACGGCGTGCGTCTCGGCCGGGCCATACACGTTATAGGCCCTGCGGTCCGCGCGGGCCAGGAAGAACGCCCTGATCCGCCGCCCGAGCATGAACGCTTCCCCGCCCTGGAGCACCGCGGCGACGCTGTCCAGCCCGAGCCCCTGCGACGCGGCGGACTCCAGCAGGGCGTCGATGAACGAGGTCGCCCCGTAGATCTCGGTCACCCCGTGGTGTTCGATCCACCGGGCGAGGGCGTCGAGGTCGGCCCGCATGTGGTCTTCCGGGATGAGCAACGTTCCGCCCATCACCAGGGGAGCGAGGATCTCCTGCACGGAGAAGTCGAACCCGATGGCGGTCAGTTGCGCGGTGCGGCTGCCCGCTCCGCCGGGCATGGCCCGCCGGTGCCAGGTGAGCAGGTTCACCAGGCCGCGGACGGGCATGACGACACCCTTCGGTGCCCCCGTGGAACCGGAGGTGTAGATCGCGTAGGCGGCCGTGTCCGGTGTCAGCGGTCGGCGGCGCTCCTCCGCGCGCGGGTCGTGGGCGGGGCGGGCACCGATGCGGCGCGCCGTCTCGTCGTCGTCCAGGCACAGGATCGGCACGTCCGGAGGCAGGCGGTCGCGCATGCGCCGCACGCTCAGCACGGCCGACGGGCGGGCGTCCCCGATGATGGTGGCCAGCCGGTCCCGCGGGTACTCGAGGTCGAGCGGCACGTACGCGGCGCCCGCCTTCAGCACCGCGAGCAGCGCGGCGGGCAGCGCGACGCTTCTCGGCAGGGCCACGGCGACCAGGTCCTCCGGGCCGACGCCGCAGTCGATGAGGTGGTGGGCGAGCCGGTTGGCGTGGGCGTTCAGCTCGCCGTACGACAGGGTGACCCGGTCGTCGCAGACCGCCGGGGCGTCGGGATCCGCGCGGACCTGGCGTTCGAACATATCCGCGGTCGTGCCCGGCGGCCCGTCGGTGCGCAGGCCCTCCCCCCTGTCCAGGAGCTGGACGCCGTCCTCGGCGCGGCGGCCGTCCAAGGGCGCGTCCGGACGGGCCAGCCCCTCGGCGAGCACCGCCGAGAACGCCTCGGCGAGCCGCTCGGCCTCTTCCCTTGAGTACAGGTCGGCGGCGTACTCCAGGGTGCCCGTCCGGCCGCCGGGCGCCGGGCTCACCACGAAGGTGAGGTCGAGGTCGGACGTCCGCTGAGCGGGCCGCGCGACCTGTTCCACCTCGACGCCGTCGAGGTGGAACAGGTCGCCGGCCCGGTCCTGGGTGATCAGCATCACCTGGCACAGCGGGGCGTGGGAGCCGTCGCGGGCGGGCCCGATCGCGGACACCACCCTGTCGAACGGCAGGCGGTCGTGCTCTAGCGCCGACAGGGTGACGTCCCTGGCATCCTCAACGAGGGACGCGAAGGTCGCCGCCTCCGGGACCCGCAGTCTCAGGAGCACGGTGTTGAGCATCGGGCCGACCACGTCCTCCTCACGCCAGTTGAGCCGCCGTCCCGCGGGCGTGCCGATCAGCACGTCGCCGGCGCCAGTGGACCGCCGCCACAGCCCGGCCACCGCCGCCGTGAGGATCATGAACCTGGTGGCCCGCATCCGGGTGGCCGCGGCGTCCAGTGCCTCGGCCAGTTCGGCAGTGATCGGCAAAGGCACCTCGCCGACGGCGTAGGCCCGCTGGAGCGGGCGCGGGGGTGCTCCTGGCAGCGGCATCACATGCGGTGCGCCGGAGAGGCGGTCGGTCCAATGGGCGAGTTCCGCGTCGGCGGCGGGACTCGCCTGCCAGGCCGACTCCTCCGCCATCACCTCGCGGTACTGCCGAGGCCCGGGGACGTCCCGCCCGCCGGAGTACAGGTCGCCTAGCTCCCGCAGCACGACGCCCAGCGACCAGGCGTCGATCGCGATGTGGTGCACAGCCAGCAGGAACAACCAGCGGCGGTCGGCCAGCCGCACCAGCCTGGCCGACATCGGCCGCCCGCTGCGCAGGTCGAAATGCCGCCGCTCGTTGTGCCGGAGCAGCGCCTCCACCAGTTCCTCGCCCGGCCGTGCCGCGCGCACGTCGGCGTGGTCGAGGTCGCAGCCGTCGTCGAGGACCCGCTGCCACAACGTGCCGTCACGGTGCTCGAACACGGTCCGCAACGGCTCGTGCCTGAGCGATATCCCGGCGATCGCCGCGCGCAGCCGCTCGACGTCCACCTCGCCGCGCAGGGTGAAGGCCAGCGAGACCGTCCACGAGCCGGGGTGGCCAGCCATGTCGTGCAGCAGCCAGAACCGTTTCTGGGCTGGAGTCGCGGGGGTCATCGCCCACCTTCCAACGGTTCCGTGGACAGCTTGGACACCGGGCACAGCGGATCGCGTACGGCTGTCTCCGCCAGCTCCACGAACCAGCCGGCGAGGAGCCGCGCCTGCGCGGCGGTCAGCGCCGACTCCGCGCAGGAGATCCAGCCCCGCAGGCCGTCGCCGTCCAGGAACAGGTCGAGGCTGAGGTCGAACCGGGTGGCCTCGGTGCTGGAGTCGAGCGCGGTCACCTCCAACCCCTGAAGGGCGAAGGCGCCGTCGACGGGCTCCTCGAAGAGCTGGAAGGCAACCTGCACCAGCGGCGACCGGTCCGCCACCCGCCTCGGGTTCACCGCCGTGACCAGGTGCTCGAACGGCAGGTCCTGGTTCGCGAAGCCGCCCAGGACGACGTCACGCACCCTGCTCAGCAGGTCTTCGAAGGGCGGATCGTCGCGCAGGTCCGCGCGCAGCGCCAGCAGGTTCACGAAGAACCCGACCAGCCCTTCGAGCTCCGGTCTCGTCCGGCCGGCCACCGGCACGCCGACCAGGAAGTCCCGCTTCCCGCTGAGGCGGGCGATCAGGCACTCGAACAGGGCCAGCAGGGTCATGAACAGGGTGCCGCCCACGTCCCGGGCCAACTCGCGCAGGCCGGCGGTCACCTCGGCCGACAGCGTGAACTCCACAGTGACGGATCCGTCGCCAGTCGCCGGGCCGCCAGCCAGCGGGAAGTCCAGCATGGTGGGCGCGCCGGAGACGTGGTCGAGCCAGTAGCGCTGCTGGCGGTCCCGCGTGGCGTCGCCGAGCTGTTCGAGCTGCCAGACAGCGAAGTCGCCGTACTGCACCGGAAGCGGTTCCGGCGGCGCCGCGACCCCGGTGACGCGAGCCCGGTAGGCGAGGGAGAGTTCGCCGAGCAGGACCTCGACCGACCAGCCGTCGGCGACGATGTGATGCATCAGCAGGCACAACACGTGATCGTGCTCGCTCAGCCTGACGACCTCGACGCGGAAGAGCGGTCCCGTCGCCAGGTCGTAGAGCCGGGACATGGCCCGTACGCTGATCTCGGCCAGTGTCTCGGCCCGGCCGGAGCCGTCGCGCACCTCGACGGTCGCCCGCCGATCCGCGTCAACGACCTGCACGGGCTTGCCGTCCATCACCGTGAAGCGGCTCCTGAGGATCTCGTGCCGATCGACGAGCTCCTCGACGGCCCCGGTCAGCGCGGCCAGGTCGAGCGGGCCACGCAACCGGAACACCTCACCCATGTTGTAGGCGGTGGACTCCGGGTCGAGCTGGTGGATCAGCCACAACTGCTGCTGCGCGGACGACATGGGGTAGCGGCCGCCGGTCTGGGCGCGCCGGATCGGCCGCGGCGTCAGGCTCGCCGCCTCGCTCACGGTGGCGGCGAACCGCTCCAGCGTCGGGTTCTCGAACAGGGACCGGATCGACACCGCCACGCCGAACAGCTCGCGCACTCGGGCCACGATCTTCCCGGCGCTGAGGGAATGCCCGCCGAGCTGGAAGAAGTCGTCGGTGCGACCGACCCTCTCGAGGCCGAGCACCCCCGCCATGACGGTGGCAATCGCGTGCTCGGCGCTCGTGCGCGGCGCCGCGAAGCCGTCTGTCGCGGACGCGCCCGCCGGGTCAGCGGCGTGCAGCGCGCGGAGGTCGATCTTCCCGCTGACCAGCCTGGGGATGGAGGTCGTGATGACGATTCTGGGCAGCATGTACTCGGGCAGCCGGTCCGCGGCCATGGAACGCAGCGCGCCGGGGGTGAGCCGGTCGCCCGCCCTCGGCAGGACATAGGCAACCAGCTCGTCGTCGCCGGTCGCGGACCTGCGGGCCGCCACCACGGCTTCGGCAACCTCGGGACACGCGGTGAGAACCGACTCGATCTCGGCCGGCTCCACCCGCTGGCCGCGGATCTTCACCTGCTCATCCACGCGCCCGAGGAACTCCACCGCTCCGCCCGGGGTGAGGCGTCCCAGGTCGCCGGTGCGGTACATGCGCATGCCCGGCTCGGTGCCGAACGGGTCGGGCACGAACCGCTCGGCTGTCAGCGCAGGCAGGTTCAGGTAGCCGCGCGCCAGGTGTGCGCCAGCGAGGAAGATCTCGCCGGCGAAGCCGGGCGGGAGAAGGTTGCCGGCGTCGTCGAGAATGCGCACGCCCGTGTTGTCCAGCGGCAGGCCGATCAGGGGCCGGGCGCTGTCGTGGACCCGCCAGGTCAGAGCGTCGATGGTGCACTCGGTGGGGCCGTAGAAGTTCCACGCCCGCACGTCCGGTTCGGCGGCGAGGCGTCGCCAGAGCGGTGGCGGCACCGCCTCGCCGCCCATGATCAGCGTGCCCGGACGATGGTCGCCGCGGAGCAGGCCGAGGTCGAGCAGGTGGCCGAGCTGCGCCTGGGGGACGTCGAGGACGTCGATCCTGCGCTCGCGGACGAACCGTAGCAGCTTGTCCGTGTCGCGCCGGGTCTCCTCGTCCGCAACGTGCAGTTCGTGCCCTCCGACCAGCCACAACAACTGGTCCCACGCGGCGTCGAAAGCGATGGACGCGGTCAGTGCCACCCTGCGGACGCCCGAGTCCCCGAAGTGGGCGCGCCGGTGCGCGCTGAGCAAGTTGGTCAGCGCGCCGTGCTCCAGCAGCACGCCCTTGGGGCCGCCGGTGGAGCCCGAGGTGAACATGACGACGGCCACGTCGGACGGTCCGACCGGGCGCCGCGGCCGGTCACTCGTGGCGCGGACGGCCTGCTCGATCGGTATGTGCCGGAGGCCGAGCGCCGTCAGCGCCCGCGCGCCAGCCTCGTCGCAGAGCAGCACGCCCGCGCCGGTGCTCGCCACCATCGCGCGGATCCGCTCGACGGGATGGGACAGGTCCAGCGGCACCACGGCGGCGCCGGACTTCAGCACCCCGAGCAGCGCCGCGACCATGTTCTTGGAACGGGCGCCGGCGACCGCGACGAAGTCCCCGGCCCCGGCCAGGGCGTGGGAGACAGCGTCCACCGCGCGCCCCAGCTCGGCGAAGGTCCAGCTCCCCTCGCTGTCCGTCACGGCGACGGCGCTGGGGGAGGCGGCCACCGTGCGCTCGAACTCCTCAGCCAGCGACGCCCCGCCGCCGCCCGTCTTGGGGCCGACTCCGAGGCCGAGCACGGTCCCGGCCGCCGGTCCTGATAGCAGCGGCAGCTCGCCGACCGGCCGATCCGGGTCCCGCAACACCTCGTGGACGATGTTGCGGAACGTCGCGACCATCTGCTCGGCCTCCTCGGCCGACAGGATCGAGCGGTTGTAGGTCAGTAGGCCCTGCAGTCCGTCGCCGTGGCGGTAGAGGTCCATGGCTAGCGGGAGATCGGCGTGCAGTCCTTCACGAATGTCGCTGATCGGCGTCCCCCGTGCCAGGCCAAGTTCGAGATCGCTGGCCACATCGGTCTCGAACACCTGGAACGCCACCTGCACCACCGGCGGCAGGCCGATGGTCCGCTCCGGGTTGAGCGCCTCCACCAGGTCCTCGAAGGGGAGCTCCTGGTGGGTGAAGCCGCCCAGCACCGCCTCGCGGACCCGGGCGAGCAGGCCGGAGAACGTCGGGTCGCCGCGCAGGTCGGCCCGGATCGCCATCATGTTCACGAAGAACCCGACGACGCGTTCGAGCTCGGGCACGCCACGCCAGGTGGACGGCACCCCGACCAGCAGGTCACGCTCCCCGGTGACGCGGGAGACAAGCGTCCCGAAGACGGCGAGCAGGGTCATGAACAGGGTGCCGCCCGATTCCCGCGACAGCGCCCGCAGCCCCGCCACGACGTCGGCGGACAGCTCGAACTCGACGGCGCCCTCCACGCCCACGCCGTCGTCCTGCGCCCTCGGCCGCAGCACGTCCAGCACCAGCGGGGCTCCGTCCACGTGGTCGAGCCAGTAGTCGAGCTGCCGTCTGCGGATCTCATCGCGGAACACCTCCCGCTGCCAGGCCGCGAAGTCGCGGTAGCGCAGCGCGGGACCCCCAGGCTCGACGCCCCGGTACAGTAGGGCGAGCTCGCCGAGGAGGACCTCCAGCGACCAACCGTCGGCGACGATGTGGTGCATCGCTAGCACCAGCACATGGTCGGCGTCGTCGAAGCGCAGCACCTCGGCGCGGAACAGGGGCCCGCCCACCAGGTCGAACTCCCGGCCCACGACCTCGCGAGCGAACGACCGCGCGGCCCGCGCCCGGTCGGCCCCGTCGTCGGCTGCCCGGGTCACGCCGACCCGGCCTCGCCAGTGGGCGTCGACCGTCTGGAGGGGCCGTCCGTCCCGTACGGAGAAGCAGGTGCGCAACGCCTCGTGCCTGGCGGCCAGCCGGTCCACCGCCGCGGTCAGCGCGTCGAGGGAGAGCGGCCCGGACAGCCGGAACGCCTCGCCCAGGTGATAGGCAGTGTTGCTGGGATCCAGCTCCTGGATGAACCACATACGTTGCTGCGCGAACGACATGGCGGCCGGACCGTCGTCGGCGAGCCGGGCGATCTCCGCCGACGCCGGCCGGGTCTCGGCAGCCAGCATCGCCGCGAACGCGGCCACGGTCGGGTTCTCGAACAGGCTCCGCACCGACACGGCCGTCCCGAACAGCTCCCGGACGCGGGAGATCAGCTTGACCGCGGGCAGGGAGTGCCCCCCGAGCGCGAAGAAGTCGTCGTTCCTGCCGATCCCATCCAGGCCGAGCACATCGGCCATCGCCTCGGCAACGATCTGCTCCACCCCGGGCCTGGGCGGCGCGAAGCGCCCTTCCCCCGTGTCGCCGGCTGTGTCGGGCCCGGCCGCCATGACCAGGTCCGCCGGCACGCGCAGCCGCGACACCCGCTGCTCCGGGTCCGCCAGGATCTGCCCGACCAGCGCTGTGAAGGCGGCGGCGAAGTCCTCGGCGAAGCGCTCCCCGAATACCGCCCGGTCGACGTACAGCCGCCCGTGGAGCGTGTCGCCGTCCTGGAAGCAGTCCAACGCGAGGGCGAAGGGCAGCTCACGACCCAGCGTGTCCAGCGGCGTCGCCCGCAGGCCGGACAGCTCGAGCCGGGGCGCGAAGGGCTGGTCGAAGAGCTGGAAGATGACCTGGATCAGGGGCGGCACCCCGCTCACCCGGACCGGGTTGAGGTGCTCGACCAGCCGGTCGAAGGGCAGGTCCTGGTGGGCGTACCCGCCGAGGGCCACCAGGCGCGCCCGCGCGAGCAGGTCGCGGAACGTTGGGTCGTCGCGCAGGTCGGCCCGCAGGGCAAGGGTGTTGGCGAACAGGCCGACGACCCCCTCGACCTCCCGGAGCGTACGACCGAGCACGGGTGCGCCGACGAGCAGGTCGGCGGCACCCGTGACTCTGGACAGCAGACTCTCGTAGACCGCGAGCAGGGTCATGAAGACGGTGGCTCCGCACGAGCGCGACAGCTCCCGTACGGCGGCAGTCACCGTCGCGTCGAGCCGGAACTCCGCCACGCCCGCGCTCGGCTCCCGCCCCGAACGCGTCCCGCGCAGCGCGGGCAGCATGTGTGGCGCCTCGGCGACCTGGTCGAGCCAGTAGGCCAGTTGCCGCCCGAGCTCCTCGCCGTGCTGGACCTCGCGCTGCCACACCGCGTAGTCCGTGTAGTTAACGGGCAGCGCGGGCAGCGTGGCCGCACGCCCGGTCAGGGCCGCCTCGTAGCACCCGGCCAGTTCCCGCAGCAGGATCGAGATGGACGCGCCGTCGCCGATGATGTGGTGCATCGCGAGCACCAGCACATGGTCCGCCGCGTCGAAGCTCATGACCTCGACCCGGAACAGCGGCCCGCCCACCAAGTCGAACCGGCGGGCGAGCACCCCCTGGGCGAAGGCCGCGGCGGCCCCGTCACGGCCGGCGGGACCGACCGGCTCGGTTGGGGCGGTGGTCACGACCCGTCCCGTCCACCGCTCGTCCACGACCTGCCGGGGGAGGCCGTCCACGGTGGCGAAGCGGGTGCGCAGGGCGGCGTGCCGGACGACGAGGGCGTCGATCGCTCGTACCAAGGCGGGGATGTCGAGCGGGCCCGCGAGCCGGAACGCCTCGCCGTCGTTGTAGGCGCCCGTTCCGCCGTCGAACTCCTCGATGAACCACAGGCCCTGCTGGCCGAAGGTGACGGGGGAGGTGAGCTCAGCCAAGGTGACCCCCGTGGCCCGGGCGCTGCTTGAGACGCTGGGTGATCTTCCTGGTCACCGCGGCGCGGTCGATCTTCCCGCTCGCGCCCACCGGCAGGGCGGGCAGCACGTGCAGCGAGAGCGGGACCGACACCGCGGGCAACACCTCACGCAGTGTGGCCGTCAGGGCGCCGCGGTCGGGCGGCGGCATACCGGCCACTCCCGTGAGAGCAGCATGCAGCCGGCGGGTGCCGTCTTCGCCCTCGACCACCACGCACATGGCCTCGGCCACCCCGGGTTGCTCCAGCAGCGCCGCGTCGACCTCCATCAGGTTCACCCGGACGCCGCGGATCTTGACGTCGTTGTCGACCCGGTTCAGAAACTGGATGACGCCGCCGTCGAGCCGGACGAGGTCCCCTGTCCGGAAGGCCCTGATATGCCCCTGCGGCGTGCGGTCGATGTCGACGTACCGCCGGGCGTTGAGGTCGGGCTGGTTCAGGTACCCGAGCGAGACCGGCAGGCCGGCGACGAGCAGCTCGCCCACTTCCGGCTCGGCGGGGTCGACGGGGTCCACGAGGACTTCACACCCCGGCAGCGGCACGCCGATCGGCGGCTGCGCGGGCCAGTCCGAGCTCGGGCCCGAGAGGGTGTGCGCGGTGACCATGGCCGACTCGCTCTGCCCGTAGTGGTTGTTCAGTCGGCACGACGCGAACCGGGCGAAGAACTCGCGGATCGGCGGCGAGCACACGATCTGCTCACCGGCGGTATTGATCTCCACCAGCGCGAGACCGGCCTGCGGGCTGCCTGCGGTCGCCGCCACCGCCAGCATGTGCAGCGCGAGATACGGCAGGAACAGCCGCTCGACGTGCTGGGCCACCAGCCAGTCAAGCAGCTCGAAGGAGTCCGAGCGCATCCGCTCGGGTACGACGCACAACGTCCCGCCGCCCGCCAGCGTGCCGAGGATCTCCTGGAAGCACACGTCGAAGTTCAAGGGCGCGAACTGGGCGGTCCTCAGGTCTGGGCGCACCGAGTGCGACCGCTGCCACTCCACCATGTTGTCTAGACATCTGTGCTGGATCGCCACGCCCTTCGGCCAGCCCGTCGAACCGGAGGTGTAGATGACGTAGACGGGCAGGTCCGCCTGACATGGGACGGGGCTCCAGCGCCCCAGCCCGTCCGCCATGGGCGCAGGTCCCGGCTCAGCGACGGGCACCACGGCCGCCGTCGTGTCGAGTTCCGGCACCGGCCCGGCGTGCAGCAGGACCTTGGGCGCACTGTCCTTCAGCATGTGCTCCAAGCGGCGCCGCGGATACTCGTTGTCCAGCGGGATGTAGGTGGCCCCCAGGCTCACGACGGCGAGCATGGCGGCGACCACCTTGCTGCTGCGGTCGCCTGCGACCGCGACCCGGTCGCCTTCGCCGACGTCGTGGGAGGCCAGCAGCGCCGCGATGTCCCCGGCCCAGGCCAGCAGCGCGGCGTAGGTGAGTTCGCGGCGCTCGTCCACGACGGCGATCGCGCCGGGCCGCCGGACGGCGCTCTCGGTGACGGACTCCAGCAGGCAGGGAGGACCGGCCGGGCCACCCCACAACGACAGCCACCGGTGACCGGCGGCCCTGGTGCCCGCGCCGAAGGTCCGCATGGCCCTACCCAGGTCCCGACCGGTGCCGGACTCGGCCGCATCGAACCAGGCGATCACCTGGTCCTGGACCTCCGGGCTCTTCTCCTGGCTCAGCTTGAACATGGTATCCACGCGCTCGATCTCGACCGCGAAGGCGCCGACGCCCTTGACGATGGAGCGGAAGTAGTCCAGCGAGAACTCCGGGTCCCAGCCCGCGCCGAACTCGCGCTCATAGGCGTGCGCGGTCTGGCGGACGATCTCCAGGGTGCACTCGATGTCATAGACGGGCCGCAGCGTCCCCTCGACGTGCACGGTCAGGAAGTTCCAGGTGGGCGCGGCCGGGGTGGTCCGGTACGCGGTGGGGCTCACGTAGCCGTGCGGGCCGGTGAACACCAGCTTGGCGGGGACCCCGTCCTCCAGCCATCGCCAGTGGGGGTTGGCCCGGTTCATGTGCCCAAGCAGCGTGGTCCCGGCCAGTTCGCCGTCAGCTGGCGAGCCCGGCGCCATGATGATCGGCACATGCGTCGCCTGCGGGAACCGGGGCCCAGCGGTCATGAGGGTCGCGAGCGGGTAGCCGCGCAGGAGGGCGCGGGTCCGCGTGCCTTCGTCGTCTCGGTAGATCTTCGGTACAAACATGTCACGCCTCCGGGTCAGGTCAGCCGGCCGATGAGGGACCTGGCGATCTCGCCCGCGCGGATCGCCGTGTTGGACAGCAGGCCAGCTCCGATGCCGTGCGTGTGCTCGGCTCCCGCCCCATGCAGGTAGATGCCGCAGCGCACGGTGTCGGAGGTCACCAGCCGGTAGTCGCGCTCCAGCCGCGGCCTGCCATGCGCGTCCCACTTGCAGTCGGCGATGAGCTCGCCCAACAGGGGCGTTACGTCCGCCGGGCGGTAACCGGTGGCGTAGACGACGGCGTCCGCGTCCAGGATCTCGGTCTCGGTCGTGGCGAGGTGTTCCACCGACAGCCGGACGCCGCCCTCGTGCTCGTCGGCGTGCGTGACGCGGGCCGCGTTGAGGATGCGCAGCCGGCTGCGGCCCAGGACCTTCTCCTGGTAGAAGCGCCGGTGCAGGTCACGCGCGAGATCGCCGTCGACGACGGAGTAGTTCGTGTTGCGGTGGTAGGACAACAACGACTCGCGCACCTCCTCCGGCGCGCCGTAGATGGTGTCCACAGCCTCGGGGTCGAAGATGCGGTTGGTGAAGGGCGTGTCGTCGGCGGCGCTGTAGCCGTACCGGGAGAAGACCGCGCACACCTCGGCGCCGGGGAACCGCTGGTGCAGGTGCTCGACGGCCTCGGCGGCGCTCTGGCCCGCGCCGACCACCACGAGTCTGCGCGGCCGGCCCGCCTCGATCGCGGGAGTGTGGTCGAGCAGCCGCTCGCTGTGCAGGATCCGCCGGGACTCGCGCACCCCCTGCGGCAGGTACGGAGTAAGTCCCGTGCCGATGACCACGTTCCGCGCCCGGTGCGCGGACACCCCGCCAGCCGTCCGGGCCGTGACGTCTAGGTACTCCACGAGGCCGTCCACGACCACCGGCCGGATCGCCGTGACCTCGACCCCGTACGCCACCGGCGCCCTGAGCCGCTCGGCGGCCCACATCAGGTAGTCGTGGTACTCCATTCGGAGCGGGTACAACGTCTTGCCGTTGATGAAATCCGGCAGCCGACCCACCGCGTGCAGGTACGCCACGAAGCTGTAGCCGCTGGTCGGGTTGCGCATCGTGACGAGGTCCTTGAGGAAGGAGACCTGCAACGTCGCGCCCTCCAGCAGCATCCCGCGGTGCCAGCCCAGCGTGTCCTGCCGCTCGAAGAAGCGCTGTCGGGCGGCCCGTAGGCCATGTTCCTCCAGGGCGATCGCGAGGGCGAGGTTCGCCGGGCCGAATCCGCATCCGGCGACGTCGAGCACCTCGTCGGCGGGAGATGGGGCGATCGGCACGTCACGCCTCCTTCGGGTTGGCGACGGGAGGGGCCTCGAACAGGGCCTGGTGTAGGAAGGAGGCGCGGAACGGGCCGCCCGCGTACCGCGACTCAGCGCTCAGCGGCCGCACCGCGCGGCCCGCCCGCGACAGCTCGCCGGTGAACCAGTAGTCCGGATGCACACCGTCCAGCGCGGGCTTGGTGAGGCACTCGACCTCGATGACGTCGCCAGCCTCCACCTCGATCGGGTCGCCGCTGGCGAAGGGCACGTAGACGGGCAGCCAGTTCGTCACCGTGTCGAGGCTGTCCAGCAGCGGCTGCCCGTCGGCGCAGCGCATGCCGAGCCACAGCAGCAGGCCGTCGACCCGGCCAGGGGAGAGTACCTCCAGCCGCGCCCGGGGGAAGGTGGTGGCGCCCTCGTCGAAGCGGAGCTCCTCGATCACGGCGTCCGTCGTCCGCAGCGCGTCCCGGCCCAGACCCCCCACGCAGAACCGCAGGTCGAACAAGCATCCGGCGGCGCGCAGCACGTCTTCGACGTAGTCGCAGTACTCCGAGCGCACGGAGAACCGGCCGTCCAGCAGGTCGGTCAGGGAGATCGCCGCTACCCGGGTGCTCACGTAGGAGGGGATGACGCGGCCGCCCGGCTTCAGGTGCCTGGAGCGGGCGTCGGCCATGACGGCCGCCATGCCCTCGGCGCCGCCGATGTTGCCCACCAGCTCGGCGACGCACAGGTCCGCCCGTTCGGGCAGGGTGACCGAGGAGGCCTCGCCCGCCAACACCTGGATGTCGTACGGCTGGGAGTCGGCCGCTTCGGCCGCCCTGCGGGCGCTGTCCGGGTCGCTCTCGACCGCGTAGACGCGGGCCGCTCCCGACTCCGCCGCGAAGCCGCTCCACAGCAAGTCGGGCCCGCAGCCCAGCTCAACGACGGTCTTCCGGGCGGCTTCACGGGCGATCGCGTCCCGGAAGAGTCGGTTGCGCGCCTCGTCCTCCAGCATCGCGTGGTAGAGGTAGTCGTCGTACACGGGATACTCGCCCACCGACGGCCACAGATAGGGTCCGGCGCCGGCACCCGCCCGCAAGACCCTGATCCGTGTTCGTCCGGCGCCGGCGCGGATGACCTTCCACGTCTGACCGTTCATCAAGCGGTCCCTTCCTCTGGATAACGTCGGCGTGCAGCCTCGCGCCATAAGGACGAGGGCGGTCCCCAAGTCGCGGCGGCGGCGTACGCGGTGCCGTAAACGTCGATGACCTGGGGGCACGAGGTGCCGGCCGCTCCGTGCAGCTGGACCGCGAGGTGGGCGTTGGCGACCGCCGCCTCCAGCGCCGACGCAAGCGCCGTGAGGACGAGGTACGCCTCGCCGCGGTCGGCCGCCTCCCACACCTCCAACCGGGCGGTCTCGGCCGTCACCGCGGCCCTGGCCACGTTGTGGGCGACCGACTGTCGCTCCAGCAGCGGCCGCCCACCGAGCAGCCGGTCCGCCCCCCGCGCCCGGGCGAGGCCGAGGGCCCGGCGGGCGACGCCCGCGAGGTAGGCCGCCACCATCAGGCGATCCCGGTCGAAGGCGCGGGCGACCTCGTCCGTGCTCGTGCCGAGCTCGAAACCCGGCGAGGGCACGAGGACGGGCAGGGGCGTCCCCGGCTCGGTCGCGGGCTGCGGCGTCCTGAACACCTCCGACGCCTCCCCCGGCCGCCCGTCGTCTCGGAGCCCGGCGGCAAGCAGCGCGCCGCGGACGTGATGGGGGTCGCACAGCCGCGCGCCGAGTTCCTCGAAGACGAGACAGAATTCCAGCGGGCCGAGCCCGAGCCCGCCCGCGTCCACGGACCGGACGAACTCGTCGAAGCCCGCGGCGGAGAGCCTCTTCCAAACGTCGTGCGGGTCGGCCGCCGTCGCACCGGCGACCGTGTTGCCGATGAAGCGGCTCAGCACGCGCTGAGCATCACTGAGGGTGACGTCCATCATCCCGTCCCGGCGTTCTGGTCCATGGCAATCAGGTCGAGCTGTAGCTCGCGGGCGCCGCCGGAGATCGACAACTCCGGGGCCTCGGCGAGGGCGCGGCGCAGCGCCTCCGCCCGGCGCTCCGCGCCCCGCTCCCGAACGGCGGCGCCGAGCTCCAGGCCCATCCAGCGGGCCAGCCGCTGGGCGGCCTCACCGCACGCGTACTTCGAGTACGCCGAGGCCACCTCGTCCATCTCGAACCTCTGGGCCTGCCCGGCCGCGCGGAAGGCCAGCGCGCGAGCGTTGGCCACGGCACGCTCGTGACGCAGCAACTCGGCGCGCAGGTTCAGCCGGTCCGGGCCCCGGACGTCCGACACCACCTCCTCGGCGGTGCGCAGCCAGCGCCGCGCCCTGCTGAGGTAGTCGAACCCGGCCCGCTCGAAGCCGATGGCCTGGATCAACAGCGGCCACCCTCGGTGCTCCGGGCCGATGAGCGCGTCCTGACCGACGCGTACGCCGTCGAAGGTGACGGTGAAGTAGGGCTCGCCGAGCAGCCGGGGGACCGGTTCTACTGAGACCCCGGGCGCGTCGAAGGGGATGAGCAAGAAGCTGATCCCGTCGTAGCGGTCCTCGCCCCTGCGCGTGCGGACCGAGCAGATGCCGAAGGAGGACCAGTCCGCGTACAGGTTCCAGGTCTTCTGTCCCGTCACCCGGTAGCCGTCGCCGTCCGCCTCGGCCCGGCTCTCGATGGCGGTCAGGTCGCTTCCCGCACCCGCCTCGGTGAGGAGCAGGCTGGCGAAGGCGCGCCCGGCGGCGATTTCCGGCAGCCACCGGCGGCGCTGGCTCTCCTGGCCCGAGACGAGCAGCGAGCAGCCCACGCCCTGCACCGTCACGAGGTGCACCTCGTCGGGCAGCCCGGCGAGGCCGAGACGCTCGGAGACGGACACGTGGTGGGCCAGGGTCAGGCCGCGTCCGCCGTACTCCCGCGGATAGTGTGCGGCGACCAGGCGCCGTGCGCCGAGCAGCCCGAACAGCTCCCGCGAGCCGACGTCGCCCGCGCTGGCCAGCACGCCGTCGACCTCGGAGAGCAGCGCTCGAGTGTCGTCGTCAACCGAGAACCGCACCTGTCATGCCTCCTGGCCGGCGGCCTGCTGGGCGCCGAAGGAGCGACGCAGGAGAGCCAGGGGGTCGGTGATCTCCTCGGCGTCGCCGCCCGTGTGACGCTCACAGGCCTCGGCGACCCGGGCGGCGAAGTCGCCGAGGACCGGACCCTCGAACAAGGTCCTGACCCGCTGAGGCACGCCGGTCTCCTGGGCGACGCGGCCCACGAGGTGCATCGCGCTCATGGAGTCGCCGCCCAAGGCGAAGAAGTCGTCGGCGAGCGTGGCGTCCGGTCTGTCGAGCAGTTCGGCCGCCGCCCTCAGCACCACCGCGCCAACGTCGGCCGGCTGGACGGCCACGCCCTCCTGGAGCCGCTGGTACTGGTCGAACGCGGCGGCCAGCGCTTTGGCCCCCTCCTCGAAGACCGGCTCCGGCCGCATCAGCGCGATCCGGACGTGACCCTCTCCGCGAGAGCCGTCCGACCAGTGGAAGGGCGAGCCGGGCAGCACGGAGATGCCCTGGCCGATCAGCCAGTCACACAGCTCGCCGGCCTGCCAGCCGCCGGGAAGCCGCAACCAGGCCACGCTCATCGGGCCCTCGGCCGGCGTGACCGTCACCGGGCCGCCCTCCATGAGGCGCTCCAGGTGCGCGCGGTTGGCGCGGGCCACGTGCCGGGAGCTCGACTCCTTGTCGGCGTCGACGTACTCGCTGATCAGCGTGAAGATGAAGGGGGAGACGTTGAGCAGCAGGTCGTCGGTGATCTCCTGCAGGCGCGCGTGCGGCCTGGCGTCCGCCACCAACGAACCGATCTTCAGGTCCAGCGTCGGCCAGGTCTTGCCGGTGTCCTCGATGCCGATGTAGCGCACGCCGATGGACTCGAAGAAGGCATACTGGTCCCAGGTCGCCAGGTGCTCGCTGAAGAAGCGGAAGCTGAAGTCGACGATCAGCAGCAGATCGCGGTCGCGGCACTGCTTCGCGATGGTCCTGAGCACGTCCGGTGAGGGGTCGATGCCCGTGGGGTTGTTGGGAGTGATCAGGAAGATTGCATCGTGGCCGGCGTAGAAGGAGGGGTCCGCGGGGTCGGCGAAGATGTCCTCGCCGACCGGCCGGAGCGGGACGCCATGCCGGCGTAAGATCGCCGGGATATTGTCGAACGTCGGGTCGAGCAAACCGACCTGGAGGCCCTGCTCGCGCAGGTAGTTGGCGACGATCTCGATCGATAGTGACGAGGAGTAGTGGTGCAGCGGGGCCACCTTCCGCGCGGCCACGCTGGGCTGCCCGGCCCGGCGGTAGAACGCCTCCTCGAAGCGGCGCTGCACCGCCAGCTGGGGCGTCGATTCCGACAGTTCGTACAGCTCAGGCAGTCGGGTCAGCAGGTGTGACATCTTCGCGGTCTGAGCTTGCCTGGCGTGCCCGTCGGCGAGATTGTGCCTGTTCATCAAGCCGGCCCACTCGTGCCGGGTCAGGCTGTCCGCGACATCCATGGGCTGGCTGGGACCTTCGTACGAGATCAACGGCGTCAAGACCCTTCGCATCATCGGCTTCGCTGGTGGTTTCGTCGGCGGTTTTTCATGGAGGGTTCGGCGCGGCCGCGCGCACCGAGGCCGCGAGGGCCCGGCGGTCGACCTTGCCATGGGGCGTAAGCGGCAGTCCGCGGAGAACATCCCAACGGCCGGGGATCATGTAGTCAGGCAGCGATGCGGCCAGAAAGGACGTCAGCTCGCCGCCAGAGGGCGGTCCGTCGTCGGCGGGGACGACGAACCCGGCGAGCCGGGTGCCCGTCTCGCTGTTGTAGGCGACGACGGCCGCAGCGGCGACCATGGGGTGGGCCAGCAGCCGCGACTCGACCTCGCCCGGCTCGACGCGAAAGCCGCGCACCTTGACCTGGTCGTCGGCCCGGCCGCAGAAGACCAGGTCGCCGCGCTTGTTTAGCCTGCCCAGGTCGCCGGTGCGGTACATGCGCTCGCCGGGGTTCCGCGCGTACGGGTCCGGCAGGAAGCGATCGGCGGTCAGGGCGGGTCTGCCGAGATATCCCCGGGCCACTCCGGCTCCGGCGATGTGAATCTCGCCGATCGTGCCCGGCGGCGCTTCGTCAAGGTTCTCGTCGAGCAGGCGCACGCGTACGCCGTCGATCGGCCGGCCGATGGGCATAGTGTCGCCGTCGTCGTGGGGGGCGCACCGGTGCACCGTGCTCCATACGGTGCCCTCGGTGGGGCCGTACTCGTTGAACAGCGCGGCGCCGGGCGCGACAGCGAAATGCCGCCGGGCCAGCGGCACGGGCAGCGCCTCGCCCGCGAGCACGGTGCAGTGGACGTCACGCAACGCCTCGGGATGAAAGGTGAGAAGCGTTGCGTACTGGGTGGGGACGCCGTCGACGTGCGTGGCGCATTCGTCGATGACGAGCTTGGCCAGAAGCGCCGGATCGAGGATCTCCTCGTCGGTCGGCACGACCAGACGCCCGCCCGTGCTGAGGGTGACGTACACGCCGGCCGCGGCGGCGTCGAAGGTGAACGGCGCGAGCATGACGTAGGAGGCGCACGGCATCGGGAAGACGGTGAACCGGGCCCGCGTCGAGCTGACGATCTGCCGGTGCGGGGTAACGACGCCCTTGGGCATGCCGGTCGAACCAGAGGTGTAGATGACGTAGGCCGTGTGGTCCGGGGTGATGCCGGAGGGCGGCGGCGCCTCGGCGGTCCGCTCGGTCACCGGCACCAGGGTCTCGGACGGGACGCCTTCAAGCGCCTGGGCCGAACCAGCGAAGATGCCGATGCCGGCGTCGGACGTGATCCGCCGGATCCGTTCCGCGGGCAGATTTGCCGCGAAGGGGACGTAGGCGGCTCCTGCCTTCAGGACGCCGAGCATCGCGATCAGGGTGTCGGCCGAACGGTCGGCGGGCAGGCCGACAAGCGTTTCCGGGCCGGCCCCGCGGCGGTGGAGTTCGTGGGCCAGATGGTCGGCGCGCCGCACCAATTCGCGATAGGAGACATTCGATCCGGCGATGGTGAGCGCGATGGCGTCCGGCGTGCGAACGGCCTGTTCCTCGATGAGCTGATGCAGGCACGACTCTGCCGGCGAAGCCTTCATGAGGCGCTTGTCCGGAGGCTTAGGGGGCGCATGTCCACCCACACCTCGGCGATGTGGCCGAGGCAATCCTCCTTCGTGCCGGAGAACCCCTCGCCTCGCCATCCGGCGGGCAAGGGCCAGCCAGATTTCCAAATGGAGTACTGCTCTTCGTGGTTGACGACTACCAGGTATTTTTCGTCCATTGCTCACTTTCCGAGGCAATCAGGCACGGCTTCAAGAGTTGATCTGACGGCACGCGAAAGAAAGTGCTACGTGTATTACGCGAGCACCGCTTTACTGATTGAGAAGGAGCGGCGAAGCATGGCGCCACGGACTCGCGGCCATCGAGCATCCATGGAATCACGGCAGTTCACAGCGCTATCGAGGCCGAAAAATCGCGCTCTGGCAGGCGACGATCAGCAGTCGAATCGAAGCGCTAGCCCTCTGCTTGCGGCAATGTCGAGCCGAACGCCAGGAACACTTGACGAGTTACCTGAAACGTGACACGCCCGACCGCCGACTTAGGCTTACAAAAACAAGAACTCTCCCCGTTAGATGAGGACGAGGACCGGGACCCCTTTCCCGGCCACAACTCTCGATCTAGTCGCAACGTATCAGCCAGTCTTTGGATACACAAGCAAACCCCGCTCGCTTTTGTCTCGCCCGAATCTGCGCCGGTACATTCCGTCGCCCAAGCGGTCGCTGGACGTAATCACCTTCACCGGGGGCTTGACTTCGCCGTCGATCTTACCGACAGTAGACGAATGGCTGCCCGCGCATATTGATGCTGGCGGCGATTTCCAGCCGTGTGCGACTCTGCTGGTTAACTCGTTTCAGGCGGTCAGGGTCGGTTCAAGTTGGGCCAGGTGGCTGGTCCGTTTCCGTTCCAGGGGGTGGCCGTTCCACCAGGCGTCCAGGCGGATCAGATTGACCGCAATGGCGCAGACGATGTGTTCGAGACGGACCTTCTTGATGCCGCGGTATCGGGCGCGGCGCAGGCCGGTGACGGTGACGGCTTGGTGGATGGTCGCTTCAATGCCGCACCGGAGGGCGTATCGGTCGTGCCAGGCGGGCGTGGTTTGTTCGGCGCGGGCGGCGTCGAGGGATTCCTGGATCGCTCGGGGATGCAGGGTGAGATGGCGGCCGCTGCGCTGGGCACTGGTGCATAAGGCCCGCACCGGGCAGGGGCGGCAGGTGCTGAGCGGGAAGGCGGCCACGATCATCGGCTGCTCCTTCTGCCGGCAGGGTGTCCAGGAGGTGCTGGTCTGTCCTTGCGGGCAGGTGACCTGCCGACGTTCCCAGTCGATGGTGAAGGCGGTGCGGTCGTAGCCGTTGCGGGTGCGGGCCTGGACGGAGTTGTCGCTGCGCAACGGGGTGATAAGCGCCATCTGATGCAGCTCACGGGCTTGGGCGATCAGTTCGGCGGAGGAGTAACCGGCATCCAGGTAGTGCTCTGCGGGCAGGAGCCCACGGCGGGCCAGATGCTGGTGAATGACCTCGGTCATCGCCGTGTCGGGCACGGTGGCGTCGGTGGTGGCCACGTTCGTGATCAGGTTCGGCGCTCTCATGGCGGGGTCGGTGCTGCGGGTGTCGGCGGCGGGGTGGCAGGTTTCGCTGATGTGCACCTTGTAGCCGTTCCACAGCAGTTCGCTGCCCTTGGCCGCCCAGCGGGCATGTGCGGTGCCAAAACGCGCATACTGCTGCTGAGCTGGGCGTTTTCAGGACGATCAGGCTGCTCTGCGGTACTCGTTGATCAGTCCTGTGACGGTCCTTCGACGCTGGATCCGGGAGGTCATGTCGATCATCTGGCCGGGGTCGTGCAAGGGAGGGAGGAGGGAACGGCCTTGATGCGGGCGATGATGGTTGAAATGGGGTTCGTACTCGGTCAGGACCTTGCGCAGGTGCCGCTCACCATGGATGAGCAGGTGATCGAGGCACTCGCGGCGTAGCGTTCCCACGAATCGTTCGGCGAACGCGTTCGCTCGTGGTGACCGGACGGGCGTCTTGATGACTCGCACGCCAGCGGCGGCGAACACCTCATCGAACAAGTAGGAGAACTTGCTGTCACGGTCCCGGATGAGAAACCTGAAGGCGCCGGTGCGTTCACCCAGGTCCATCAGCAGGTTCCGGGCTTGCTGGGTGGTCCATGCGCCCGTTGGGTTGGAGGTGACGCCCAGCAGGTGGATGCGGCGTGTCTCGATCTCCATGACGAACAGGACATACAGGCGTTTGAGGAAGACAGTGTCGACGTGCAGGAAGTCGCAGGCCAGGATGCCGGAGGCTTGCGAGGTGAGGAACTGTCGCCAGGTTGGCGATATTTGGCGTGGCGCTGGGCCGAGGCCAGCCGCGGTGAGGATGCGGCGGATGGCGCCTTCCCCGATCTGATGGCCAAGGCCGAGCAGTTCGCCCCGGATCCGCCGGTGCCCCCATTGTGGGTTCTCTCTGGCCAGCTGGATCACCAGATCACGCAGTTCATCCGGGATCGGCGGACGCCCGGTCGCGTTCGGGTAGGTCGAGCGTTGGCTGACCAGCTGGCGGTGCCAGGCCAGCAAGGTGCCCGGCGTCACGATCCGATGGAGGCGAAGCCGCGTGGGCAGTAGTCGCGCCAGCGCGGCCAGCAGCGCTCGTGCGGCCCAGTCTGGTCGTGGCCGGGAGACCTGACGACGCAGGACGGCGACCTCATGGCGTAGCACCAAGATCTCTGCGTCCTTGGAAGTGTCGCCCCGCGTGAGAAGCGTCAACCAGCCGAACAATCGGACCATCAGCAGATACAGCAGGCGTAGAAACACGAGTGCCGAGGATAGAAGGCCAGGCGAGATGCCATGGACGAGTTTTGGCACCGCACAGGAAGTTCCGGCAAGCGTAGGGCGCGCGGGGCTGGCATCCCCTTTAGTCGGGCGCGGGTGGTGGCGTGGTGGTCAATCTCCAGGACCTCGGTATGCCAGTCGTCGATCGCAGCTGTGTCCCCTGCGTGCGAGAATGCTATCGGGTCGGATTTCGGCCGCGGTAACGGGCGCCCGGGTCGAAAGGATTCCTCATCGTGGGTTTCTATGTGCGTACAAGGCTCAGGGCTGGACCGTTCCGCTTCACGCTCAGCCAGGCCGGGCTGGGAGTCTCGGCCGGAATCCCGGGCCTTCGGGCCGGGATGAGCCCTCGCCGCGACGTCGTGCGCATGGGACGCGGCGTGATCTCTTACCGCACCACCGCGCCCGACCGTGATGTGGTCATGCATGGTGTCGTCAGCCTGGTTCCGGCTCAGCCGAGCGACGTCGTCCGACAGTTGCAGAAGGCTGCCAAACGCTGGCCGTACTGGCCGTTCGCCCTGGCCGCCCTGCTCGTCGCGGGGCTGGTGACATGACGCTTCGGCCTGGTCATCGTCGCCGTCGGGCTGCGTTGCGTGATCTGGGTGGCATTGCGCGATCGGGCGGCTCGCGCGGTGGTCGTCATGTACGACGTGACCGACGAGGCAGGACGGCGACCTCATGACGTAGCACCAAGATCTCCATGTCCTTGGAGGTGTCGCCCCGCGAGAATAGCGTAAACCAGCCGAACAGCTGGACCATCAGCAGATACAGCAGGCGTAGAAACACGAGTGCCGAGGATAGAAGGCCAGGCGAGATGCCATAGACGAGTTTTGGCACCGCACAAGAGGCGGATGTGCATACGTTGATCGCCAACGGTCATCTGGAGGAGTACTGGAGATACCACGTCGTCCGGCAACACGAGCGTGTCCATCAGACCGGCTACCAGGTCGGATTTGCTCTCGTGGCTTGATCACTCCAGTCACGGAGAACGAGCCGCCCCCAATCCCGTCCGCCGTCACCCACGTTGTGGGAACTGACGCGCTCAGACCGAGGCCGCGGCACTGCCATGGCGCAGCGCGCGCAGGCTTTTACTGAGCAGCCCGGCCAGGCACACGAGGATGCCGACGGCTGCCACCACACGCATGGCCGCAGCGATCCCCATCAGGTCGGCTAGCCAGCCGACCAGGAGATACCCCAAGGGAAGCAGTGCTGTGGAGGCCAGCGAGTCGAAAGCCGACACACGTGAGACCGCGTCGTCAGGGGTGAAGCGCTGGTACGTCGTGGTGAAGGTCGAGGCGTACAGGCTCAGCGACAGTCCGGCCAGCAACTGCAAGAACGCAATGACCGCTAGTGGCGCTCCGGACGACAGGAACAGCGGCTGGGCTGAGAGCACGGTCAGGAGCAGGATGCACACCACTCCAGGCCGTGTCGGAGCGAATCGGATGGCTGCGAACCCGCCGACGATGCCCCCGACGCCGAAGGCGGTCACCAGGGTTCCCCACGCCTGCGCGCCGCCCAGAGCCTGATCCGCCCACGCGGGGCCGAGGCTGAACACCGCGGACAGTGAGATGAGGTGGAACAACGATGAGGTGACGATCAGCATCAGCAACCACCCTCGGGCGGCGATGACCTGCCATCCCTCCACAAGGTCGGCGATGAAGCGGCGTCGCGGCCTGGAGGTGCGCGGCATTTCGGGCAGACCTCTGAGCAGCAGCGCGCTCAGCAGGAAGGTAAACGCATCGACCCCCAGACCTAGGGCCGCGAGTCCGGCCTGGACGAAGAGCCCACCAAGTACCGGTCCGAGAACCATGCCGCCGTTCACCACGCCGCTCAAGAGTCCATTGGCGCGTTCCAGTCGGGCGTCGGGCACGAGCGCGGGAATCACCCCGCTAGCCGCGGGCCTGAACAGTCCCTCCGCGAGCCCGTAGACGAACTGCAGCACCAGGAACACCGCCACGCCCTGGCCATTGCTCAGCACCAAGACCACCAGGGCAGACTGCGTGCCGAACCGTACCAGATCCGAGGCGATCATGAGGTGCCGCCTGTCCAGCCGGTCGCCGAGCGTGCCGCCGTACAGGACCATCAGGGCATAGCCCACCGCTCTGGCCCCAAGCACGGCCGCCACACCGCCCGCCGAGACCCCGACGGCGAGCAGGCAGAAAGGCACGATGATCATGCTGGCTCGATCGCCAAGCGCGGAAAGGCCGTGCGCGGTGAGGAATCGGCCGTACCCGTGCCGCCACCACTCCTGCCGGCCTGCGGGGTGCGGAGCATCCGAGACGGCGACGTGCCCGTCGGGGGCGTCTGTCATGAGAGGGCTTCCTTCCAAGTCGGCTGGGCGGCCAGCGACCGCAAAAGGCTCAAGGCGCGCCGTGAGGCGTAAGCAACCAGGGTGGGCAGGTTGGTGGAGTAACCAGCGCCCGGACAGGGATCAGGCATGCGGGAATAGTCGAACAGCTCTTTGAGCGCGCAGAGAACCGGGTAGAGCGGGCTGAGGGCATCCGCGCGATCTTCATATCCGGTTGCGCTGCGATACGTTGCCCGATCCCAGAGCTGATGGCCTAGCGCCGCATCTGCCCAGTCGATGATGACCAAGCCGTCGCGGGTCGGCAGCACGTTGCCCGGATGCAGATCTCCATGGACAACGGTGTGCGTTCCGTCCAGGCGCCGATCCAACTCCGTGACGTCGTCTTGGCGGGTGCTGATCGTTTCGGCCAGGGCACGGGCGACTGGGGGAGTGAGCCACCAGGGGGTTGCCCGGCATGCCCGCAAGATCCCTGCCAGGCAGGTGTCCACGGACAAGGCGGGAACAGCGAGCGCGCCCGCTCCAGCCATCGCCAGGTCGGCGGAAATCGCTGAGGCGGCCTCCTCAGCCTGGTGGTGCTCGCGCAGCTGCGCCGTCTGCTCCACATGAGCGAGAACGCAGGCGCCGAGTTCCTCCGAGGCCGCAATCAGCCTGGGCATCGATCGTAACCCCAGCGTGGCCGCGCGGGTGAGAATCGCCGCTTCGGCCGCGCTCTGGGACAGCGGGCTGATCTTGATCCAGAAGGAGTCCGAGCCGACGGTGAAGCGGGCCGTGGCCGACCAGGGAAGAACCCGGGCATGAGAATATTTAACGTTGCGTGAACGAAGCTCGCCAGCGGCCCAGGCCAGGCCTCGATGGAGCGCGGAACTACTGGTCATCCGAGTGCCCGCCTCACAGATTTCCGACCATTAATTCGGATGGCATATGCAGGGTCGGGGATAGCTTCTTGCGAACGTAAAGGCACACGGGCTGGGGCCGTTTCGGTTCAGCAGTTCGAGCCGATTGACGCATTCGTCAGTTCCAAGCTTGCTGTCGGCCTTAACCCACCACAGGGCCGACCAATGCCCAGAGCGCTGGGTAAACCATTCCGCACGTCGTTTGAAAACTTCTCTATGCCGACCGCGATAGACGAAATCCCGCAATTGTTCGAGAGATTCCCAGACCGAGTAGTTGATGACCACGTCGGGACCATAAGGCCAGAAGTCAATGTCGCCATCCACCAGAGTGTAGGGGCGCCAGACGAATCCGGGCGCGTCCTCCGCCACCTGGTTCAACGGTTCCAGCAGGTCGGTGAACTCGGTCATCTGTGAATGGCCGAGGGGCCATCGTGACGATGCGATGTTGAACTGCGCCAGGTAGAACCGCTGCCCTAGTTCGTTGCCGCTGACGATGACGGCCTCCTTTCGTGACTGTTGCGGCATGCCCGCAGAACCTCGATTGTGCAGGTCGACGGTTGCGAGCGTGTCAGGTCGGCCACTTTCAGTGACAGACCGCCCGGTCCGGATGGGGCATCTATGCCGAGTGCGCCGTCGTCAACCGGTCCGACTTCACGCACCGCGACCACGTTGACGGGGCACTACTCCACCTCCTGCGTGCACTTCTGTCGAGCTGCAGGAGCGTGCGAATCTGCAGCCGGCTGCCAAGCAGCGGGCGGCTCGCAGCAGGAGCCACCCTGGCGATGCTGCGCAATCATGCTCATAACCTCACAACACCTGTCAAGAGATGACATATGGGGCTTGTGTCGTGCCGAGACCATGTGTACGTTGATCATGTTCGAGAGTTCGCCTGATGAACTCCTTCGATTCGGGGGACCGCTTTGCGGCCGGGATTTCGTTGAACGTTTCCCGCGAGTCGACGATGGGCGTGCCGGCAATCCCATACGCGCACCGGCTCATTCACCTGCTATTCACCTTCTAAGTCAGGAGATTAACCATGTCTGAGACCACGATGCTGGCCGAAGAGTTCGACTTCGACGTTGAGTCCGTCTCCATCGAGAGCACTGTGGACGCCGTCACCCTCTGGGTCGCCACCGCTCGCTGCATGTAGCTAGTCCGCGAGTATTACTGGGCCAAGGAGGAAGGGCGGCGACCGCAGTCCTCCTTGGCCCTTCGCGCCTGTGGAGAGGACATCCGATGGGTCGGTCGGAACACGAAGAGTTCCTGCGCGATGTCATGCGGGAGTGCGGGTGGAGGGAAGCGGAGATCCGGCTGCATCGAGTGGTACGCGCAGGCCCGATACTCAGCCCGGGCTCTCCTGCCGCCATCTCTTACCAGGGGGCCGCCGCGACACGCCGGATGATGGCGGGGTTCACCGAAGTCATCTCAGCGCGTGGCTCGCACCGGCTGTTCGGCGCGCAACCGGTCCTGCTGGGTGAATTGCTGCACGTCATGCGGACGGCCATGATGACTTCGGCACGCCGGCCGGCCTATGCGCTGCCAGGCGGAGTGCGCGCAGTCGAGCCGCTCTTACTCGTCGACAGGGTCGTGGACGACATCGGGCGATCCCTGCCTGAGGGTGTTTACTCCATCGACGCCGACCGGCGCCTGGCCAACTGCGAGCTGAAGATGCCCTTCGCTGAGGCCGCAAGGACAGTCGACACCTACGACGTGCGAGATCCCGCAGTTCTTGTTCTGCTATGCCTGCATCTGGAACGTTACAGGCACTACGACAACGCCTACGAACTCGGGCTGCTCGAAGCGGGGGAGCTGTTGCATAGCCTCGCGCTGTCGTGCGCTCAGACCGGTCTCGGGGCGTGTGTGCTGGGGTCGGTGTTCGACGAACCGCTGTGGTCAGTGCTCGCGCCCCTGCAGGAGTTGAAGACGACGATCAAGAAGTACGGCGCGCCACTGGCGGCGGTCGCCGTCGGCGAAAAGTTGATGGAGTCACGATGATCACTACCTATCTCGGTCACCAAGGATGGTCGTTCGCCTCGCATGCGGGGCAGGTCTTCCTGGATCCGGTTTTCAGGACGATCGGGAACGCCGGAGTCCAACTCCCCATCTGGCCCGATCGCGAAATCGACCCGGGCAGGCTCGGGCCGGTAGCTGGCGTCGTGCTCTCCCACGAGCATTCCGATCACTTCGACATCGACACGCTGTATCGCATGCCGTGGCGCGGGACGATTCACATCTCCGACCGCAGCAGCTTGGCCGTGCAGGAACTGCTCACCTCCATGGGTTACGAGGTCTCCCGCTACGGTGCGTACCAGAGGCTGTCTTTTCCCCGCTTGAACATGACTGTCCTTCCGCTGGCCTGGGACCCTCTCGAACCAGACGCCTACGGCTTCCTGGCCCAAGGCGATGACGGCACCAGCTTCTTCACCAGCGTCGACGGCGCACCGCACGCCAATAGCGTGCGGTGGCTCAAAGAGAATTGTCCTAGCCGGTCGATAGACAACCTGACCAACAACTATATGGAGCAGCTTCCGGAACTCACGGGCGTCAAAGACGTCGACTCGCTGGCGGTCGGCCGCATGGTGCGCCACATGAGCAACGCCGTCGAGACTCTCCATCCGCGGCGGGTGGTACTGAGTGGGCAGGGGTGGAGCTATCCGGTTGAGTATTCGGAGCTGAACAACCGATTCTTCAACGTCACCCATCTCCGCCTGCTCCCCATACTCGAACAGATGTACCCCGACATCAGGTGGGAGGCGCCGCAGCCGGGAACTCTGCTGGGGATGGGCCCAGCCGACCCAGATGGGCTCACGGCATCCTTCGTGACCAGAAAGCGGAGCGTTGATCGCGAATACGACAGGACCGCCCCGCTGAGGCAGGGCAGTCCATGGTCGCGCAGGAAGAGCTTGGAAGCCGACGAACTGAACAGGGTGCTCGGTTTCGTCGAGAACAAGTTCGGCCGGTTGGTGAACGCATATGCCCCCGAACTCATGAAGGGCCTGTTCGAGCTTTCGGCCGTCGCGACCAATACCCTTGTGCCGTCCATCGCGCTCCGGTTGCTCAACGGGGATCGCGCGCACCACTACGTCCTGGATCAGGGCTGGCTGCGGTTCGTAGCGGTGACCGATGTCAACATCCGGCACGAGGTCGCGGCGGGAGTCGAAGTGTGGGCGTCCGACCTGCTTCTGCTCATCGATGGCAGGGAGGAGCCTTATCTGGTTTACGAGACCGCGGTGCGCCGCTGGTCGAACGCGCCGCACTACATCGGCTCGGCCGTGCAGGTACCAATGTTCGCTGCTTTCGGCCCGAGGCACCAATCCGCGCTGTTCGGCGAGGCCTATCAGCTGCGGCTGCGCCAGGTGGAGAAGCAGTCCGCTGCCGAGGCCCCCGCGCTGGTCGACTGAGGCCGGAGATGCGAACTACTCTTCCCCTCCCTCAGCAACCAGGATTCCAGCTAGTCCTTCCTGAGCGGCTGCGTTTCGCGCCGGACACGCTTATCGAGCAAACACTCGACGGCGTACGGATAAGCAGGAACGAAGTCATTCTGACCATTACGATTCCCGGCCCGGCGAGGATGGCCTTCATCACAAGGGCCACCGATCCCAGCGCCTACTTCGAATCCTTGCGGCTGGCGCCGGTGTGGCGGCAGCTCTTGCAGAAATGCGCGGCGCAAGGTCTCATGTCGGACGCCACCCGAGCTGTGACCGCCGAGTTCCCCGTGTCGGCCATCGACGCCATCCGCCTGCTGCGCGACCGCATGCACGAGGTGAGCACCCGCAGCTTCGGGCCCGGCCATCCCTTTGGCTCGTTCGCGCAAGGCGGGTACTCGCGATCGGCAGCGGCCCGCTGGATTGTGCAGAACTACCACTACACCAAGAGCGCCCCGCACCACATCTCGCCCCTGTTCCGGCACGCCATGGATGAAGAGGAACGAGCCCTGTGGACGCGCTTCCTCAAAGACGAGTCCTGGCACTGGCGAATTTACCGCCCCATCCTCGGCGAACTCGGCATGAGCTTCGAGGACGTGGACGCGTGCGCGGTCCATCCGGCCACACACGCCTTCATAGAAGCACTCCGATCATGCGCCGCCAACTCGATCGCAGCCTATGCCGCTGCTCTCATGTTCGCTGAACTGCCTCCCACCGTTGACACGCTCGATCAAGATCCGCTGTATGGAGCCCTCGTTGCGCATTACGGTTTCCGCCACACCTCTGTACGCCCGCTCTGGTGGCACTCGATGGAGAACCTCGAGGCCGGGCATAGCGATCTGGCCGCAGTGGTGCTGTCCCGCAGACGATCTCTGAGTCCAGACGAACTGGCGCAGGCGCTGAACGGCCTCACCCGGACCATCCAGGCGGTGAGCAGCTGGCACCAGGGCGTTCTCAGCGCCGACTCATGACAGACATGCGGCTCCTCAGCCTGAAATCAGACGCAGAGGAGGATACCTTCCGCCGCCTGGACGTGATCGTCGCGCAAGGGGCGGGAATCCAGTCCACAGGCAAAGGGGCCAGCCTGTCCCGAAGAAAGGCCTCCGCGGCTGGCGAATGGCTGGAACGCCTCGCCCTGGTCTCGGCCAAGCCGCATAGATACAGCCCCATGCGGGCGCTGGGGCCACAAGCGATCTCTCCCATGGAGTTCGGTCTGGACTACCCGGACGAACGTCCTGCCCAGACCATCCCTTTCGACACCAGCGCCGAAGTCGGCTGGTTCGCCGCTCGATCACTCGGCTCCGGCCAGCAACGATGGCTCCACCGCCCCGGCTGGCACGAGGCGGGCTTCTACCGGCCAACCAGCAACGGAGCCGCCGTGGGACGCACACAAGAGGCGACGGCCGAACGGGCGGTCGCCGAACTTCTGGAACGCGACGCCTTCCTGCGCTGGTGGTACGGATTCACGGCTGCCATCCCCCTGACCTGCCGCACTCCAGAGTGGCAGCACGTCGCCGAGTGGCTGCGGCGGGCCAAGTGGCGGCTGCACGCCTACTTGCTGCCCTCGCTCTGCGCGTACCCGATCGCTCTCGCGGTGGCGACCAGAGTCAATGCCGCAGGCGCCCCGATGGCCAGCATTATCGGCCTTGGCACCGCGAGTGGCGGCGAGGCCGCCACGAATCAGGAGGACGCCGCAACAGAGGCCGCCCTGGAAATCGTCCAGGCGCTCGAAGGCTTCCGGCTCGCCGAGAGAACGGGCATCCCACCTACAGGTGACCTGGTGCGCTTCCTTACCCCTGCCGGCGCGGACACCGTGGTGAGCAAACTGCTGGCACTGGGCACGTCGGCCACCGCCGTCGATCCCGACAGCCTCCAGCCCACAGCCTGCTCGGCAGCGCTGGAGGCGGGAATCGACATGTGGCTCGTCACCTACGACATCCCGGCACTGGCCAAACACGGCGCTCACTGCGTGCAGGCATTCAGCCGGGACACCCTGCCCTTCGCCCTCACGGGAAAAGGACGGAGGCTCGACCATCACGTGGTCGACGAGCTACTGCACACCTGGGGGCGTGACGGTACGACGATCCCTCCGCTGCCGCATCCATTGGGATAGCCAAGAGGTAAGGACCCATGAAGAAACCCAGTATCGGCCTGGTTATCCCGGCCAGGAACGCGGCCCGCTGGATCGGACAGGCGCTGTCCTCGGTCGCCGCGCAGACGCTCCCCGTGGCGCAGGTGATAGTGGTAGACAACGGATCCCAGGACGATACAGCCGACATGGCCCGGCGCTGGCGGTCGCTGTTGCCGCTTTCCGTCGTGTCGATCGACCATGCCTTGACGCCTGGACAGGCACGCAACGTGGGCATTGAGACACTGGAGACCGAGCTTGTCGCGTCCCTGGACGCCGACGATTACTGGCTACCGCACCACGTGGAAACGATGAACCGCCATAGGCGCGACGACCGACACCTCGTGACGACCGGCTGGCTGGCCTGGAACGAAGCCGCCGCCGGCAACTGGCGAGGGCTAGTGCCACAGGTCCCGACGAAAGATCAATTGGCGATCCTTGCCCTGGCGAACTTCGCCGGGCCGTTCACCCTGCATTCCCGCACACAATTCGATCAGGTGGCCGGATATTCGCCAGACCTCGGCATAGGCGAAGACTGGGATCTGTGGATGCGCATGCTGGAAAGCGGCGCGACGATCGTCTCCACCGGCACCATCTCAGCTGTCAAACGCCTGCATCAGCACAGCCTCGGGCACTCCATGCACTGGGAGGCACGCGAGCGCCCTCCTCTCGAGCGCGCGCTGCTACGACTGCCCAGCGGAGCAGCCAGAAGAGCGGCGGCACTGGGCATGCTGCTCAGAGCAGGCGCCGAGGCGCTCGCCCGAGATGCCCAGCCGGTCCACCCCGCAGCAGAGCATGCGCACGTCAATCAGGCCTTGAGCGAATCGGCATGGGCTCGTGACCTCGGCCTGACCCCCGATGCGGAAGTCTCCATCCGCTACGCCCATCCCGATCTGGGAACCTGCCTGGTCTTCGCACCGCCCGAGCGTCCCGCCGTGATCGTGGCCGTCACCGAAGAGCGCGGCCGGCCCGAAATCTCCGCCCTGTTGGTCCGCACCATGCAAGACGTCGGCTGGCGCTTCGAGCCGATATTCCTGAACGAGCGCATCTGGCCTTTCTTGGCCGCCCGCTATCCCAACGAGGTCCGCGCCACTGCGAGCGGATTGCATGCGAAGTTGTACGAGAGGCTGATCGCGCCCGGCCTACTCCGAGAACAGCCGTCGCTGATGCCAGGCACGCCGATACGACTGATACCGAGCGTGGATGTGAGCTTTTCCCAGCAGTGGTTCAGCGACAGCGGCGTGCTCGTCCGGCGGCAGACCGGAGAGGTCTTCCCGCTCGACCGGGCCGGTTGCCTGCTCTGGAAGCGGCTCGAGTCCGACGGCGACGTGCGCGACCCGCTGCAGGGCCTTCCGCAGCCGCATCCCGCCGACGATGCCACTGTCAAGCTGATGGGCGAGCTTATTCGGCGCGGCTTCGTGAATTCCGAGGAGAACGTGGTCGCATGCGTGAACTAGCCACCGTCATCATCTCCAAGAACGAGGGCGAAGAACTGCGCAGAACGGTCGACTGCATGCTCGAGGTCCAGCCCACGAACTCGGAAATCATCGTGGTGGACGACGCGTCGACAGATGACAGTTGTGCCTTCCTCACCGGAGCCACGTACGCGGACGTGCGATATATGCGCTCCGACGCGACGCTCGGCGTCGCCAAGGCCCGCAACTTCGGCGCATCAGCGACAGACGCCACCTACCTGGTGTTTTCCGACGCGCACGTGCGTGTGCAGCCAGGTTGGTGGGAGGGGTTCCGGGCAGCCCTGGAGACCACCGGAGTCGGGGCGGTGGGCCCCGGATTCGGAAACCTCGCCGACATCGCTCGTGCTCCAGCGTGCGGTGCGACATTCACTCGCCCAACGCTGAAAGCGCAGCTCATGGAGCAGAAGGGAACGGGCGCATACGATGTTCCGCTGCTGGGCGGCGGCTTCCTCGGGGTGCGTAACGACCTCTGGCGGCAGGTTGGCATGTTCGACGCCGGAATGCAGGGACTCGGTTTTGAAGACAGCGAATTCTGCATGCGGCTGTGGCTCTTCGGATATCGATGTGTCGTGCAGAGCGACGTCGTCGTTCTCCATCACTTCCGCGATGCCCCGCCGTACTATGTCGACACGGCTTGGTACATCTACAACCGGCTTCGGTTCGCGACCCTGCATCTGACCGGCGCGCGTCTGGCGGACGTGTTCTCCGAGTCTGCGGCCCTGCCCGTCTTCCGGGAGGCACTACACAAGCTCGCCGACAGCGATGTGATCGCGCGCAAGGACTGGATCGAGTCCTGGCGCAGACATACAGATGAGTGGTTCTTCGATAAGTTCTCCATTGACCTGTCGTTGGCATCAGACTTCCTGGCCCGGCTCACGGGTTCGCTCACCGCCTTAGCCATCCCTCAAGACAGTGATCGGCTCTGCGACAATGATCTACTCCTGCTTGTCAGAAGAGGCAAAGTTTTGATGACTGGGTCCCTTTCCGAGCTGCGGGCCGAGGGCTATGTATGAGCCGATTCGCTGAAGAAGGGCATAACTGATGTGGGCCACAGTGATTCGCGGCATCAAAGACGTGAAAGTGGAGGAGGTGCCGGACAGCCATATCCAAGCCGGGCACGATGCCCTCGTCCGCGTAACACATACGTGCATCTGCGGCAGCGACCTGTGGGCCTACAAAGGCGTGTCCAAGCGCCGGTCGGGCCAGCGCATGGGGCACGAATTCATCGGGCTTGTCGAAGACACCGGCGCCGATGTGTCACGCCTACGGCTGGGGCAGCGGGTCTTGGCGCCGTTCACGTGGGCGGACGGCGCCTGCGAGTTCTGCCTGAGCGGATTGCCGACCTCGTGCGTCAACGGAGGAGTCTGGGGACTGCCGGGTGCGGACGGCGCCCAGGGAGAGCTCGTTCGGGTGCCATTCGCCGATGCCACCCTGGTTCCACTGCCAGGCAATGTGCCCGAGGCGATGATGCCTGCCCTGCTCACCTTGTCCGACGTTATGAGTACCGGCCATCACGCGGCCATCACCGCCGGGGTCAAACCGGGATCGAGGGTGGCCGTGGTCGGCGACGGCGCGGTCGGGCTGTGCGCCGTACTCGCCGCCCGGCGGCTGGGCGCAGAAGAGATCATCATTCTGGGCAGACATGCGGCGCGTACAACGATCGCCCGGCGATTCGGCGCAACGCACGTGGTAAGTGAGCGGGGCCCGCAGGCGGTGACGGCCGTCCGGGAGATCAGCGCTGGCCACATGGCCGACGCCGTCCTTGAGGCTGCGGGAACGGCCGAGTCCATGCGTACCGCGCTCGCCCTGACCCGCGACGGCGGGACCGTCGGCTTCGTCGGCATGCCCTACGGCGGCGACGCCGTCGACCTTGGGCAGATGTTCGACCGCAACATCACCCTCGCCGGGGGCGTGGCACCGGCCCGCAAATACATCCCTGAACTGCTGCCGGAGGTCCTAGAGCGACGGCTGGACCCCTCCGCCGTCTTCGACAAGGAAATCGCGCTGGCCGATATTCACGAGGGCTATGCCGCGATGGACAGTCGCGTGGCGCTGAAAGTCCTGATACGCATGTGAGGATTGGCGACGGCCCCTATCAGGTGGCCGTCCGGTCGCTGGCTCAGGCTGATGGTGCTGCACCGCTGGATGTGGAAGAACGTCCGCCGACGTTTCACCGACCAACACGGCCAGTGGCGCGAAACCTCGGCGGACGGGATCGACTTGTTCGAAATTGCGCCTACCCATAATTTCATCCATGCAGGTCAAGAGGCATGTGAGTACTCATGGAGGACGCCGTCGAGCTGGTCTTTGCCGGCGTATGTTTAGGTCGGTGATGCGGTCAAGGTCTTTGATCGGGTCCGGGACGGGCGCAGCGGGGCGGCTTGGTTCAGACCCTGGTAGGCGCGGCGCTGGTTGTAGAAGTGTTCGTACTCGCGCAGGGCATATCGCAGGTGGCGTTCGTTCCAGAGCAGGCAGCGGTCGAGAAGCTCGTGACGGCATGACTGCACCCACCGTTCCATGATCGAGTTCATGTGCGGCATTCGGATGCCGATGGGTACCGTCTTGATGTCGGCTTCGGCGAGGGTCTCGTTCATGAGCGCCGGGATTTCCCCTCCCGATCATGGATCTGGGAGTGCGCCCGGCAGCCCGCATCGTCCAGTTTCATCATCTGGCCAGGCGCAGGTTCCCCATCAAGGAGGGGGAACCGTGATCATCAGCCTGCTGTGGCATCGCCGCAACGCGGCCGGCCTGCGCTGGTACCGCGTCGTCTACCGGCTCGCCTACCACCTGGGCCTGGCCGTGTGGCAGCGGCCCGCCCCGCCCGCCGACCTGGTCACGCTCGTCGAAGGGCCCTCGCTGCTGCCGCCCGGACGTGGCCCTGGACCTCGGCTGCGGCACCAGCACCGGCACCGGCACCATCTACCTGGCCACCCACGGTTGGGACGTCACTGCCATCGACATGGTGGCCAAGGCCCTGGCCACCGCCCGCCGTAACGCCACCGCCGCAGGCGTGACCCCATGTTTCATCCACGGCGACGTCATCCGCCTGCACGAGCTCGGCACCGGCGACGGCTACACCTTGCTGGTGGACTTCGGCTGCTTGCGCAACCTGCCCGAAGGCCTTGCCGAGCATTTCCGCCTACGCCAGCGCGCCCGTGCCCTCTGCGAGTCGTTCACCGTCGCTCCTGAGCCCAGGCCCCAGCAGGACCTGAACCCGATCATCGAGGACTTCGTCACGTGGCTACGCGATCGAGATGGCCGCCGGCCCGAACGAGAAGACATCGCCACGCTCGCCGACACCTGGTCCCACCTCTCCGGACCCGGCTACTATGCCTGCTCCCCGTATCGGATCGAGCACGCCGTGATCTTAGTCGCAGACGGATACGTCGAGAAGTACGCCGAGGCCGTCCTCGATCCGCTGCCACAGTGGGTCGAATGGTGCATCGAATGCACCGGCCTGACAGGTGAACTGGCAGAGCGAGCCCGCCAGGCGGCCGCGAACAACCGGTGGGACGGATCCGACGGCATGGACCTGCGCCGGACCGAATAGTCGCACCGCTCCCGGATATCCGGGCCGGGTGGCGTCCACGGGTTAGAGCACGTGCCGAGCACTGCGACTGACCTCTATCGATGGTGTTGGCACGGCTGGAGAGCGGGATCCATTCCTGGGAGCCAGGATGCAATGACCCAACAGGATGGCTGCCGTGCTCGGCGCGTGCTCGTACGCCCCGTCACGCATCGTCAGGACCCGACACTGCGTGACACGCAGAACGGGTTGAAATGGGAGTAACCGTCACCAGCTGGCACGGGGCGGCACTAAAAGATCTTGCTTCTAATCCGACGGTCGCAGGTTCGAATCCTGCAGGGCGCGCAACCGAGACCAGGCAATCTGAGGGTTGACCTGGTCTTTTGCATGATCGGTGGTCTTGGCTCGTAGGCAGGGTGAGGCGGCCGAGAGCAGCCCTGTGCCACTGGTCGCGGAACATACGCGGAATGCTCGCAGGCCCGTTTTCCCAGGTGGTGCGGTGGTTTCGAGGCTCGGAAACGACGAAAGGACCCCGAGATGTCCCGGGGTCCTGCCGTGCCTGTAGGTCATGCAGCGTGGTATTCGTTGATCGTGCCTGTGGCGACGGGTTTTCGGCGGACGATCCCTGGTCGTTGAGGTCGGTTACGTCGCGGGCGGGTTGGGTTGCGATGTCCGGGGGACGTTGGTGCCTGGACTGGTGCGGCCGGTGCCCGTTGTAGTGGATCAGGTACTCCTGAAGCACAAGGGTCAGGTGGCGTTCGTTGAGGATCAGGATCCGGTCGAGGAGTTCGCGGCTCAGGGTGCCGATGACGCGCTCGCAGATGGCGTTCATTCTCGGCGTCCGCGGCAGCGTGGTGATGTCCCGCAGCCCTTCAGATGTGAAGACCTCCCGGAAGGCGGAGGTGAAGAGCGGCTCTCGATCGTGGATCACGAACCGCAGCCCTGAGATGCGATCACCAAGATCCATCATGAGATGGCGGGCCTGCTGCACTGTCCATGCCCCGGTTGGGTGCGCGGCTACTCCGGCCAGGTGCAGTCTCCGGGTGCCGTGCTCGATGAAGACCAGCACGTACAGGCGTTTGACCATCATCGTCTCGACCACGAGGAAGTCGCAGGCAACGATCGCGTGGGCTTGTGCGGTCAGGAACTGTCGCCAGGTCGGCCCGGCCCGGCGGGGTGCCGGATCTATACCGGCTGTGTGCAGGATCTCCCACACCGTGGAGGTCGCGATCGGATAGCCCAGGCGCGCCAACTCGCCTTGGATTCTCCGGTGCCCCCAGGTCGGGTTCTCCCGCGCCATCCGAACGATCAGTCTCTTGACGGGTTGACGGGTTGACGGGTTGACGGGTTGACGGGTTGACGGGTTGACGGGTGCGGGGCCGTCCCGGGCACCGCCTGTCGGTGAAGGTCCACGTACGGGCTACCAGGTGACGATGCCAACGCAGGATCGTCGCTGGAGTGACCGGGAAGATTTTCGTCCACTGGTGGCGGCAGACCAGCTGCGATAGCGCTGCAAGCCAGAGCTGGTCGGCGTGGTCCCACTGTGGCCGGCCGTCGAGTTGGCGGCGGAGCACCTGGTTTTCGTGACGAAGAACCAGCAGCTCAACGTCCTTAGACAGATCAGCGCGAACCAGGATCGTCAGCGCCGAAGAGGTTCCTCAGCAATTGATAGACCAGCGACAACAACACTTGGCGATGGTCGCAGTCGCTGCCCTGGACGCGCAGCAAAACCGCAGTTCACAGCACGAGACCGTACTTTCGAGCAAGACAGGGTGGCATGGACGCTATCGCGGTTGTGGTGCCGTCGCCGGTGCGAGTGATGCGGTGCCCGGCCGGGCACACGCACACGAAAACGGACTGGCAGCTCATGGCGCCCTTTGAGCCTTCGCGCAAGGTGAGCGTAACCGCGGCGTCATGGCTGGCGGCCCGGACATTTCGGCCAAAGCTGACGACGGTGCGGGGGCAACACGGGCTGGTCCGGGTGGGAGGCCTGCCTCGGCCGGACCAGACCCGCACCGCCGGCCTCACCTTCGCCTACGTGCCGCGCGAAAGCACGCGACTGATCCACAGCGGCTCATGCGCGAGCAGCCGTCGGCGTGAGGGCGGCGGCGGTGTTCGGCCACCTCTCCTTCGCGGTCGTCCCGCCGGTCGGGGTGGCCGCGCGCACGGTGGACTGTCACCGGTGTGATCAGCGGTAGGGGCGCAATGCCCGATGCAGGGCGGAGAACTCCTTGGAAGCCGTGATGCCGGGGATCCTCATGACCTCGCTTACCAAGGTGGCGTTGCCCTTCATGCAGCCTGAGCTCTCGGGCTCGATCTTCCACGAGAATCGACTCGGATAGAAGAATTCGTCGTCGCCCGCGCTCACGAGCGCGATAGGGCCGATGTCGATGTCGCTGCCGTCCGCGTCGTGAAGGCGAATCGTGACTACTCCGACCCAGGGCGCCTTCCCGGCTTCCTTGGGGTCGGGGCCGATTGTCACCGAAAATCGGTCGTTCTCGCCTGATTTAACATCGAATCGCACTTCATCGGTCGTCGCTCTGGTGAAGGGCGGCTTGCTGGACAGGGGAATCTCGATGGCGTAATGCGCTGCGATGCCCAGATCTCCGCCCGTGCCCCCGCAGGTCTCCAGAAGCTCGGATCGTGTCACGTACGCGGTCACCTTCGTGATGACGGCGGAGCCGCTGCCGCGATTACGGACGGAGATGTCGACCGCCGGACCGTTGAGCCCCGTCGCCTTCTTCGTGGTTCCGTCGGTTGTCTCCACCCCGTTCAGTTCGCTGGTGAAGCGGGCGCTTACCGCAGTGACTTCCAGGAGCCCTTTTCGCTCGGACTCCTTCTTCGCGGTTTCCGCTTGGCTTGCGCCGCTGCGCGCGGAGTCGAAGGCGGGAACCAGCGCGATCAAACTGGCGGCGAGGGCCACAAGAGAAATCGCCGCGGCTGCGATGGCGATCACCGTGCCGGGAGCGCGCCACCCGTCTGTCCGGTCGGCGGATGAGTTAACTCTTCGCGGCGACGGTGGCGGTGCCGGCGGTTTCACTCCCTGCGATGGCACGGAATGTCACTCCCTTTTCAGGAAATCGTCGAGTGAGAATGGGACGCGGCAGTATCTCTCAGAGAGTATTGCCGGTAGAGACGTCGTACACGGAGATCTCTTCTCCGTCGTGGGCATATATCAGATCACCGGCGACTATCTGCACCGAACCCTTCATGGGGGTCGACCAGATGATCTCGCCTCCGGCGGTGTCGATGGCGGTCACCTTCCGCGCGTCGGTGTTGATCAACGCCAGTCCCGAAGGCCCGGCGAGCATCCCTGAAATTCCGCCGAGCTCCTGCCTCCAATGCTCCTTTCCGGTTTTCGGGTCGATTCCGCGCACGGAGCTGCTGCTGCCGTCGAAGGCGGAGAAGTTCGCGATCAGGAGATCGTCGTGAAGCAGCATCTGCGGGTTCGTCTCCGGTACAGGCAGAGGGAAGGACCAGACCTCCTTGCCGCTCCGGCCATGCAGGGCGAGCAGTCGTTCCCCGGCGGTGAGGTGGAGCAGCCCGTTGCTCGCGAGGGGCGACGTCCCGGCCAGGGGTGGCAATGTCCGGGCCCAGACGACCTGGTTCGTCGTGGTGGACACCGTGCGCACTTTCCCGGGGATGCCGACCATGACCGTGGTGCCGTCGTCCTGTTTCTGCTCGGTTGTTCGATAGCCGATCACATGGACCAGATCGCCGTCCACTCTGAAGTCCAGGTGGCTCGTGTCCGAGATGGTTTCGGACCACAGGGTTTCGCCGGTTCTTCGATCGAGTCCCGTCGCTCCGAATTTCCTGCCGAGCTGATTGACGAGGATCAGCGTATCGTCACACGTCTTCATCCACCGACCCTGCTGTGCCCCAGCCTTCCAGAGAATCTCCCCAGTGGTGATGGACAGGCCGAATATGTGGCTCTGAGTGGCCGCTGCGACGAGATCGCCGGAACCGGCGATCTCGAAAACCGGGCCCCCGGGAACCTTTCGGCGCCACATGGTCTTCCCGTCGGAGGCGCAGAGCGCCAGGACCTCGCTCGTCGTATCACCGTTTCCGCCGCCGAACAGAACCAGGCCGTCGGCCGTGAGCAGTTGCGGATAGTGCGGTTGCCCGCCATTGTCCCAATTAGGGGCACTTCCTGTGGAAGTACGCCACCTGAGGAGGCCGCTACGCGCGTCCCGCAACCAGATGACGTGATCTGGTCCGGTTCCGAACAGCCATGGTCCGGTGAGGGACAGTGATTCACGCAAACCCGAGAACGGCACCGGCCAGACCGGCTTTCCGGCCGCTATGCCCGCATCCGGCAAAGACGGGCAACGGTGAGATTCTTCATCGCCTTTGTCTGAACCATTGCCGGCCTGACAGCCAGCGAGTCCCATGACGGAACACAGTGAAACGGCACCCCAGAACGCGAATGTCCTTCGTGTCATGTCTTCGGGGGACACCGGGCCACCATCCATCGTCGCGCTCTCGTCCGCAGGTCCATTCAGTGTCGAGGCAGGGGAGGTCCGATGCCAGGGAAATCCGTGTAGTCCGCGGAATCGCTGCGGAAATGCGGAACCGGTGGTGGCTACGGCCGGTGCTCGACCAGCGTGTCCAGGGCATGCGTCAGTCCCAGACGCTCGCCGGCGGCGTACTCCTGACGGAAGGCCTTCTCTCCGAGCAGTTGCCGGATCCGGCCGATGCTGCGGTCGCGGCTGTGCACCAGGGCCGAGAACCCCCACAGCTGGGGGGCTCCGGCCGGCTGCCAGACGCTGTGCGCGGCGCCGAGCAACTGCGCCGCCGGCCGGGGTTCTCCGAGCTCTGCCAGGACCGAGGCGAGCGTCTCGCTCACGGTGGCCACCCCGAGCCGGTCACCGAGCCGCCGCTTGAGCTCCAGGCTGCGCCGCAGCAGAGCGACGGCTTCCTCTGACCGGCCGATCTGGGCATGCTCCATGGCCAGCGTCCAGAACAGATAGGAGCGATGCCAGATCTCGCCGCAGGACTCCGACAGCTCCAGCGCCTGCTGGAAGAAGCCGGCAGCCTCCTCATGGGCGCCTTGTATCGAGGCCGCCAGCCCGAGCTGGGCCAGCGCCTGCTGGCCCGTCAGCATGCCGGCGCGGTGCCCGGCGGTTCTCAGCGCCGCCCACGACTGCTCCTGCGAGCTGTCGATGTCACCGATGAACAGTCTGGACAGTCCGCGTAGCTGGTGGACGGCAGCGCGGATGTCGTGCAAGCCCTCGCTCTCGTTCCGGATGACGGGCTCGACACGATTGAGCAGGCCCTCGGCGCCGTCACCGTCACCGTGCAGGAGCAGGACGAACGCGGCGCTCCACAGTGTCCGGCACCAGGCGGAGGCCAGACCGTCATCGGGTGGTTCGGGGTGAAGGCCGGTTATCCGGCGCATCCAGTGGACTGCCTCCCCGACCTTCCCGCGCGCGATCCAGTACATCCACAGCGCGTACGCCCCCTCGAAGAGGACGCTGGACGCCTGCTCCTCGGCCAGCGCGTGCGTGAACGCCTGCCGGAGATTGGCGTGTTCCTCCCCGAGCCGTTCGAGCCAGGCCTGTTGCCCCGGCGTGGCGTACGCCTCCTCCGCGTGCCGGGCGAGGCCGAGATAGTGGTCGAGGTGCAGGCGTCGCGCGTGCGGCTCACGCCCCGAGGCGACCAGCCGCTCCTGCCCGTACAGGCGGACCGTCTCCAGCATGTGCAGCCGGGTCCGTCCGCCGGGTTCGGTTCGCCGCAGGAGCGACTTGTCGACGAGCCCCGAGATCGCCTCGAACGCGGCGTGCAGGCCGAGCCGCTCGTCGGTGCACGCTACCTCGGCGTCCGCGAGGGACACGTTCCCCGCCGACACGGACAGCCGCTGCCACATGAGCTGTTCGTCCGGCGAGCACAGGTCGTAGCTCCAGTCGAACACCCCGCGCAGCGTCCTGTGCCGTGGATGCGCCGTACGTTCCGCGCCCGTCGGCCCGAGCAGGAGGAAGCGCCGGTCGAGCCGGTCGAGCAGGTCGTCGAGGGACAGGGTGCGCAGGCGGCGGGCGGCCAGTTCCAGCGCCAACGGCAGCCCGTCCAGCAGGCGGCACACCGCGGCCACCGTGGCGCGGTTCTCGGCGGTCACGCGGAAGCCCGGCGACACCGCTCGCGCGCGGTCGGCGAAGAGGTCCACAGCCACCGAGTCCGTGCCGGTGTCGCCAGGGGGTGGGAACGGGCCGACCTCCAGCACATGCTCACCAGCCACGTTCAACGGCTGCCGGCTCGTCGTCAGGATGTGCAGACTGGGCACGGCACGCAGCAGCGTCTGTGCCAGGGCCGCGGTCACGTCGAGCAGGTGCTCACAGTTGTCCAGCACCAGGAGAACCTGCCGGCCGCGGAGTGCCTTGGCGATGGCCTCAAGGGGTCGCTCATCCGCATTGAGCTGCACGCCGACGACGGTGGCGACGGCATGGTCCACCATGGCCCGCTCGGTCAGCCCGGCCAGCTCGACGAGCCACACCCCGGCAGGGAAGCGGCTCGCGGTCTCCTCCGCCACCCGGAGGGCGAGGCTGGTCTTGCCGACGCCACCGACCCCGGTCAGGGTCACCAGACGGGTGGTCAGGACCAACCGGGCGCCCTCTGCCAGCTCACGTTCCCGGCCGATGAAACCGGCCAAGGCCGACGGTAGGTTGCCCGGGAACTTGAGGGGATCCGCGGCCCGGTCGGCCCGCGGTTCCGGGCCGGGCGCCGGGCCTGGTTCCGCTCTGTCGGCGGACAGGGAGATCTCGCGCCAGCGAGCTGCCCAGGTGTCGAGGAGCGCTGGCAGGTGCCAGTCAAGCGCGGTGCCAGACGCCCGCCGGGGCTGGGCTTCCGCGAAGGCGGCGCAGGCCCGGACGTACGCCTCGACGACGCCCCAGGACGGCCGGGCGCGCCCGGAGGCGGCGTTGCGGAGCGAGGTCTCGGAGTACGGTGTGCCCAGCCGGCCGGACTCGCGGGCCAGCGCCTCGTAGCTGGGATCACCGGCCTGGTCACGCAGGTCCCGCATTGCCTGGGCGAAGTTCCCGAGGGGGGTGCCGGGGTTGGACAGGGGAGAGAGTCGCCGCCCGGGACGCGCCGATCGACCCATGCCGCCTCCGCCATGATGGTCCTTTCGGACAGCGGTCGATTCTAACCGACTCGTCCTGGAGATCGCCGGTGGTCGGCCCGGCGCCGACGCCGGGAGCGCGGCACTGTCGTCGTGTCGCCCAAGGGGCAGGGCTCGACCGCGAGCCCGCCGTACATCGAGACCATGGAGTCCTCCATGAGCAGCGCCTGGTCGTCGGGCCGCCACCGGTGCACCGGCACCACACCCGGCTTGATGAGCTCGAACCCGGTGAAGAAGTCCTCGATCTGCGCTCTGGTACGGGCCTTGGACATGATGCCGCGGCGAATGTACTGGCCGACGGCCTCGCTCACCAGCCTGTACCGCTTCAAAACTCATCGCGTGGTGCTTGATCTGCGGCTTTGACCTCCAGGCGCCGCGCAGGCAAGATCGCGGTCTGTGTCGGTTCGTCTGCTGTATCTGACCTTAATCCGGGTGTTCGGCTGGCTGGTGTTGCTGGGGCGTAGCCAGACGTTCAAGGATGTCGAGATCATGGTGCTCCGCCACGAAGCTACCGTGTTGAAGCGTCAGGTTGTGCGGCCGAAGTCGGACTGGGCCGATAGGGCGCTTCTCGCGGCCTTAGCTCGCTTCCTGCCGTCGATGCTGCGGGCTCATCGGCTGGTCACCCCGGGCACCTTGTTAGCTTGGCGTCGGCGTTTGAGCAGACGCGCATGGACCCACCCCCACCGCACCGGCCGTCCCGGAACAAGCAAAGAGGTCCGAGACCTGGTCCTTCGTCTGGCCCAGGAGAATCCGAGGTGGGGGTACCGGCGGGTCCACGGCGAACTGGTGCGGCTCGGTGTGCGGGTCAGCGCGGCGACGGTGCGGCGGATTCTGCGTTCACGCCGACAACCGCCGGCGCCACGAAGCTTCGACACCTCGTGGCAGACGTTCTTGCGCCTGCAGGCGAAGGGGCTGTTGGCCTGTGACTTCTTCCACGTCGACACGATCTTCTTGAAGCGCTTGTACGTGCTGTTCGTGATGGAGGTGGAAACCCGACGCGTTCACTTCCTGGGCGTCACCGCCCATCCTGCCGGCGCCTGGACCGCCCAGCAGGCCCGCAACCTGCTCATGGCCCTCGGGCACCGGGCCACCTCGTTCCGGTTCCTCATCCGTGATCGGGACGCCAAGTTCACCGCTGCCTTCGACGAGATCTTCACCAGCCAGGGCGTCACGGTGATGAAGACACCACCACGAACGCCCCGCGCCAACTGCTACGCCGAACGCTGGATCCGCCACCGCCCGAACCGAGTGCACCGACCGCATGCTGATCTACAACGGATGCCACCTTCGATCAATCCTGAACGAGTACACCGATCACTACAACAACCATCGCCCGCACCAGTCCCGCTGGCAACGCCCACCTGATCAAGACGAGGACGTTGTGGTGCCGCTGGAAGGCCGGATTCAGCGCCGACAGGTGCTCAGCGGAGCCATCAACGAGTACCACCGAGCCGCCTAGCTGATCCGAAGAAACGCCAGCTCAGAACATGTGTACGAGTTTTGAAACAGCACAGGATGTAATCATCAGCAGGCGCAGAGCCAAGGCGCCTACGGCGTCGCTTCGCGATCAGCTTCGCTGACCCTTGACACGGCGGTCCCGTCCCGGGGGAAGCGGCTATGACAAGGACGGGGACTGCTCGAGCCAGGCCGCTGCCCCGGTCCAGAAGCCAAGACAAAATCGCAGCTCACGACCGTGTACAGAAGCTTGTCACCCTTCACACAGGCCGGCGCCATCGTGGACGTGTTCTGACGCGATCACTTTCAGTCGCAGACGCCCGTGGGGGCGCTGGGGCCGCACCAATTGAGGTCCAGAGCCTCGATGACATTGTTCGCCGTGTCAAGGGTGAAGGTTACCGGGCCTGTCGGCAGGAGCGAAGTGTCGGTGCTGTCGCCTATTTGCCCTTTGGCGAGCGTTCCGGACACCGACTCCAGAATCCCGTGCGCGACCGCGCCGGAGGTGATCACGCCGTTGACCATGGAGTCGCAGGGCGGGGGATTCTCGCCGCAGAACGCGTAGGTGCGTCGGCGCATGGTGAAGGTGCCGTCGGCCGCGACGGTCATGCTGTTGCCGTGCCCGCCCCATTGGCCCGTGAAGTCGGAGTAGTCGGGTGGGCTCGACGGCGCCGGGGATGAGGGGGCGAGGGTGGTCGCGCCCGGAGCAGGCGTGGGCGTGACGGCGCACCCGGCCGAGCAGGCCATCGCCGCAAGGACGAGGCAGGCGAGTCGCCGAGCGCCGATTCTTGGCCAAGCGGCCGCTGCTTGCGTCGATCTCATGGTCGATCCTCCTCGAACGAACGTGAAGACGGTATTCCGCCCCGATAGTCAGCCTCGGCATGGGTCGGAGTGGTCCGCGTCCGACGCGTACCGGTCCCACTGTTCTCCGGTCAGGGTGTCGCCGATGGTCAGGCATAGCCTCTGGACGACGAGCCCGGCATCGTCCGTCCAGATCTGGGTCCTGTTGATGGCACCGGCGGTGACGGCCAGCCTGCCGCCGCCGGGAACCCATGGCGGCCCGACGGCGACCGAGGCCTGCTGCATCAGGATGCCGAGCGGATTCGGCGAGACGTAGGCGCCGATCAGGACGGGACCGGTAGCGGTCGACAGGTCCCACATGCGTACGGCGCCCGTGACGTCGATGCTCACCAGGAACCGGCCGTCCGCGCTGTGGCGCAGCGCGACGACGGCGGATCCTGAACCCGAGGTGGTGGCCAGCCGTTTCGGCTCACCATCCGCTGTGACCTGCCAGAAAACGATGGCACCGTTGACGCTGCCAACCGCCAACACGGACGCGTCCGGCGCGAAGTCCATGGCGGTCACCGTGCCGAGACGACTGCCGAGGCCGTGCAACGGCCTCGGCCCGGCCGGATTTCGAAGGTCCCAGAGGCGCGCCTCGCCGGCACGGTTGGGCCTGACGACGACCTCGCTCATCCCCAGGAGCGACCCGTCCGCGCTGATCGTTCCGGGGCCGCCCGGAGGGCCGGGGACGACGGCGAGCAAAGAGGGCTCGGCGACGGATCTCGTGTCGATGATCCAGGCCTTGTGCAGGAACGCGTCCCGGGCCACGAGCAGGCGCCCGTCCGGGCTGAACCGCACGTCGAGGTAGTCGACGCCACCGCCGGTTCCCGTCAGGCTGATCGAACCGCGTCGCGAGGGGTGGTTCGGATTGCCCAGGTCCCAGAACGTGATCTCGTCCTGCGCTCCGACCGCCAGAGTGCGGCCGGAGAGGGAGACGCTCGCGCCGATGTCCCCTGCCCAGATGCGGCGCTTGCGCTGGGGATCGCTGACATCCCAGATGCCGACGCCGATGCCCACTCCGGCTGCGGCGAGCAGCTTCCCGTCGGGAGAGAGCGCGACCGAGGAATAGCTGACGTTCCCCGCGAGGGGCACGGTGGCGACCGCGTTCGGCAGCCACGGGTTGACCATGTCCCGGAGCTTGACCTCGTCGTTGGAGGACCGCAGGTCGTCCGATGTCTTGTCCAGGGTCGCAAGCGTGGTCCCGTCGGGACTGAAGGCCACAACGGTGTTCCCGCTCCCGTCGGCGAGGCTCGGCAGAGCCGAGGGATACGTCGGGTTCGAGACGTCCCACAGCTGCACGGGCTGGTTGTTGGTGACGTCGGCGGCGGCAAGGAACAACCCGTTGGGCGAGAAGGCCACCGAGGACTTGGCAGGGGAATCGGCTTTGCCGAGCACAGACAGCGCGACCGGCTTGCGAGAGTCGCTGGTGTTCCACAGGCGCACCCGTCCGTCGTGGCCGGTCGCGGCCAGCACATCGCCCAGAGGTGAGAACGCGACCGACCGCATCGGCTGGTCGCCGCCGATCCTCGTCAGCCGCTTCGCGACGGTGGGTCGCGTGACGTCCCACAGACCTGTGGAGCCGTCCGCGTTCGCCTCGGCCACCCGGCGTCCGTCGGGGCTGAAGGCGAGTCCGGTCACGGTCCCCGTTCCGCCGGCGAGCGTTGCCAGCGGGGCGGCCCCACCGTCCGAGCCCACCGACCACAGATCGATGGCGTGATCCGAGCCGCCTGTAGCAAGCAGCCGCCCGTCCGGGCTGAACGCGACGGCCTGGATCAGCCTTTTGGGGCCCGTGAACGTCCTGTCGCGGACCGGGTGGTCCGGTCGTGAGATGTTCCAGATCCCGACGTGCCCTCCGATGTCGACTGTGGCGAGGGCTCTGCCGTCGGGGCTGAACGTCGAGGCCGTCACGCCCTGGGGCGGCAGGGCGGCGACGAAGGCGTGCTTCTTGCGATCCCACAGGCGCAGTCGCCCGTCGGCCGTGACGGCGATCAGCAGATTGCTGATCGCGACATGGTCCACTCCAGGCGTGGAGATGGTCCCGGGCAACGGCAAGCCCGCTGGCAGTGCGCTGAAGGCCTGGGCCGTCCCAGCAGTGCGGTAAGCCGCGATGCGCAACTGCTTGGCGACGTTCGGCTGTGAGCCGTCCAACGCGGCAGCCTGAGAGACCAGTTGCCCGGACAGCGCGGTCCGGTGCTGCCGGACGCTGCTGCGATACTGATCGACGGCAACGCCCGCTGCGATCAGCCCGAGAGTGCCGACGATCGCCACAGCTGCCACGACAGCACGCCGCCTTCGCCTGCGGCGCGCCGCGGCGAGCCGGCTGGCGTGGATGAAGACGCGTTCGGTGGCGGTGATCTCGTCGCCGCGCCGTCGTACCCACTCCTCTGCCGCCTCTGCCTGTGCGGGGGGCAGAAGAGCGGCGGGGGCGCGCGAGGCGTTCTCCCAGACCCGCAGCGCCGCACGCAGGTCCTCCTGCCAGAGGCGGAACTCCCGGTTCGCCTCGACCCAGGCGGCCAGCCTGGGCCAGGCGGACAGCAGGGCTTCGTGGGTGAGTTCGACGGTGTGGACGCCGGTAGGCCGCCGGGTCGAGACCACCAGTCGCGTGGTGGCCAGTCGTTGGATCAGCGCCTGCTCGACGGCGCCGAACTGGTCCCGGTCGGCCACACGGCGGGTGTCCGGGGCGCGTTCGCCCGCGTCGAGCAGGGCGCCGGGCCGGACCAGCTGGATGAAGATCCGTTCGAGCACCGCCTGTTCGGTGGGGTCCGCCCATGACCAGAGTGCCTTCTCGGCGGTGGCGGCCAGCGCGCCGCCCACCGCGCCCAGAGCATGATACGACCGTGCCGTCAGCTCGCCGCGCCGCTGGTGCTGCCACAACCGGTCGAGGGTGAATTCGAGCAGCGGCAGTCCGGCCGCACCTGCCGGGGTGTCGTCCAGGATGCGGTCGAGCAGGCCTTCGGCGAAGCGTACGCCGCCGAATCCCTCCAGGGGGCGCGTGGCGGCTTCGCGCAGTTGATCCCGGGTCATGGGCGGGATCACCACCTGCGTGGCGTTCCATGCTGCCGCGATGTGCGGAAGCGCCTCCATATGGCGCAGGAAGTCGGTCCTGGAGACCACCACCGCCTGAACGGCTCGACGTCCGTCCGCTCGCCGCACGGTGAGCGCGCCGAGTAGGGAGTCCAGACGCGAAGCCACGTCGGGCGCTTCGGTGAGAAGTCCTTCGAATTGGTCCGCGATTACCAGGAGGCGTGTGCCCCGCGGCCGGCACGCCAGCAACCGGTCAACAATTATGGCCGACTCGTTGTCGTTTCCGAGTCGCCCGACCAGATTCCGCCACCGGGCATGCCATGCGGAGTCGTCCTGCCTCCCCTCATCAATGGGCGACACAAGTGCCCAGGCCAGTAGTTCCTCTGCTGTGTACCGCTGACCATGAGGGATACGGGTGACGAGGTAACGCCCCGAGCCGAGCAGGTGACTGACCAGGCCCGCGTTCACCAACGAGGACTTGCCCACCCCGGAAGCACCGAGAACCGGCACGAGCGACACGTTGTCGCGCTCCACCAAATCGATCAGCCGCCGCGTCTCGTGCTCCCGGCCGAAGAACACGGAGGCGTCCTCTTCGGTGAACGCCGACAGATCCCGGTATGGATTGCCAGCCAGCAGCGCCCTGCGCAACTCTGGCCAGTCGCGTTCGACCGACGCCACCGTCAAGGCGTATCCCGTGCGGAGGCGGGCGTCCGCTTCGACTGTGACGACGATGCCGACGACGGCTCCCAATTCCTCGTCCCAGACTGGCCCGCCGCTGAAGCCCTGAGCGAGCGGGAATGCGGCATCCGGGTCGGCCCTCAGCTGCCACCAGCCGGTGGCCTCCCGGCCTTCGACCAGCCCCGAACTCCAAACGCCGGCGTCCTTTCCGATGCCGCTCCGGGTGGGGAACCCGAACGCCCGCCATCGGTGGCCCGCCAGGCCGTCGACGTCCGCCAACCTGAGCGGCACGGCGTCGGGAGGAGGATCGCCGGTCAGTTTCAGTACGGCGAGATCTCCGCCCAGGTCGGCGCCGACCGGACTGCTGAAACAGACCCGGGCCTCCCGCGGGCCCCGATCCCCCGACAGAGGGAAGTCCACGATCGTGCTGTGGCCCACCGGCAGAGCCTCGTCGGCTGTCCGGCCGGCCACTCCGGCCACGACGTGGGTGCAGGTCAGCAGGTAGCGGTCGGCGATGAGAAATGCGGCGCCCTCGGGACGGTCGCCGTCCAGCACTCGCGCGATCGCCGTCTCCCAGCCCGATCCCACCGCTGTCTCCCCCTGAATCGGCTCACTCCGCCGTGGAGCGGCTCCACTCGAGTTCGAGGACGAAATGGGCGTCGGCGGTGCCTTTCACGACGACCATGCCCGTCTCCGCCGAGAACTTGATGCCGAACTCGGCGCGAACATGGTCGGGGCCGCCTTCGAGAGCGGTGAATCTTTGTACGATCATTTCGGAGATCTGTCCCACTCTGGCCAGACTCTCCTCGAACGTCTCCACCGACGCCTGGACCGCGTCCCTGCCCCGCCCGGCTCGGACGACTCCTTGACCGGTGTCGCTCTCGACGAGAAATGCTCGGCCGTCGCTAAGCGGAACTTCCAGGTACAAGGATCCTCCCCAGTCGCCATGTGTGACGCGCCGCCGACCGCGCGGGCGGAAGAACAGCGTAGTGAGCATTTCGGATCTATGTCCCGGAAATCGAAAGATGGCGTTCGGGAATTACGGATATTCCGTTGTAGGGAATGTTCTTGTGGCTTCAGCCTTTCAGGTGAGTTGCGTCCACGGGAGTGGTGTACGGGTTAGAACACGTGTCGAGCGCGGCGAGCCCTCTGTCGATGGTGTCGGCATGGCCGGAGCGCGGGATCCATTCAGGGAGCCATGATGCAATGACCCAACAGGACGGCGGTCGTGCTCGGTGCGTGCTCGTACGCCCCGTCACGCATCGTCAGGACCCGACACCGCGTGACACGCAGAACGCGCTTTGGTGGGAGGAATCGTCACCGGCTGGCACAGTACGGCACTTAAAGATCTTGCTTCTAATCCGACGGTCGCAGGTTCGAATCCTGCAGGGCGCGCTTATCTTGACCAGGCGGTTCCTTGATCGCTGGCGAGATCAAGACCGCGTAAACGCATGTAGCAACGCGCTCACAGCGCCGTCTTCCTGCGCCTCGACCGCGGTTTGGTGAGGCTCGCCAGGACGCCGTCCATCTTGTCGGTCGCGCCCTTCTGGACCTCGGCGAGAACATGCGTGTAGATATCCGCCGTGGTCGCCTGTCGCGCGTGCCTCAGCATGGACTGGATGAGCTTGAGACGCGTACGTCCGGTTCGGTGGTCGCGGGGCCGGGCAACCGACCGGTGGGCAGGTCGCGCAGGCGCCGCAGCGGACTGGCGAGCAGGATCAGCCCGCTGAGCGCGAACACCGCCAGCATCGCCCACAGCGCCGCCCGCACCCCGAACGCCTCCGCCAGCGCCCCAGCCAGCACCGCTCCCAACGGGATGGCGCCGAAGGTCACCACCTGCACACTCGTCGAGACCCGGCCCATCAACGCATCGGGCACGTACGCCTGCACGAACCCGGAGAAGACGACGTTGCCCGCCACGATGCCCGCGACGATCACGACCCCGGCCATGACGAACACCACCAGCCCCACCCCCTGGTCGGCCAGCGGGATCAGCAGCCCGACCGGGGCGAGCCCGGCCTTGCCCAGCAGTACCGCCCGCGCGCTGCCGAAACGCGTCGCCATCCGCCGCGCCACCGCCGCGCCGACGACCCCACCCAGGCTGGTGGCCGCGATCAGCACCCCCGTCACGCCAGGGCTCACGCCGATCTCGCCGATCAGGAAGACGACCAGGAGCGACTGGTAGCCGGTCAGCGCCAGGTTGGCGACGCAGCCGTACAGGGTGTTGCCGCGTAGCAGCGGGTCGTGCGCGACCGTGCGCACCCCCTCACGGATCTCCGGCAGCAGCCGGCGCCGCGACCGCTCGGGGACGGGCTCGGCATGCCTGATGCGTGACAGGCAGAGCGCCGACACGGCGAAGGTCACGGCGTCGACGACCAGCCCGCCGAGCGCCGAGAGGAGCTGGGCGAGCAGCCCGGCCAGGCCGGGACCCATCAGGTTGGCCACCTGCTCGCTGCCCTGCAGCTTGGCGTTGGCCTCCAGCAGGTCGTGCCCCGCGACGAGGGAGGGCAGGTAGGCGCGGTAGGCGGTGGCGAAGAAGACCTTGGCGATCCCGGCGACCAGCGCGACGGCCAGGAGCTGGCCGACCGTCAGCCGGCCGGCCACCGCCGCCAGCGGCACGCTCACGAAGGCGGCCAGCGACACCCAGTCCGCGGCGAGCATCACCCGGCGGCGCGGCAGGCGGTCGATCCAGGCGCCCGCGGGCAGCCCGATGAGCAGCCACGGCAGCCAGGCGGCCGCCGACAGCAGGCTGACCTCGAACGCCGAGGCTTCCAGGACGGTGATCGCGACCAGGGGCAGTGCCACGGTGGTGACGGCGCTGCCCAGGCTGCTGGCGCTCTCGCCGATCCACAACAGCCGGAAGTCCCTGTGCTGGAGCAGGCCGAACCGGCTCCCCGGAGTGCGGGTCACGGACGCCCCGGCACGGCCCTGGCGAAGGTGAAGACCGTACCGCGCTCGCGGCCGTCGTCGGGCAGCTCACGCCCGGCCCACCTGTCGATGACGGCCTGCAGCTCCGCGGCGAAGTCGGCCAGCTCCTCGTCGGTCACCCGCAGCCACCCCTCCGTGGAGAACGGGCCGAGCGGCCAGCGCTCCTGCTCCTCCTGAGGCTGGTCGGCCCAGCGCCGCACGTGCCCGGTCTGCCGCTCCAGGTTGAGTGACTCCAGGGCGCGGGCGATCGTCTCCCCGGCGGCGTCGCCGGTGAAGTCGGCCGAGGACCAGCGCAGCGTGGGGGTGGTACGGCGCCACCACCGCTCGCGCCGATCGCGGGCCAGCTCAGGGGCCTCCTCGATCAGCCCTGCGGCGGCCAGGGCCCGCAGGTGGTGGCTGAGGTTGCCGACGGCCTCGCCGGTGTGCCCCGACAGGCTGCTGGCAGTGCCAGGGCCCTCCAGTTTCAGCAGGTCGAGCAGGCGGCGGCGCAGGGGATGCGCCATGGCGGCGAGCACCCGCGAATCGGTGATCATACGATGGACAGTATATGTACAAGATCTGTTGCACAATGATCCTTGTGTATTCCGGTGGAGACTTCCCCGGGATTGCAGCGGTGCCTGGACGCAGGATTCGCTCAGCCCGGGGTGGCATCCGCACGTTCGTCGGCGGACTTGCGACGGGCCGGGCTGATCAGCCTGGTGACCATCGGCAGCGCGCTCAGATCGAGGGCGTCGTCGATCGCCTCGGCCTCCAGGCTTCGGGTGATCGCTGGCAGCGTCGCCGTCCAGCGATGACACCTCGATGAACGAGACATAGGAGACCCGAGCGCTTCCTGATCGTTCTCAGCGCCAACGGCTGTCCGCCGGTTCCCAGAGACGCGGGTTCTCACTTGAGTGTCCACAGCTCCCATCCTCCCCGCACCACCTCAGCCTTCCGGCGGGAGCCACGCCTGCAGGGTCCGCGGGTCGATCGGCACCGAGACGTGCTCATGGGTGATCAACCACCGTCCCCCCACCCGCCGGAACCCGAGGGACGATCTCACCCAGATCGACGTCTGGAGGCCGTTCCTGCGTTTCCCGCTGTCCAGGTGGAGCATGTGCGCGAACGCGACGTCCACGCCCGCCGCGACGACCAACTCGCGGGTCTCCAGCGCGATGGGCCCGTCGTACTCCCCGAACCAGCGGACGAAGTTGCGGCGGGCCTCATCGAGCCCGGCGAACCTCATCGGGGGGACGACGTCGTAGTACACGACGTCGGGAGCGTAGAGCGCGATCAACCGATCGACGTCCTTGACCCGGCAGGCGTCGGCGCGCATCTCCAGCAGTGCGCTGATCGCGGACTCCTCCGACATCATCGCCGTCCGGCCTTGAGCGCGGCCGCGATCTCGGTGACGCGGAAAGCCTGGTAGGCGGCGGCCTGCAGGGCCAGCTCCGTGGGCGGGCCGTCGCCGGCCACGTGGGAGGCGCCGTAGGGGTTTCCGGACCGGAACTGGATGGGGTCGGTGTAGCCCGGCGGCACGATGACGCCACCCCAGTGGTAGAAGGTGTGGCTCAGCGCCAGGATGGTGGATTCCTGCCCGCCGTGCGCGGTGTTGGAGGCGGTGAAGGCCGAGTACACCTTGTCCGACAGCTTGCCCTGCATCCACAGCGGGCCGGTGGTGTCGATGAAGGCCCGCAACTGGGCGGCCGGGTTGCCGAAGCGGGTGGGGGTGCCGAACAACACCGCGTCGGCCCATTGCAGGTCGTCGTGGCCGGCTTCGGCGACGTCGGCGGTGTCGCGCAGGTGCTGGGCCCAGGTCGGCTTGGAGTCGATCGCCGCGGCCGGCGCCGTTTCCGCGACCTTGCGCAGCCGTACGCGCGCGCCCGCCTTCTCCGCACCTTCGGCGGCGGCCTGGGCCAGCGCGTGCACTGTGCCGGTGGCGCTGTAGTAGATGATCGCGACGTTCACGTGTTCCATGGCCGTAACGCTAGGAGGCGGCCCCACCGGCCCGAATCCGTGGCGCCACGGTAGTCACCACCGGGGTCGGTTCACACCAGGCTCGCCAGCTCCTGCCGGGAGCCTATGCCGAGCTTGGGATAGGCCTTGTAGAGGTGGTACTCGACGGTCCGGTGGCTGAGGAACAGCTGCGCGGCGATGTCGCGGTTGCTCACCCCCGCCGCGGCCAGCCGTACGATCTGGAGCTCTTGAGGAGTGAGCGCCGCGAGCGCGTCGGCGGGACGGGCGGCGGGTGCGCTGTCCCGGTGGCGCGCAGCTCGGCACGGGCACGCTCGGCCCACGGCGCGGCGCCGAGCCGGTTGAAGATCTCCAGTGCCGACCGCAGCGGCGGACGCGCCTCGGCCCTGCGCCGCGCGCGGCGCAACCACGCGCCGTACAGCAGCTACGCGCGGGCGCGTTCGAACGGCCGGCCGCCCTGCCGGTGCAGGTCGATCGCGCGCGTAGTGCTCGCCCGCCTCCTGGGCCGGGCTCAGCAGGCCACGGCAGCGCAGCGCGACCGCGCGGGCCCATGGCCGGTCGGCCGCCCGGGCCCAGGCCGCGAACCGGGCGTAGGCGTCCGCCGCGCGGTCGGGCGCCTCGGCGCGGACGGCCGCCTCGATCAGGTCGGGGGCGGCGAAGACGACGGTGACCGCGGCGAGATCGCGCAGCGCCTGCTCGTACCGGCCCAGGGCGCTGAGGGCGACGGCGGCCGCGGTGGCCGGGGCCACGGCGCGGCGCCATCGGGGGGTGGCCGGCGGGGGCGTGAGGGCGGCTCTGGTGGGGTGGGACGGCGACATCGGTTCTCCTTGGTGACGGTGTGGCGTGACGGGAGGGGGTGAGGAACCTGCGATCGGGATGTGCAGGGCTGGCGGGGAAGAGATGGCGGCTGCCCCTGCTCGTAGGGAACGTCTCCCGGGCACGGGCTGACGGCGGGGGCGGGACGTGGCCATGAGCCTGTGTCGCCGCAAGATTCTGCTCGTGCTGACGGCTGCCCGCAGGTTCCTCCGCCCAGGATGCCGTCAGACGCGCACCCTGCCCAGAGGTCGAACCCTCGGGGCAGGGGCGGTCTCAGGCGCAGAAGGCGGCGTCGATCGCCTTCTCGAAGGGAGCCTGGTCGGTTTGCGGCTGCTTCTCGTTGACCGACAGGGCCAGCGTGGTGCGGCCGTCGGGGGTGGTGTAGGCGGCGGTGAGGTAGCCGGGGATGCCTCCGGTGTGGCCGATGATCTGCTTTCCGCAGCTGGTGGACTGCACCCTCAGGCCCAGGCCGTACGCGCCGATCTGGGAGTTGACGAACAGGCCCTTCTTCATCTCGGTGAGTTGGGCGGGCTTGATGACCTTGCCGGTGGCCAGGCTGTGGAGGAAGGTCGTCAGGTCCTTGGTGGTGGTGATCATCGCGCCGCCGGCGCTGGCGATGCTCGGGTTGAGTCGGCTGATGTCGACGTATTGGCCGGTGCTCTTCTTGATGTAGCCGTGGGCGTGCGGCCCGGGGATGGAGGTGGAGGAGGTGGGAGCGGAGGTGTCGCGCAGGCCCAGCGGCTTGATGATGCGCTTGGTGACCTCGCTCTGCCAGCTGTTGCCGGTCACCGCCTTGATCAGCATCCCGGCCACCAGATAGCCGGTGTTGGAGTAGGAAAAGCGCGTGCCGGGCTCGAAGTTCAGCGGCTTGGCCAGCGCGGCCGCCACCAGCTGCTCGTCGGTGAACCGGGTGAAGCGCAGCTTCAGGTACGGCTCGCCGACGGTGGGAAACTCCGGCATGTCGGTGTAGCTGAGGATCCCGGCGGTGTGCTGCAGGATCATCCGCACCGTGATGTCGTTCTCGCGTGGCAGCAGCCCGGGCAGGTAGGTGGCGATGGGCTCGTCCAACTTGATGCGTCCCTCGCCGGCCAGGTGCAGCACGGTGGCCGCAGTGAAGACCTTGGTGGCGCTGCCCATGCGGAACAGCCCGTCAGCCGGGACGGGGCGGCTGACGCCGATTCGGGCGGTCCCGGCGCGCAGCACGCGCTGGTTGCCGGCCTCGGTGAGCCTGGCCTGCACTCCTGCCATGTTGCCGGTATCGACTAGTGCGTCCATCGCCTTCTGCAGCGAGGCTGTTGTGCTCGGCGTCGTGGCCTGGGCGGCGTGCGCCGGGACGGTGGCAAGGACTGTGCCGGCGGTGGCGGCGGCGAGAGCGAGGGCGAGGGGCTTGGACGTGATGCGCATGAAGTGACTTCTCCCGAATGGTGATGCAGCGCCGTATCGGCGCTGGTCATCACGTTATGGGCGGCGATCACAGTAAACGATCCCGCCGGCTGCCCAATGCTCACTGGCATGGACGGCTACATCCTGGTAGGGCCTGCCCCACCAGCACGCGCCGCGCGCCAGGGCGGGCAGCGCCGGGTGGTGGGCGCGCGGGGGAGCGGTGGGGGAGCGGTGGTCGAGGGGGCTACCGCCGCCTTTCTGCAGCGGGACCTCTGTCCGGGAGCGGTCACGGCCGGAGGGGGATTTCGCGTGCGTAATCGTCTCTTTGGAGACGAGGCGACGCACCGCCACCTCCCGCTCCCGTTCGAGAGGACCTTTATGGACATGGCCGACGGTGGCTGGGCGATCCAGTGGACCCCGCACGGCCGGACCAACCAGATCTTCCGCCTGGAACCCGCCGATGGCGGCTACAAGTTCATCGCCGAACACTCCGGCAAGGCCCTGGACGTCACCCTGGCGAACCAGAACTCCGACTTCGCGATGCAGTGGAGCATCAACGGCAGCCCCAGCCAGATCTGGTACCTCAAGGAGCAGGAGCCGGGCGTCTACCGGCTCATCGCCAAGCACTCAGGCAAGGTGCTGGCAGTCGCGAACGCCTCCACCGACCCGGGCGCGCGCGTGGTGCAGTTCGACCAGGGTCGTGACGAGAACGAGCTCTGGCTGCTCAAGGCCGTTCCCTAGAGCCTGACGGCGGTCCGGTGAGGTACCTGGGCCGCTGAGGTACCTGGGCCGCGACGGCGGCAGTTCCCACCGGGTGACGAGGTTCGGCAGCGCGGCCTCGGGAACGGGGCTGATATGCCAGGCTGGGCGGATGACGACCTTCGCCCAGCTTCGCAAGGCCGCCCTTTCCTGTCCCGAGACGGCCGAGCACGTCATCGACCGAGGAATCGTCGCGTTCACGGTGCATGGCAAACGGTTCGCGTCGATGGGCAAGGACAACCTGGTGGAACTCCGTCTCCCCGCGCCGGATGCGGAAGAGGCGCTTGCCGCGCATCCGGCAGCGCAGCGGCTGGATCGCGACGCGACGCCGGTCGGCGTTCGTGTCCCGATCGGAGACATCAACGGTCAGCAGCTCAACCACTGGGTGCGTCGCGCCTGGCTCGCGCAGGCACCGAGGCACCTGGCGACGCGAGTGGCCGCGGGGGACGACGCGACGCCCGGTGAGGTCGGCGACCTGCCCAAGGCCATCGGAGGACCCGCCACCCGAGCCCTCGCCGGCGCAGGCATCACCATGCTCACCCAGGTCGCCGCACTGACCGACGCCGAACTGCTGGCGCTGCACGGAGTCGGGCCGAAGGCTGTTCGCGTCCTCCGCGAGGCGCTCACCTGAGGTCGCCGCTCCGTTCGATCGCCGGAGTCAAGCGCGCCTTGGATCTTCTCTTCGCAGATCCACCATGGGCCCGTCGGTCCGGGCGAGGGGCGTTACTTGGAGCGCCTGAAGAAGCCCTGGATGCCTTTCTTCTTCAGCAGGCTCAGCATGTGGCGTGACCTCTCGTTGCCGAGGTACGGCGCGGCGGTGAACCAGCCACCGTCGACCACGATGTCCTGTGCGGCGCCAAACGCCGATGCTGTTGCTGAGCTGGGCATTTGCAAGGCGGTCAGGCTACTCTGCGGTACTCGCTGGTCAGCCCGGTGACAGTGTACGCAGGTGCCGTTCACCATAGATGATCAGGTGGTCGTGGCATTCGCGTCGAAGTGTGCCGACGACTCGCTCGGCGAACGCGTTCGCCCGTGGCGAGCGCGGCGGAATCTTCAGGACGCGCACGTCCGCGCCGATGAGCACCTCGTCGAATGCTCTGCCGAACTTGCCGTCCCTGTCCCGGATCAGGAACCGGAACCTGTCGGCTCGCTCGCCCAGTCCCGTCAGCAGACGGCGTGCCTGCTGCGCCGTCCAGGCGCCGGTCGGATTTGCCGTGGCACCGAGGATGTGCACGCGCCGTGTTTCGATCTCCATGACGAACAACACGTACAGGCGCTTGAGGAACACCGTGTCGACGTGGAGAAAGTCGCATGCCAGGATGCCGGAGGCTTGAGAGATGAGGAACTGGCGCCAGGTCGGTGAAGCCCGGCGCGGCGCGGGCCCCAATCCCGCCGCCGCCAGGACCCGGCGGACCGTCCCCTCTCCCATCCTGTAGCCAAGACCGAGGAGCTCACCCTGGATGCGCCGATGTCCCCAGCGTGGATTCTCCCGAGCCAATCGGACGATCAGATCGCGGATCTCTTCAGAGATCAGGGGCCGGCCCTGTTTGGCGGGGTAGGTCCACTTCTTCTTGACGAGCCTGCGATGCCAGGCCGGCAGCGCCCGATCGGCCCGGGCCGGCCTGGGCTGGGGGACCTGGCGACGCAGCACCGCGACCTCATGCCGCAACACCAAGATCTCCACCTCTTTGGAAGCACTGCCCCGTGCGAGCAGCACCAGCCAGCCGAACACCCTGACCACCAGCCGATACAGAAGGCGTAACAGCACGAGAGGCAAGCCTGGAAGACCAGGTCAGACCCGCTGCAATCAGTTCTGGCACCGGACAGGCTCCTCCCTGGGCCACGACCAGGGCCCAACGCGCGTCGGCCGCCTCCTGCCGGGCAGTCTCGGCGCGGCCTTCGGCGGGCTCGGCCCGGGCCTGAGCCTGACGGCTGTCATGCTCGGCACGCTCGCGGGCGAGGTCGGCATCAGCGGCCGCGGCCCGCAGGGTCTCGGCGCGCCGGGCATGCTCGTCCGCCGCAGCGCGCAGCCGCCGCTCTGCGGGAGTGGATCGAACAGGAGCGCTCTGGTAAGAGGGGCTGACCCTCAACCGTCCAAGTTAAGTCCAAGGCGTTATCAAGCATGATCTTTTAGACCTGTGGGGCGGATGAGATCCATTCGCGGCAACACAGGGGGATCCAGCAAGTAATGGAAATGCTTCGTAAGGCCATGCCCGTCGCGACGGCGGTAGCCGCGCTGGCGATCGTGGCGATGGCGCCCGTCTCGGCGGCGTCGGCCTCGGCGGTGACGATCAGCGTTCAGCGCGCTCACGTCGAGACGGTGAAGGAGTGGCGGTCGAATTTCACCTGCCCGACGAACCAGGTGCTCACCGGTCGCAGCCACTACGGCGATGAGAACGCCGACACCACGTATACCTGCAGCTTCATCTTCATCAACGGTGAGCAGGTCAGGGTGTCGCTGCTCGACTGGAGTCCGGAGAAGAAGGAGAAGGACTCCTTCTACGAACCCGCCCTGGGGAGCACCGCGATCGCCGGGCGGATGCACACCGGTGACGAGAACGGCATGACGCGGTACCGCCCCGCGACGCTGTTCTGGCAGGGGCGGCAGGTGCAGTTGATCAACAAGACCTGGAGCGGCATCTACAAGGAGAGCAACCACTCCTGGACCGCTGGACACAACCAGGTCATGACCGGCCGCCTGCACCTCGGGGACGAGAACGGCAAGACCCAGTACCAGTACTCGACGGTGACCTTCGCGGGCTGAACCCACAGACGTACTGGCACGAGAAAGCAGGAAAGACGATGACGAAACACCGCACGACCGTGTCCGCCGCGCTGGCCGTCGCCGCGCTGGCGGCCGTGACCATGAGTTCTCCCGCAGCGGCCGCCGATTACACGATCGAGGTCCGGGCCGGTTCCACCAAGACGATGCCGTCCGAGACGAACTCCCAGTTCATCTGCCCGGTGAACCAGGTGCTCACCGGCCGCAGGCACTACGGCAATGAGAACGCCCCGACCACGTACTACTGCGGAACGATCTACATCAACGGGCAGCAGGTCTTCGTGCACTCCGGTGACTGGACCCAGCCTCGCAAGGAGAGCGCGGGCTATATCGTCGCCCCGGCCGACCATGTGCTGGTCGGCAGATGGCACGAGAAGGACGAGAACGGCCCCACGAGGTACCGCACCGCCGCGCTGTACTGGCAGAACCGCCAGGTGAAGGTGACCGGCCCGATCTGGAGCGACCAGTACAAGGAGAGCAGCCACACCTCGATGGCGCCCTCCAACCAGGTCATGACGGGCCGGGTCCATAACGGCGACGAGAACGGCAAGACCCAATACCAGTACTCCAAGCTGGTCTTCACGGACTGACCCGAGGCCACGCTGCGACATGGCTCTGCTCCTGCGCGGCCAGGGGTAGAGCCTGCGCGCGGACGGTGTCCTCATCGGCGGCCACCGGGCGCGCGATCACGCGACGGTGTTCCCCCCTGCCGAAGCCAACACGATCATTGCCCGCCGGTACCGGACCGAACTGGTGTTGCCCCGGCGGACGATCTGTTGCAGCTTCTGCCCTTCGGCGTCCATCAGTCTTCGTACTCGGACCGGTTCTCCCACCGCGCCTCCTCGCGCCAGCCGGACGTGTAGGACACACCCAATCGCCGATCAGAAACGGCCGGCTCCTCCCCGGCGGGTGTGGCGGAGCCCGCGGCCGTCGCTCGGTCGCCGCGTCGGGGAGCCGCGACTCGGCCCATGGCGGCGGGCTGAACCAGGCCCGGCGTTCGTCCTTGTGCCACTCCCCGTCCGGGTCCGCCACCATCGATTCGAAGTGGCCGTCCTTCGTGAACACCGACTTGGCGTGGAAGACGCCGTACCGGGCGGTCGGACAGGATCACCGGTCCAGGCAGAGCGCTGGTCACCCGGTCCAGCTCGCTCTTCAGCGACGACAGCGTCATCTGGACGAGGGGCGACAGGAACGCCACGACGATGCCGAACATCACGATCGTCATCAGCGCCGTCCGGATGCGGCGGGCCGGGGTCGGGGTCACCGGGTCACCTCTCGCTCGTGTAGTGGACCCACCGCCTGGACCGGCGGAACAGCACCAGGGCCAGCGTCGAGCCGTAGGACATCTCCTGGTAGGTGAAGAAGGTCTGGTACAGGTAGAGGTTGAAGAAGCGGGTCGCGCCGCCGGGGTCGCCGGTGCCGTTGAAGAGCACCAGCGGGACGAGGAAGTACTGCATGACCTCGACGACCGCGAGTACGCCGCTGATGCGGACGTTGCCGCCCAGGAACTTCGCTGACTCAGGCGAAACCTTTCCGCCGGAAAACGACGCCGTCGTCGGCGACATGTGGACGATGACCGCCAAGCTCGACGACCTGACACGGCCTAGTCGCGGGAGTCCGAGCTGAGGGGCGGCGGGAAGCGAAGCACCCAGCGGCGCTGCCATGGGGTTTCGACGGCCCGGCGGTGGTGGTGCTCGCGGGTCCAGGCGACGGCATCGGCCGGGTCGAGATCGGCCAGGATGGCCAGACAGGCCACGACGGTGCCGGTGCGGCCGACGCCGCCCCCACAGGCGACCTCCACCGCGGCTCCCGTCCGCGCTCGCTCGTACAGCGCGCGGATCTCTCGCACGGCCGCGTCGCGGTCGCGGGGCAGCCGGAAGTCGGGCCACCGGATCCAGGAGTGCGGCCACCGCAGCTCGTCCTCGTGGCGGCGGCGGAGCCCGTCGGAGCCCAGGTAAAGGCCGAAATCGGGCCTGGGCCCCTCCGGCAGCGGATGGCGTAGGCCACGGCCGCGGATCCAGGTGCCGTCGGGGAGCCGGAAGGCACCTACGAGCGGCGGCCCGCCCAGCGGACGGGCGGCCGTACTGTCCATGGGGTCGTTCATGGGGGTTCTCCTCATGTCTTGCGTAAGGTGGGGCGGTGCCCTTCAGCCGGCGGCGCTGCCAAGTCGCCGCCGTTCGCGGTGGTTCGCGACATTGATCCGGTTGCCGCACACGTCGGGCGTGCAGTAGACGCGGCGTCCACCGCGGCTGATGTCGACGAACACCCCGCGGCAGCCCGGGGCGGCGCAGGCGCGGAACCGGTCGTGCCCGAGCGCCCGGACGGCGCCGAGCAGCCCGATGCCGATGAACGTGGCCAGCTCCTCGGCCAGTGGCGCGCCCGGCCTGGTCGGTACGTGCCACTGCCATCGTCCGCTCGGATCGCGCTCCAGCACCGGCCGGAGCCCCGCCCGCCCGGCCAGTACGGCGCCGCCCGCGACGGCCTGGTCCTCCGTCTCGGTCTCCACGACGCCGCGCGCCTCCCGGCGCAGCAGGTGAACCTCGCGGACGTCGTCGTCGCTCGGCAGGCGCCCATCCGCCACGGCGTCGAGCCGCAGCCCGTGCCCCGCGAGGAACTCCGCCAACGCGTCCGGGGTCGGCAGAGCCTCGCCCCGCACAGTCGGCGAGGTGTTGGCCAGATCGCCGGCCAGAGTCGCCCCGACCGCGTAGTCGGTGATGGAGATCCGCACGCTTCACCTCGTCCCGGTAACCGAATAAGTCGGACTATAAGCCTTACATAGACCCGGAGGGGGCGGCAATGAGGCGCACGGCCGCTCAGACCTGCGGAAAACCGCAGGTCTGGACGGGCGGGCGCCTCATTCCGCCGGGGTAGCGGCCCGGCCTACCGTGCCTGGTCATGATGGGAAAGTTGTTCGATGTGCCGCGCCGGCTGCTGGCCGGTTCAGCAGCCCTGCTCGCCCTGGCCGCGGTGGTCATGTTCACAGCCATGGCGGACAGCACCATGCAACCCCTGCCGGCCACCGCCCCGGCCGACCGGTTCAGCGCCGGGCGCGCGCTGGCTCACCTGAAGGAGTTCGCCGCCGTACCACGGCCCATCGGCAGCCCGGCCGGCGACCAGGCCCGGGACTACCTGGCCGCACAGCTGCGCGCGGCAGGGCTCCAGGTCGAGATCCAACGCGCCGTCGGTGCGCGTTCCGCAGCGGGGCTGGCGACGTTCGGCCAGGTCGACAACGTCGTGGGCCACCTACGGGGTACGAACTCGACCGGCACCGTGCTCATCGCCGCTCACTACGACTCCGCGGCCATGGGACCGGGCGCCTCCGACGACGGCGCGGCGGTGGCCGCGATGCTGGAGACCGTCCGGGCGCTGCGCGGCGGTCCCGGCCCGCGTAACGACATCGTGCTGCTCATGTCGGACGGCGAGGAGGACGGCGTGCTCGGCGCCGAGGCCTTCGTCCGCGAACACCCCCTGGGCAAGGCCGGCGGCGTACTGCTGAACTGGGAGGCCCGCGGGGTCAGCGGCCCTTCGATGATGTTCGAGACCTCCGCGAACAACGCCCGCCTGGTCGAGACCTTCGCGGGCGCCGTCCCGGCCCCACGCGGCCACTCGGCCATGGTGGAGCTGTATCGGCTGCTGCCGAACAACACCGACTTCACCCCGCTGACCAAGGCCGGCTTCACCGGCATGAACTTCGCCTACATCCAGCGTTCCTCGCTGTACCACACCGCGGGCGACTCCATCGCCAACCTCAACCCAGGCAGCCTCCAGCACCACGGCAGCAACATGCTGGCGCTGGCGCGCACCCTCGGAGACACGGACCTGCGGACGCTGACCTCCGATCACGACGTCACCTACTTCCGCGCGCTCGGAACCATGATCACGTACCCCGGAGGGCTCGTCTGGCCGCTGGCGGGGCTGGCCGTCGTCGCGGTGGCGGGGCTGGCGGTGGTGGCCCGGGTCAGGCGGCTGCTGAGCTTGCCCCGCCTGCTCGCGGCGGCGGTCTCGGCGCTGGTGCCGTTGGCGGTGTCGGCCGTCCTGGCGCAGGTGCTGTGGGAGCTGCTGGTTGCCTGGCGGCCCGCCTACGACGCGATGGGCGGGCTGCTGCACCGGCCGCGGCCGTACCAGGCGGCGATCGCGGCGCTGTGCGCGCTGGCGGTCCTCGGCTGGTACCTGGTGCTGCGCCGCAGGCTGGGTCCGGCGGCTCTGGCGGTCGGGGCGCTGATCTGGCTTGCCGGGCTGGGCGTGCTGTGCGCCCAGGTCGCTCCGGGGGCGTCCTTCCTGTTCGCCCTGCCGGCGCTGCTGGGCTCGCTCGGGTGGCTGGCCGCGGTCGTGCTCCGCGCGCCTGCCTGGGCACGGACGGTCGTGGCGATGCTGGGCCCGGTCACGGCCGCGATGCTGCTGCCGTCCTTGGCCGGGGACGTCTTCGACGGGATGGGGCTGGCGCTCGGTGGGGTGGGCGCGCTGGTGCTGGCCCTGTCCGGGTTGGTCGTCGTGCCGATCGCGGAGCTGTTCCTGCCTGATCCCGCCGTCCGGCCGAAGCGGGCCGCTGTGCTCGCGGCGCCCCTGACGGCTCTTCTCCTCGTGGCGGGGCTGGTCGCGGCCGGGTTCGTGGTGGACGACTGTGACACGGACCGGCCGCGGCGCACGCATCTGGCGTACGTCATGGACGCCGTCACCCGCACCGCCCACTGGGTCAGCGCCGACGCGGACCCGGCGCCGTGGACCGAGCGGTACGTGTCCGGCCACGACGCCTCCGCGCTGCCTCCCGGGTACGCGCGCGGCACACTGTGGACCGGGCAGGCGCCGGCGATCGCCGCCGAGGGCCCGCGAGCCGACGTCCTCGCCTACCGCGGGGACACCCTGAAACTGCGCGTGACCGCAGGGAAGGGCACGCGCTCGGTGACGCTACGGCTCGACCAGCCGATCACGCACGCCACCGCGTCGGCCGGCCGGTTAGGGACGGCGAGCGTGCCCGTCACCGGCACACGGACCGGCACCTGGCCCACCGAGATCCGCTTCCGCGGCATCCCCGCCTCGGGAGTCCTGATCACCGTGCGCGTACCGGAGAAGGACCGGCTCCGCCTTACGGTGATCGCCGAGACCGACGGGCTGACCGCGGTGCCGGGCTTCGTCCCCCGACCTCCTGACCTGGTCGCCGCCACCAGGGAGGACGGCGATCTCACCGCGGTCACGCGCACTTACACCCTGACCAGGGATTCCTAGGCCGTGTATCGAAAGATCACGTGTGTGAGGCGTGCCGGTGATCGTTGAACGAAGAGGTCTCCGGTAGTTGGTTCAACGACCAAGAAGAACGAAACACCGGAGACCTCGTGGCCGGCGTAGTGGTGATGAGGCGGCACGCCCTCACTGACGCGCAGTGGGCGGGGCTGGAGCCACATCTGCCTGCCGCGTTGGGCAAGGGGCGTCCGCCGAAGTGGAGCAGGCGGCAGTTGATCGATGGGATCCGATGGCGGAGGAGGTGTGCCCCGATCCGGTGTGGCAGACGCCAACCGCGTACGGCACCGAAGCGCCTACCGCCACCCCGGCGTCGACGCCGACGCAGAGCACGCCTCTCGAACGCACGGCGACGAGAGCGCCGGTGACCGCGCCCGTGACGACGGCCGCCGCGCCGCCCACCTCGCCCGCGAGCGGCCCGGCCAAGACCTCGGCCAGCCCGACCACGGCGCAGCCCTCGGCCCCGGTGCCAGCGCCCACGGCCGAGACGACCACCATGCCGACCGCCCGCGCCGTCTCCCGTGACCACGCCGACGATGCCGGCGTCATCGCCTCCCATGACCAGCGCGCCGGATCCGACACCGGCGATCACCGCACCGGCGACCAGCCCCACGCCGACCAGTGAGCCACCGGAGCCGACGCCCTCGGCGACCTCGACCAGCGGCGAGCCGAAGCCCTCGAAGCCGGCAGGTGCACGGGCTCGGTGTCGGCGGCGACCGCGCCGGCGGGGACCTGACGCCGGGGGCGTCGAGGCGCTGGTTGACCGGTCAGGTGTTGGACGCGATGAAGCCGGCGACCTGGCCTACCAGCCCTGACACGGCTGCCGCGCCGGTCGCGGTCATGAACGGCCACAGCGTGTTCACCGGTGCGAAGTACATCAAGCCCGTCAGCACCAGCCCCAGGATGAGCAGGCCCGGAGAGACCGGGGTAAGGGTGGCCGGCACGCCCTTCCCGCCGCGCAGCAAGGCATTGTCGCCGTCGGCGGTGATCCGGGCGGCGTAGACGTCGCCCGGATCCGCTCTCTTGTGAGCGATGACCGGAACCGCCTCGCCGGTGGCGTCGTAGACGAAGGTCCCTCCGCAGGACCGCCCCCGCTTGGAGGCGAAAGGGGAAGATCTTGACTCGCACGCCAGCACGGTCACGGTTCCCGGCGCGGCGCTCTCGCTGATCGCCGGCCGGATGTCAGGCAGCGCCTGGACGGTGGCCGCCGTGGTCCACCCCGCGCCCGGGATGAGCATGAGAACCACCAGGGAGGCGTTCTCCAGAAATGATTGAACGGATGTGTCACTCCAGCGAATCCTGCGAGAGGCGGGGCAGCGTTTGCTGCGGGTCGTCCTGGTGCGACGGGGGTTCGTGATCGCATTCTGGGTCGGAGCGCTTGGAACTCGTCGGTGAATGACTGGCCGTGGTACACCCGCGCGCGGTCGCGGATCGGAGGGCGATGGCCCGTAACTCCGAGAGCATGGCTGGGGTTATGCGCGATATGCGGGGGCCGAAGAAGAAGTGCAGCGCGGCCACACGAGGCCCCGCGCTGGTCAGCGGGCTTGCGCGCGATGTCCAGGGTGGTGCGCAGGGTGTCACGGGCCCAGTCGACCAGCCGACCGGCGAAGACGTGCCGGATCGGGCTGGTCAGGTACGCCGACAGCAGGCGCGGAGGGCCCGCCGACCTCAGAGTCGGAGGGCCCCTTTCGCTGGCTCGCCGGCCGGATCAGCGCTTGATGTCGTAGCTGTGGCCCACAGCCTTGGGGTAGGAGCTGGGGCAGTGAGCGTACGCAGTGCGCGCGAGCTTGTCGCCCGCGTTCACCTTCCAGGAGCTGTAGACCTTCTTCTTCGCGGTGCCGCTAGCACAGGTGGCGACTGCGCGGACGTAGCCTCCACCGCCCGAGCAATTCGCCCAGGTGTAGGCGTGCTGATACCCAACTCCGCTGTTGCAGCCGCTGGGGAGCGGCTCGGCCTGGGCGGCGGACGGCATCATCGTGATGGTGGCCGCAGTCAGCATCGTGGCTGCAAGGCCAAAGATCGTCTTCTTCATCTGCGCGATCCTAGGCAGTTGCGTGCCTTGCGTGCCGATCGCACGTAAATATCCCCCTGTAGGGGGAGAGACTGCCAGGGGTCTCTCCCCTACAGGGACCAGCAGCCTGCTCCCCCCTCCTATCCCCGCTCGCAGCTCACAGGGCGACCGCGAGAGCGTGCCCCTCACGCCGGCGGCTGCGGCACCCACCCGAGTACCAAAATGCCAATTACCTTGACGACCGCCGCCGCCTGCGCCTGCACGACCGTCGAGGCCGCCGTGTTCGACACGATGCGCGCCGACCGGTGCCCTGCCCCGGCCTCGCCGGCGATCGCGACGACTGGAGGCGCGGTGAAGGTGCCAGCGGGCCAGGTGAAGGTCAGGTTGCCGTCGCCGTCGGTCACTCTGTGCCCGCCTTCCACACGGAGACCTGCTGGGGCGGCCTCGGCGACCGACCAGGACACCGATTCCCCCTCGTGCAAGGTCGAGACGCCGTCCGCGGTGCTGACCTGTGCGTCGCCTACCCACGCGACGAACGTGACCGCCTGCAGGAGTGCCACGCCGTCAGCGCTCCACGATCCGCCCGCGGGAACCTCGATGCGGTGGGCCTGAACCGTGACCGGGGGGCGCCCTCGACCGGGCAGGCGGCCGGTGTGATCGGCGTGTACGCGGCGGTGAGGTCGTCGGTGCAGGTGCCGAGCGTCGTGAGTGTGAGGGCGCCTGTCCTGCGTCGACGCCATCGCCGACCAATGTCGCCCGCCGAGATCCAGCGCCCACCGCAAGGTACGGGCAGGACCTGACCGTCGGGAGCTCGGGCAGGGATTCGCTGGTGTGCTCCGTCATGACCGGCCTCCAGCCGGATGAGTAATCGTCAACGCAGGGCATCGCGAAGTGCCTGGGCGAAGGGTTCGGGATCGTTGATGAAGGCGATGTGGTTGCCGGGGAACTCGACGTACGGGCAGCCGGTGCGTTCGGCGACGATGGGCGCGGTACGGGCGTAGAACGCGCCGGCGCTGGCGCTCCCGGCCGCGCTGACCACCGCCACCCCGTTGGCGCGGATCCGGTCGAGGTCCGGCAGGTAGTACGTGATCGGCAGGAACTCCCGCGACAGGAAGAACTGGCTGTTCGGGGTGATGTTCTCCGCCGAGATGCGGGCGATCGTGGACTCCGGGAAGCCGACGAAAGCGGAGTGGAACACCTTCATGGCCGCGACCTCGCCCTCTTTGACGAAGGTGTCGTGGGCGCCGTCCATGTACGTCTGCCAGAAACGGCCGTCGGGCAGGATCGACATGACCGGCGCCTCATGGGCGATCAGTTTGATGATGGCGGCCGGGTGGTGGGCAGCCATTTCCAGGCCGATGGAGGCGCCACAGCTGTTGCCGAAGACGTAGGCCCGCTCGTGGCCCATGGCGTGGATCACGGCGACGGCGTCGCGGGCCTGCTGGGCCATGTCCATGTCCCGGGTGAGGTCGCCGGTGCTGCGGGAGTTGCACCGCCGGTCGTAGCTGACCACCGTGTACTCCTCGGCGAGCAGGGCTGCCAGGCCGCGGTGGCGGGCGGCGTCGCCGCCACCGCCGGAGATCAGCAGCAGCAGCGGGCCGCTGCCCTGGTGGTCGTAGACGATCTGCGCGCCCTCGGTGTGCACGCTGGCTGTGATGACCACAAACTCTCCTTAAGATGCGAGGTGTATCTCATTTCCTCTCGCACGCTAACACACATAAGATGCGATGTGAATCTTAAGGAGGGTTTCGATGACGGCCACCCGAAGACGCGGACAGCGACTGGAGCACGCCATCCTCGACGCGACCTGGCAGATCCTTGAGGAGGTCGGCTACGCCAGGCTGACGTTCGAAGCGGTCGCCGCACTGGCCGGCACCAGCCGCCCGGTGCTCAGCCGCCGATGGCCCACCCGCGCCGAGCTCGCGCTCGCGGCCATGGAACGCGCCGCCCCGCCCAGCATGGAGGCCCCTGACACCGGCAGCCTGCGCTCGGATCTGATCGAGCTACTGGGGCAGACGGTGAAGGGGCTGGGCAGCGTACGCGGCGAGGTCCTGGCCGGATTGGCCGCCGAAACGGCCCGCGACCCGGACGCCGCCGCCGCCCTGCATGCCTGGATCGCCCGCTCCACCCGCGGGGACGCGGCGGCGACCGTCCTGGCCAGAGCGGCGGAGCGGCACGAGATTCGCGCCGTGAACCTTCCACCACGGGTGCTCCAGCTGCCCTTCGACCTGGTCCGCAACGAGGTGGTGCTCCACGGCCGCCCGCCGGTCGACGACGCGATCGCCTCCATCGTCGACGACATCCTCCTTCCCCTCATCCGCCAGCTCACCACCGCCTGACCCCCGCCGAGAATCACGTACCGCGCTCAACGTCGAAAGCCTCGAGTCCGCAGTCAGGTTGGAGCAGGACGCGTAGGGGCGCCGAATGCCGTGGCATCTCATGCAACCTGCGTGTATTCGTGTAGCGGGCCACCGAGGCGGCGTGGCGCGCCCAGCGGCCCTTCCTCCTGGCCCTTCCTTTGGCCTCCGGCCGGTCTGGCTTTACCCCGCTGGCCGGGACGCGGCCCCGGCCTGGGGATCGGAGGTCATTGACCGCGTCGGTAGCCCCAGCCGGGGTTCTCCGGAACCAGACGCAGGACGAGGGCACGGATGGAGCGGACCGTGGGTGGGTGGCCAGGCCGCTTCGGCCGACAGGTACGAGCGTGACGACGTCGCATCAGGTCGCGATGCCGGTGCAAGACGGTGTCGGGGCGGATGAGCAGCCGCACCCGGCGGAGGACCTCGCGGGGCAGCGAGGTCGGGAGCGCGGCAGGGAAGGCTCGGTCCTCGGGCGCGAATCGCACTCTGGTGTCGGCGCCGAGTTGGCGTTCGAGGATGGTGATCGGGTGGTGCAGGGCGCGGATCTCGATGTCCTTGTCCCGGTCGCCCATGGGGAGCAATCGCAGCGCGGTGAACGTGTTCGTGACGGTGAGGTAGGCCAGACGAAGAGCATGGCCGATCATCATGCCGCAGGCGTTCGCCCTCTCCCGGTGGTTGGAGCTCGTGCCGCGACGCGAAGTCTCCAGATGGCCATGACCTGGGCGGATGTAGTTATCGGCAGGGTGCAGTGCCGTCGGTGGCCAGCCGGGCAAGCGGACAAGACAGTGATGGGGCCTCCGGCCAGGCTCCCATGAAGTCACAGGTGCCGCGTCCGGTGAGTGCACATGAGCGCTTCCCGGCCGGGGTAGACGGATCCCGTTGAGGACCCAAGGTCAGTCAGGCGATGGGGCAGACCCTGGCGGGAAGCGCTCATCTCCGTCCTCACTGTCAGGTGGGATGCAGCCGGTTCCACGCCAGGGCGTTCGCGGCGCCGTAGCGGGTCATACCGTGCGCAGGAAGTCGTCCAGCACGTCGAGGCCGCTGCGCAGGGACGCGATCGGCACACGTTCGTCGACGCCGTGCATGCCGGCTGGTGTGCGGCCGTCGGGGTCCTCACCGAGCGGGGCGAAGCCGAAGCCCGCCAGCCCCAGCTCGGCGAACGGCTTGGCGTCGGTGCCACCGCCCATGCAGAACGGGACGATCACGCCGTCCGGGTCGTGGCGCAGGACCGACGCGGCCATCGCGTCGTACCAGGGGTTGTCCCAGCCGGCCCCGATCGCGGGGCGGTAGGACAGGAATGACCGGGTGACGGACGGTCCCAGCAACTCGTCGATGATGGCGAGCTGTTCGTCCTCGGTGCCGGGCAGCGAGCGTACGTCGATCTCGGCGTGCGCCTCGCCTGGTACCACGTTGAACTTGTAGCCCGCGTCGAGCACGGTGACGTTCGTCGAGCAGCGCAGCGACGGCTCGACGTACTCGCGCAGCGGCCCGATCCGGTCGAGGACGGCCTCGACGCCCTCGTCGGAGGAGAGGTCGGCGTCCAGGCCGAGGGTCCGCACGGCGGTGTCGAGCAGCCGGCGCACCGGTGGCGTCAGCGTCAGCGGCCACCGGTGCGCCGAGATCCGGGCCAGGCCGGTCACCAGGCGGGCGACGGGGTTGTCCGGGTTCGGGCGTGACCCGTGGCCCTCCGTACCGGTCGCGCGGACACGCATGTGGAGGGAGCCACGCTCGGCGACAGCGATCGGGTAGAACCGCCGTACCGTCCCGTCGGGCGCCCGTACCGGCACGGGCCGCCCGCCCGACTCGCCGATGGCGGTGGTGACCCCGGCGAAGAGCTCGGGTCGGTTGCGCACCAGCCACTCGGCGCCGAGGGCACCGTCCTCCTCCTCGTCCGCGACGAAGGCGAAGACCACGTCGCGTCGTGGTCCGGTCGCGTCGGCCGCCCACCGCAGCAGGGTGGCGAGCATCATCGCGACCGTGTCCTTCATGTCGGTCGCGCCGCGGCCCCACACGTATCCGTCCGCCACCCGGCCCTCGAACGGCGCCACCGTCCACCGCTCCGGCTCGGCGGGGACGACGTCGAGATGCCCGTGGACGAGCAGGCCGGGCAGCGACCGGTCGGCGCCCGGGACCCGGAGAACGACGTTGGCCCGGGTCGGCGCGGACTCGATGATCTCGGGGTCGTACCCCGCCCCGCGTAGGAGACCGGCGACGTACTCGGCCGCGGCCAGCTCGCCCTTGCTGCCCGCCTTGCCGTAGTTGCTGGTGTCGATCGCGATGAGGTCGGAGCAGATCGTCACGACGTCCGGGTGGTCTTTCATCGTTCTCCTGTCTTGGCTGGGTTGGTGATCAGATAGCCGTGCCGCCGGTCGAAGGCGGCGATCTCGGCGCCGCCGGCCAGGGCCCCGGCCAGCGCGTCCCGTACGTGGGCACGCCAGGCCCGCGCGAGGAGGGGGTTCTCGACCCGGACCCGTTCGATGTCCTCGGGGACCGGGACGAAGGCGGGCCCGCCGGTCCACGGCACCACCTGGAGCGCGTCGTCGCGGACCGTGATCAGCGGCCGATGGTCGCCCTCGGGCGGCCCGGCGGCGGCGGGGGAGAGCAGGTCCCACTCGACGAACAGCCGGTCGCTGGCCTCGCCGCGGTTGAGCCCGTCGTGCATCGGGCCGTAGCAGTCGGGCAGGTAGTCCGTCGCCCGGGCGCCGAGCTTGACCAGGTTGAAGTACGCGTTGCGACGGACCAGGGGGTCGAACGTCCAGGTGATCGAGCCGATGCCGCGGCCCAGCGCCCAGTCGCGCTGGTGGCACTTGAGCAGATAGCCGATCTGCCGGGCGCGGTACTTCGCCTCGACCCCGGTGATGTGGCTGTGCAGGGATCCGTTGTGCGGGGCGAGGAACCCGACCGCGGCGCCGGCCAGATGCTCCCCGACGAATGCGACGGCGACGTAGTTGCCGGTCATGCTGAAGGCGCGCAGCAACGCGACGGTGATCTGGCTGGAGTCGGGCGCGCCGTCCCAGACCCGGTTGAAGAGGGCGGCGATCGCCTCGAGGTCGGCGAGCCCGGCCGCCTCGCGGACTGACACTCCGTGCTCCGGCGTCATCGCCCGGCCTCGCCGAGCAGGTCGGCGAGCAGCCCGGTCAGCAGGGCGAGACGGTCGCCGAGCCGAGCCACGTCGACCCACTCGTGGCGGGCGTGCGCCCCGCCGCCCACCGCGCCCAGGCCGTCCAGGGTCGGCACCCCGGCAGCGGCCGTGAGGTTGCCGTCCGATCCGCCGCCGACCGCGACGCCGGCGAGCGGGCCGATGCCCAGCCGATCCGCCACGGCGCGGGCCCGCTCGAACAGCCCGGCCGTCATCGTGGCATCGAGCGGCGGACGGTCGATGCCACCCTCCATCTCGATGGTGACGTCACCGTTCGCCGGCGCCAGGCCGCGGATCGCGGCGTCGACCCGCCGCAGCTCCTCGGCGGTCCGGGCGCGAACGTCGATCGTCAGCGTGGCCCGGTCCGGCACCGTGTTGACGGCCGTACCGGCGGAAGCCATCGTCGGCGTCACGCTGGTCCCCGCCGCCTCGTCGGCCAGCGCGGCGACGGCGCCGACGGCGGCGCCCAGTGTGATCAGCGCGTTCGCGCCCAGGTGCGGTTCCAGGCCGGCGTGGGCCGCGCGTCCGGCGAAGGTCAGCTCGTAGTGGGCACGGCCCTTGCGCTCGGTCTTCAGGGCGCCGGAGTCGTCGCCGGCCTCCAGTACCAGGGCCGCAGCGCAGCCCCTGGCCTCATCCTCGATCAGCTCGCGGGAGGTCGGAGAGCCGAGCTCCTCGTCGCCGGTGACCAGCAGGGTGACCCCGGATGGGTCGTCGAGCGCGGCGATGGCGTGGAAGGCGAGGGCGAGGCCCACCTTCATGTCCAGGCACCCGGGCCCGCGGATCCGGTCGCCGGCCGTGCAGGGGATCGTGTCGATCGTGCCCAGCGGCCAGACGGTGTCGTGGTGCCCCAGCACGAGCACGCGAGGTGGCTCCTTTCCCCACCGCCAGCGCAGGTGGGTGCGGCCGGCGGTGACGATCGGCTCGGCGGGGCGGCCCAGGATCTCTTCGCCGACCCGCGCGACGCAGTCGGCGCTGCGGGCGACCGCGGCGAGGTCGGTGGAGGGTGACTCGCAGCGGATCATCCGGACCGACGCCGCGACGACGCCGGCGACCCGGGAGCGGGAGCCGACGGACAGTGCGTTCATGGGTTTTCCTCCGGCGCTTTGGACGGCGCCGCCAACGTTTCATCGGGTGCGGTGGCGACTCTTGTGGCCCGACATGAAAGGCGGTCCCGAGGTTGGGTGTTCGACACCGACGGCAGCCGGCGCCGCCGGTTAGCTTGCTCAAACGAGACGGGTCGCAGCGGGCGGCCCGCGTGTTCAGGAGGACCAGGTGACGGAACGGGTGGCGGACGTGGTCGTCGTGCCGGTCGGGACCGATGGGGTGGTGCCGGCCCCGGTCGCCGGCTTCCTCGCGGAGGCCGGAGTTGATGTTGACGTGCACGCGATCGGGGCTCGCCTCGGCCCGGCCGAGGCCGACGACGTGGCCCGGATCCCCATCCTCGACGGCCCCGACCTCGTCTACGTGACCGTCGGTGATCCCCGGCCGGGCCTGGCGTTCGACCACGTGCGGGCGGCCGCGATGGCGGCGGCCCGGCACTGCGGATCCGCGCCGGCGGTGCTCGACGCGATCGGGTGCTGGGAGGCCGACCCGGATTGCGCGGTCGCCGCGGCGGAGGGCTGGACCCTCGGCACGTACCGATACCGCCCCGACTGGACCGTCGCCGACCTGCTCGCCCGGCTCGACCCCGGTCCGCGTAGGCACGGGGGGCCGGAGCGTGCCGTGCGGGAAGGGGTCGCGCTCGGCGCGGCCGCCAACCTCGCTCGGGACCTGATCAACACGCCGCCCGGCCAACTCGTCCCGGCGCGCCTGGCGACCGTGTGCCAGGAACTCGGCGAGGCGCTCGGGTTCGAGGTACGCGTACACGACGCCGCGACGCTGGAGCGCGAGCAATTCGGCGGCATCGCCGGCGTGGGCCGGGGAAGCGTGCATCCGCCGTGCCTGATCGAGCTGCGACGCGGAGGCGACGGCCCGCACACGGCGCTCGTCGGCAAGGGCATCACCTTCGACGCGGGCGGCCTGTCGCTCAAACCCACCCGGGGCATGCTCACCATGAAGGCGGACATGGCCGGCGCCGCCGCCGTTCTCGGCGCCCTCGTCGCGCTGGCCCGCCTGGGCTCCGACGCGCCGGTACGGGCCTATCTGCCGTGCGCCGAGAACATGCCGGGCCCGTACGCGGTCCGGATCGGGGACGTCCTGCGCCATCGTGGTGGCCGGACCGTCGAGGTGACCGACGCCGACTGCGAGGGACGGCTCGTGGTCGCGGACGCCATGGTGTACGCCGTGGAGGCCGGCCCTGCCGCGATCGTCGACCTGGCGACGCTGACCTCGGTCACCGGCCTCGGCCCCGACATGTGGGCCGGTTTCGGCACCGACGACGCCCTGCTGGCGCGGGTGCTGGCCGCCGGCGGCGCGGCCGGTGAGCCCGGGTGGGCGATGCCGATGTGGGAGCCCTACCGGGCCACCCTCGCCTCCGACGTGGCGGACGCCCGGAACTTCGACCCGGACGCGCCCCAGCCGTACGGCGCCATCACCGCGGCGCTGTACCTCGAGCCGTTCGCGTCCGGTGTGCCGTGGGCGCACCTCGACCTCGGGCTCACGGTGATGCGCCCGGCCGCCGACGCCCGGTGGGCCGCAGGCGCCAACGGCCGCGGGGTGCGCCTGCTCACCCGCTACCTGACCGCCGGCGTGCCGGCACTGGAGGAGAACGCATGAGCGTCGTGGACGGTCCCTGGTTCGACGACCTCGCGGTCGGCGACACCTTCACCGCGCCGGCCGTCACGCTGGATGCCGGGCTCCATGCCCAGCACCGGGCGATCCTCGGCGACCGGCTCCGGCTCTGCCTCGACGAGACGCTCGCCGAGCGGGTCACCGGACGTCCCGGCCTCGCGTATCCCGGCGTGGTCTGGGACGTGGCCGTCGGCCAGTCGAGCGTCGTGACCCGCCAGGTGGTGGCGAACCTCTTCTACCGGGGGCTGCGGCCGCGGGCGACGCCGTACCTCGGCGACACCCTCGTCACCTCGACCGAGGTCGTCGCTCTCCGCCGGGTCCGGTCCCGGCCCGACCGGCCCGAGCGCGGCAAGGCGGTGCTGAGCATCGTGACCCGGGACCAGACCGGACGTGTCATCCTCGCTTTCGACCGGTGCGCGCTGCTGCCCTGCCGCGAGGGGGCCGGACCGGCCCCGGAGACGGGCCCCCACGTCGACGGCCTTTTCACCGCACCGTCCGTGCCGGACGTGGCGACGGCCCCCGACTGGCTCGCGCAGTGGTCGCTCAAGCCGCTGGCGCCCTCGCCCGGCGGTCTGCCTGCGGCCGGCGACACCTTCGAGCTGGCGGCCGGCGACGTCGTCTCGAGCGCGCCGGAACTGGCGCGGCTCACCGTCAACATCGCGGCGGTGCACCACGACGCGGAGGCCGCCGGCGGCCGCCGGCTCGTCTACGGCGGGCACACGATCGGGCTCGCGCTCAGCCAGACCTGCCGGATGGTCCCGGGGCTGGTGATCGTGACCGAGTGGTTCGCGTGCGACCACGTCGCGCCCGTCTTCGAAGGCGACACGGTGCGCAGCCGCGTCACGGTGCGGGGCGTCACGCCCTACCGGGACGGCACCGCGATCGCCGTGCTCAACACCCAGACCTCGGTGGCCGGTCGCGGAGCCGTCCTCGACTGGACCTTCGCGGCGTTGGTCGCATGAGCACCGTACGAGGCCCGGCCTGGCTCTTCGTCCCGGGCGACCGCCCTGAGCGCTTCGCCAAGGCCGCGAGCGCCGCCGACCAGATCATCTGCGATCTGGAGGACGCCGTGGCGCCGACTGCCAAGTCGGCGGCCCGGGACCACGTCGCGGGCTGGCTCGCCGCCGGCGGATCCGCCTGGGTACGGGTGAACCCGGCAGGATCACCGTGGCACGCGGACGACCTGCGCGCGCTGGTCGGCTGCGCGGGCCTGCGGGGCGTGGTCGTGCCCAAGGCCGAGTCGGCGGCGGACCTGCAACGCGTGTGCGACCTGCTCCCGGTGCCGTCGGCGGCCCTCGTCGAGTCCGCCGCCGGCGTCGGGAGAGTCGCCGAGATGCTCGCCGTCGAGCGGGTGGAGCGGCTCATGCTGGGCACTGTCGACCTCGCCCTCGATCTCGGCTGCGAGCAGGAGTCCGACGTCGTCAGGCAGGTCCGGAGCCGGCTGGCTCTGGAGTCCCGCGCGGCTGGGAAGCCCGCGCCGGTGGACGGGGTGACCATGGCGCTGCGGGACTACGACGCCACGTTCGCCGACGCCGGGCGAGCGCGCCGCGAGGGCTACGCGGGCAAGCTCGCGGTCCATCCGGTCCAGGCCGGCGCGATCCGGGCCGCCTTCGCGCCGTCGCCGGAGGAGGTGTCCTGGGCGCGCGAGGTGATCGCGGCGGCCGGGCAGGGTGCGGTCGCCGTCGGGGGCGTCATGGTCGACGCCCCGGTCGTCGAGCGCGCGCGCCGGATCGTGGCTGGCTCGGCCATCGATGAGAAAAGGGGAACTGGGGACTGAGATGGCGCACTTCGAGAGTAACGTCCTGTGGAATCCGGCGTGGTCGGCCCTCGACGGCTGGGCGGAACGCCCTCCGGACGCGATCGAGCACTTTCACCGATCGATCCCGGGATTCGCCGAGTCCGCGCTGGTGCCGGCGCCGGCGATCGCCGACCAGGTCGGCGTCGCGCACGTGCTCGTCAAGCACGAGGTCGAGCGCCTCGGCCTGCCGTCGTTCAAGGTCGTCGGTGCGAGCTGGGCCGTCAGCGTGGCGATCGCCGGCCACATCGGCCGCGTGCCCTTCCCGACGTTCGACGCGCTCACCGAGGCGGCCGGCGCCCTGCGCGCCTCGATCGTCCTGTCGACCGCCACGGACGGCAACCACGGCCGCGCCGTCGCGTACCTGGCGCGCCGGCTGGGCCTGAACAGCCGGATCTTCGTGCCCGCGGACATGGCCGAGGCACGCGTCGATGCGATCCGCGGTGAGGGCGCCGAGGTCGAGGTGGTCGCCGGATCGTACGACGACGCCGTTCGCCGGTCGGCCGAGAGCGCGGAGCGGGACCGGCCCGACGGCCGGCACGAGCTGCTCGTCTCGGACACGTCGTGGCCCGGGTACACCCGGATCCCCGAGGCCGTGGCCGCCGGCTACTCGACGATCTTCGCCGAGACCCGGCGCCAGCTCGCCGCGGCGCTCGGCTCGGACGCGTCGATCGACCTGGCGCTCGTCCCGGTGGGCGTGGGCGCGTTCGCCTCGGCCGCGGTCCGCAGCCTCGCGAGCGGGTCGTGCAGCGTCGTCACCGCCGAGCCGGCGGCGGCCGACTGCCTGTGGCAGTCCCTGGCGGCCCGGGAACGAGTGACGGTGCCGGGACCGCACGAGTCGACGATGGCGGGGCTCAACTGCGGCGAGGTCTCGCTGGTGGCATGGCCGGCGCTGCAGCGGGGCGTCCGTGCCGCCACCCGGGTCTCCGACCTCGAAGTGGCCGCGGCCGTCCGCGACCTCGCCGCGCTCGGCGTCGCGACCAGCGAGAGCGGCGCGGCCGGCCTGGCCGGTCTCCGGCGCCTGCGGCTCGACTCGCGGGCGGGTTCGCTGCTGCGGCCCAGATCCACGCTCGTCCTCTTCGACACCGAGGGGGTCACCGATCCGGCCGGATACGAGGCGGTCCTGGCCGGATCGTCGACGGCGCGGGGTCGTACCGAAGAAGGGACGGGTCATGTCGCGGGTCGATGAGCTCATCGCGTACCTCTCCGAAGCCGTTCCCCGCGAAGCGAGGTCGCGGGGGATACCGGGGGTCGCCGTAGGGTTGTGTGATGCCGACGGCGTCCTGTGGGCCGAGGGATTCGGCAGCGGCATCGGCGTCCGCACCATGTTCAGCGTCCAGTCGACGTCGAAGCTGGTCACCGCGACCGGCGTGCTGCTGGCCGTGCAGGAGGGCCTGGTCGACCTCGACCAGCCGATCCTGCGCCACCTGCCGGACTTCACCGTACACAGCGACTTCGAGGAGCGGCCCGAACGCCGGATCACCCTGCGCCACCTGCTGACCCACACGGCCGGCTTCACCCACGAGGCGCCGGTCGGGTCCAACTACGAGGTCGGCGACGCCACGTTCGAGGAGCACCTCGCCAGCATCTCCGAGACCTGGCTGCGGTTCCCCGTCGGCCACCACCACGAGTACTCCAACCTCGGGATCGACCTCGCCGGCCAGGTGGTGGCCACTGCGGCGGGGGAGACGTTCGCCGAGTTCATGCGCGGGCGGCTGTTCGAGCCGCTCGGTCTCACCCGGTCGACGTTCGACTTCGGCGCCTTCGACGGCGAGGAGGACCGGGCGCTCGGGCACTCCCGCACGTTCGCCCGCGCGGGTCGCGACGTGCCCCGGCGAGTGCCGATGGTGCCGTCGGGCGGTCTCTACACCAGCGTGGCGGATGTACTGCGCTACCTGCGATTCCAGTTGCGCGAGGGCGACGGCGTCCTACGGCCCGAGTTGGCCCGGCAACACCTGGACTTCCCGAGGCTGACCGAGCAGCAGACCCAGGGGTACGGGCTGGGGCTCTACGTCGACCGCTGGGCGCCCGGGGTCCGGGTGCTGCACCACGGCGGGTCCGGCTTCGGCTTCCTCTGCCAGGTGTTCTGGCTGCCGGACCTCGGCATCGGCGGTGCGGTGCTCACCAACTCCGTGGACCACGACCTGCAGAACGAGCTGGCGGCCGACATCGTCCGGCGGCTCGCGGACGGCCACGGCTCGCAGGCCACCCCACCCCCGGCGGCGGTTTCGCCTCACCCGCAGGACGCGGCCGGCCGGTACGTCGGGCGCCTTGGCGACATCCGTGACGTCGTCGCCCGCGACGGCGAGCTTCACGGCGTCGACGGCCGGTCCGTGTTCCTGCGCGACGCGGCCGGGCACGTGCGTTACCAGCTCGACGCCGTCACCGGCGATGTGCGGTACCGGACCGCCGTGCCCGAGCTCGGCCCGTCGACGCTCGAACCCGGCCTGGCCGGCGACTACGAATCCCGGGTGGGGGAGGTGCCGATGGCGCCGTACCGCCTGCGGCAGGACGGGGACCATGCCGTGATCGACCTGCCCAGTGGGGGCTCCCTCGACCACCCGATCACCCTGCAGCTCACCGCAGCCGGCCCGGGACGCTACCTGTCCGCGACCGGCGAGGTGCTGACGGTCGGCGACGCCGGCCCGGCGTACGCCAACATCCCCCTGACCCGGACCGAGGACTGAGGTGACCCTGATGGGTAAGGTATCCGCGCTGGAAGGCATCGAGATGCGGCGGCTCCGGCTGCCCCTGGTGTCGCCGTTCCGCACCTCCTTCGGCACCCAGACGACCAAAGACGTGCTGATCCTCCGTGCCGTCACCGCCGACGCCGAGGGCTGGGGCGAGTGTGTCGCCGCGCAGCACCCGCTGTACGCCTCGGAGTACGTCGGCGCGGCGATGATCACGCTGCGCGACTTCCTCGTGCCCGCGCTGCGCGACCTGCCCGCCATCGACGTCAACCTCGTCAGCGCCGCGCTGGATCGCTTCCGCGGGCACCGGATGAGCAAAGCGGCGCTCGAGATGGCGGTCTGGGACGCCGAGCTACGGGGTCTGGGGATGCCGCTGAGCCGCGCGCTCGGCGCCGTTCACACGTCGGTGCCGGCGGGCGTCTCGGTCGGCATCATGGACACCCTCGACGAGCTGGTCACCGCGGTCGGCGCCTACCTGGCCGACGGATACCGGCGGATCAAACTCAAGATTGAGCCAGGCTGGGACGTCGCGGCGGTGCGCGCGATCCGGGACGCGTTCGGCGACATCCCGTTGCAGGTCGACGCGAACGCGGCGTACACGCTCGCCGACGTCGACCAACTCCGGAGGCTGGACGATTTCGACCTGCTGCTCATCGAGCAGCCGATGGCCGAGGAGAACGTGCTGGGCCACGCCGAGCTGGCCCGCCACCTGCGAACCCCCATCTGCCTGGACGAGTCGATCACCTCCGCCCGGGCCGCGGCCGACGCGATCAGACTGGGCGCGTGCCGTGTCGTCAACATCAAGGCCGGCCGGGTGGGCGGCTACCTCGAGGCCCGGCGCGTGCACGACCTCTGCCAAGCCCACGACGTCCCGGTCTGGTGCGGCGGCATGGTCGAGACCGGCCTGGGCCGCGCCGCGAACGCCGCCCTGGCCGCCCTGCCCGGCATGCGGCTACCAGGCGACATCTCCGCCTCGTCGCGCTTCTACCACCAGGACATCACCCCACCCCTCGAACTCAGCGACGGCTACATGTCAGTCCCAGAAGGCCCGGGCCTGGGTGTCACCCCCGACCCCGAAGCCCTCGCCGCAGCAACAGTTCACACCGAGTGGCTACCTCTATAGGAGGCCGCTGAAGAATCGGCATATCGTCTGTCGTGATTTATGCCGATATGCGATGATTTCTGGGTGCGGAGTGTGGAGCGTGCAGACCGGGAGCTTCTCGACGCCGCCGCGCTGGTGGGTCGTCTGGTGCCCGAGGGCAGTATGTTCGCGTTTCTGGCCGCCCCCGGGTCCCGGCCGGCCCAGACACGCCCCACCGGCCTACCCGCGCATTCCATCGACCACCGAGCACCCGGACCACCCACCAACCTCGGGCTGAGCAGACCGATGAAACGCTGATGTTCAGCGTCCTCATAGACAGCGGCGACCGCTACCGCCCATCCCGCATTCACCCCGAAGCCCCGGATAGATGGTGCTGCCGCACCAGATCGAGCAGGCCGACAGTGCCGTGGAACAAGATCGGGCCAACCGGCCGTGGCTAGAGTCACAGCCGTGGGGCACCCGGAGCAGCCGGAAGCATCCGTCGTGGTGGACGGACCGTCGATCACGCTGGCCCGGATCCTGGAGGACGCCGGCCACACCCTGCTCCGCCCGGCGTTCGACGGCCAGGATCTCGACCGGATCGTCGACGGCCTGGTGATCTTCGACCCGGCCGACCAGGTCGCCTGGTCGCGGCGCCCCCTGGTTCTTGCCGTCGGGGTCCAGGCTGGTGCACAGCTCACCGCCCTCAGCGAGCGGGTGGCACGCCAGGGCGGCGCGCTCATCGTCCACGAGAGCGTCGTCGCCTCGCTGACCGGCCCGCGGACCGTCGTGCCGGTGCTCGCGCTCGGCAACGAGAACTCCTGGATCCAGCTCGCCGCGACCCTCGCGCCGCTGGTGAACGGCTCGTCCGGCCCCGCGCTCGCGGCGCCGCTCAGTGGCGTCCCGACCGGCGACCTGTTCGCCCTGGCGAACGCCATCGCCGAGATCCTCGACGCGCCGGTCACGGTCGAGGACCGGGACTCCCGGGTGCTCGCCTTCTCGATCCGGCAGGAGGAGGCGGACCCGTCGCGCATCGGCGCGATCCTCAACCGCCAGGTCACGCCCTGGGCCACGCAGGATCTCACCGAGCGCGGCATCTTCCGCCAGTTGTACCGCACCCAGGAGCCGCTCTTCGTCGATCCGCCCGAGAGCGGGTACGGCGGTTTCACGATGCCCCGCGTCGTGCTGGGCATCCGGGCCGACGACGAGATCCTGGGCTCGGTGTGGGCCGCGGTCCCCGGTCCGCTCTCGGACGAGCGGATGCAGGCCTTCCGCGAGCTGCAGGGCACGGTCGCCGTGCACCTGCTGAGCCACCGCGCGAACGCCAACGTGGAGCGCCGAATGCGTTCGGACCTCACCGCCCAGGTCCTGGCCGGCGGCCCGGAGGCGGAGGAGGTCGCGGCCCGGCTGGGCCTGCCCCACCGCCCGATGCTGGTGCTCGCGGTCGCGCTCCCGGACGGCGAGGACGAGCCCGCACGCCTGCGCGGCGACCGCGCGGCCGAGCTGCTGCGCATCGGTGACGCGTTCGACATGCACCTCGGCACCGTCCAGCCGGGCGCCTCCGCCGCGCTGGTCGGCGACATCGTGTACGGGATCGTTCCGCTGCCCCCGGCCGCCGACCCGCACTCGGACCGCGGTCAGCGGATGGCGAAGGACTTCCTCGCCCGGGTAGGGCGGCGGTCCGCCGCGGTGATCGGGGTCAGCGCCGTCGCGCCCGACGCCTACGCCCTCCCGCGGGCCCGGGAGGAGGCCGACCGCGCGCTGCGGCTGGCCCGCAGCGCGCAGCAGGGCGACCGCGTCTGCTCGACGGTCGAGCACGCGTACGAGCTGCTCATGATGGAGATGGCCGACCTGGTGTCGGCGCGGGGGATGGGCCTCAGCGGGCCGCTCGCCCGCCTCGTCGAGCAGGACGAGCGCCACGGGTACCTGGTGCCGACACTGCGCGCGTGGCTGGACCACTTCGGCGACAACATCGCCGCGTCGGCGTCGCTGCACGTCCACCCCAACACGTTCCGCTACCGCCTGAAGCGGGTCGCGGAGGTCTCCGGGATAAGCCTGGACAACCACGACGAGCGGCTGTCGCTGATGCTCCAGTTCCGGCTCTTCATGCGCTCCTGACCGGCAGCCTCGTCGCGCGGCGCTACCCGGCGCCCGCAATTTCGTGCCGCGACACCAGCGCCGCCGCCCCCCGACTTGTGACGATCAGCGGTGTCCGGAATCCAGGCAACCGACGAGAGGACCGGTGTGAACCGCTATCTGACTGTCGACGACATCCGGCGGATCGACGTACCCAAGCAACCGGCGATCAGCCCGGACGGCAGCGCGGTCGCCTACGTCGTCCAGACCGACGACCTCGACGCGGACCGCGTCGAGCAGACCCTGTGGCTGGTGCCCACCGGCGGCGGGAACCCGCGCCGCCTGACCGACGGCGTCGGCGACTGCGCCCCGGCCTGGTCGCCGGACGGCCGGCTGCTCGCCTTCCTGCGCACCACCGACGGCCGGCCCCAGATCTGGCTGCTCGACGTCGGGACGTCCGAGGCGCGGCAGCTCACCCGCCGGCCCGGCGGAGCGGGCGCCCCGGCGTTCAGCCCGGACGGCTCGCGGCTGCTGTTCACCGCGCCGGCCGATCCCCCGGAGTCCGAGGGCACGTGGGCGTGGGGCGCGCCGGTCGTGAGCCGTCGCCTCGACTACTACGCTGACGGCGCCGGCGTGCTGAGCGCCCCGCGGCAGCACATCCACGTCGCCGACGTCGGCACGGGCGGATGCGAGCAGATCACCGCCGGCGAGTGGAGCGCATCCGGGGCGGCCTGGTCGGCGGACGGCACCCGGATCGCCTTCTCCGCCGCCATGTCCGCGGACGCCGACCTCACCCGGCAATCCGCCGCGTACACCATCGACTTAGGCGACCCCGGACGGGTCCCGCGGCCGGCGGGCCCGGAATCCGGCAGCGCCGGGCCGCTCGCCTGGACGGGCGACGGCACCCGGCTGCTGGTCTGCGGCCACCCGGAGGGGCCCGCGCGCTTCACCGGCCTGCTCCTCGTCGATCCGGCGGACGGCACGGCCCGGCACCTCACCGAGCAGATGGACCGGCAGGTCATGTACGGCGCGCCCGGTTATCCCGGCTCGACGCCGCGCGTGGTGCCGCAGCTCGGGACGGTCCTGTTCTGCGTGCGCGAGGGCGGCTACGTCGTGCCGTACACCATGCCCGAGACCGGCGGCACCCCCACCGCGCTGCTCGCGGCGCCCGACCAGAACGTCTCGAGCCTGAGCGTGGCCGGCACACTGGTCGCGTTCCTCGGCAACGGGCCGGACACGTTCGGCGAGATCTACGTCCTGGACCTCACGACCGGCACGTCGACCCAGCTGACCAACCATCGCGAGCGGCTCGGCGACCGGCGTCCGGCCCCGCGCGCCGAGCGTACGTTCACCATCTCCGACGGGACGGCCGTCACCGGATGGGTCATGCGCGACCCCGACGCCACCGGCCCGCAGCCGCTGCTGCTGGACATCCACGGCGGCCCGCACAACGCCTGGAACGGCGCCGCGGAGGCCGTGCACCTCTACCACCACGAGCTCGTCGCGCGCGGCTGGACCGTACTGCTGCTCAACCCGCGGGGAAGCGACGGCTACGGCGAGGAGTTCGCCCGCGCCGTGAGCGGCCGGTGGGGAACCTCGGACACCGCGGACTTCCTCGAGCCCCTCGAAGAGCTCGTCGCCGAGGGGCTCGTCGACAACGACCGCATCGCGGTGACCGGTTACAGCTATGGCGGCTACATGACCTGCTACCTCACCAGCCGCAGCGACCGGTTCGCCGCGGCCGTCGGCGGGGGCGTCATCAGCGATCTGCGCAGCGCCGCCGGCACGACCGACAACCGGCGCGCCCTGTCGACCAGCGAATGGGGCGGCGCGTTCTGGGCGGACACCGAGAACTACGCGGCGATGTCGCCCATCACCCACGTGGCCGACGTACGCACTCCCACACTGCTCCTGCACGGCGGTGCGGACGTCCGCTGCCCGCTCGACCAGGCCAGGCAGTGGCACACGGCGCTGCGCGAGCTCGGCGTGCAGACCGAGATCGTGATCTACCCGGAGGCGTCGCACAACATGCTGTTCAACAGCCCGCCCCGGTTCCGGCGTGACTACAACGCCCGGGTCGTGGACTGGGTGACAAGGTACGCCGGCTGATGCGCGTCTCGGAGATTCTGGCGGTGCCCGGCATCGGCACCTACAGCAACGACGACCAGGCGGCGATCAAGGCCGGGGCGGTACGCGACGGCTACTTCTACGACGGCCCCGCGCTCACCCCGGGCTACCGCGCGATCCGCCAGCCCAGCGAGTCGCTGCAGATTCTGCTCGTCCTCGACGACGACCGCGTGGCCACCGGGGCCGGGGTGTCGGTGCAGTACGCCGGCGGCTCCGGACGCGAGCCCGTCCTGCTGGCGGAGGCGGCCCGCGATCGCTGGCTGCCGGTGCTGCGCGACGTCCTGCTGGACGCGACCGTGGACTCCTTCCGGGAGACCTCCGCCCTGATCGCGCCGCTCGGGCTGCCACGAGCGGTCGCGTACGGGGTCAGCCAGGCCCTGCTCGACGCGGCCGCGAACGCCACCCGGCGCACGATGGCCGAGGTGGTCGCCGCCGAGTACGGCGGCGCCGATCCGATCGGTCCGGTCCCGCTGCTCGCCCAGTCCGGCGAGGACCGGCGGGGCGCGGTCGACCGGATGGTGCTGCGCCGGGTCGAGAGCCTGCCGCACGGGCTGATCAACAACGCCGATCTGCTCGTCGGGCCCGGCGGCCACCTGCTGCTGGAGTATGTCGGCTGGGTACGCGACCGGGTGCTGGCGCGGCGCCCGGACGACGACTACCGGCCAGTGATCCACATCGACTGCTACGGCACCCTCGGCGACGTCTTCCCCTCCACGGCCGAGGTGGCCGGCTTCCTCGCCCGGCTGGCCGAGAAGTGCGCGCCGTTCCCGCTGCGCGTCGAGCAGCCGATGCGCGCGGCGTCGCGGGAGGCCCAGATCGACGTCCTCCTGCGCCTGCGTGAACACGAAACCGGCGTCCAGATCGTCGCCGACGAGTGGTGCAACACCCACGAGGACGTGCTGGCCTTCCTCGACGCGCGGGCGGCCGACATGATCCAGATCAAGATGCCCGACGTCGGCAGCCTCGACGACGCCGTGCGGTCCGTTCTCGCCTGCCGGGCCGCGGGCGTCGCGGCGTACCTCGGAGGGTCGTGCACCGAGACCGACCTGTCGGCCCGCATCGCCACCCACGTCGCGATGGGCGCGGGCGCGGACGTGCTGCTGGCCCGGCCCGGCATGGGCGTCGACGAGGCAGTGATGGTGACCAGGAACGAGATGGCACGCACCCACGCGGTCATCGAGCACAGGAGCAGACGTGACGGGACTCAGTGACATCAGGATCATCGCCGTCGAGCAGTACGGCGCCGGCCCATTCGGATCGTTGCACCTCGCCGAGCTCGGCGCCGACGTGATCAAAATCGAGGACGCGCGTACGGGCGGCGACATCGGGCGGCATGTCCCGCCGTTCGCCGAGGACGACGACAGCCTCTTCTTCCAGAGCTTCAACCGGAACAAGCGCAGCATCTGCCTCGACCTCTCGGTTCCGGCCGGCGTGGCGGTGCTGCACCGCCTCGTCGAGGGCGCCGACGCGCTCATGTACAACCTGCGCGGGGACGTGCCGGACAAGCTCGGCCTCCGGTACGCCGACCTGAGCCACCTCAATCCGCGGCTGGTGGTCTGCTCGCTGTCCGGTTACGGGATGACCGGGCCGCGGCGGGCGGAGCCGGCGTACGACTACGTCGTCCAGGGTCTCGCCGCGTGGATGGACCTGACCGGCGACCCGGCCGGACCGCCGACCAAGAGCGGTCTTTCGCTGGTCGACTACTGCGGCGGAGTCGTCGCGGCGATGTCGTTGCTGGCTGGGGTCCACGTCGCCCGGCGCGACGGCGTCGGCGGCGAGTGCGACGTCAGCCTCTTCGACACGGCGATGGCGATGCTCTCCTACCCGGCGACCTGGTTCCTCACCCGGGGGCACGAGACCCGCCGCAAGACCCGGTCGGCGCACCCCTCGGTAGTGCCGTTCGGCGCCTACCCCACCGCGGACGGCTGGTTGATGCTCGCCTGCGTCAAGCCGGTGTTCTTCGAGCGCCTGACCAAGGTGCTGGGCGTCGCCGAGGTCGCCGCTGATCCCCGGTTCGCGACGCTCGCCGGCCGCCAGGCGCACCAGGCCGAGCTGGACGCGGTGCTGGACTCCGCCCTGTCCCGGCACGGCACCGACCACTGGGTCGGCCTGCTGTCGGCGGCGGGCGTGCCGTGCGGCCCGGTCAACGGGCTGCGCGAGGCCTTCGAGGAGCCGCAGGCCGCGCAGCGCGGCCTGGTCGTCGACACCGACCACCCCAGCTTCGGTACGGTACGGCACGTGCGCACGGCGGGACGCGCCTGGTGGGAGAACCCGGCGCCGGACCGAGCGCCGGGCCTCGGCGAGCACCGCGAGCAGATCCTGCGGGAGGAACTCGGCATGAGCGCCGCGGAACTGGCCGATCTTGCACGGGGCGGCGCCTTCGGCGGTGAACGGTGAGCGGCGCTCCCGCCGCCGTGGTGGCGCTCGCCGCCCGGCTGAACGCTTTCACCCAGCTGATCGAGGACGACATCGCGGCCGGGAAGAACGGCCCGATGGCGGGCTGGACCATCGCGGTCAAGGACAACATCGACGTCGCCGGGACGGTGCGCACCGACGGGCTCCGCGCCCCGCATCCGCCCGCGGCGGCGATCGACGCGGAGGTGGTGCGCCGGCTGCGGGCCGCCGGCGCGCGGATCGTCGCCAAGGCGAACCTCGAGGAGATCAGCTTCGGGGCGACCACGCAGAACGACACGTGGGGCGCCTGCCGCAACCCGTGGGACCTGGACCGGATCCCCGGCGGCTCGAGCGGCGGGTCGGCCGTCGCGGTCGCCGCGGGCCTGGTCCGGCTCGCGATCGGCACGGATACCGGCGGCTCGCTGCGCAACCCGGCCGCGTTCTGCGGGGTGACCACGCTGCGCCCGAGCCACGGGCTGGTGCCGACGCTGGGAGTGACGCCGCTGAGCCCCAGCATGGACGTCGTCGGGCCGCTCGCGCGTAGTGCGGCCGAGGCCCGCATCGCCCTGGAGGTCATGGCCGGCACGGGCTCGCGGCCGCTTCCGCCGCGGGACCTGTCCAGCCTGACCGTGGCCGTACCCGAGCAGTACTTCCTCGACGACCTGGAGCCCGCGGTCGCCGCCGGCTTCCGCGACCTGCTCGACCTGCTGGGCGCGCACGGCGCGAAGATCCGGCGGGTGGCACTGCGCGACGTCGATCGGGTGCACCAGGCGATGGCCGCGCTGCAGAACTCCGAGGCGATCCGCCACCTCCGGCCGTACTGGCACGACGCCCGCGTCTGCGCCGGGATCAAGGGGCGGATCGAGGCGGGCCGCCGGGTCACCACCGAGGAGATCGAGAGCGCGCTCGCGGTGGCCTTCGTCTGGCGGGCCCGGGTCGACGAGGTGCTCGCCGAGGCCGACGTCATCGCCGTGCCGGCGACGCCCTTCGTCGCGCCCGTTGCCGGGGAGGGCGATCTCACCCTCGCCAGCCGGCGGATCAACCAGCTCACCGGCTGCTGGTCGATCACCGGCCTGCCCGTCCTCGGCCTGCCGGTGTCGCCCTCGCCGGCCGGGCTGCCGGTCGGCGCACAGCTGGTCGGCCGGCGCGGCGCCGACCGGGCCCTGCTCATGGTGGGCGAAGCCGTGCAGGCGGTCAGCGACTGGCATCGCCGCCGCCCGCCCGGCGCGCTACCCGACGACGCCTGGTAGTGCCGCGGCGACGTGCGCCTCCAGCAAGGGCAGCGGCAGCTGCCCCGCGCCGAGCACCACGTCGTGGAACCGGGCCAGGTCGAAGCCGGCACCCTGCCGGCGCTCCGCCTCCCGCCGGATCCGCACGATCTCGAGCCGGCCGACCAAGTAGGCCAAGGCCTGGCCCGGCGTCACGATGTACCGGTCGACCTCCGCGTCGATGTGCCCCGGGCTCAGCGGGGAGTGCTCGGCCAGGTAGCGCTTGGCCCGCTGCCGGCTCCAGCCCTTGGCGTGCAGGCCGGTGTCGATGACCAGGCGGCAGGCCCGCAGCGAGTCGAACGACAGCATGCCGAGCCGGTCCAGCGGGCTGCTGTAGAGGCCCATCTCGTCGGCGAGCCGTTCGGCGTACAGCCCCCAGCCTTCGAGAAAGCCGGTGACCGTGGTGGTGCGGCGGAACTCCGACAGCTCGGTGAGCTCGGCGGCGAGGCCCATCTGCAGGTGGTGCCCGGGAACGCCCTCGTGGAAGGCGAGGGCCTCAACCTCGTACCGGGCCCAGGCACGCGGATCGGAGACGTTGATGACGAACGTCCCGCCCCGCGAGCCGTCCTTCGGCGCAAGCATGTACTGGCCGAGCGATCCGCTCGTCGCCGCCTCGACCGCGCACGTGGCGCGGGGCAGCCGCCCGAACCAGTCCGGGGCGCGGTCGGTCGCCCGGGCCAGGGCGACCTCCGCGGCGCGTACGAGGCCGGCGGCGTCGTCGAAGTGCAGGGCCGGGTCGTCGCGCATCCTGGCCATGACGGCGGCCACGTCCGAGGTGCCGAAGACCTCCCGGCCGAGGGCGGCGTACTCCTCGTCCAGGGCCGCGACCTGGGCGAGCCCGATCTCGTGGATGCGGTCAGGGTGGAGGTCGGTGGTGGTGTGCGAGCGGACCAGGGCGGCGTAGACGCGATCGCCGTCGTCGAGCCAGCACAGCCCGCACCGCTCGTCGGGCCGCGCGGACGGCGCGACCTCCCATGTCAACGCGTCGGCATAGTCGGCCAGCGCGGGGCGCACCATCTCGCCGACCACCGCGCGCAGGTGATCCGTGCGCGCGGCGCGGTCGACGGCCAGCAGCGGGTCGTCCTCGAGCGGGACGTCCAGCCACTTCCGCACCCTGTCCACGGTGTCCGCCACGGCGAAGGCGACCGGGGTACGGCCGGCCGCGCGGCCCGCAGCGAGACGCTCCAGCCTGTCGCGCAGATTGCGCGCGAAGCCGCGGTACTTCATCGGCAGGGCGCCGGCCACCTCGGCGGACGGGAGCGCCAGCTTGGCGACCCGGCCCGGGAACTGGGTCACCGGCCCGAAGAGCGGGTCGACGTCGAGCTCGGCGAACCGGTGTTCGAGCACGTCGGCTCTGGTCGCGGCCTGCCAGGCGAGGACCGCGGCGTCGAGCGAGACGGGTGTGCCGTCCGGCGTACGGGCGAGCGCGGCGGCGGCATGTGCCATCTCGCGCAGCTCGCGGAGCTCGGCCGCCTCGGCCGTCGCGCTGACGTCCTCGAAGCGCCCTGCCACCGAGTACTCACCGATCAGGTGCGCCCAGGTGGGCGCCGTGCGGTACCGGAGCTCCTGGTACCGCTTGCCGAGGCTTTCGACGTCCACCAACCCGGACCCCTCCGTCATTTGATCCACGTTTCACCTAGTCGGATACGGTCTGACGGACGACGTTAAAGTGAGGGGCGACCGTGGGGCTTGGGTCTGGCCACGATCGAGCACGGGCACCTTTGTGGGCTTGTACAAGAATCGCCGCCGCGCTGTGGCTTCAATCGTGGGTTACATCACCCAGCGCCGAGCTGGCTCGTCCCGCCGGCCGCAGAGGAAGTCACGCGCCAATGGTCCGAAATCGCCCTTTTCGTGTCTCGGTTTCCGTATTGTGCTCGACGGTCGCGCTGGCTGCCTGCTCCAACGGTGGGAGCACCGGTAGCTCGTCCGGCGACGACTATGCCGACGGCGGCTCGCTCACCATCGCGATCGACAGCGACCCCGGCGCGCTCGACCCGCAGCGCTCGGTCAACGGCGTCAACAAGATGATGGCCGTCTTCGCCTACGACACGCCCGTCAAGCTGCTGGACTCCGGCGAGGTGGCGCCCAGCGTCGTCAAGTCGTGGAGCGGCGAGGGAACCTCCTACACGCTGACCGTCCGCGAGGGCGTCACCTGCTCGGACGGCTCGCCGATGGACGCGCAGACGGTGGCCGACAACATCAACTACGTGGCCGCCGAGGGCAACGGCTCGCCCATGCGTGGCGCCGCCGTTCCTGCCGGCGCCACGGCAACGGCCGACAAGGCCGCCGGCACCGTCGCGGTCAAGCTCAAGGAGGGCGCGCCCTTCTTCTTCCAGAACCTGGCCGAGCTGCCGCTTGTCTGCTCGAGCGCCATCAAGAGCCGCGACTCCCTCAAGGCGGCCTCCGCCGGCTCCGGTCCGTTCGTCCTCTCCAGCGTGCAGGCCGGCAACCAGTACACGTACACCCGCCGCGACGGGTACGCCTGGGGGCCGAACGGCGCCTCGACCGCCGAGAAGGGCATGCCGGCGAAGGTGACCTTCAAGCTCGTGACGAGCGTGACCACGACGGCCAACCTCCTGCTGAGCAAGGGCGTCAACATCTCGCACCTCTCCGGTGCCGACACCCAGCGGCTCAAGGCCGCCAAGGTGTTCTCGGACGGCGGCAGCATCATCGACGACGAGCTCACCTTCAACCAGGCCGCCGGTCTGCCGACCGCCGACGTCAACGTTCGGCGCGCGCTCGTCGGCGCTCTCAACATGAAGGAACTGGCCCAGGTCGCCACCAGCGGCCTCGGACAGGAGGCCAACGGGCTGCTGACCGACCCGAAGATCTGCAGCGGTGACACCGTCACCCCGAACAAGCCGGCGTACGACGCGGCCGCCGCGGCGGCGCTGCTCGACCGGGCCGGCTGGACGGCCGCCGGCGGCGGAGCCCGGGCCAAGGACGGCAAGCCGCTCGAGGTCGCGTTCGTCTACGACAATGAGGACACCACCACCGCAGCGGCGGCCGAGTACATCGGCCAGAAGTGGACGGCGCTCGGCGTCAAGGTGGACCTCAAGGGGCAGTCGTTCGCCGCGCGGTCCGACGTCGTCTTCGGCGGCAAGGGCCCGTGGACCGCGACCCTCATCGGCCTCGGCGTGTCCAACCCGGCCACGCTCGTGCCGTTCTTCTCCGGTGCCACCCCGTCGAATGGCGGCATCAACTACGGCTCGATGCGCAACGACGTCTTCGACAGCTCGATCAAGGCGGCGCAGGCGAAGTCCGGCACCGGCGGCTGCGCCGACTGGAACGCGGGCGAGGGTGCCCTGATCAAGGACGCGGACATCACCCCGATCGCCGTCTCGCCCTACCTCTACTGGGGCAACGGGGCCAAGTTCGACGTCGTCGCCCGCGTGCTGGAGCCCACCTCGCTCCGGGTTCTGCGCTAGGTACGGCGGGGAGGATGGGAGGTTCTGTGAAGTCGTCGCTGCGCGCCAGGCACCCGTGGCCGGTCTTCCTGATCCGGCGGCTGGGGAGGTTCGTCGTCTCGCTGGCGGTCGTCGTCACCGCATCGTTCGCCATGGTCCACGCGCTGCCGGGCGACCCGGTACGCGGAGCCCTGGGCCTGATGGCGCCGCCGGAGACCATCGCGGCCACCCGGGAGCGTCTCGGGCTCAACGACCCGCTGTGGCGGCAGTACCTGGACTATCTCTGGAACCTGCTCCACCTCGACCTCGGTACGTCCCTGGACACCCAGACGCCGGTGCGGGAGAAGATGGCACAGTTGGTGCCCGCGACCCTCCAGCTCGGCCTGACCGCGTTCGTGGTCTGCCTCGCGGTGGCGATACCGGTGGGCCTGCTCCTCGGTATCGCCACCCGGGACGGCCGGGGCCGCGGCCTGCACTTCGGCTTCGGCGGCGTGACCGGGCTCGCGCTCTCCGTGCCGGACTACCTGGTGTCGGTCGGACTCGTGTTCGTCTTCGCCGTCTCCCTCAACGCGCTGCCGGTCGCGGGCCTGTCCGGTCCCGCGTCGTTCGTGCTGCCGGTGACCGCCCTCGTCCTGGGGCCGGCCGCCTACCTGGCGCGGATCGTCCGGGCCGAGACCCAGCGGGTGCTCGGCGAGGACTACATCCGGGCGGCGCGCGCGAAGCGCCTCCCGGCGCGGCTGATCTACCTGCGGCACGCGCTGCCGAACACGCTGACCCCGACGCTGACCGTCTCCGGCATGATCCTCGCGTCGATGGTGGCCGGCACCGTGCTCGTGGAGAACGTGTTCGCCTGGCCCGGCGTCGGCGCCGAGCTCGTGCATTCGGTGCTCGCCAAGGACTACCCGGTCGTCCAGGCGGTCGCGCTCTTCTTCGGCGCCGGCATCCTGCTGATCAACCTCGCGGTCGACATCGCGATCGCCGTCATCGACCCGCGCTCGACGATCAAGGAGAGCTGACGTGTCCTGGTCACGTACCCGCCATCACCTGTCGTCGCCGCTCGGCGTGGTCACGGTCGCCCTGCTGCTGCTCCTGGTCGCGACCGCCGTCGTGGCGCCGCTGCTGCTCGGCGACCGGGCCACGGAGATCGCGGGCGGCGCGCTCCAGGCGGGACCGTCGGCGGCGCACCCGTTCGGCACGGACGCCCTCGGACGCGACGTCCTCACGCGGACGCTGGTGGCCACCCGGCTGTCCCTCGTCCTCGCTCTGCTCGTCGTCGGCATCGGTGTGGCCTGCGGGCTGATCATCGGCACCGTCCCCGTCGTGCTCGGCCGGCGCGCCGGCCGAGCGGTGGTCGCCGTCCTGAACCTGATGGTCGCCTTTCCCGGGCTGCTGCTCGCCCTGTTCCTCGCCATGATCTTCGGAGTGGGGGCGCGCGGCGCCGTGCTGTCGATGGCGATCGCCTTCGCGCCCTCGTTCGCGCGGCTGACCCACACCACCGCCAGCGGCGTCGCGAACGCCGACTACGTCTCCGCCGCGCGACTGCTCCGGGTCCCGCGGTGGCGGATCCTGATTCGCCACGTCATCCCGAACATCTCCGAACCCCTCGTCATCAACGCGACGAGCCAGGTCGGGGCGGCGCTGCTCAGCATATCGGCGCTGTCCTACATCGGCTTCGGCGTGCAACCGCCGCAGTACGACTGGGGACGCATGCTCGCCGACGGGTTGCCGGCCATCTACACCAACCCGGCGGCCGCGCTCGCGCCGTCCATCATGATCGTCGTCGCGGGTCTCGCATTCGTCCTCGCCGGCGAGCTGCTGACCCAGGTCCTCGGCGGCAGCCAGCACGGTCACCTCCGGCTCCCGTCCCTCAGGTCCCAGCGCCGGGACACGGCCCCGGCCGAGACGCCGCCACCGGGCGACGAGGTGCTCCGGATCGAGCGCCTGACCGTCACCGTACCCGGCGAGACCGCGCCCTTCTCCCCGGTCGTCGACGTCAGCATGCGCCTTCGCAGCGGCGAGATCGTCGGGCTGGTCGGCGAGTCGGGATCGGGCAAGAGCCTCACCGCCATGGCGGCCGCACAGCTCACCTCGTACCCGAACGTCGCTGAGGCCGACGTGCACCAGATCAAGGGCAACGAGCTGCGGCGGATGCGCCCCCGCGACCGCGAGCGGCTGCTCGGCACCTCGCTCGCGATGGTGTTCCAGGACCCGATGTCGTCGCTGAACCCGACGCTCAAGGTCGGACGCCAGCTCGCCGAGGTCGCGGAGACCCACGAACGCCTCGGCCGCCGGGACGCGTGGCGACGAGCCGTCGACCGCCTCAGCGCAGTGCTGATCACCGACCCGCAGGCGCGGGCGAAACAGTACCCGATGGCGTTCTCCGGCGGCATGCGCCAGCGCGCGTCGATCGCGATGGGGCTCATGGCCCAGCCGGCGCTGATCGTCGCCGACGAGCCGACCACCGCCCTCGACGTGACCGTCCAGAAGGAGGTGCTCGGCCTGCTGCGGCGCATCTCCCGGGAGAGCGACGCCGCCGTCCTGCTGATCAGCCACGACATCGCGGTGGTGGCTGAGAACGCCTCCCGGGTCCTGGTCATGTACGCCGGCCGGGTGGTCGAGGAACTGCCGGTCAGCAGGCTCGCCGAGGCCGCGCATCCGTACACCCGCGCGTTGATCGCGAGCATCCCGGACATGTCGACGGACCGGTCGCGGCCGCTCGCGAACATTCCCGGCCGCCCGCCGCACGCCTCTGACCTGCCGCCGGGCTGCGCGTTCGCGCCCCGGTGCGGCCGGGCGGACGACCGATGCCGGCAGGCGCGTCCCGAACTGGCCGACTCGGGCGGCGGTGGCGCCGTCGCCTGCTGGCATCCGCTGCTGCCGGTCCTGGAAAGCGAGGCGTGACATGCTCGAGCTCCGCGACATAGTTGTCCGGTACGGCCACAATCAGGATGCCGTGACGGCCGTCGACGAGGTCAGCCTGACCGTGGCGGCCGGCTCGGTCGTCGGGCTCGTCGGCGAGTCGGGGTCCGGCAAGTCGACCCTCGCCCGGGCGGCGGTCAGCCTCACCCCGCTCACCTCGGGCACGATCCTCTGGAAGGGGGCGGTGCTCGACCCGCGCGACCGCCCGCCGTTGCAGTACGTGTTCCAGGACCCGTACGCGTCCCTCAACCCGCGGATGAGCGTCGGCGCGTCGATCGCCGAGGGCCTGCCCCGGGGGAGCGGGCGGCGGGAGCGGTCGGCCCGGGTCACCGAGCTGCTCGAAATGGTCCGGCTCGATCCTGGCGACGTCCACAAGCGCCCCCGGCAGCTCTCCGGCGGACAGCGGCAGCGCGTCGCCATCGCCCGCGCCCTCGCCGCCGAGCCCGAGGTCCTGATCGCCGACGAGATCACGTCGGCGCTCGACGTCTCGGTCCAGGGTGCCGTGCTCAACCTGCTCAAGGAGATCCAGACCCGGACCGGTGTCGGGATCCTGTTCATCTCGCACAACCTCGCCGTGGTCCGCTACGTGGCCGACTCGATCGCGGTCATGAAGTCCGGCCGGCTCGTCGAGCACGGTACGACGGAGGACGTCATCGAGCGTTCCGCGCACCCGTACACGAAGCAGCTCCTCGAAGCCGTCCCGACCATGACGATGGGTAATGGCCGCTCATAGCCGCCCGCCGTACACGCCGAACCGCTGGCCACCGTGCTCGCGCTGGCGACCGCCATGGTCGCGGCCGGATTCGGGCAGCGGTGGGCGGTGCGCCACCTGCTCCGCGCCGAACCGTCCCGCATGCTGGAGGAGCTCGGCCGCCGCCAGACCCTCGCGCTGGAGCTGCACGACGCGGTCGGGCACGCGCTCAGCATCGTCCTGGTGCAGGGCATGGCCGCGCAGGCCGCGCTCCAGCGCCCCGCCCCCCGTCCCGACGCGCTCGCTGGATCACCTGCTCGACACCGCCCGCGCCGCCCAGGAGTACCTCGACGTGCTGCTCGGCGTCCTCGACGCCGGGCGAGGCGGCACGCACCCCCACGCTCGACTCGCTCCACACCCTCACCCGCGGGCTCGACGTCCACATGAACGCCGGCCCCCTCGGCCGCATCCCTGCGGCCACCTCCCGCACCGCCTACGCCATCGCCCGGGAGGCGCTCACCAACGCCCTGCGCCACGGTCCGGCCCCGTCACGCTCGACGTCAGCACGGACGCCCCCGGCGAGCTGGTGGTGACCGTCGAGAACGCCACCGCCGGCTCCCCCGCCCCACCGGCCGGGCGCCGACGTCGTGCTGATGGACATCCGCATGCCCGCATGGACGGCCTCGCCGCGACCGTCGAACTGACCCGCCGCTCCCCGTCCACCCGCGTCGTCATCGTCACCACCTTCGAGGACGACCAGCTGGTGTGGGCCGCCCTGCGCGCCGGAGCCGCCGGGTACGTGCTCAAACGAGCCCGGCCGGCGAACTCGTGGAAGCCGTCCGGCTGGTGCACTCCCGGCGCGCGGTGCTCTTCCCCGACGCGCTGCGCCGCATCGCCTCCCCGCACCACGCCAGCGCCCGGCCGCGCCGCCCGGTCACGCTCACGCCCCGCGAACTCGAGGTACTGCGGCACATCACGCTCGGCCAGGCCAACCCGAGATCGCCGTCGCCCTGCACGTGAACCAGCTGCTCGTGCACGCCGGGAACACCCCCGCGGAGCTGCCGGCCTACTGCGAGAGCCAGCAGATCCTCGTCGAGGCGTACTCGCCGATCGCCCACGGTGCGATCCTGAAGAACGCCGACGTCCGGGCGATGGCCGAGAAGTACGGGGTGTCCGTCCCCCAGCTGTGCATCCGCTACACCCTCCAGCTGGGCACGGTGTCGCTGCCCAAGACGGCGAATCCTGAGCACATGCGGTCCAACGCCGACGTCGACTTCGAAATCTCCGACGCGGACATGGACGCTCTGCGGGGGCCTGCGCGATGTGGACCACGGCGACCACAGCGCCTTCCCTGTCTTCAGCGGCAAGTGAAGGTGACCGCCGAGTTCGGCGCCATCGACACCGTCCCGTCTGCGTCCGGCTCGATGCGTCATGGCCGACCCGTGCCAGCGCGACTGGCGCCGCCCGTCGAGGCGCACAAAGTCACATACGGGACAGCAGTTCAGCCTTCCGCCGTGACCTGTTCGATCATGGGAGCTTGTACGGCGGCCAGCACTGCGGCGGCGAAGGGCAGGGAGTGATGCGTGGCTCCCCAGCCAATGCCGAACACCACGGAGGCGGGATCGTTGTTGGGGTTGGAGAGGGCCTGGTGCCCACGGATGCGCAGCCGCAATGACCCGCGAGCGTCCTCCAGTGCATGCCACTCGACGCCCTCGATCTCGGTGATCGGGTAACGTCGGTCACCTGCCGTGTACTTGGCCGGGGAAGCTCCGGACGCGAACCAGGTGAAGGTGACAGCCTGCCCGTCGAAGGCGGCCTCACCGTCCCATGCCTTGAAACGACGCGGCACCGAAGGACCGGCGATCAGGAACCGCTCAGCCGGACCGCGCTGGGACAGGGCCGCGCGCACCTCGTTGGCATACTGGTCGGCCAGCGTCTTCGTGGCGGCGGGCAGCACCAGCCGGTACGGATCGAGCGATTCCTGGAGCTGCCCCGTTGCCGCGGACATGACCGGATCGGCTCCCTCCCGGGGAACCACCCGCAACACCACCCTGCCGCGTGCACCAGGCTCCAGCAAGACATCGGCCAGCGCGTCGTACGGCACGAACCGCTCTCCGAGCTCCATGCTCAGTTTCGACGCCTTACCCGGCTCAGGCGTAATGCGCAGCCCACCGTCCTCGAACTCCCACGCGCAACCTCGCCCCTTCAGTACGTCACCCATGCAAGCAAGGATAGGTGCCCGAACACTGGCGGCCACGCAGACGGGCGACCACCGCGACGACCCGGCCGGGCCTGCGCACGTCGCCGGACGCCACGTTCGGCGACGACGACTACGGCGACTTCTGCCGGCGCACTTTGGAGGAGCAGAAAGCGGTCGACCTGTCCAGGTCACGTCGATGGGCGCGCAGCGCCTGGGGCAGTCTCTGGGCCGGCGCGGACAGCACCGCTCGATCCGCCCATGACAGCCTTGGACGGCGAACCCGACGGCGCAGCACGGCGAGCTCGTGCCGCAGGACGAGGATCTCCATGTCCTTGGACGCGTCGCCACGGGCCGGCAGCGTCAGCCAGCCCACGATGCGGCAGAAGATCATGTAGAAGAGACGGAGCGTCACGCGCCTCGAGCATGCCTGACCCAGGCCACTGCTTCGGCCGGGAAGCCGAGACAAACCCGCAGCTCACCACCGTGAACAGAGTATTGACACCCTTCAGGTCCGCGTGGCCGCCTGAACCGGGGGAGTCCATCTGTCGTCGCTCACTGCGGCACTCAAGTGCCGGTCTGCTGAAGGCTCGCGTACACGATCACATTGTCCGCATAGCTGCGGGCCTGATGGTCGAATGCCCCGCCGCAGGTGATGATGCGCAACTCCGCATGCCCGGTCGCGCCGTAGACCTCGGCCGTCGGGAACGAGGTCTTGGCGACCTTCTCGACTCGCTGGACGAGAAACTTCTCGTGAGTGCCGTCCGAGTGCGTGGTGGTGATCAGGTCCTGCGGGCGGAGCTCTCGCAGGCGGGCGAGAACAGCTGGTCCGGTACGCGTGTCCACGTGTCCGAGCAGGACGGCCGGGCCAACCTCGCCCGGGAAGGGGCCCTGAAGGTCCGTCCGATCATTGTGGTGGGGAAGGAGACTGCGTCGGTGATTACTCTCTTCCCGTTGGCGTCCCTTTTTTCCGTGCGAGGACGCCGTCATATGTGGTGCATCAGGAGAAGCGGTTCCTGGTGCTCCCAGCACTCCCATTCGTCCTTGATTCTGTCGTAGGGGTCGTCATCGGGCGCGGCGGCCCTGCTTACGGCCGTTCCGGACCGGATGTCGACGGTGAGGCGTTCCAGTTTGTCCAGGCGCCGTTGACGCCGGCGGCGGCACGCGCTCTCCGGCGCAGTTTCCAGCCGTCGGTCAGTTTGCCGCTGGGAACTGTGATGGAGCCGGTGGAACCTTGTGTTGTCGAGGTTGAGGCGCCGGACGAGATGAGGCCGTTGCCTTGGCTGGCGCGGCGCGGGCAACAGCGCCGTTGAGCCGGGAACTTGCAGGTCAAGGCGGTGAAGGCGCGCGGATGAGGCCGGCGTCGGCGGGGGCGTGCGCAGCCCGACGGCACATGTGCTAGATTGAGATCAGTTGCAGTTGTGGTACCCATAAAGACTTGTGTGCACCTGACGGTATGTAGCCTCAGGTGCATTTTTTGTTCTCCGGTCATTTCCGGGTGTGTGGTCCTATCGCGGCGACGCGGAATCCGTTCGATGCGGATTTCGGCTTTGCACCCATCAAAGGAGATCAACATGGCTTCTGGCACCGTGAAGTGGTTCAACGCGGAAAAGGGCTTCGGCTTCATCGAGCAGGACGGCGGCGGCGCCGACGTCTTCGCGCACTACTCCAACATCGTCGCCAACGGCGGCTACCGTGAGCTGCGCGAGGGCCAGAAGGTGGCCTTCGACGTCACGCAGGGCCAGAAGGGCCCGCAGGCCGAGAACATCGTTCCCGCCTGACACTGCGCACCACGTAGCCGGGGCCCGCGCCGCAGGGCGCGGTCCCCGGCGCGTTGCTTTTGTGGCATCCATCGTGCCGTGATGACCTCACGACCCGAGAAGCACAGCGTGTCTGTACTTCCGCCGCACACCGGATGCACCACCGATGGCTCCGGTTCGGGCATAGGCCCGATCCAGTTCCACGGCGCGGCATCACGGCCGCGTTCTTCCCGGCGAAAGCCGACCATTTCGACGTACGAGCCCAGGCTGTTTCCGCCGGCTCGACTCGTCTTTCTTCGGCTCGTGCTAGCCGTTCTTGTGCCGCTCATCGCGCCGAGGATCCTGACACGTGCCGCATCGAGGAAGGTTCTGCATGAACCACGCAACTCGCGCGCACGATCGCAACTCTTCGCCCCGTACGGGCGGCTCCGCCCGAAGCAGGGGCGGCCGATTCAGCTCTCCGGCTCAGGGCCGTTCAGGCGCCTCCAACCGGTCCGGCAACGGGCGGCGTCCCGCCGCGCTCCAGACAGACTTCGCGCTGCCGGTCACCGTAACCCCGGCCCTGCCGGCAGCCGCGACATTCGCTGAGCTGAGCATGCCGCCCGCACTGCTCAAGGTGCTCAGCGGCCTGGGCGTGAACGAACCGTTCCCCATCCAGGCGGCCACGCTGCCGAACTCCCTGGCCGGCCGGGACGTCCTGGGACGGGGGCGCACCGGGTCGGGCAAGACACTCGCCTTCGGCCTGGCCCTGCTCGTCCGCACCTCCGGACAGCGCGCACAATCGCGGCGACCGCTCGCCCTGATCCTCGTCCCCACCAGGGAACTGGCCCAGCAGGTCACCGATGCGCTCACGCCGTACGCCCAAGCACTGAAGCTGCGGCTGGCCACGGTCGTCGGCGGCATGTCGATCAGCCGCCAGGCCCATGCGCTGCGCAACGGTGCCGAGGTCGTCATCGCGACCCCGGGACGGCTCAGAGATCTCATCGAGCGCGGCGACTGCCGCCTGGACCAGGTCGGCATCACCGTGCTGGATGAGGCCGACCAGATGGCCGACATGGGCTTCATGCCGCAGATCACCCACCTGCTCGACCAGGTGCGCCCAGATGGCCAGCGGATGCTGTTCTCCGCCACTTTGGACCGCAACGTCGATCTGCTGGTCCGCCGCTATCTGAGCGACCCGGTGGTCCATTCGGTCGACCCCTCGGCGGGCGCGGTCACCACGATGGAGCACCACGTGCTGCACATCCAGGGTGCCGACAAGCAGGCCACCACTGTGGAGATCGCTGCTCGCGACGGTCGGGTGATCATGTTCCTGGACACCAAGCACGCTGTGGACCGGCTCACCGAACAGTTGCTGAACAGCGGAGTGCGCGCCGCCGCGCTGCACGGAGGCAAGTCCCAGCCCCAGCGCACGCGCACCCTCGCCGAGTTCAAGAGCGGCCACGTCACGGCGCTGGTGGCGACCAACGTCGCGGCCCGCGGCATCCACGTCGACGACCTGGACCTCGTCGTCAACGTCGACCCGCCGAGCGACCACAAGGACTACCTGCACCGCGGCGGCCGCACCGCCCGCGCCGGCGAGTCCGGCAGCGTCGTCACCCTGGTGCTGCCCAATCAGCGCCGTGACATGACCCGCTTGATGGCCGACGCCGGTATCGTCCCGCAGACCAGCGAGGTCCGTTCGGGCGAGGCCGAGCTGAGGCGTATCACGGGCGCCCAGGCTCCCTCAGGCATCCCCGTGACCATCACCGCACCGGTTGCCAGTCGCCGGTCGGGACGGAACGGCAGACGATTCCGGTAGCAGCGGATGGGGACCAGGTGAGCGGCGCCCACTTCCGTCACACTGCCGGATCGCTGTTCGCCGTCGAGGATCTGGAGTCCGCGCTCGGCGCGCTGAAGGAGATCGTCGAGCAGGGGGAGGGCAACGCCCACGGCGAGGTCTGGGACGGCGACCAGGACGTCCTCCACCCCGAGCGGAAAGAGGTCGCCCACTACTACCGCTTTCAGGAGCTCAAGCTCGGCCGCCGTTACCAGCGGGGCGACACCCCGAAGACCGGCCCGACCGGTGAGAAGGTCGGCGTCGACCCGGACGGCGTGCTGCCGATGACACCCGACCCGCGGCCCGCCGAGCCGGGCAGTGCCGTACGGGCGGCGCAGGATCTGTTCGACACCACCTACAGCACCCTGCTGAACCTGCTGGAGCAGGCGTTCAACGGCGACCCGAAGCGGCTCACGGACGCCACCCGCACCATGTTCACGCTCAGGGCCCAGGCGCAGGCCCTGATGGCGCTGCCCGGCGGCGCCGGTCCCACCTTCGCCTACGTGCCGCCCGAAGCACGCGGCTGATCCATGAGACCTCTCCGCTGCCGCGTGGGCGGCGGAGAGGACGGGAGTCACCGGGTTCGCGTCACCAGCTCGCCGATCTCGGGGAGGACGGCGTCCGCGACCGTGATCTTCCGCTCGATGAGCCCGTTGGCGTGGAACAGGTCGGCGACGTGCTGCTGCTCGGCGACGAACTCCGCGCTGACCGGGTGCAGCCCCCATGGGCGGGTGCGCAGCGCGTGCTCCCACGCGTCGAGGTCGCCGTCGAACAGGGCCGCGGCCTCGCGCGGGTGCTCCTCCGTCCAGCTGTCCGCCCGCTGCAGCGCGGTGACGATCCTGGCCAGCTCCTCCGGCCGTTCCTGGGCGAAGTCGCGGCGGGTGAACCAGAGCGAGCGGTGGCTGAACAGGCCCTCGGTCTCCACCAGTGTCCGGGTGCGCGACTCGACCGGCGTCAGGTACGGGTAGGAGCCCACCCAGGCGTCCACGTCGCCGTTCACCAGCAGCTCGGCGGCGTTGCCGTAGGCGTCCACCGGGACGATGTCGCCCCACCCGAGCCCGGCCCGCTCCAGCGCCAGCAGCAGCAGGGTGGTCTGCCAGGAGCCGTGCCCGAGCGCCACCCGCCTGCCCTTCAGCTCGGCCACCGAGCCGATCGGGGAGTCGTCCCGCACCACCAGGCGGCCGTTCTCGACCCGCGGCCCCGAGATCGCCACGTACACGATGTCGTGCCCCTTGGCCTGGGCGGTGACCGGGGGCGTGGAGCCGGTGCCGATGAAGTCGTACCCGCCGTCGAACAGGTGGTCGCCGTGGGCGGACGGCAGGGCCCGGGTGGGATCGACGAGCTCGCCCCGGCCGAGGGCGTTCAGGTCCACCCATTCGACGCCGGGCAGCAGGTCCAGGTGGCGGGCCACCCAGAGCGTGTTGTTCTGCGGGAAGAAGCCGACCTTGGTGGTCATCAGGAGCGTCCTTTCAGTAGCGGCAGAACGTGGCGGCCCACGCGGCGGGCCTCTTCGAGATGGGGGATCCCGGCCAGGATGAGGGCGTCCACCCCGAGGTCCAGCAGCCGGTCGAGGCGGTCGGCGACCTGGTGGTAGTCGCCGACCAGGCCGAAGGCCGGGCCGTCGCGCAGCTGGCTGAACCCGCCCCACACGTGGGGGGCGACCTCCAGGGCGCGGGGGTCGTCACCGGCTCCGGCGAGGAAGGCGCGGCTGCGTCGCACGCCGACGGAGTCGCCCTCGCCGGCGTCGCTCTCGCGCGGCCGGGACCGCCAGCCGGCCTCGATCTCCGCCCACGCCTCCTCCTCGCTCTCCCGGGCCAGCAGGTCCACCCGCACGGCGAACCGGGGCGGCGTGGCACTGTGCGCGCGCACCGCGTCGAACTTCTCCTCCAGCGCCTCGAACGGCTCCAGCCAGGACAGGTAGTAGTCGGCGTGCCGGCCGGCGGCGTCGATGGCGGCTGGGGAGGAGCCGGAGAAGAAGATCTCGGGGAACGGCTGCCCGGCCAGCTCCTCCGCCAGCCCGGCGTTCTCCACCTGGTAGAAGCGGCCCCGGTGGGTGTGCCCGCCCTGCCAGACGCCCTTGAGCACGTCCAGGAACTCCGAGGTGCGCGCGTAGCGGTCGTCGTGGTCCACCTTGTCGCCCCACCACAGCTGCGCCGGGCCGCCGCCGCCGGAGATGACGTTGTAGACGATCCGGCCGCCGGTGGCCCGTTGCAGCGTGGCCGTCATCCGGGCGGCCTGGACGGGGTGCAGGAAGCCGGGCTGGAAGGCCACCATGAAGCGGTACGACGTGGTCTCGCGGGCCAGCGTCGCGGCGGCGGCCCACGGGTCGTCGGTGTGCGGGAAGTTCGGCAGCAGCCCGCCGGTGAAGCCGCTGTCCTCGGCGGCCCTGGCGACCTCGGCCATGTAGTCGGCGTGGCTGTAGCCGTCGTCCCGGCCGTCTCTGGTGCCGGGGGCGGTGCCGCCGGGGGCGAAACCGCCTCGGCTGCGGACGCGGCGGCGCAGCGAGGGCTGGTCGCCCTCCATGTGAATGCGCCAGTAGATGTCAACGGTCAACAGACCGCTCCTTCACGTGCTCGCCGAGGCGGTAGACGTCCTCGGTCTGGAGGAAGAACTCGGTGACGCCGAGCGCGGCGTACTCGTCGGCGGCCTCGATCGAGGGCAGGTGCACGCCGTAGCGCAGGCCGGGCAGCTCGGGGATGAGGGCCGCCAGGTCGTCACCGGCCGCGAAGACGTGCACGTCGGCGTGGCGGCGCGACAGCTCCAGGGCCTCGGGCGAGTCGCCCGACAGGTGCACCTCGGGGAAGGGCGGGGACGACAGCGGCGCGCCGAAGCCGCCCTTGACCACCTCGTAGAAGTTCCCGGCGAAGTCGAACGGGCCGCCGCCCCAGACGCCCTTGGCCACGGTGAGGAACTCGTCGGCGCGGGCGAACCGGGCGGCGCCGGTCAGGAAGTCGCCCTGCGCCCTGGCCACGGCCGGGTCCAGATCCACCGCGAGCCGCCAGCCGAGCCGTCCGGCGGAGAAACGCTGCAGGGACGCCGAGAGCTTGGCCGCGTAGACCGGGGTGGCCACGGCCGGGTGGAACTCGGCCACGACCCGCAGGTGGCGGGTGCGGCGCAGGGCGTTGGCGGCGACGGCGAGGGATTCCTGGCCGGCGGGGTCGAAGGGCGAGAGCGCGCCCGCCCATCCGGACAGGTCCGCGGCCACGGCGGCCCGCCCGGCGGGGTCGGTGAGCGCCGGCCGCACGTCGGTGACGAAGCCCGGCAACGGGGCGGGGTCGGGGCTCCGGGTGGGCAGGGCCAGGTGGAAGCGGCCGGTGCGGTGCGCCGTCATGCCGCCGCCCCCAGCGGGACCTCTTCCAGCAGGGCGTCGATGCGCGGGAGCAGCTCCCCGGCCAGCGGCTCGATCTGGGTGTCCAGCACGAACAGGCCGCGCGTGACGTGCCGCGCGCCGAGCACGCTCAGCACCGGGCGCAGGGCGTAGTCCACGGCCAGCAGGTGGGCCGGGGTGCCGCCGGTGGCGATCGGCACCACCGTCTTGCCGGCGAACGCGCCCTGCGGCAGGACGTCCAGGAACGCCTTCAGCAGCCCGGTGTAGGACGCCTTGTAGATCGGGGTGGCGACGACGATCGTGTCGGCCGCGGCCACCTGCGCGGTGGCGTGGGCCAGCTCGGGATGGGCGGTGTCGCCGCGCAGCAGGGCCTCGGCGGGCAGGTCACGAAGGCGCAGTACGGTGGCGGGCCGGCCCAGCCGCCCGGCCAGGTGGTCGAGCAGGCGTACGGTGCGCGAGGCGGCCGATGGGCTGCCGGAGATGAGCAGGACGGACATGTCAGATCTTTCCTAGGGGTTCAGCGGAAACGGGCGGCGTCCGGGTCGGCCGCGGCGACTGGCCCGTCTCGTCGAGGAAGCCGGGCGGCGGCAGGTGGTACGGCGGCTCGGCGCCGGCCGGCAGGAGCGCGGGCTCCCGTTCGCGGGAGTCGAACTCCGCGCTGACCGCCGCGAGCGTCTCGGGCTGCTCGACCAGCGTGACCGCCGCCGTGGCCAGGTAGCGGGCGGCGGCCGATCGCCGCCTGCAGCCGCCGCGCGAACGCGTGGTCGGCGTCGGTGAACGCCGGCGGCCCCAGCTCGCTCATCGTGTGGTGCAGCAGCTCGGCGCCCGCCCGGTTGCCGAGCCCCTGCCTGATGGCGGTGACCAGGCGGTGCTCCAGCCGGGTCCCGCTGCCGGCGGCGGCGGCGTGGGCGCAGGTCACGACCTGGTCGTAGAGGGTCCTGGCGGCGGCGGCCGTGGACTCGCGAACGTAGACCCAGACCGTCCGCAGGTCGGGGGTGACGTTGGGGGCGCCGCCACCGCTGATCGTGTAACTGACGCGGCCGGCGGGGGAGACGTGGCCGGCGCGCAGGCGCTCGACCATCTCCGTCAGCAGCAGCGCGCCGTCCAGGCCGCTGCGGGTGCCCAGCGGGCTCGAGCCGTGGCCGGGCGAGCCGAGGAAGGAGAACGTGGCCGAGTACAGGGCGCTGGTGACGTCCCAGCCGGTGCCGGTGACGGGGGCGGGGTGCCAGTCGAGGAAGGCGTCCAGCCCGTCGTAGGCGCCGTCGCGCACCGCGTACGCCTTCCCGACCAGGTGCTCCTCGCCGGTGGACGCGAACACCTTGATCGTGGCCCGGCTCCCCAGTGCCGTGGCGGCGGCGATGGCCGTGCCGGCCCGCTGGGACAGGCCGGGCAGGGCGTCGTACTCGACGTTGAAGCCCAGCACCGGCCCGCGGTCGCCGTGGGTGGCGACGAACGCGGCAGGCAGGCCGGCCGTGCCCCACGCGATCGTGAAGCCGTGAGCGCGCAGGAGCGCGGCGGTGGCCGCCGCCGAGCGCCATTCGCGCAGCGACGGCTCGGCGTAGGCCCAGATCCGGTCGGCGAGCCCGGTCAGCGCGGCGGCGTTCCCGGCGATCCAGCCCGCCGCCGTCATGGCCCTGCTCACGGCACTGCTCCCGGGCGCCGTCATGGCGCCGCTCCCGCGTGGGCGTCCACGCCGAGGTCGGCGAGGAGCCGGCGGCGCAGCTCGACGAAGTCGGGGTCGGTGCGGTCGCGCGGCCGGTCGAGCTCGACCCGCACATCGGTGACGAACGTGCCCGCGCGCAGCACCGCGATCCGGTCGGCGAGCAGGATCGCCTCCTCGACGTCATGCGTGACCAGCACCACGGCCGGGCGGTGCCGGGCGCACAGCTCGGCGATCAGGTCCTGCATGTGCAGCCGGGTCAGGGCGTCCAGCGCGGCGAACGGCTCGTCGAGCAGCAGCAGCTCCGGCTCGCGTACCAGGGCCCTGGCCAGCGCGACCCGCTGGGCCTCGCCGCCGGACAGCGTCGCGGGCCAGGCGTCGGCATGGCTGCTCAGCCCCACCTCGGCCAGGGCCGCCAGGCCCTTGGCGCGGGCGGCGCGGCCCTGCCCGATGATCACGTTGGCGAGGGCGCGCTTGGACGGGACGAGCCGCGGCTCCTGGAAGACGACGGTGCGCACCGGCGGCACCAGCACGCTCCCGCCGCCGGCCGCGTCCAGCCCGGCCAGGATGCGCAGGAGCGTGGTCTTGCCGGTGCCGCTCGCGCCGAGCAGCGCCAGGAACTCGCCGCGCCGCACGTCCAGGTCGACCCCGTCGAGCACGGCCCGCTCGCCGAAGACCTTGCGCAGCCCCCGGGTGCGTACGGCGAGGCTCATCGGATCGTCACCGCCCTGCGCCAGGGCATCGTGACCCGCTCGGCCAGCCGCAGGGCCAGGTCGGCGGCGAGCCCGATCACCGCGTACAGCAGCACGCACAGAGCGAGGATGTCGGTGCGCAGGTAGTCGGTGGCCCGGGCCATGAGGTAGCCGAGCCCGGCCGTCACGTTGATCTCCTCGGCGGCGATGAGCGCGATCACGCTGAGCGTGGTGGACAACCGCAGCCCGGCGAAGATCGACGGCAGCGCGCCCGGCAGCACGACCTCGCGGGCGACGGCCAGCCGGCCCAGTCCGAACGAGCGGGCCGCCTCGACGACCTTGCGGTCCACGTTGCGCACCCCGCTGGAGACGTTGACGTACATGGGGAACGTGCAGGCCACCCCGATCAGCAGGATCTTGGACGCCTCCTCGATCCCGAACCAGACGATGAACAGCGAGGTCAGCGCCAGGAACGGGATGGCGCGCAGGGCCTGCATCGAGGAGTCGACGAGCTCCTCGCCGAGCCGGGTGAAGCCGGCGACGACGCCCAGCGCCAGCCCCGTGGAGGCGCCCAGCAGCAGGCCGAGCCCGGCCCTGGTGACCGACACGCGCAGCGCCTCGGGGAGCTGGCCGTCGGCCCACAGCTCGCCGAAGGTGTTGACGACATCTTGAGGGCCGGCGAGCACGTCCTGGGTGAGGGCGCCGGTGGCGGTGGCCGCGTACCAGGCGGCGAGCAGCAGGACGGGGCCGGTGGCGCGCAGCGCGAGCGTGACGGCCGGGTGGCGGCCGGACGAGCGCGGCGGCTGGGGCGCGACGAGCCCTTCGACGCCGGCCTCCGCGTGAGTGGCCACGCTCATGATCGCGCGCTCCCGAGCGTGTTCACGTCCACGACGTGCTGGGAGACGTCCAGCGGCGCGGTGAGCACTTTCTGGTCGAGAAAGAACCTCGCCACATCCTGATATTTCGTGATCTCGGCGGCGGTGACGGCCTGGACGGGCCTGCCCTTCTTCTGGATGCCGGCCACGAGCTCCTTCTGCTCGCCCTGCACGGCCTGCGGGCCGGTCTGGGTGAAGACGTTCAGGTACGCCGCCGGATCGGCGATCTCCTTGGCGCTGCCCTCCTTGATGAACGCGAACAGCGCCTTGACCACCTCGGGATGCTCCTGCAGCAGCTTGTTGGCGGCCACGTAGATCACGTAGTTGTCCGACTTGATCGCCTCGCCGTCGGCCAGGACGCGCGCGTCCAGATCGGTGACGGCGGGGATGAGGAAGGTGGAGAAGGTGGACCAGGCGTCCACCTTGCCCGAGCCGAAGACCGGCGCGGTCTGCGGCGGCGGCAGGTAGACCCGCTTGACCTTCTCGACCGGCACGTCGAACGTCTGCAACGCCTTGAGCAGCAGGTACTCGCTGGTGCCGCCATGCCCGACGGCCACGCTGCGCCCGGCCAGATCGGCCACGGACCTGATCGGCGAGTCCTTCTTCACCACGATGCCCTCCCCGGCCAGGTCGGGCGGGACGGTGGCGAAGATCTTGAAGCTGGGCTTGACGGCCAGCGCGGTGACGCCCGAGGTGATCGAGCCGGTGGCGATGTCGAGCGAGCCCGCGTTGATGGCCTGGGCGGCCGGGGCGAACACGGAGAAGTCACCGGCCCACCTGACCTTGGCGTTGACCTTGGCCAGGGCCGCGTCCAGGCTGCCGTCCTTCTTCGCGACGGCCAGGAAGCCGCTGTTGCCGGGGTCGGAGATGCGCACGACGACCTGCTCCTGGCCGGCGGCGGTGGTGGTGGTGTCCGGGCCGCCGCAGGCCGTGGCCAGGAGGGCGAGCGGAAGGGCGAGCAGCAGCTTACGCATGGGTGACTCCTTGGAGCGGGGTGTGGTCGGCCCAGGCGGCGACGTCCACGGGTGATTCGAGGAAGCCGTGGCCGCGCAGGAAGCGCTCCTGCTCGGCCAGCAGGTCGAGGCGTTCGGCGGACAGGTCGAGGTGGAGCGAGGCGCCGGGGCGGTAGGCCGCGGCCACGCCGGTCGCGCCGGCGCCGGTCTCCGCGCCCAGGATCCTGGCCACCTCGGACGGGTGCGCGGCGGCCCAGTCCGCGGCGCGCAGCAGGACGGCCAGGAAGCGGGTGACCACCTGCGGATGCTCGTCCAGCAGGCGCTGGTGGACGGTGATCGGGCGGGGGGAGCCGTTGTTGATCCGCGCGCGCCGGTCCGGCACGGCGTCCAGGTCGATGCCCACCTCCGCGCCGTGGCGCAGGGCGGCCTCGACGGCGAGCGCGCCCTTGACGTAGACCGCGTCCACCCGGCCGGCGGCCAGCGCGGCCAGCTCCGCCTCCCACTGGCCGCCGTCCGGCTCGGCCTCGACGTCCACCAGTTCGGCGTCACCGAGCCCGAGCCCGGCCAGGGAGAGCGCGCCGTGGAAGCCGCGCAGGGCCATGGCCCGCCAGAAGTCGATGGCGATGCGATGCCGGGGCGCCGCCAGCCGCAGGCCCTTGAGCTGCTCGGGGCTCTCCAGGGCGGTGCCGCCGCGCACCAGCACGACCTGCCGCTCCTCGATCCAGGTGAGCCCGATGAGCCTGGTCGCCTCGCCGCGCGAGCGCGCCCACAGCGCCGGCACGTTGCCGCCCTCGCGGAACAGGCCGGTCAGGGCGTGGGTGTAGTGGGTCTCGCGGGGCACGCCGGGGTCGTCGTCCTGCAGCGAGCGGACCTCGATCCCGTCGCCGGCGAACTCTCCCGCCAGCCAGCCCTGGTCGGCCGCGATGCCTGTGGCGGTGGGGACGGGACAGCGGGTGAACCAGATGGCGTCGAGTGCGACTGTGGTCATGGGCAGAGTTTGCTTGTAAATTGGTAGGAAATGCAAAGATTGTCCCGCGATGCGGGAAGCGTTCCCGGCTGGACCGGCTCCTACCTGGTCCCCGATCTCCCTACTCGGCAGACGGAGTTTCCCGCATGGCAGCAGACGACAGCGTCCAGTCGGTGCGCAGGGCGATCGGCCTGCTCGGCTGCTTCGGAGGCGGTGACGCCTCACTCGGCCTGTCCGACCTGGCGCGCAGGATGGGGCTGTCCACCTCGACCACCCACCGCCTGGCCAGGACGCTGGCCGCCACGGGCTTCCTGGAGCAGGAGGCGCGCACCGGCCGCTACCGGCTGGGGCCGTCCATCACGGAGCTGGGGCAGCTCTCCTTCCACCGGCGTGGCCTGCACCGCGTCGCCCCCGAACTGGCCGAACTGGCCCGCATCACCTCCGCCACCGTGGACCTGGCCGTCCGCAACGACCGGCACGCGGTCATCCTGAGCGGCGGCTCGCTCAACCCCGACAGCGGCGCCGGGCTGCGCCGCCCCCTGCACTCCACGGCGCTGGGCAAGGTGCTGCTGGCCTGGGACCCGGAGGGCAGCGCCGACCTGGAGGCGCTCGGCCCGCTGCCGGCGCTGACCGGCCGCACCATCGTGGACCACCGCGAACTGCGCGAGGAGCTGGTCCGCGTGCGCGAGTCCGGGTACGCGCTCAACGACGGGGAGTCGGGCGACGGCATCCGCACCGTCGCGGTGCCGGTGCTCGACCGGCACAACCACGTCCGCTACGCGCTGGCCGTGCGCTCCACGCCGCTGGTCATCAGCGACGCGCGGATCGACTGGTTCGCCGCGCACGCGCGGGCCTGCGCCCGCGCGCTGGAGGTGCTGCTGATCCCACCGGCCGAGCGCCGCCTGCGCCCCTCCGCCTGAGTCACGCCTTCCGCCGGCTCCTGCCGTGGCTGGATTCGGCGGAAGGCGTGACGGAGGCGAGGAGCGCCAGCTTCTCGGCGCTGCCGGTGCCGGGGTCCGGGTGCAGGACGATGAGCGTCTGGCCCGCCGCGCCGCTCACGCCCAGCCTCTCCCGGTTCAGCCACAGCTCGCCGACCTGGGGATGGTCGAGGCGTTTGGGCGCGCCTTCGCACGTGTTCACGTCGTGGCGGGCCCAGAGCCTGCTGAACAGCGGGCTGGCGAGGGAGAGCTCGCCGACGAGTTCGACGAACCGGGGATCGTCGATGTCGGCGCCGACGGACTTGCGGAAGCCGGCGACCATGCCCTGCGCGCCGTCCTCCCAGTCCGGGTAGAGAGCCTGCTCGGCGGGGTCGAGGAACACGTCCCGCAGGCGGTTGCGTCCCGCCACGAGCCGCGGCGACAGGGCGGTCGCCGGCGCGTTGGCGGCCAGGACGTCGAAGGAGCGGCCCTCCACGTACGCAGGCAGCGTGAGCGCGGCGACGAGCTTGGCGATGCCCGTGGGAACGCTCTCCTTGCGGGGCCGCCGCCGTCGCCGCCGGGGGTCGCCCGCCCCGAGGCGCAGCAGATGGGCCGTCGCGTCGTCGTCGAGCTGCAGCACGCGCGCGAGGGACACCAGCACCTGCCCGGACGGGTTGCGGTCGCGGCCCTGCTCCAGGCGCAGGTAGTAGTCGGCGCTGATGCCGGCGAGCATCGCGACCTCCTCCCGGCGCAGGCCCGGCACCCGCCGTACGCCCAAGGAAGGGATGCCGGCCTGCTCAGGAGTGACGAGTTCCCGGCGGGCGCGTACGTATTCGCCCAGAAGGTTGGATTCGCCGCTCATGCGCCCCACGGTAACGGCGCACCGCGGCGCGTGCCTGGCCCCCCCACCCCCAGGATCGCGAGGGCTCTGGCTGCGCCGGCGGACGAGCGGAAACCTCACTCGGGAACGAACACCCCTTTGATGAGCAAGGAGCCGCACATGTCAACGTACGTGCTGGTACACGGAGCCTGGCACAGCGGACGATGCTGGGAGCGGGTGGTGCCGCTCCTGACCTCGGCCGGGCATCGGGCGGCCGCGCCGTCGCTGACCGGCTACGGCGACAAGGCCCGTCTGCTCGGCCCCGGGGTGGGACTGGACACCCACGCCGGCGACATCGTCGAGCTGATCACCGGGAACGACCTCACCGACGTGATCCTGGTCGGCCACAGCTACGCCGGGCTGGTCATCTCCTCCGCCGCCAACCGCATCCCGGAACGCATCGCCCACCTGGTCTACCTCGACGCGATGGTCCCGGAGGACGGCGAGAGCGCGGTGGACGTGCAACCCGTCACCCAGGCCCTCATCGACCGCGCCGCGCAGTCCGGGACCGGCTGGCGGATCCCGCCGATGCCCGAGCTGCCGACGCCCCTGGGCCTGTTCGGGGTCACCGACCCGGCGGACGTGGCCTGGCTGCGGGCGATGCTGTCGGACCAGCCGGTGCTCTGCCTCCAGCAGCCGGTCCGGCTGGACAACCCCGCCACGCACGCGATCCCGCGGACGCACATCCACTGCGTCGCGGGCGTACCGGAGGGCATCACGCGGCGGCCCGTTCCGGCGACGCAGCCCAACGGCAGCCCCGCACAGGTGTGGGAGCTGCCGACGGGCCACGACTGCATGATCACCATGCCGGCCGAACTCACCGAACTGCTGCTCAAGCTCGCGTGACCCGGTGGCGCCCCGAGTCGGCCACCCGGGGATGTTCGCCGGGCACGTCGTCGCCCGCCTGACGCAGGTCAAGCCCTTGGGCCTGGTTTGACGCCCATCGCGAACCGGGGACGCGTCAGTGCTGAGGTCAGAACAGGTACAGGCTGTGGGTGCGGTCCAGCCACCCTGCGTCGATCTCCCGCCCGGTGAGGCGACCTGCCAGCCGGAGGGCCGATGTCACGCCTACCTCGACCGTGGTGGGGTCTTCGTTGAAGATGTCCGCTGGTTCGTCCAGTTGGAAGTGCAGGTCTCGCATGAGCTGGTCGAGCGCGGTGGGGTCGGCCCCGAACCGCTCACTCGGCCAGACGAGGTTGAGCCCGACCACCGTGACGCCGTCGACGGCCCAGTCCAGACGATGACCGCCGGCGCATTGAATGTTCAGCAGGCGCGTTCCGCGCGACGCCTCCTGGATCCAGGAGAAGTCATTCGGAAACCAGTCGAACATGAAGGCCTGCACCCATCCGCCGGCAGCGCCGGCCCACATGCTCGCACGGCCGCCACCGAGGCCCGCCATACCGTCCAGGCCGCACCGGTACGCGCTGGCCGGATCGGCGCCGAGCCGCCGGGCCAGCTCGTTGCCACCCATCCCTTCGGCCCACACGATGTGGAAACCCGGATATTCGGCCGCACCGTCGAACCCGCGGGTGGCCAGCTGGTCGTAGAGGTCGGTGGGTTTTGGCATGTGATCTCTCCGCGATCAGAGGCGTTGTTGTAGAGGATCCACTTCAGGTTGACGTACTCCCCGTGTTCCGGGCCTCCTCGGTGGAGGAGTAAATCCGTGGTGGGGGCGGCGCGTGCCGTACTACAGTCGCGCACGCCTTCACCTCGCGGCTGCTGAACCACGAGGCCCGCGGCGGCGGCTCCGGTCCGTCGCCTTCTTCGGCGCGTTTCGGTCGCGCCCGCCCCTTGCATCGCTTTCAGCAGCCCGAAGGACTTCACCATCATGCGCATCCGTCAGGACCGCCGTCTCCTGCGCCGCGACGAGCAGTGGCTCACCCTCCCGAACCCTTGGGACATCCCCGTCGACATCTGTGCCGACGAACGTGTGCCGCTCGAACCGGCCGCCGTCGACGAAGTGCTGTCCGTCCTGGAGACCGCCGACACCCTCGACCGCCTCGCCGAGGCCGTACCCGGGCACGACGGTCCGCTGCCCCGCCTGGTCCGCCTCGTCCTCACCCCTGACTTCCACAAGGGCGCGGGCGTCCCGATCGGCACCGTCATCGAGACCGAGGGCGCGCTGCTCCCGCAGGCGGTCGGCAACGACGTCAACTGCGGCATGCGGCTGGAGGTGACCTCACTCACCGTGGAGCAGGTACGGCCGCGCCTGGACGCCCTGGAACGGCGGCTGCGGCACCTGTTCTTCGAGGGCGGCCGCCGCATCGCCCTCACCCCCGCCCAGCGGGAGGCACTCCTGCGCGACGGGCTCCCGGGGCTCCTGCTCACCGGCGACGCCCCCTGGCAAGGTCACCAGCCGACCGACACCGAGGACTGCCTGGACCGCATGCACGCTCCGGCGCACCCGACCGGCACCGCCGACGCGTTCGCCGACTGGATCACCAGCGCGGGCGGCGCCGAGGCCGCCAGTCATGACAGCCTCATCGGCAGCATCGGCGGCGGCAACCACTTCGCCGAACTGCAGTACGTGGCACGGGTCCACGATCCCGCCGCCGCGTACGCGTGGGGCCTGACGGCGGGCGCGGTCGTCCTGATGGTGCACAGCGGCTCACTGGCGCTGGGACACCAGGCCAACGCCACGGCGCTGGACCGGCTGCGCCAGACCTGGCCGCCGGGGTTGTCGCGACCCCGCAACCAGATCCTGCCGTTCCTGCTGAACGAGCGCACGGCCGCCGCCCGGCGCCGCTACCTGGACGCCTTCGGCAACGCCGCCAACTTCGCCTCAGGCAATCGGTTCTTCCTCGCCCTCACCATGCGCGCCGGGCTCGCCGCCGAATGCGGTCAGATGACGACGCGCCTGGTCTACGACGCGCCGCACAACCTGTTCTGGCAGGAGGAGGACCGTGTCGTCCACCGCAAAGGCGCGACGCCGGCGGGTGGTCACGAGCAGATGAGCGGCGGCCCGTACGCGATCTGGGGCGAGCCCGTGATCGTGCCCGGGTCGATGGGGGCGTCCAGCTACCTGCTGCGGGGCCACGGCAACGCCCGCACGTTGGCCAGCGCCTGCCACGGCGCCGGACGGCGAGTCCCGCGCGGGGCCACCGCGCGGGCCGGCGACCGCGACCTCGACGCGTTCCTCCGGGAGTTCCGCGTGGTCACGCCGCTGGACCACCGCGATCCGGCCGTGGCGCGCCGCGCGGACGTGATGGCGGCCTGGCGGCGCGACCTCAAGCAGGAAGCTCCGTGGGCGTACAAGGACATCGGGCCCGTGGTGTCGAGCCTGCAGGCGGGAGGCGTGGCGGACCCGGTGGCCGAGCTGCGCCCGCTCCTCACCGTCAAGGGCTGACCGCCTTCCCCGCGCATGATGTGCCGCTCGGGTGTTGAGTCATACCTCGGGGGAATGACCGACTTCGCCGACCCCAAAAGCCTCACAGTTACTGATCAGTCGCCCTTCGGGACATGCCGAATGGTGCAAGATTCCCGACAGAGCCATGCTTAGGAATGTCGCAGATCGTACTCAATGCGACGCCCCACCTTGTCGAGGATCCGCATGCGTTCGTGCTCGAGCGAAGGCAGGGGCAGATTCACTCCTTGGGATGTGGCTGAGAGGGCCGCCTCGATCGGGTCTGGGTGCAGGGCCGCTATGAGGATGCGCGTGGCGCTGCTGGCCCGTTCAAGCTCCGACGCTCCCTCTGCGCGGCCCAGGGGGACCTCGGCGCGCAGTCTCCTGGCTTGTTGCCAGGTCGCGTCTCTGTGCTCGGCCAGTCGCGTCTGGATGGCTTCGCGCCGGCCCGGGTAGCGCTCTCCGTGGTCGAGCAGCGCGGTGATCTCCTCTGCCAACTCATCCTGTAGCAGGGCCACTCCGACGGCGATGGATCCGACCATCTGGACGATGGACGGAGCTGCCATGGGAGCTGGCTCGGTCAGAATGCGCACAAACTCCGGTTCGTCAAGAAAGGACGGCCGAGGCTTGAAGGGGGACACGGGCAGGTCAGGCAGTGGGTCCGTGATCGTGAAGACGAACCACGGCGAATGTAGCCGGTCCGGTGTCAGGGGCCGTACGCTGACTCTTTCACCTAGTGCCAGGCTGCGTGCCTTACGCGCTTCGATCGGTAGCCCGCTGTTCAGGCCAACCTCCCGCAGCACCGGGTCCAGCACGGCCGGGTCTGCTCCGTAGCGGGTCTCGATGTCCACCAGAGGGAACACCATCTTGATCTCTCCGTCTACGGCGTAGCCGACCGAGCTGTCCAGTTCGACGTTCCAGTGGACGCTCAGTCGTCACCGGGCCAGTCCCCGCTGAGCAGGTCCGCGCCGAATCTACGCGCGACCCCCTCTAAATCGTCGCTCTGGCACCAGGTGAGGCACAGTTGTCCTGGTAGGCCGGCTGCGAGAAGTTCGGCGAATGGCACGTCCGAAGGATGCATGTGGTGACCCTTTGCGCGTGAGCGGATTACTGATTGTGGCCGCCCGGTTTGGAGCAGCCGCAATCAAACCCTGGTGGGTGCCGGGCCGCCCCGGGCGTCGCTCGTCGGTGAAGGCCCACTTACGCGCTACCAGGTTGCGGCGCCGGCGCAAGCTCGTTGCTGGGGTGACGTGGAAGACTTCCACCCATCGACGGCGCAAGCCAGAGTCGGTCGGCGTGATCCCACCGTGGCCGGCCACGGAGTTGACGGCGGAGTACCTGGTTCTCGAGGCCCTCACCAACCGTGGACCAGCGATGACAACATCCTTGGGGTGGTCGCAACCGCCGCTCTGACCGTGCAGCAAAACCCGAGCTCACAGTACGAAATCGTGTTTCCCGAGCGAGACACCATCACTTTGAACGGGCAGCGCCAGGAATTTGGTGATGGATCCGGACAATGCTGGTCGTCGGGCGCGCTTTCTGAATCGAGACAGGGATGGGAATACGAACACTTCTACAACCACCATCGTGCCGGCCAAGCCCTGGACCGAGCGGCGCCGCTGCGCACTGTCCCCGATCCGCTCACGGACCCAGAGCAAATCATCGACCTGAACATATGGCGACGAGACCGGCTCGGCGGCGTCCTTCGCGAGTACTCACATGCCGCTTGAACTGCATGGATGCAACTTTCGGCGGGCGTAGAACGCCACCGCCCCGACTGCTGCATCGTCGATGCGTGCGAACAGCCGGCTCGGGCTCGGCGTGGCGTAGCGCACGTGGTAGCGCACTGTATGCGTATAACTACTCTGTGCCAAATGAAGTACAGAAAGTGATTTGTGTCGGCGGCGGACCCGCTGGCCTGTATTTCGCGATCCTGATGAAGCTGCGCGATCCTTCGTGTGACATATCCGTTTTCGAGCGCGATCCGGCGGGTTCGACGTACGGCTGGGGCGTGACGTACTGGGGCAGCCTGCTCGACCGGCTGTACGAGAGCGATCCCGAGTCGGCCCGCGCCATCGGCGAGGCGTCCGTGCGGTGGCATGACGGGATGGCCCTCGTCGGCGGCCGCACCACCACGCACCGCGGCGACGAGGGCTTCGGCATCGGCCGCCACCGGCTGCTCGGCATCCTGGCCGACCGGGCGATCGCACTCGGCGTGCGGGTGGAGTTCGAGCGCGAGATCCTCGGCGAGGTCCCCGACGCCGACCTGGTGGTGGCCGCCGACGGGGTGAACAGCCCGCTGCGCGGACGCCACGACTTCGGTACCGAGGTCGCCACTGGGGGCAACGTCTACATCTGGCTCGGGACCAGCAAGGTCTTCGACGCCTTCACCTTCGCCTTCGTGGAGACCGAGCACGGCTGGATCTGGTGCTACGGCTACCCCTTCGACGACGAGCGCAGCACCTGCGTGATCGAGTGCGCGCCCGCCACGTGGCGCGGGCTCGGGCTCGACCGCGCCGACGAGGCGGGCAACCTGGAGCTGCTGGACAAGCTGTTCGTCGACCTGCTCGACGGGCACCGGCTCGTCGGGCGCGGGCAGGGCGTCGCGCAGTGGCTGCGCTTCCAGACCGTGAAGAACCGCTCCTGGCACCGCGGCAATCTCGTCCTGCTCGGCGACGCCGCGCACACCACGCACTACTCCATCGGCGCCGGGACCACGCTCGCGATCGAGGACGCCATCGCGCTGGCCGGCGCGATCGAGCGCCACCCCGCCCTGGCGCCCGCGCTCGCGGCCTACGCGCGGGAGCGCAAGGCCGCGCTGTTGCCGGTCCAGAGCGCCGCCCGCTACAGCGCGCGGTTCTACGAGGACCTGCCGCGCTACCTGCGCCTGGAGCCCGCGCAGATGTTCGCGCTGCTCGGCCAGCGGCACTCGCCGCTGCTGTCGTACCTGCCGCCGCGGCTGTACTACCGGCTCGACCGGGCGGCGAGCCGGCTGGAGGCGCTGCGCAAGATCAAGCGCTGGGCCGGGCACTGGATCGCCGGGTCGTCACTGCAGTCCTTGTCACGCTGACGGGGTCAGCGCAGGTCCCGGACGAGGCGGCCGATGACGGAGCGGACCGTGCGCGGCCACCCACACCTCCTGATGGTCGACATCGACGACCAGGTGGTCACGACCGCTCCTGTCCGCCTCTTCACGGAAGCGGCGGTCGCCGGCGTGATCCCAGGCCGGCAGGTGGTCGGTGTTGGGGACGGCACCGAAAAGGGCGAGCACGGCCTCGGCTGCGCCCACGTGGTCGATCGCGCGCTGCACGTCGGACAGCCGGAGCACGACATCAGCGCGCATCAGGTCGAGCTGCGCGGCCAGCATGGGCAGCGTACCGTCTCCTCGCCGCCGAGGCCGCTCCCGGCCAGCTCGGCGAGCGCGAGCGAGAGGCCCGTCTCGGGGCCCAGGTGGTGGAACACGTGGAGGAGACGCGGCTTGACCGCTCGGTAGAGGGTCCGTCGTACCCGATCGGAAACACCCATGCCGGCTCCTCGGCTCCCTCAGGTCATCGCCGGACGCCGCGCCTTGTCACCACCGATCGCGCGCCACCGCGCCTGCCGACATGTGCGCTTGTTGATCAAGTGACTCAGGCCTTGAGGCGTGCTTCTCCACTGCCACCCTGGCGAAGGCCAGGGCCTTGGCGGAGACGCTCGCCGTACGCCATATCAGCGCGTACTCGAACGGCCCGACGTCGTGGAACGGGACGTAGACCAGGTTGGGCCGTGGATAGTAACGGGTGCCCTGGGCGGCGGCGATCGTGACGCCCTCGCCCGCCGCGACGAGAGCGAGCAGTTCCTGCCAGTACTTCGTGGTCGTCGAGTGATGGATGGGCCGCCCGGCCGGGGTGCGATCAGGCATGTGACGCGCCTGGAAATAGCCCGGCAGGCCGTCGATGAGCCGCAGGTTCTCGCCTCCGAGATCCTCGATGGAGATCGACGTACGGCCGGCCAGGCGGTGCGAGGCGGAGACGGCGAGCATGGTCCGGTCGCGCACGAGCACCGGGCCCACGGTCAGATCGGGCTCGTCCACGGGCAGTTCGATCACCTGGAGGTCCAGCTCGCCCCGTCGCAGCGCGCTGTACCTGTCTGACAGGTGGACTTCGCGGATCTGCACCTCACACCGCGGATGCGAGGCTCGGAACGCCTCGACCACGGTCATGACCCGCTCGCTGGCCAGCGGGCTGGAGAAGCCCACGCGCAGCACCTCGCCGGTGCCGCGCGCGGTGTTCGACGCTTTGGCCACGGCTTCGAGAATTCCGTGGCAGTGCGGACCGAGGTCTTCGCGCAGTTGCCTGCCCAAGGGGGTCAGGGCCACCCGGCGGCTGGTGCGCTCGAACAGCGGGCCGCCGATCCGGCGTTCCAGCGCCTGGGTCATCTGGCTGACCCGGGCGCGTGACACGTGCAGGCGGTCGGCCGTGCGGCCGAAATGCAGCTCTTCGGCCAGCACCAGGAACGTCTCCAGCTCCTGCCAGTTCACCGGCACCCCCTTTCGGTAAGGGCACCTTACCGAGCGGTGAGAACTTTGCCGTTGTTCGTGACCATCTGCCGGATTCACACTTCTTCAGGCAGACGACCACCGACCGCGACGAAGGGCTGAACCACACGATGACCAGGCAGCGCATCGAACTGGCGGCAGCGTCGCCACGAGCCGTCAGCCTGATCACCGACCTGGAGGACGTGCTGCGGCGCGAGGGGTTGTGCGATGACCGGTTGCGCGAACTGGCGCGCATCCGGGTCGCCCAGCTCAACGGCTGCGCGTACTTCCTGGCCCTGCGTTCCGCGGAGGCGATCCGCCTGGGCGAGCGGCAGGAGCGGCTCAACGAGCTGGCGGGCTGGCGCGACTCGCGCCGGTTCACCGACTCCGAACGTGCCGCCCTGGCTCTCGCCGAGACGATGACCAGGCTTCCGGCCGACGGCGTGCCCGATGACGTGTACGGCGCGGCGGAGAACCTGCTCGGTCCCTACAACCTCGCGAATCTGATCATGGCCGTGTCCGTCGCGAACGCGCTCGACCGCATGTGCCTGACCGCGAGGGTCTCCCCTCCCCACTAGGCCTCACCGGGCCTGACATCCCCACGGGGCGGCTTCGCGCTGCCCTGATACATCCCAGAAGAGGAAAAGATGACACCTCGCGAACCCCTGGCGGCCCCCGACCCTCGGAGATGGCTGGCGCTGACCCTCTTGGTGGCGTCCTTCTTCATGGTCATCGTCGACTCCCAGATCGTCATGCTGGCCCTGCCCTCCATCGAGAGCGAACTCGGCTTCTCCCCGGGCGGCGTCCAGTGGGTGATGAGCGCGTACCTGCTGAGCTTCGGCGGCCTGCTGATGTTCGGCGGGCGCACCGCCGACCTGCTCGGCGGCCGCCGGATGTTCCTGTTCGGCACCGCCCTGTTCGGCCTCGCCTCAGTGCTGTGCGGCCTGGCCTGGAACGACTCGGTGCTGATCACTGCCAGGGTCGTCCAGGGCGTCGCCGCCGCGATCATGACACCGACCGCGATGGCGGTGCTCATGCACACCTTCGCCGAGGGGCCCGAGCGCAACAAGGCGCTGGGCATCTGGACCGGCGTCGGCGCCTTCGGCGCGACCGCGGCGCTGCTCATCGGCGGCCCGATCACCGACGGGCTCGGCTGGGAGTGGATCTTCTACATCAATGTCCCGGTCGTCGTGGCGGTCCTGGTCCTCGGCCCCCGTCTGCTCAAGACGACGCCGGTCCAGGACGGCCGCCGCCGCTTCGACCCGGCGGGCGCGGTGACCATCACCGCCGCCATCGCCCTGCTGGTCTACGCCGTCTCCGAGGCGCCGCTGGTCGGCTGGGGCAGCGGCCAGACCGTCGGCATGCTCATCGGCGCCGCCGTACTGCTCGTGATCTTCACCGTGATCGAGAACCGGTCGCAGGCCCCGCTGGTGCCGCTGCGGATCTTCCGCTCGCCGACCGTGGTCGGCGGCAACATCCTGATGCTCATCGTCGCCATGACGGTGTACGGCGGGGCGCTCATCACCTCGCTCTACGCCCAGCAGGTCCTCGGCTACAGCGCGGTGAAGTTCGGGCTCAGCACCGCGATCTACGCGGTCATGTCGATCATCGGCGCGAACGTCAGCGCCCGGCTGGTCGCCAAGGTCGGCTACAAGCCCATCGCGATCGCAGGCATGACGCTGCTGGCCGGCGGCCTGCTGCTGCTGACCCGGATCGACCCTGACGGCGGCTACTGGAGCGACCTGTTCTTCGGCCTGGTCGTCTTCGGCTCCGGAATCGGCAGCACCAACGTCGCAGCCTCCATCGCCTCGCTCACCGGCGCCAAGCCCGAGGAGTCCGGCCTGGTCTCCGGCATCAACAACGCCGTCTTCCAGATCGGAGCCGCGCTCGGCATCGCGATCGCCTCGTCGGTCGCCTTCGCCGCCACGACGGGCGCCGACGCCGAGGGCCTGAACGACGGGTTCCAGGCGGGCTTCCTGGCCACCGCCGTCTTCGCGCTGGCCGGGCTCGCGACGGCGCTGCTCCTGCTGCTGCACCGGGACAGGAAGACGTCCTCACAGGGCGCCGGCAAGCACTCGGTGCCCGTTCACCACTAATGACCCGACCACCACACATCACCAAGGAACACGCAATGACAGACGACAACGTGACCGTCATCGGGCTGGGCTCGATGGGTACGGCCATCGCCGAGGCGTTCATCAGGGCAGGACACCCCACGACGGTGTGGAACCGTACGCCGCGCAAGGCCGCAATCCTCGCCGCCAGGGGCGCGATCCACGCGGAGGCGATCGAGGACGCCGTGGCCGCGAGCCCGTTGATCGTCACCTGCCTGACCACGTACGAAGACACCCGCCAGATCCTGCAGCCGGTCGCCGCCGCCCTGTCGGGGCGCACCCTGGTCACCCTGAACAGCGGGTCCCCGGCCGGTGCCAGGGAGACGGCCGCCTGGGCCGGCTCCCACGGGGCCCGCTACCTCGACGGCGCGGTCAAGAACGTGCCCGCAGCCGTGGGGGCGCCGGACACCCTGCTCTACTACAGCGGGGACAAGGCTGTCTTCGACGCCTGCGAGCCGACGCTGACGACACTGGGCGGCGACACCGTCCACCTGGGCGACGAGGTCGACCTGGCCGCCCTGTACGAGATGGCGGTGGGCGCCCTCCTGCTGCCCACGCTCGTCGGCTTCTTCCAGGGCGCCGCCGCCCTCCGGGCGCGCGGGCTGGACGCGGGCAGCATGGTGCGCTTCACCGGCAAGTGGCTGGACATGATCAAGTCCCTGCTCCCGGTGTATGCCAGGGAGATCGACAGCGGTGACTACAGCGACGCCGCCTCCTCCGTGAACCTGTTCCTGGCCGGAGCGGCCCACGACGAAGACCTCGCGCGGGAGACGAACGTCGACGTGGCATGGCTCGGCCCGCTGAACGACCTGCTGAGGCGAGCCGCCGAGGCCGGCCACGGCGACCACAGCATCTCCGCTCTCACCGAGGTGCTCGGCAGGCCGACCTCACCCTCCGGCTGAGAGGGGGAGGGGCGCCGTATCCACTCCCTCGTGCAGTCGTGGCCGCCCACGGGAGCATTTCGTCCGAACGGGTGCCATCGCGGCAAGCCGGTCTCGGCGGAGGCGGTCAGCTGGGCTGGCCGGTGGGCATGATGGTGACCTGCTGGAGGTTCGCCCGAGGCGGCAGACTGGCGATGAACCCGACGGTCTGCGCGACATCCTGCGGCGTGAGCCACTCCATCGTCTCCTTGGAGCCCTCCAGCCACGCCCGCGCGCCCTCGTCGGTGACGTGACTCTGCAGCTCGGTGCCGACGATCCCCGGCTCGATCGCCGAGACCCGCACGTTCTTGGCCCCCAGCTCGGCCCGCAGGTGCCGGGACAGATGAGTGACGTACGCCTTGGTCGCGGAGTAGACGGCGAAGTTCGGGAAGATGTTCTGCGCCGCAATGGAGGAGGTGTTGATCAGGTCGGCCACGCCGCGCGTACCCGCTGCCTCGACCAGCTGGGGGACGAACGCGCCGATCACGTTCATCAGGCCCGTGATGTTGAGGTCGATCTGGCGCTGCCACTGATCGGCGGTCAGCTCCTCGATGGGGGCGGGCAGCATGACGCCCGCGTTGTTCAACAGCAGGTCGGCCCCGCCCAGCTCGGCCGCGACCCGCTCGGCGGCGGCCCGTGCCGCCGCCGCGTCGGTGACGTCGGCCGCCAGTGCCGAAGCCTGACCACCGGCCTCACCGATCCGGACGACGAGGTCGTCCAGCCGTTCCACACGCCGCGCCACGACGACCACACGTGCGCCCAGCGCGGCCAGTAGCTCGGCCGAGGCCTCGCCGATCCCGCTGGACGCGCCGGTGACGACGGCCACGCGGCCGGCGAGAGGGGTTGCTGCGTTCATGGTGCAAGCCTTCCGAGTTCATCCGCGGCCCATCGCCGCGGTCCCTCACCAGCACACCAGTCCACGTCCCCTTCCCGGGGCGCCCGAACGGGCCCTGCCCGGGCAGGTACCCGCGAGGCAGGTACTGGCAGGGCCACCTCCGTGCACCTGGCCGCTCGCCCGTCCCTGCACACTGGAGGACATGGACCGCAGTCGCGAACTCGCCGACTTCCTGCGCTCACGCCGTGCCCGGATCACCCCGGACCAGGCCGGGCTGCCCGCCGACGGCCGCGGGCGTCGCGTGTCCGGCCTGCGCCGCGGCGAGGTCGCCAGGCTGGCCGGGGTCAGCACCGAGTACTACACCCGGCTCGAACAGGGCCGCGCCGGTCACCCCTCGCCCGAGGTCGTCGAGGCGCTCGCGCGGGCCCTTCAGCTCGACCCCGCCGAACGCGAGCATCTCACCGACCTGCTGGCTCGCCCTGCCCGCCACGCCCCCGTCAGCCCCCAGCAGGTCAGGCCCGGCCTCCATCTGATGCTCCAGACCCTTCATGACGTGCCCGCCTTCATCCTCGGCCGCCGTACGGACGTCCTGGCCGCCAACCGCCTGGCCCGCGAGGTGCTGACCGATTTCGAGGCCCTTGCCGTGCCTCAGCGCAACCTGGCCCGCTACTACCTGCTCGACCCCGAAGCCCGGATCCGTACCGGCGACTGGGAACGCGTCGCCGCGGAGACCGTCGCCATGCTCCGCCTGGAAGCCGGTCGCCATCCCCAGGATCGCCGGCTCGCTGACCTCGTCGGCGAGCTCACCCTGCGCTCACCGGAGTTCAGCTCCTGGTGGAACGACCACCGCGTGCTGCGCCGCACGCACGGCACCAAGCACTATCGCCATCCCCTCGTCGGCGAGCTGCACTTCCACTACGAGTCCTTCCAGCCTCCGGGCGACCCCGACCAGACCTTGTGCGTCTACAACGTCGAGCCGGGCTCCCCGACCGCGCAGGCGCTCCGGCTCCTCAGCAGCTGGGTGGCGCCCACCGCCGCACCTTGACGGAGCAACCCGATCAGACGGGCCACCATGCAGAGATCGAAGACCGGGTTCGTCGCGCTCGTACGCCCCGTCACGCGTCGTCAGAGCTCGGCACCCCCTGACACTGAAGGATCTTGCGGATGCCACCCTGACCTCGCTCTGAGCGTTGATCATTCGGTGGGGCAGACTGTGCCCGGGTCTGGGAGTGTCAGGTCGGTCAGGTATCTGGTGGCGTGCCTGATCGGGCACTTCTTGCCTGACAGGTACATGACGTGACCGGGTCCGTCATAGGCGATGGTCACCGATCCCGGGATCATGCTGGCGAAGCTCTTGGTCGAGGTGTGGTCGAACCACGTGGTGCCCACCCCCAGGAAGGGCGGCAGACCCCGCGTGAGCAGCGGGCGGGACGGATTGGCGACCGGCAATGGCCAGCCTGTGCAGCCGAGCGCGTCGATGGCCGCTCCCGCGTACTCAGGTGCGATCTTCCGCGCTTTCCTGCGGAAGTCCTCAAGCTGGGCATAGCTGGTGTAGCCGCGGTCGTCCCCGCAGCTCATCACCTGGGCCCCGGGCGTTGCCGAATACCGCGCGTTGAAGAGCGCCTGATCGGCGAACCCTGACCCGTCCCCGCTCCGCGCCTTGTCCACCGCGGCCGCGAAGGTCAGCCAGTTGGCGTTCTCCGGCCCCGGGTCGAGGGGGAGGGTGGAGGTCAACAGCCATCCGGTGAGCTTCCCCTCGCCGTACTGGGACGAGGTGACCGAGATCGGATGGCGATCGGCATCCCGCAGGAGCCTGCGCCACACCGCCTCGACGTCCTGGCCGTGCAGCGCGCAGGCGGGAGTCTCCGCGCACCAGTCGGCGAACCTGGTGAACATCCGCTGCATGACCGGCAGACTCAGCAGCCGCTGCGCGGGCCAGCCGTCGGTCTGGTTGTTCACTCCATCGAGGTACATGGCCCGGATGTGCTGAGGAAACAGCCGGGCATACGCGGCGGCCGCGGACCCGCCGATGCCGCTGGCCATGAAGCTCAGCCGCTCTTCGCCCAGCGCCTCGCGGATCGCCTCGGTGTCCCTGGCGATCGACAAGGCATCCAGGTGCGCGAACAGCCCCGTCGTGTCCGCCTTCTGACACTCCTTGAACGCGTCGTTCATCGCCGCGGCCAGCGCCGCGAGCTCCTTCGCGTTGCGCGGATCATGCGGGGACGCCCCCGGCTGCGTGCATGCCTGGGGCATGTGCGCGATCCACGTGGTGGTACGCGCGTTGTAGCCGACCAGATCGAACGTGCGCCGCAGCTCGGTGAGATCCGCCGCGGAACGGGTCAGGTCCTGGATCCCGTAACCGCTGGAGATGCCCAGGACGCTGCCGAGCCGGCGTGGCGGCTCAGTGGCCGGCAACCGGGCCAGCTCCAGGGTGATCTGCCGTCCCTGCGGCTTCGCCCAGTCCGCGGGGACATCGATCGCAGCGCACTGCATGCCCGCGGGCACGCCCTCGCTCCCGCAGTCCTGCCATCTCAGCGGTCCGTCAATCCCGGCAGCCGACGCCGCCGGGGCCATCCCGATCAGCATCGCCGCGGCTACGGCGATGACCGGCCACCTGCTCCTACGGCGTTCGCCGCCGCGGCGCTCACCAGGGTTCCGTGCGCGTATCGTGATCATGATCCCAGCGTGCCGTCGCGGGCGGCCGATTTCGTCCTGCCTTGAGACGGTCCAGCAGCGACGATCCAGGACCCCGGTCCTAATCTCCAGGGTGAACCAAGGCATGTAGGCGGTCATCGCGGCTCGCGGACGAGCCGCTTCAACAGACGGGCCACGACCACGGCACGTACCGCCGTTTGGTGCGCGAACCGCAGATCCGCCCGCTGATCGCCCGTCGCGGCACCGAACATGGCTCGCCTGGGCAAGGGAGGCTGCCGCTCTAGGGCCGGTCGGCGTCAGCTGCGTATCATGCCGGCCGCCGACGCCCCTCTCGACGTGGTACGTCGCTTGCGTAGACGGTGCGCTGGGGTGACCTCTTCCGTGTGGGCTGTTCTTGAGTGCTCTCAGGAGTGGCTCACATGCCCTGTACGTCGCGGCCAGGAGGGGGGGCCCGACCAGGACGATGTCGGCGGCCTTCATCCGGTCGCTGCCGGTGCGCAGGCCGGCGAGGCGGGGGGACAGAAACCGGGGCGGTTCCTGGTCCCTCCTGAGAGCTACCGCTGTGTCCGTTCCAGGGGGATGGCATGCCCGGCTCCGATCCCTAGCCTCGCCTAAGCCGCGGAAAACACCGCGGACATCTGATCGAAAGGATCGCGATCGTGGCGTCCCCTGAGCATCCGAGAACCACCCCTTCGCACGCCGGTTCGGCCACGGCCCGTGACCGGTTGCGCAGGTTCCGGTTCCCCGTTCTGCTGGTCGCGTTGTTCGGTGTGATGTCGGTGACGACCGGGATCAACCAGTTCGTCTCGCCCGTGCCGATCCTCGCCCTGCCGGTGGGGGGCGGCCTGGCCATCGTCGCTGTCATTTGCTACCGCTGGTTGTGCCGGGTCGTCGAGCTGCGTCCGGACGTCCCCGAAGTCGGGAAGACGCGGCGATGGTCCCAGCTGTGGCGCGGGATGTTGCTCGGGTCGGGCCTGTTCGCCGGGGTGATGGCGCTGATCGCGGTGTTCGGTGGCTGGCAGGAGCTGTCCTGGGGTTCCTTCGGCGGCTTCCTCGGCGCCGCGGGGCTGATGGCCGGCGTCGCCGTGGCCGAGGAACTGCTGTTTCGCGGGGTGGTGTTCCGCATCATGGAGGAACGTACCGGCACTGTGATCGCCCTGGTCGTATCCATGCTGCTGTTCGGTGCGATGCACCTGGTCAACGGCAACGCCACCCTGTGGGGCGTGTTCGCGATCGCCTTGACGGGCGGAGCCATGCTGGCCGCCGCCTACGTCGCCACCCGGTCGCTGTGGCTGCCCATCGGCCTGCACTTCGCGTGGAACTTCGCCCAAGCCGGGATCTTCGGGGTCACGGTCTCCGGATCGGCCGTGCCGCCCGAGGGCCTGCTGAACGTCACGCTGTCCGGCCCAACCGCGCTGACCGGCGGCGTCTTCGGCCCTGAGGCCAGCCTTTTCGCGGTGCTGGTCTGCTTGGTGCCCACGATTCTGCTGCTGCGGCGGGCCGCCCGCGCCGGCCGGATCCGGCCTCGGCCGGGCCGCGCCGAGCTCTCCGCCTGACCGCCGTGTCAACCCTGATCGGCGGCCACCAATCCCACCCGGTAGGCGAGCACGACCGCCTGTACACGGTCGCGCAGGTCGAGTTTCGTCAGGATCCGCGACACGTACGTCTTGACGGTCTCGATGCTGATGGACAGTCGTGCGGCGATCTCCGAGTTGGACAGGCCCTCGGCGAGCTGTTCGAGGACTTCCAGCTCCCGCTGGGTCAGCGCCCGCACGACCTCCTGCAGGGCCGGCCGGGCGGAGTCGGTGGGGCGCAGGCGCTCGGCGAAGTGGCCGATGAGGGCCCGGGTGACGGCGGGCGCGAGCAGGGAGTCGCCGCGCGCGATCGTGCGTACGCCGTCCACCAGTTCCTTCGGCCGGGCGTCCTTGAGCAGGAAGCCGCTGGCGCCTGCCCTGAGTGCTTCGTAGGCGTACTCGTCGACGTTGAACGTGGTCACCACCAGTACCTTCACCGGAGCGGCGACGCCTGGCCCGGCCAGTCGCCTGGTGACCTCGATGCCGTCCAGGACGGGCATCCGGATGTCCATGACGACGACGTCCGGCAGCAGCCGTCGGGCGGCCTCGAGCGCCGCGCGGCCGTCCGCGGCGTCCCCGACGACCTCCATGTCGGGCTGGGCGGAGAAGATCGTGGTGTAGCCGGTGCGCACCAGCTCATGGTCCTCACAGATGAGCACCCGGATCGGCGTACTGGTCATGCGGTGCTCCTGAAGGGGATGAGAGCCCGGACGCTGAACCCGCCCCCGGGCCGGGCGCCGGCGGTCAGCTCACCGTTCAGCATCTGGACACGGCGGCGCAGCCCGTCCAGCCCGCGCCCCCCGGACGGCACGGCGGGACCTTCCACCAGAGCGGACCCGTCGGTGGTCACCTCGATGTCGATGTGGCCGGCGCGGTGGTGGACCGTGACCCTGGTGGGCCGGCCGGTCGCGTGCTTGATGGCGTTCGTGAGGGCTTCCTGAACCACCCGATACGCGGCCAGCTCGACGTCGACCGGCTGAGGCCGGCGCTCGCCGTGCTCGGTCAGTTCGACGGACTGGCCGGAGACGCGGGCCTGTTCGACCAGGTCGGCAATACTGTCAAGGCCCGGCGTACGGGCCGTGAGCGCGTCGTCGCCGGTCGCCTCCAGCACACCGAGCAGATGCCGGAGCTCCGTCAGCGCCCGCCGGCCGGTGTCGCCGATGGCGGCCAGCCCTTGCCCTGCGCGTTCCGGTGCGGTGCCGACCAGGAACTGTGCGGCGTCGGCCTGCACCACGATGGCGGTCACGTGATGGGTGACCACGTCGTGCAGCTCACGGGCGATGCGGGCACGTTCGTCGGCGCCGGCCGCCAGCGCGGCGAGCCGCCGCCGTTCGGCCTCCTCGGCCCGCCACCGGCGCATCCCGGCTCCGGCCATCCAGATCACGACCAGAACCAGGTAGAAAGCGACGAAGTCCGGGATCCGGTTGGGGGATCCCAGCTGGCTCAGGACGATCGCGAGTGCGGCGTAGCCGGCGCTCACCGCCGCCGCGAGCGTGCGACGGTGCCGGGGCTGTTGGGCTCCGGCCGTATACAGGGCCAGGTAGAAGCCGACGCTGGCGAACGTCTGCGGATAGCAGAGCGCCTGATGAACGGCGAAGGCGGCGCCGATGACGGCCAGGCATGCCGCCGGGTGACGGCTGCGGAACGCCAGCGGCGCCGACTGCGCCACGGTCAGCACCACCGCCAAGGCGTCGGCCGGTCGCTTCGGCAGGTCACTGAGCTGGGCCCCGATGACGGACAGCGTCGGCACGAATGCCAGCGCAGTGAGCGTCGCCGCGAGCGCGCCGTCCTTGACCAAGGACGGCCGGGCTCTCCACCAGGCCGGCCATGAGCGGACGGCCAGGGGAACGCGCGCGAACACCGGTGTAGTCTAACGGCCCGCTGCCCGTACCTGCGGTACTCAGGGACCTGGCCGACGGCGCTGCCGACGACGGACGGGCGCACCTGCCAGTTCGGTCAGCGGACCCGGCGCGGCCCGTTTTGCCATGTTCCGGTGGCCCTCTTTTGGAATCATCGACACCGACCGGCGATGATCTCGACGAGGAATGAGTCACCATGACCGACCCCCTACGCGACGGCGACCCGGCTCACATCGGCTCCTACCGGCTGCACGCAAGGCTCGGTGGGGGCGGGATGGGAGAGGTGTTCCTGGGCCGCTCCCCGGGCGGGCGCCTGGTCGCCGTCAAAGTGGTGCGCCCGGAGCTGGCCGGCAACAGCGAATTCCGGCGCCGCTTCACTTCCGAGGTGGACGCCGCCCGCAAGGTCGGCGGGTTCTACACCGCCCAGGTCGTGGACGCCGACACCGACGCCGTCCGGCCGTGGCTGGCCACCGCCTACATCCCCGGCCCCTCCCTGCACCAAGCCGTCGACGAGCACGGTCCGCTCCCTTTGGAGTCGGCCGCGGTGCTCGGCGCCGGGCTGGCCGAAGGGCTCGCCGCCGTGCACGCGTGCGGGATGGTGCACCGCGACCTCAAACCCGGCAACGTCATCCTCGCCGAGGACGGGCCTCGCCTGATCGACTTCGGCATCGCCCGCGCCCTGGACGCCACCAGCCACACCCAGACCTCCACCGTGCTGGGCACCGCCGCGTTCATGTCCCCAGAACAGGCCATGGGCCGGGAGGTCGGGCCGCCCTCGGACGTGTTCTCGCTCGGCTGCATGCTCGCCTTCACCGTGACCGGCCGCAGCCCCTTCGGGACGGGGCCCGTCCACGCGGTCGTCTTCCGCGTGGTGCACGCCGACCCGGATCTTCAGGGAGTGCCCGCCCCCCTGGCCGCTGTGGTGGCGGCCTGCCTGGCCAAGGACCCCGCCGCCCGGCCCACCCTGGAGCAGGTGCTGACCCGGCTCACCGCGCTCGCTTCGCCCGACCAGGGACGATGGCTGCCTGAGGCGCTCACCCAGGTCATCGCCGACCGCCGGACCCTGGCGCTGACCGCCCTGCACGACCCGGCCACCGCGACCGACGGTGGCGGCCCCCGAACGATGGCACCACCACCGTCCGGCCACGCGAATCCGCCGGGGGCACCCCAGCCCTTGCTGGTCACTGAACGCCGCCATATGCGCGGCCGTGGCCCCCTGCACTCCGCCACCGGCTACCAGATCGCCGCCTATGTGCTGCTTGCCCTCTTCGCCCTGATCTCCGTGAGCACCGTGGTGTACCAACTCGACGTTGCAGACGACGCGAGACGGTGGCACCCGGTGGAGAGCTACGACGAAATTGAGACGGTCGGCCAAATCATGCTGGTGGCCCAGGTCGTCTCCGGCGTGGGACTGACGGCGTGCTGGCTGCTCTGGTTCTTCCGGGTACGAGTCGTCGCCGAACGGCTCGCGCCCGGCCGGCTGCGCTACCGGCCCTCCATGGCCGTATTCGGCTGGCTCATCCCGATCGGCAACCTGTGGCTGCCCAAGCAGATCGCCGACGACATCTGGCACGCCTCCAGCCCTCCCGGACGCAGCGGCACCACAGCCCCGGCCGGTCTCCTGCACACATGGTGGGCCCTGTGGCTGGTCACCTTCCTGACCTGGCCCCTCTTCTGGATCGAGTGGACGACACTCTTCGCCAAGGACTACGACTCCGAGACGTACGAGGACACCCTTGGCCTGAGGTACGCATTCACGTGGGCGACCTGGGCCAGCGTGGCCGTGCACATGCTGGTCGTACCGACGGCGATCGTCACCGCCCTGTTCGTGCGGCGGCTGAGCGCCATGCAGGCGGCCAGACTCGACCGCTGACGACCGAGCCCCCAGCACGTCGGGGACGGGACGTCCTTGCCGAAGAAGGGCGGTCAGCTGCGACGGCCGACGCCGCGCGGGCCTCGCTGTCGTAGAGCTGCTCGCGCGGCCGGTCCTGAGGCCCCCGGGTGTGGCCGGGGGCGGAAAGCGGTCAGTGGCGCCGGCGGAGTTCTTCGTTGATGCGCAGCGCCTCGGCGAGCTGGTCTTCCAGGATGATGATGCGGCAGGCCGCTTCCAGCTGGGTGCCGGCGTCGACGAGTTCGCGGGCGCGGGCGGCCAGGCGCAGCTGGTAGCGGGAGAAACGGCGGTGCCCGCCCTCGCTGCGTAGCGGTTCGATCAGCTTGGCGGCGCCGAGGCTGCGCAGGAACGCCGGGGTGACGCCGAGGAGCTCGGCGGCCCGGCCCATGCTGTAGGCGGGATAGTCCTCGTCATCGAGCCGCTGCCCGAGACTGCCGGCCGCTTCGACGTCCTGAACCGGGTGATCGGCTGGGTGATCGCCGGTGGGGCCGGGCCGCTCCCGCCTGGACGCGGTGACTGTTGCCTGAGGTGCTTGATCCATTCAACCTTCCCGAATGCGAACAGGGGCCCCGGCGCCATGAAGCGCCGGGGCCCAGAGGTTTAACACCATCGACCGGCCCTGCCTGCGTGCTGCAGGGGCGGTTCACTTATGCCGCACCAGCCGCCCGATGCGGGGGTGCGGGGATCGCGTAAGCGTGACCGTAGACCACCGTCCTGTTCGTGGAGCTGCGGTACCCGTGCGGCGACATGCGGCCGGCGACGGGCGATCCTGATGGCGTTCAACACTCCTTTCCGGTTATCCGTACCTCGGCGCCCCGATTGCCGGCGCCGACTTCCTGTAAGCGGCAGCGCGTCCACCGCCCCGGCCCGTCTTGCTCAACCATGCTGGCCGCGGCAGTCCGACCTTCTGCCCTACCTCGTTCTGTACTGCTGTCCACGTCCGTCCGGGCAGCCCCATCGTGGTGCTTGCGCTGCCCTCGTGGATTCGTCTCTTGCGATGTCAGGAACTCTAGCTCTCCTTGGCGCGAATGTCTACCGTGGCGACTACAGATTTCCTTTCGCATCAGGGTAAGAACCCGTCTCGGCGCGAGGTCCAAGGGCCTGGGGGGGCGGGGGGTTCAGGCGGGGTAGTTGATGGTGGCGCTTCCTGTGTAGTACCTGTCGTCGTCGAGCTTGGTGAAGACGAAGTAGTACGTGCCGTCCATGGGTACGTTGAAGGTGGTCCGCTGCCCCTTGGCGCACGTCAGGGTGCGGCCGTCCATGCGCGTATCGCGTCCCCAGCGCGAGCGGACGAGTCCGACGTGAAGCTTTCCGGTCCAGACGTTGCACTTTGTGATGGAGAGGACGGTCGTGCCGGACTTCTGCACCCACGTTGAGCTTTCGAGCCGGTATTTGAAGGAGAACGGCAGCGTCTTGGCGGCGGCGTGAGCGCTGGTCGGCACGGCGGCGCCGGCCAGGGCCAAGCCCACGGTCATGGCCATGACGGAGGCCGCACGGGCGGCGTACGAGAGTACGGACATGGATGATCCTCTTTCGCGAGAGGGAAGTGGGGAGATGGCGACCGCAGTCGTGTCGCAACCAGAGGCTGACATCCTGCCGAGCTCCATGTCACCGGCTTCGAGCTGCGCAACAAAGGCAGCAACAAAGGCAGCAACGATCGCAACGACGTCCGGCGGGTGAAAGGGGATTCGGATGGCGCGGGGCGGCCGCAAGGATCAGCCCATCGACCGGTCGCAGGGGCCGACCGCCGAGTTCGTGGACGACCTGCGCAGGCTGCGGGGCGGGATCTCCTTGCAGGAGATCGGCCGTCGGATGGGCTACCACTCCAGCACCGTTTCGCGGCGCCTGAACCCGACGGAGCTGCCCGCGTGGCAGTTCGTGGAGTCCTACGTCAAGGCGTGCGGGGCCGAGAGCGGGCCGTGGGAGGAACGCTGGCGCGTGCTCAGCCGGCCTGACCCCGAAGATCAGAAACGCCCGGCAGGGGAGGCGGCGGGCTCACGAAGGCCGGGGTGGCGGCTCGTCCTCGCCGCTGGTGCGGGGGGTGTCCTGGTGGCCGGCCTCGGGGTCGTCCTTCTGCAGGCTCCGGGAGAGCAGGAGGCCGTCGCCATGGACACCCCGCCGCCCGCACCTGATCCCCGTTACGGGTTCGCCACGCGGATCGACAGCATGGCCTTCCGCGTCCTTTCGCGGGAGTGGACGCAGACCTCAGCCGGCGACGTCGAGTTGTGGTGGAACAACTCCTGCCCGGACGGCACCACCACCTATTGGGTGGCGCTCCGGCCCGCAGGCGCGACCGCGCGGTTCAGCTGCGACTCCTGGCAGTACTACAAGTGGGCGAGTGTGCCGGCGGGCACCCACCACCTGGAGTTCTGGAAGGATCACGACGGCCGATCCATCCATGGCTCCGGCGTGGTGCGGGCCGGCATGCCGGTCGTCATCCACCCCAAGCCAGCCCCGACTCAGAGTCCGACGGCGAAGTGACTGAGCCCCCGTTCCGTCCTCACCGCCGGGAAACGGCTGCTCGTCGACGGCCGGGCCGTGCGGTCGGCGACGTATCCACACGACCTGAATGAGTCTGCCATCGTATGCATCTGGCCTGAGGCGGCTTCAGGCGTGCTCGACGGTGTAGCCGCTGGCCTGGAGGGTGAACAGGCGGGCGTATTCGCCGCCGGCGGCCATGAGGGTGGTGTGGGTGCCCTGTTCGGCGATTCTGCCCTCCGCCAGCACCACGATGAGGTCGGCGTCCTTGACCGCGCTCAGCCGGTGGGAGATCAGCAGGCTGGTGCGGCCGGCCCGATGCTCGCGCAACCTGTGGTGGATGGCGTGCTCGGCCTCCGCGTCGAGCCCGGCGCTCGGCTCGTCCAGGACGAGCAGGTCGCGTTCGCCTCTGATCAACGCTCTGGCCAGGGCGAGCCGCTGCCACTGGCCGCCGGACAGCACGACGCCGGAGGTCTCGGCGGCGTCGAGGAAGCGGTTGCTGAGCAACGTGTCGTAGCCGTGCGGCAGGGCGTTCAGCGCCTTGTCCACCCCGGCCAGCCGGGCCGCCGTCCTGACCTGCTCGGGCGAGGCGCCGAGCGAGCCTAGTGAGATGTTCTCCGCCGCCGTGAAGTCGTAGGCCACGTAGTCCTGGAAGACGGCGGTCAGCCGGGAGCGCAGTTCGGCGGGGTCGGCGTCGCGGAGGTCCGTCCCGTCCCAGCGGACCGCGCCGCGCGACGGGTCGTAGAACCGGCACAGCAGTTTGACCAGCGTCGACTTGCCGGCGCCGTTGAGCCCCACGAGCGCGACGCAGGCGCCGTGCGGGATGGTGAGATCCACTCCGCGCAACACCCACGGTCGTCCCTCGCCGTAACGGAACCAGACGTCCCGCATCTCGATCCCGGAGCGGAGGGCGGGCAGCGGGCGGGGCGGACGGCGTACGGGAAGGTCCGGGGCGGCGGAGACGACGGCGCGGTAGTGCCCGAAGACCAGCAGCGCCTGGTGCAGCCGGGCGAGCTGGGTGACCCCGCCCGACAGCGCGCCCTGCACTCCGGCGACGGCGGCGGCGAAGACGGCCACGTCGCCCACGCCGAGCCGGCCGCCGGCGATCGCCCAGATCAGTCCGGCGCCGCCGATGGCGGCGCCGAGCAGGGCGAGCAGCCCGTGTCCCGCCAGCGCGCGCTGTTCCAGGGCCTGTTCCTGGCGGTTGACCGCGCGGATCTCGCCGAGGAGACGGTCGCGCAGGTACGCGCCAAGCCCGAACAGCCGCACCTCCTTGGCCGGCTCGACCTCGGTGAGCAGGTCGGCGTAGAAGATCTGGCGGCGCATCGCCGGGCTGATCTGCCATTCGAGACCCACCTTGCGCCTGCTCAGCGACAACTGCACGCCCAGCGACGGCAGCGCCGACAGCAGGACGATCGCCGTCATGACCGGGCTCAGCGCCGTGAGCGCGGCGACGAACCCGGCCAGCGTGACCAGCCCGCGCACCAGCGACAGGCTGGGGGCCAGGATCTGGTTGGCCGCGCCGGTCCCGGCCTGCTCGGCCAGCCTGAGCCGGTCGCGGAAGCGGGGGTTCTCGAACGGGCCGAGGCCGACGAACGCGTTGACCGAGGTGAACAGGCGCTCGCGGGTCAGCAGGCCCAGGCCGCGGCGCAGCCGTCCGTCGGTGTGTTCGGTGAGGTGCGGCAGCAGCGCGGCGACCAGGCCGACCACGCCGAGCATGACCGTCGGCATCAGTACGGCCCGGCCGCCCGCCAGGCCGTCCAGGATCAGCTTGGTGCACCAGGCGGCGGCCACCGGCGTCGTGCCGCCGGCGAGGACGGCGAGCACCGAGCAGACGGCGGCGACCGGGGCGGCCCGCCAGGCCAGCCCCCACACTGTCACGGCTCGCCCGGCCAGCCGCAACACACCGGGCGAGACGTCGTGGGTCATGCGGTGACGGGAGCGCCGAGCCCGGCCACGGTGACCGCGCGCGACCTGACCCGGCCGGAGTCGTCGAGCAGGTAGAAGGCGGGGAAGGCGGAGTTGGGGAAGGCCAGGCAGACCGGCCCGTTGGCGGGCTCGGCGATCACGGTGGCGCTGCCGCGCAGCGCGTCCGCGTAGTTCTCCCCGCCGGGGCCGGACACGACGGCGAGCACCTGCGAGGGGGAGTAGCCCGCGTTGGCGACGAGCTGGAGGAACGGCGGCAGTTGCCCGGGGCAGGCCTGGCACTCGGTGTCGAAGAAGCCGATCACCGATGGCCGCCCGATCCCGCGCACGTCCGGGACGGTCGAGCCCACCGGCAGCAACGGCGGCCCCGAGGGAGCGGCGTGCTGCTCGGTGTGGCGCACCCGGCGGATCACCGCGAACGTCAGCACCAGGTTGAGCGCGCTCATGACGCCCACGATGACCAGGGCTGCGATGACGTACGGCATCAGAGGTTCCTCTCCAGGAGAAGGTCGGCGAGGTCGTCGAAGAGCACCAGCACGGCGGCGAGCACCGCGGCGGCGACCAGCGCCAGCGCCACCCCGGCGAGTTCGACGCGCCCGCCCGGCGTCACCCAGCCGGCGACCGCGACCGCGATCAGCAGCAGGTTGCGCACGATCTGGGCGCGGCTCAGCGGAGCGGCGGTGACGCCGAAGCACCGGCAGGCGGCGGCGGAGCCGCGGCGCAGGGCCAGCAGAATCGCGGCGGCGAAGGCCGCGAGCAGCACGGCGGCCAGCACGAACCCGGCGCGCTCGCCCAGGACGAGCAGCGCCACGGCGGCGCTCTCGCCGGCCAGCACGGCCACCGCGACCGGCGCGGCGGGCAGCCCGGGAGCCAGATCGGGGACGGAGGACACGAAGCCGCGCCAGCCGGTGGCCTTGCCCGCCAGCGCGGCCAGGAAGACCAGGCAGAGCACGGCCCTGCAGCCCAGCTCTAGGTACGGCATGGCGCTCCTTCACGGGTGGGGCCGCCCACGACCCCCTGCGAAGGGGGCGTGGGCGGGGTGTGGAGGGTCAGCAGCACTCGTAGCAGGACACGTAGGTCGTGCAGTCCGGCCGCACGCAGGTCCACGCGGTGTGGTCGAGCCAGTGGTAGCACCAGCACTCGTAGGGGCACCCCCTGGCGTCCGCGGTGCTGGCGGGCAGCAGGGCGCCGAGCATCCGGTCGCCCAACGCCTTGAGTGTGCGAGTCATCCGACCTCCTGGGTGAGAGGGGCTGTATTCACCTGATCATCACCATCGGGTCAGGGGAGGGGCAATCCTTTCGGACCGCCACCGAAATGCGACAAATCAGGCGCTGTATTCGAGGAGCTCGTGTCCCAGCGAGGTGAGCACGTGCCGCACGGCCCGGCCTTCGCGGTAGGTGTTCACGAGCCCCGCCAGCCGCAACGCCGTCACGTGCTCGGACACCGTGGAGGCGCTCACCGCCAGCGACCTGGCCAGCTCGCCGGTCGCCGAGCCGCCGCCGATCGAGCGCAGCACCCTGGCGCGGGCCTGCCCGACGACCTGGGCCAGGGCGTCCACCGACGCGGGACGCCGGGCGCCCTCGTCGCCGGCCGGATAGGCGATGACGGCCCTGCTGTCGCCGCGGGGCGGCGACAGCGCGAGGAAGCAGCGGCTGGCGCACATCAGCGGCGAGAACGCCACGCCGCCGTCGCCGAGCTCCACCGGCGACGGGCACAGGTCCGAGGTGTCGATCTGCAGGGCGCAGCCGTACCAGCTCAGCCTGGGGGTGAGCCTGGGCAGCGTACGGCCGAACCCCCGCACGCAGATCAGCTCGGAGTAGCGGTTCACGTGGGCGTTCAGGCGGCGGCGGATCGCGTCCCACTCGGGGGCCACGCAGCTGACGTAGAAGGCGCGGAGCGCGTCGGCGACGTCACCGAGAGCGGGCTGGACGTCGAGCTCGTCGTTGAGCGTGCCCGCGCCGGGCGGCAGCGGCAGGTCGGCCCAGAGGAAGCCGGACACGCTGTGCGGCGCGTGGTGGACACGCCGGACGAACGGCATGGCTCTGGCGGGCGTCCTGCGTGCCAGATCCCGCCACGGCGATCCGGGTACGGCGAAGCCGGGATGATGCAGGCACAGGGCGGCGAACAGGGTGTGGTGCAGCGGGGAGATGGTGAAGGTGGTCGCGGCCAGTCCTGCGGCAGAAAAGACCAGACGCATATCCCAGCCCCGTTGTCAGGAAATGTCCGGACATATTGGAGTATGCGGCTGTTAGGACGTACTAACAAGGGTGCGTAGGACGACCCCCAGAACCCGATCGGCCGGGACGAGCCCCCACAACCGCGAGTCCGCGCTGACCTCCCCGTCGCCCAGCACCACGAGCTGTCCGGGCGGCACCGTGGCGGGCAGTTCGGGGCACTGCGGCGGCACCGGTTCACCCGGCAGCGCCGCGACCCGCTTGACCACCCAGTCGGCGGCCGCGACCTCGGGCAGCGGCCCGTCCCGCCACCGCATCCCCGGCCCGATCGGTTCGAGCACCACGATCTGCCCGCGCCGGACCGCCTTTCCGCGCAGCACCAGCAACCGGTCGCCGGGCCGCAACGCCGGCACCATGCTCTCCCCCCGTACGGTCACCACCGCCAGCCGGCGCCTGGCGACGAACGCGACCACGACCAGCAGGGCGGCGAATCCGGCGAATACGGCGATCATCGGCATGGCGCGAGCGTAAACGTCCGGCCTGTGGGGCTCAAGAAACTCGTCCGGTCGGACGGGAGGGGTTGCAGTCCTGTCTGCGGCGAACGCCGTCACCCGGGGAGAGCGACGCTCGGACGGCGTGGGGCGCCCGTTCCTCGGGGGCGAACACTCATGGGGACGGGCGCGGTTCCGCGGCGTCGAGGAATGCCTCGTTCCTTCAGCGCGGAGGCTCGCGAGGGTGACATCGCGGTGGTGATCCGGCTAGTCGGGGGAGCGCAGGAGCATTGCCTCCACCTCGGAACCGGCGTCGGCCGTGCAGACGTACGTGGGCCTTCCGGTCGCCGGGTCAACGGCATACAAGGTCGCACGCTTGCCGCACTTCGAGCACCAGGCGTCCGGCCCGCCGCCGAGTTCGGCCAGGCCGACCTTGATCTCTGGGATAACAAAAGCCATGCGGGCAGCGTAGGTCGGCATGGTCAGGACGTCCGTGGTGACAGGGCGTCATGCGGAATCCATGCCCGCAGATTGTTCGACACGGGGGTGACGGGCTCGCCGGTGGGGCTGACATACGGGAGACGGAGGCGGCCCGGCGAGCCGGGAAATCGAGGCCGGTCGTGTGCCGGATCTCCAATGCCGCGATCGGATACCTCCGACGAGTGAACCAACCGGGAAGCGGCCGACGGTCACAGGCCGGTCGCCGGGTGCCACGCCGTCCCGGACGCGGCCGATCGGAGAAGGTCCACTCGTGCCCTACAGGTGAGGTGCGCGCTGGGTGACCTGAACGTCCTAGGACCAAGTGGCACTGTTGCAGTTCGAACAAACACCTCAACAACGGGTAGCCAGGCGACAACAATTCGCGACGGTTGCAGACCCCGCCCTGATTGCCCAGGAACATGCCAGCTGACAGTACGGAACCGTGGTTTCGAGGCAGGGCGCGTAAGGGATTCTCCGGGCCGGACAGTTTCGTGATCCACTACTCGTGTCCGATGGGTGGCCATGACGCTTGAGTTCGGGTCCAGTGGTGCATCGCCAGATTGAAGAGGTCGGCCGCGATTCCTCGGAAAGTCTTCATGATGATGCGGCGAGTATCGCCTGGGTATTACGGCCGCGTCGCATTTCCGGTTATCGCGTGGCGTGTAGGTCGTCATATCACCATCGGGTGTGGCGATCTGATCATCGCAGGTCAACCGCCATTACAATCGAATATTCGGCCTTAACGGCGCTATCAGGCCCTCTTTTTACCTCCTGGCGCCCAGAGTCATGGTGGCGCTCTTTGTGCTTGATGCTGTCAACGCAACCGTATCCGCAAACATCTATTCGGGTGCGTCCCTCGATTCCCCGGGGAACGTCGATGAAATTGCCGATGCGGCGCACCTGTCGCCCCCCTTCTTACGCGCCGAAGAATCGGCTCATGAAGTATTGACTCCGGAGTGGATTGGGTAATCAAGAATTCCTATGTGATCTGCGTCACACACTTTTGTTCGGTTCGCGGGTGTTGCAGGCGCGTGAGCTGCTAGGACAGCTGAATCGATTCGATCCGACCAGCCTCCTGCACCAGCACTATCCAGATTGTCAAGATCTATTTCTGGTTCGTCTCGTCTGTGTATATCTGTGACGTTCTTATGTGGCGCTTACGGGGTTGCGCCCAAGGCCCTGGTGTTTCGGTCTACGGGGAAGTGCGGGCGTGGCCATGAGGCGTGCTCAAGCAGGTGCAAGGGTGCTGGGTCGGAGCCGGTTGGGGCTCGGACGGAGTGCGCCATCGAGGTGGGCGAGTCGTGTCGCCTTGGCGGTGACTGTGGCTCTCATGCCAGGTGTCCTCGATCTGGGGGTGCAAGCGTTCGCCGCATCCCTCTCTCCGAGCCGGCTGACGATTCCCGGTTCACCATCGGCAGGCTCCGCCAACAGGGCCCCTGTCCAGAGTTCGGGGTCGGCGGCGAACCTGCCGCACCTCGTTGGGCCAGACGCGACCCAGCCAAGAGGTGAGGGCAAGACCAGCGGGGTCGGCAAGCGGCCCATAGGGTCGCTTCCGTTGGAGAAGCCGCGCGAGGTGGTTGGCGAGCCGGCCACGAACGGGCTGAACAGCCCACCGCCGTTGAAATGGGGGTCGTCCCCCGATGCCTCTGCATCAACACCGGTGACGAACGGCCGAGGAAACGCGGCATCTGGTGGTACGAAGGCGACAGCGGCATCCTTCACTCAGGCGTCGACCGTGCCGGCCGCTATAGCCGCCGCACTTCCCGTGGTGTCGGGGGTATCGGCATCTCCGGGGCAGGCGACGTCCGGGTTGTGGACGTTGCCGTCGACTCAGCCTTCCTTCTCTGCCTATGGCGGGGATGCGGATTCGCGTCCGTTGCGGTTGGAGGCGCAGGTCGAGCACGATCCGGGTAAGAGCGATCAGGGTATTGGGCTGATCTGGTCCGGTAGCGGCGAGGTCTCGTCGAGTGGTTGTTACACCACCACGAAGTGCTGGCTGGAGACGCCTGCGGTCGCGTCCGGCAAGCTGAAGGACGGTTGGCTGGTCCGCTGGCGGGTACGCGTGCTGACCTCTTCAGGGGTGGCGGGCGCGTGGTCGGCATGGCAGGCCACGAGGGTGGACACCTCCAAGCCGGTGGTGTCGGAGGCGTCGGCCTCCCTAGGACAATTGGCGTCGGGGCTGTGGACGCTGGCATCCACCCAGCCGTCGTTCTCGGCCTATGGCGGGGATTCTGATTCTCGGCCGTTGCGGTTGGAGGCGCAGGTTGAGCACGATCCGGGGAAGACTGATCAGGGTACTGGGCTGATCTGGTCCGGTAGCGGTGAGGTGTCGTCGAGTGGTTGTTACACCACGACGAAGTGCTGGTTGCAGACGCCTGCGGTCACGTCTGGCAAGCTGAAGGATGGTTGGCTGGTCCGTTGGCGTGTCAGGGCATCCACTTCCTCGGATGTGGCCGGTCCGTGGTCGGAGTGGCAGGCGGCGCG
>NZ_JBFAMZ010000024.1:0-156220 GCF_040674635.1 Nonomuraea sp. NPDC049758
TGGCTTTTAACACACTGTTGAGTTCTCAAGAAACGGACGCGTACTTCCTCACCAGAACCCGTTCCCGGATCCCCGCTCAGAGGCGTTCATTTCGTATCTTAATCTTAGCAGGCCCGCCGATTTCGTGTCAAATCCGGAGACTTGAACAAACCGGGCCAAACCTGTCTAGGATTGGATGCCTCGCTTCCGAGGCAACCCTCGTAACTTACCGTGTCATCCGGCACTTGTCGAATCAACCGATTATTCGGCGTGGTTCGGGCGCCAGAGGACAACCCATGCCAAAGCGCGGTGAAGCGCCTCGACCGAGGTGGCTTGTCATCTCAAGGGGCTTGTCCTGGGGCCCGTCCGCCTGATCGGCGTCCGGCTCGCTCCCGGGACGAAGTGAAAGATTAGGTCGCGATCCGCGACACGTCAAATCGACGGGCGGGAGCATGGCGGAACGCGGGATGACAGTGCTCGTCACGCGTGCCGCGCGAGCCATCGTCGGCGAGGGCCGGCTCGCCAGCGGGGGGTGGGGGGCGATTGGCGCGGTGGGAGGGAGTGATCGGCGAGTTCGAAAGGGGGTTGGAGACGGGCGGTAGGGGGTGAGAGTGAGGTCGGCCCGATGTGGCGGAGGCAGTGGGGTGGGGTGGCTCGTTCGGGGTCCGGGGAACGGGAGAGTCTGCAGTACTTGCTGCTCTGCGGTGCGGGGTTCTGTTCTGTGGCTGGGCTCCAGCGCGTTCGCGACGAAGGCAGTGACTGACGTGTGGATGCGGTGGTGAGGTCAGGTCGCTCGGACGGCTACCGGGGTCAGAGTGCAGGGCGGGGGTTCGGAGGGGCGCGTATTCTGCCCCGGTGACCACTGCCGCCACAATTGCCCCCTCGGTTCGACCTGCGACCCGTCTGCGTTCCTCTGCCCCTTGGTGGATGGCTTTGGTCGCGGGGGCGGTGGCGTTCTCGGGGACGGGGGCGGCCACCCTGAACGGTGACGAGCTGGCCACCATCAGCGCGGCTTCCCGGTCACTGGCGGGGTTGTGGGAGTTGGCCCGGAACATCGACGGGCACTTCCTGCCGTACTACCTGTTCATGCACTTCTGGATTAAGGCCGGCACGGCTGAGCTGTGGTTGCGGCTGCCGTCGGCGGTGGCGATCGGGGTGGCGGCCTGGTTCCTCGCCGACCTCGGCAGGCGGCTGCACAGTGTGCGGGCGGGCGTGATCGGGGCGGCGCTGTTCGCGATCCTGCCGTCCGTTTCCTATTACGGGGCTTTCGCCAGGTCGTACGCGTTTGCGGCGGCCGCGGTGGTGTTCTCGTTCTGGGCGCTGCACCGGGCGGTGGAGCGGCCGGGCGGGCGGCGGTGGGTGGCGTACGGGGTGGCGGTGGCGCTGGTGTGCTGCACGCATCTGTTCGCGGTGCTGGCGCTGCCCGCGCACCTCGCCCTGGCGCGGCGTGGGGTGCTGGTGCGGATGGCGGTGGCGCTGGGGATCGGAGGTCTGCCCGCGGTGGTGCTGGGACTGGTCGGGTTCGGGGAGCGGCACGCGATCAGCTGGATCCCGCAGCGGGGGCCGGAGGTGTGGCTCAAGTTCCCGAAGATGGCGGCGGGCTCGACCGGGGCCGGGGTGCTGCTGTTCGCGGTCGCGCTGGCCGGTGCGGTGGTGCTCTGGAAGTCGACGGCGGGCCGTGATCGGGTGCGCGACGACGGGATCCGGTCGGCGGGGGCTGGTCAGGCGTGGGGGCACGGTGACGGTACCGCCGGGCCTGACCAAGGGTGGGGGCATGGTGACGGTTCCGTGGGGGCTGAGCAGGTGTGGGGGCGTGGTGACCGTTCCGCCGGCCCTGACCGGATGCGGGGGCAGGGTGACGGTCCCCCGGGGGCTGAGCGGGTGCGGGGGGAGGGTGGCGGTTTCGCGGGGCTTGATGCGGTGGCCGGGGACGGTGGTCGGTGGGCTGTCGCGGGGGTGGGGTGGCTGGTGTTGCCGCCGCTGCTGCTGCTTGCGGTCTCGCAGCTGGTGACGCCGGCGTACGTGGACCGGTACCTGTTCGTGACGGCGCCCGCGCTGGCGTTGCTGGCGGGGGTGGCTGTGGCGGGGGTGCCGCGGTTCCCGGTGCCGGCGGGGGTGGCCCTCGTGCTGGTGGGGGGTGTGCTCGCGGCTTCCGAGCATGTGACGGTACGCGAGGAGAACGGGCGGTTCGAGAACATCCCGTGGGCGTTGCGAGTGGTCAAGGCGGAGCCGGAGGACGCGATCGTGTACGGGCAGAGTCAGCTCCGGGCCGGGTTCGACTACTACGCGGACGCGGCGATGCCGGACGACGTGCTGAAGACGGGTGACGTGCCGGATGCTGACGGGTTCGGCTACCCCGAAAGGTCGGAGGTCGCGGCGGCGTTGAAGGGGCGCGATCGGGTCTGGGTGGTGTGGCGGGGCACCAAGCAGGCGGGGTTGCAGGGCGACTCCGTGCCGCGGGTGGCGCAGGTGAGGCAGGCGGGGTTCGAGCCCGTGTCGGTCAAGCACTCGGCGGATCTGCCGGGGCTGACGGTGGCCCTGTTCGAACGGAAACCAGAACGGAAACCAGCGCGGACGCCGACCCGGACGTCAGCGCGGAAATAGGACAGGCGGCCTCCCGGGGAACCCGCCTCGCCATGGGCAGTGGGCCTTGCAGGGCTCGCCTCGCCATGGGCAGTGGGCTCTCGCATGGCTCGCCTCGCCATACGGCAAGTGGCCCCGCAGGAGATCGTCTCGCCATACAAAGAGTGGGCCCCGCAGGGATCCTCCCGGCCATACGAAAGCGGGCCCCGCAGGGCCCGCCGAGCCAAACGGAAGGCGAGCCCCGTAGGGCCCGCCTCGCCGGTCGTGATCAGGCGACCTCGACGCCGCCGATCGACTTCTTGCCGCGGCGCAGGACCATGAACCGGCCCGCCAGCAGGTCGGACGCCTCGGGGACGTACGCCTCGTCGGTGATCTTGACGTTGTTCAGGTAGGCGCCGCCCTCCTTGACCGCGCGCCTGGCCGCCGACTTCGACTCGACCAGCCCGCTGTCGGCCAGCAGGTCGACGAAGGATGCCCCGAGCTCGGCGACGGTGGCCTTGGGGACCTCCGCCAGGGCGGCCTGCAGCGTGGCGGCGGGCAGGTCCTCCAGCGACCCCTGTCCGAACAGCGCCTTCGACGCGGCCATGACCGCTTCCAGCTCGGCGCGGCCGTGGAGCAGCTCGGTGAGGTCTTCGGCCAGCGTGCGCTGGGCCTCGCGGGCGAAGGGACGCTCGGCGACCGCCTTCTCCAGCTCTTCGATCTCCTCGCGGCTGCGGAACGTGAACACCTTGAGGTAGTGGATCACGTCGCGGTCGTCGGAGTTGAGGAAGTACTGGTAGAAGGCGTACGGGGAGGTCATCTCGGGGTCGAGCCAGAGCGCGCCGCCCGCCGTCTTGCCGAACTTGGTGCCGTCGGCCTTGGTGATCAGCGGCTGGGTCAGGACGTGCACGTGCCCGCCCTCGATGCGGCGGATCAGGTCGGCGCCCGCCGTGATGTTGCCCCACTGGTCGCTGCCGCCGATCTGCAGGGTGCAGTTGTAGCGGCGGAACAGCTCCAGGTAGTCGTTGGACTGCAGGATCTGGTAGCTGAACTCGGTGTAGCTGAGCCCCTCCCCCGCGAGCCTGGCGGAGACCGACTCCCTGGCGAGCATGCGGTTGACCGGGAAGTGCTTGCCGATGTCGCGCAGGAAGTCGATGGCGCTGAGCTCACCGGTCCAGTCGAGGTTGCTGACCAGGCGGGCCGGGTTGGACTCCGCGTCGAAGTCGAGGAACTTGCCGACCTGGCCGCGCAGGCGCTCCACCCACTCGGCGACGATCTCGCTGGAGTTGAGCGAGCGCTCGGTGTTGCGGCCGCTCGGGTCGCCGATCAGGCCGGTGGCCCCGCCGACCAGGCCGATCGGGTTGTGCCCGGCGAGTTGCAGGCGGCGCAGCGTGAGCAGCGGCACGAAATGGCCGATGTGCAGGGACGGCGCTGTGGGGTCGAAACCGGAGTAGACCGTGATCGGTGCCTTGGCCATGGACGCGCGCAGGGCGTCGAGGTCGGTGGACTGGGCGATCAATCCTCGCCACGCGAGGTCGTCGATGATGTCGGTCACGGTGATGTGGCTTCCCTGAGTCGGAGTCGGTGCCTTTAGCCTGCCCGATCGGTGTGCCGGCGCGCCACTTGGATACGCTCGGTGTCCATGTGGAGGGTCCGTCGCGAGCTGGCCGTTTTCAAGATCTTAGGGGCTCTGGCGTGCGCCGGGCTCGCCGTCTTCTGGTGGGTGGCCGGGGACGTGCGCGGGGTGATCCTCGCGGTGCCGGCGGCCGTGCTGGTGGGCGGGATGGGGCTGCGCGACGTGCTGGTGCCGGTGCGGCTGTCGGCCGACGCGGACGGGATCACGGTGGTGCACGGGTTCGCCGGCCGGCGGCGCGTGCCGTGGGCGGCGGTCGAGGACGTCACGGTGGACGTGCGCAGGCGGTTCGGGCTGCGCAGCGAGATGCTGGAGATCGACACCGGCGACCACCTGCACGTCTTCAGCGCTCACGAGCTGGGCGTCTCCCCCACGGAGGTGGCCGCGGAGCTGCGCCGGCGCGGCACGTGAGCCCGGTACGGCGAGACGGTCGGGTCGCCGTCGATCCAGAACCGCCATGGGGTCTCCTTGGCGGTCGAGACGCCGGTGCGCGGGCCTGACCTGATCGTGCCGGGGTCGGCGGGCCGGCCTTCGAGCATGGCGGCCGACCCGTGGGGCAGGCCGGTGAGCCGGGTGGCGTGCTCCTGCCCCTGGCCGGTGAGCCAGGTCGCGTGCTCCGGCCCGTGACCGAAACGCCCGGAGTGCCCGGTGAGGGGATCGAGGGCGGCGGGTGCGCCTTCCCAGATCGCGTCGAGGCCGTTGTGCTCGCGCAGCAGGCCCAGCGCGACGGCCAGCCGGGCGGGGCCGCGGGCGAGGTCACGGTCCGGCACCCGCCCGCCCCGGCCGCCGGCGGGGGTGCGGCGGGTGCGGGCCTCGTCCAGGCCGGCGACGATCTCGCCGGCACGGACCAGCACGGCCGAGCCGTGGCCCTCGGGCAGGCAGACGAGGTTCGCGCAGAAGTGCATGCCGTAGGTGAAGTACACGTACAGGTGGCCGGGCGGGCCGAACATGACGGCGTTGCGGGGTGTCCTGCCGCGGTAGGTGTGGGCCGCCGGGTCCTCGCCGGGGCCGCCGTACGCCTCGACCTCGGTGAGCCGCACGGCGACCGGGCCGTGCACGAGGACGCGTCCGAGCAGGTCGGGCGCGACCTCGTGCGAGGGCCGGTCGAAGAAACCCCGCGGCAGCGGCGCGGCGCTCAGCTGCCCGAGGCCCATGCCGCCTGCGCGTCGACCGCCTCGCGCAGGGCGACGAGCTGGTCGCGTACGCGGTCGGGCGCGGTGCCGCCGTGGGCCTTGCGGGCCGCCAGCGCGCCGGGCACGTTGAGCACGTCGCGGACGTCGGGCGTCAGGTGCGGCGAGACCTTGGCCAGCTCGTCGTCGGTCAGGTCGCCGAGGTCCTTGTCGTTGACCTGGCACCAGACCACCAGGTGGCCGACGGCCTCGTGCGCGTCGCGGAACGGCACGCCGCGCCGCACCAGCAGCTCGGCCAGGTCGGTGGCCAGGGCGAAGCCGTCGGGCGCCGAGGCCTCCATGCGGGCGGTGTTGACGCGCATGGTCGCGACCAGCCCGGCCATCGCGGGCAGGACGAGCAGCAGCGTGTCGACCGAGTCGAACACCGGCTCCTTGTCCTCCTGCAGGTCGCGGTTGTAGGTCAGCGGCAGGCCCTTGAGCGTGGTGAGCATCGACATGAGGTTGCCGATCAGGCGGCCGGACTTGCCGCGGGCCAGCTCGGCGACGTCGGGGTTCTTCTTCTGGGGCATGATCGACGAGCCGGTGGAGTAGGCGTCGTCCATCTCGATCCAGCGGAACTCCTGCGAGGCCCACAGGACGATCTCCTCGCCCAGCCGGGACAGGTGCACGCCGATCATCGCCGCGTCGAACAGGAACTCGGCGGCGAAGTCGCGGTCGGCGACGGCGTCCATGGAGTTGGGCGCGGCGGCGGAGAAGCCGAGCTCCTCGGCCACGGCCTGCGGGTCGAGCGGCAGCGAGGAGCCCGCCAGGGCGCCGGAGCCGAGCGGGGAGACCGCGGCGCGCTTGTCCCAGTCGGTGAGGCGGTCGATGTCGCGGGTGAAGGCGTGGACGTGGGCCAGGAGCTGGTGGCCGAAGGAGACGGGCTGGGCGTGCTGCAGGTGCGTCATGCCCGGCGCGGCGGTCTCGGCGTGCTGCTCGGCCTGGGCCATCAGCGCGGTCTCCAGCTCGACCAGGCGGGAGACGATGCTGCGCACGTGGTCGCGGAGGTAGAGGCGCAGGTCGGTGGCGATCTGGTCGTTGCGGCTGCGGCCCGCGCGCAGCTTGCCGCCGAGCGAGCCGAGCCGCTCCAGCAGGCCGCGCTCCAGCGCGGTGTGCACGTCCTCGTCGGCCACGGTCGGGCGGAACTCGCCCGCCTTGCAGGCGGCCTCCAGGTCGTCGAGCGCGCCGATCATGCGCTCGAGCTCCTCGTCGCTCAGCAGCCCCGCCCTGTGCAGCACGCGGGCGTGCGCCCTGGACGCCGCCAGGTCGTACGGCACCAGCCGCCAGTCGAAGTGCACGCTCACCGACAGCCGGGCCAGCGCGTCGGACGGACCGCTCTCGAAGCGCCCGCCCCACAGCCGCATCGGCTTGCCATCACTCACCGTCATCTCCTCCATTTCCCACGCGACCATAGTGCAATTCAGCCCTTCTTTGCGTCAGGGGCGGCCGCGATCCCGGCGACCGGTTCAGCCACGCCGGTCCGCCACGCGCAGCAGCGCCTCGGCGACGGCCTGGCCGCCCGCCGGATCCCGGCTGATGACGAGGATCGTGTCGTCGCCCGCCACGGTGCCGAGGATCGACTCCCAGTCGGCGTGGTCGATGGCGGAGGCGAGGAACTGGGCGGCGCCCGGCGGGGTGCGGACCATGACCAGGTTGGCCGAGGCCTCGGCGGCCACCAGCAGCTCCTCGGCGATGCGGTGCAGCCGCGCCGCCGGGGTCTCGCCGCCGCCGCCGGTCCTGGTGAGCGGGATGCGGTCGCCGCCCTCGCCGGGCAGCGCGTACACCAGGGAGCCGTCGTCGGCGCGCAGTTTGAGCGCGCCGAGCTCGTCCAGGTCACGGGAGAGGGTGGCCTGGGTGACCTCGACGCCGCTCTCGGCCAGCAGCTTGGCCAGCTCCGGCTGGGAGCGCACGGCCTTGCGCTGCAGCAGGTCGGTGATCTTCGCCTGCCGCGCGGCCTTGGTCATCGGGATGGTCATCCGCGGGTCACCAGCCAGTGGAGCAGGGCCTTCTGGGCGTGCAGCCGGTTCTCCGCCTGGTCCCACACGACGCTGGCCGGCCCGTCGAGGACGTCGGCGGTGATCTCCTTGCCGCGGTAGGCGGGCAGGCAGTGCAGGACGATCGCCTCGGGCGCGGCGTGCTCCAGCAGCCCGGCGTTCACCTGGTACGGCGCGAACGCCGCCGCCCGCTCCTGCTCGCCGCTCTGTCCCATGGACACCCACGTGTCGGTGGCGATCACGTGCGCCCCTTGGACGGCGGCGGCCGGGTCGGTGATCGCGACCACCGATCCGCCGGTCCTGGCCGCGACGGCGGCGGCCTGGCCGAGGATCACCGCGTCGGGCTGGTAGCCGGCCGGGGCGGCGATCCGTACGTGCATGCCGGCCGTGGCGCCGCCGAGCAGGTAGGAGTGGGCCATGTTGTTGGCGCCGTCGCCGACGTAGGTCAGCGTCAGCCCGGCCGTGCCGCCCAGCCGCTCGCGGACGGTCTGCAGGTCGGCGAGGATCTGGCAGGGGTGGAAGTCGTCGGTGAGCGCGTTGACGACGGGCACCGCCGAGGCGGCGGCCATCTCCTCGACCAGTCGCTGCCCGGTGGTGCGCCACACGATGGCGGCCACCTGGCGGTCGAGCACGCGGGCGATGTCGGCGGTCGGCTCGCCCCGGCCCATCAGCACCGCGACGTTGTCCACGACGAGCGGCAGGCCGCCGAGCTCGCCGATGCCGGTGTGGAAGGAGACGCGGGTGCGGGCCGAGGGCTTGTCGAACAGGACGGCGACGGTCTTCGGGCCCTCGAACGGCCGGTAGCCGAACCGGTCCTTCTTCATCGCGGCGGCCAGGTCGAGGACCTCCGTCTGCTCCTCGGGGCTCAGGTCGTCGTCCCTCAGGAAGTGCCTGGTCACGCCGACGCCTCCGCAAGGATCGTGGGGAACGCCTCGACGAAGGCGGTCACCTCCTCGTGGGTGACCACGAGCGGCGGCGCGAGGCGTACGGCGTCCGGCTGGAGGGCGTTGACCAGGAAGCCCGCCTCGGCGGCGGCCTGCTGCACCCGCGCGGACCGCTCCTCCGTCAGGACGGCGGCCAGCCACAGCCCGCGCCCGCGCACGCCCTTCAGCAGCGGGTGGCGGACCGCCTCCAGGCCGCCGCGCAGCCCGGCGGCGACCGACTTGACGTGGTCGAGGTCGAGGTTGTCCAGCACGGCCAGCGCGGCCGCGCACGAGACGGGGTTGCCGCCGAACGTCGAGCCGTGGTCGCCCTTGTCGAACAGCCGGCCGGCCTCGCCGAACCCGACGCACGCGCCGATCGGCAGGCCGCCGCCGAGGCCCTTGGCCAGGGTCAGGATGTCGGGGGTGACGCCGTCGGCCTGGTGGGCGAACCAGTGGCCGGTACGGCCGATCGCCGACTGGATCTCGTCGGCGACCAGCAGCGCGCCGGTGGCGTCGCAGATCTCGCGGGCGGCCTCGAAGTAGCCCTCGGGCGGCGGGACGACGCCGGCCTCGCCCTGCGTCGGCTCCAGGAACACCGCGATGCAGTCGCCGGTCACCGCCTCCTTGAGCGCGTCGGCGTCGCCGTAGGGGACGAAGCGCACGTCGACGGGGAACGGGCCGAACTGGTCGCGGATGGCCTTCTTGCCGGTCAGCGACAGGGCGCCGATCGTCCGGCCGTGGAAGCCGTTCTCGGCGGCCACGAAGTAGGAGCGGCCCTCGCGCTTGCCGTACTTGAGGGCGAGCTTGTAGGCGGCCTCGTTGGCCTCGGTGCCGGAGTTGGCGAAGAAGATCCGGGCGGGCGCGTTGAGCAGGCCGAGCAGCCGCTCGGCGAGCAGCACCTCGGGCTCGTGCAGGAACAGGTTGCTGGTGTGGGCGAGCGTGGCGACCTGCTTGGAGACGGCCTCGACCAGGGCGGGGTGGGCGTGGCCGAGCGAGCTGACCGCGATGCCGCCGATGAAGTCGAGGTACTCCTTGCCGTCGACGTCCCAGACGCGGGTGCCCTCGCCGCGGGCCAGGGCGATCGGGGGGACGCCGTAGTTGGGCATGAACGCCTGCTCGAACCGCTCGTGGAGGCTCATGAGGGCATCACCATGGTTCCGATTCCTTCGTTGGTGAAGATTTCCAGCAGCATCGAGTGGGGCACGCGGCCGTCGAGGACGTGCGCCTGGGGCACTCCCCCGCGCACGGCGGTCAGGCACGCCTCCATCTTGGGGACCATGCCGCTGGACAGCGTGGGCAGCAGCTTCTCCAGCTCGTCGGCGTCGAGCTGGTCGATCACGTCGGTGTCGTCGGGCCAGTTGGCGTACAGGCCCTCGACGTCGGTGAGGACGATCAGCTTCTGCGCGCCGAGCGCCACGGCCAGCGCGGCGGCCGCGGTGTCCGCATTTACGTTGTAGATCTCTCCGTCGACGCCGGCGGCGACGCTGGAGACGACCGGGATGCGGCCGTCGTCGATCAGCGCGCGCACCGCGCCGGGATCGACCTTGACGATCTCGCCGACCTGGCCGATGTCCACCGGCTCGCCGTCGACCAGCGCGGGCTTGCGCTCGGCGGTGAACAGGCAGGCGTCCTCGCCGGACATGCCGACGGCGAACGGGCCGTGCCGGTTGACCAGGCCGACGATGTCGCGGCCCACCTGCCCGACCAGGACCATCCTGACGACCTGCATGGCCTCGGGCGTGGTGACGCGCAGGCCGGCGGTGAAGGTGGACTCGATGCCGTGTCTGTCGAGGGCGCTGCTGATCTGCGGGCCGCCGCCGTGGACGACGACCGGGCGCAGGCCGGCGTGGTGCAGGAACACGACGTCCTCGGCGAAGCCCTCCTTGAGGGACTCGTCGGTCATGGCGTTGCCGCCGTACTTGATGACGACGGTCGCGCCGTGGAAGCGGGTCAGCCAGGGCAGCGCCTCGATCAGCGCCTCGGCCTTGGTGGCCGCGGTGACGGCCCTCACGAGGAGTACGCCGAGTTCTCGTGGACGTACTCGGCGGTCAGGTCCGTGGTGTGGATCGTGGCGCTGTGGCGGCCGGCCGACAGGTCGATGGTGATCGTCACGTCCCGGGGGCGCATGTCGACCTTGGAGCGGTCGTCGCCGACGGAGCCGTCGCGGCAGATCCAGATGCCGTTGATGGCGACGTTGACGCGGTCGGGCTCGAAGGCGGCCTTCGTCGTGCCGACGGCGGCCAGGACGCGGCCCCAGTTGGGGTCCTCGCCGTGGATGGCGCACTTGAGCAGGTTGGACCGGGCGACGGTGCGGCCCACCTCGACGGCGTCGTCCTCGGAGGCGGCGCCGACGACCTCGACGGCGATCGCCTTGGAGGCGCCCTCGGCGTCCACGAGCAGCTGCCTGGCCAGGTCGGCGCAGACCTCCTGCACCTTCTGCCCGAACTCGGCCAGGTCGGGCCTGACCCCGGCGGCGCCGCTGGCCAGCAGCAGCACGGTGTCGTTGGTGGACATGCAGCCGTCGGAGTCGAGCCGGTCGAAGGTCGTCGCCGTGGCGGCGCGCAACGCCGTGTCGAGCTCCTCGCTGGTCAGGTCGGCGTCGGTGGTGATCACGCAGAGCATGGTGGCCAGGGCGGGGGCGAGCATGCCGGCGCCCTTGGCCATGCCGCCGACCATGTAGCCGTCGGCCCGCTTGAAGGAGATCTTGGAGACGGTGTCGGTGGTGCGGATGGCGTCGGCGGCGGCCAGGCCGCCGTCGCGGGAGAGCTGGCCCGCGGCGGTCTGGACGCCGGTCAGCAGGGCCTCCATCGGCAGCCGCTCGCCGATCAGGCCGGTGGAGCAGACCGCGATCTCGCCGGCGCTGTCGCCGATGACCTCGGCGACCTTCTCGGCGGTGGCGTGGGTGTCCTGGAAGCCCTCGGGGCCGGTGCAGGCGTTGGCGCCGCCGGAGTTGAGCACCACCGCGCGCAGCCGCCCGCCCGCCAGGACCTGCTGCGACCAGAGCACGGGAGCGGCCTTGACGCGGTTGGCGGTGAAGACGCCCGCGGCGGCGCGGCTGGGCCCGTCGTTGACGACGAGGGCCAGGTCGCGGGCGTCGCCGGACTTGATGCCGGCGGCGATGCCCGCGGCCCGGAAGCCCAGTGGGGCGGTGACACTCATGGAGCAACTCCTGTCAGGGGAAGGCCGAGCTCTTCCGGCAGGCCGAGGGCGAGGTTGACGCTCTGGACGGCGCCTCCGGCCGTGCCCTTGGTGAGGTTGTCGATGGCGATGACGGCGACCACGCGGCCGGCGCGCTCGTCGAGCGTCACCTGGAGTGCGGCGGTGTTGGCGCCGTACGTCATGGAGGTGGCCGGCCAGACGCCCTCGGGCAGGAGCCGGACGAACGGCTCGGCCTTGAGCGCGACCTCGTAGGCGGTGCGCAGCGACTCGCGGGTGAGGCCGGGGGCGGCGGGGGCGGTGCAGGTGGCCAGGATGCCGCGGCTCATGGGGGCCAGGGTGGGGGTGAAGGAGACGCGTACCGGGGCGCCGGCGACGGCGGACAGCCCCTGCTCCATCTCGGGGGTGTGGCGGTGGACGCCGCCCACGCCGTACGCGCTGACCGAGCCCATGACCTCGCTGCCCAGCAGGTGGGCCTTGGCCGCCCTGCCCGCGCCGCTGGTGCCGCTGGCGGCCACCACGACGACGTCGGGACCGGCCAGGCCCGCGGCGAAGGCGGGCCACAGGGCCAGCAGCACCGAGGTCGGGTAGCACCCGGGGACGGCGACGCGCCGGGCCGTGCGCAGCACCTCGCGTTGGCCGGGCAGCTCGGGCAGGCCGTAGGGCCAGGTGCCGGCGTGGTCGCCGCCGTAGAACTCCTGCCAGGCCGCGGGGTCGGCGAGCCGGTGGTCGGCGCCGCAGTCGACCACGATCGTGTCCTCGCCGAGCTCGGCGGCGACGGCGGCCGAGTGGCCGTGCGGCAGCGCGAGGAAGACCACGTCGTGCCCGGCGAGCACGCCCGGCGTGGTCTCCTCCAGGACGCGGTCGGCGAGCTGCGGCAGGTGCGGCTGGTGGGCGCCGAGCAGGCTGCCGGCGCTGGAGGCCGCGGTGAGCGCGCCGATCTCGAACTCGGGATGGCCGAGCAGGAGGCGGAGCAGCTCACCTCCGGCGTAGCCGCTGGCTCCCGCGATCGCTGCTCTCATCCGGCCCTCCTGCATATTCATGCACCCTGTCTCATGACCTTGCTTGTGAAGATGATGCACTCAAGAGGATGATTATGCAAGCCGGGACGGCCCGCGCCGGTGACGGGTCCATGTCCCAGTCCTTTCCAGGCCAATCCCAAGTGGCGGGCGGGATGCTGCCGGGCATGAGCGACTTCCTGCCCGATCTCACCTTCGTCACCCCGTCGCGCGGGCCCGGTCCCGGGCCGTTCGGGCGCGCCGTCATCGTGCTGCTGTGGGTGGGGATCTGCGTGCTGCCGGCGGTGCTGTCGGTCCAGGACTTCCGGCTGGCCACCGGGCGGACCGGCACGCCGGGGACGCTGACCGTGCTCTCCTGCGCCGACCTGGGCCAGGGGCGTTACGACTGCAAGGGGCGGTTCACGCCCGACTCCGGCGGCCCGTCCGTCCCGGTGGACGCCTCCCCCGACTCCGCGGCGGGCGACGTGACGCGGGCGCAGCTCACGCCCGAGGGCGACCGGGCGGCGCCGGCCGGGACCAGGGGCGTGCTGGCCGCGATGGCCCTGCCCGCGGTGGGGCTGGGCGGGATCGGGTTCCTGCCCTACGTGCTGCTCTACTGGGCCGGGGCGGGGCGGCGGGCCAGGCGGGCGGCCGTAGCGGCGGGAAGCGCCGTCACCGCCGCCGGGGCGCTGCTGATGGTGGTGGGGGTGGTGGCGGCCTACTCGTGAGGCCGCCACCATGGCTCACCTGAGGAAGGCGGCGGCGACGCCCGCGTCCACCGGGACGTGCAGGCCCGTGGTGTGGGTCAGGTCGGAGCCGGTGAGCGCGTAGACCGCGGCGGCCACGTGCTCGGGCAGGACCTCGCGCTTGAGCAGGGTGCGCCGGGCGTAGAACTCGCCCAGGCGCTCCTCCTCCACGCCGTACACCGCCGCGCGGTTGGCGCCCCAGCCGGAGGCGAAGATGCCCGAGCCGCGCACCACGCCGTCGGGGTTGACGCCGTTGACGCGGACGCCGTGCTCGCCCAGCTCGGCGGCCAGCAGGCGGACCTGGTGGGCCTGGTCGGCCTTGGCCGCGCCGTAGGCGACGTTGTTCGGCCCGGCGAAGACGGCGTTCTTGGAGGAGATGTAGACGATGTCCCCGCCCATCGCCTGATCGATCAGCACCCGGGCGCATTCGCGGGAGACCAGGAACGAGCCGCGCGCCATCACGTCGTGCTGCAGGTCCCAGTCGTCCAGGCTGGTCTCCAGCAGGGAGCGCGACAGCGACAGGCCGGCGTTGTTCACCACCAGGTCCACGCCGCCGAAGGCGAGCGCGGCGGCCCGTACGGCGGCCACGACCTGCTCCTCGGAGGTGACGTCCACCTCCACGGCCACCGCGACGTCGGAGGCCCGGTACGCCCCGGCCCCGATCTCGGCGGCGACCTTCCCGGCGGCGGCCTGGTCGCGGTCGGCGAGCACCACGCACGCGCCCTCGGCGGCCAGCCGCCGCGCGGTGGCCGCGCCGATGCCCGAGCCCGCGCCGGTGACCAGCGCCACCCGCCCGGCCAGCGGCTTCGGCTTCGGCATCCGGCGCAGCTTGGCCTCCTCCAGCTCCCAGTACTCGATCCGGAACTTCTCCGACTCCGGGATGGGCGCGTAGGCGGAGACGGACTCGGCGCCGCGCATGACGTTGATCGCGTTGACGTAGAACTCGCCGGCCACGCGGGCGGTCTGCTTGTCCTTGCCGAAGGAGAACATGCCGACGCCGGGCACCAGCACGATCGCCGGGTCCGCGCCGCGCATCGGCGGCGAGTCCGGGGTGGCGTGGCGCTCGTAGTAGGCGGTGTAGTCGGCGCGGTAGGCGGCGTGCAGCTCGCGCAGCCGGGCGACCGCCTGGTCCAGGGGCGCGTCCGGCGGCAGGTCCAGGACCAGCGGGGCGACCTTGGTGCGCAGGAAGTGGTCGGGGCAGGACGTGCCGAGCGCGGCCAGGCGCGGGTGCTCGGCACGGGAGAGGAAGTCCAGCACCTCCGGGGTGCCGGTGTAGTGGCCGACCTGCCGCGCGTCGGAGGAGGCCAGCCCGCGCACGACCGGGAACAGCGCGGCGGCCCGCGCGTGCCGTTCGTCCTCGGGCAGCGGCTCGTGGAGCACCGGCCCGAACGGGTCGGGGCGGCCGTTCGCGGCCAGGTACTCCTCGGCGGTGCGGATGATCTCCAGGGAGCGGGCCTCGCACTCCTGCGAGGTGGCGCCCCAGGCGGTGATGCCGTGGCCGCCGAGCACGCAGCCGATGGCCTGCGGGTTGGCCTCCTTGACGGCGGCGATGTCCAGGCCGAGCTGGAAGCCGGGCCGCCGCCAGGGCACCCACACCACGCGGTCGCCGAAGACGCGCCGGGTCAGCTCCTCGCCGTCGCGGGCGGTGGCCAGGGCGATCCCGGCGTCGGGGTGCAGGTGGTCCACGTGGGCGGCCTCGACCAGGCCGTGCATGGCGGTGTCGATCGAGGGGGCGGCGCCGCCCCTGCCGTGCAGGCAGTAGTCGAAGGCGGCGACCATCTCGTCCTCGCGCTCGACGCCGGGATAGACGGCGGCCAGCGCGCGCAGGCGGTCCAGGCGCAGGACGGCCAGGCCCGCCTCCTTCAGCGTGCCGAGGTCGCCGCCGGAGCCCTTGACCCAGAGCAGGTCGACGTCCTGGCCGGTGACCGGGTCGGCGGCGCGGCCCTTGGCGGAGGTGTTGCCGCCGGCGAAGTTGGTGTTGCGCGGGTCGGCGCCCAGGCGGTGGGAGCGGTCCAGGAGCTCGTTGATGACGTCCATGATGGTCAGGCCCCCCAGCCGGCCTGCGTGCCGCCGACGCGCTCGGCAGCGATTTTCTCGAAATATCCGGACTTGGCGTACGCGGCCATCGGGTCGGGCGCGAGGCCCGTCTCCTCGCGCAGTTCGGCGAGCAGCGGCCGCACGTCGGTGTTGTAGGCGTCCATGAGCACGGCGTTCGCGGCCAGCACGTCTCCCCCGGTCTGGGCGGCGGCCAGCGCGTCCCGGTCGACGAGCAGGGCCTTGGCGGTGGCCTCCTGGACGTTCATGACCGAGCGGATCTGGCCGGGGATCTTGGGCTCGATGTTGTGGCACTGGTCGAGCATGAACGCCACGCCCGCCGCCAGGCCGCCTCCGCGCACGACCTCGTACATGATGCGGAAGAGCTGGAACGGGTCGGCCGCGCCCACCATGAGGTCGTCGTCGGCGTAGAAGCGGGAGTTGAAGTCGAAGCCGCCGAGCTTCCCCTCGCGCAGCAGGAACGCCACGATGAACTCGATGTTGACGCCCGGCGCGTGGTGGCCGGTGTCCACGACGACCTGCGCCTTGGGGCCGAGCCTGAGGCAGTGGGCGTAGGCGGTGCCCCAGTCGGGCACGTCGGTGGTGTAGAAGGCGGGCTCGAACAGCTTGTACTCCAGCAGGAAGCGCTGTCCCTCGCCGAGCCGGGCGTACACCGCCGACAGCGCCTCGGCCAGGCGGTCCTGGCGGGCGCGGATGTCGTCCTGGCCGGGGTAGTTGGTGCCGTCGGAGAACCAGAGCTTGAGGGTGTCCGAGCCGGTGGCGTCCATGATGTCCACGCACTCCAGCAGGTGCGCCAGCGCCTTGCGGCGGACCGCCGGGTCGGGGTTGGTGACGCTGCCGAGCATGTAGGCGTCGTCCTGGAAGACGTTGGAGTTGATCGCGCCGATGCCGACGCCGAGCTCGCGGGCGTGGGCGGCCAGGTGGCCGTAGTCGGCCACCTTGTCCCACGGGATGTGCAGGGCGACCGTGGGGGCGACGCCGGTGTGGGCGTGCACCTGGGCGGCGTCGGCCAGTTTCTCGTACGGGTCGCGCGGCACGCCCCGCTGCGCGAACACCTTGAACCGGGTGCCGCTGTTGCCGTACGCCCAGGAGGGCGTCTCGATGTGCAGCGCGCGCAGGGCGGCCTTGATGTCAGTGGTCATGACTTCCCGATCAGTCCAGGTGGAACACTTCGTCCAGCGGCCGCATGCCCTCGTCGGGCCGGCCGTCGAGGTCTTCGAAGAAGGGCGCCATCTCGGCCTGCCAGCGGGCGTTGACCTCGGTGGCCTCCATCGCCTTCCTGGCGGCCTCGAAGTCGGCGGTCTCCAGGTAGCCGACCAGCAGGCCGTCGTCGCGCAGGAAGAGCGAGTAGTTGTGCCAGCCGGCGCGGCGCAGCGCGTCGAGCATGTCCGGCCAGACGGCCCGGTGGCGTTCGCGGTACTCCGCCAGCCGCTCGGGACGGACCTTGAGCAGGAAGCAGACGCGTCGCACGGTCACCCCTCTTCAAAACGTTTTAATCTGTCGCGGAGGAAACTACGAGCACACGGGGGCGCTGTCAATGCGTCGCCTAGTCAGATCGGCGGCACTGGCCAACTTCTCGTTGGTACGTTTTAATGTGGCGCCATGGCCATGGTCAGCATCAAGGACGTCGCCGCCCGCGCCGGCGTCTCCCCCGGGACGGTCTCCAACGTCCTGAACAGACCGGCGAAGGTCGCCCAGGCGACCCGCGAACGGGTGGAGGCCGCGATCCGGGAGCTCGGCTTCGTCCGGCACGGCTCGGCCTCGACCCTGCGCGCCGGCCACAGCAGGACGATCGGCCTGAGCGTCATCGACATCGGCAACCCGTTCTTCACCGAGGTCGCCGCCGGGGTCGAGGACGTCGCCAGCGAGCTGGGCTACGCGGTGATCCTCGGCAACTCGGCCGGCTCCCCGGACAAGGAGGAGCGCAACCTCGGCGTGCTGGCCGAGCAGCGGGTGCGCGGCGTGCTGATCACCCCGTCCGGCGAGGACCCGGCCCGGCTGGACCGGCTGCGCGAGCGCGGCATCAGCGTCGTGCTCGTCGACCATCCGGCCCACCGGCCCGACCAGTGCGCGGTCGCGGTGGACGACGTCGCGGGCGGCCGGGCCGCGGTGCGGCATCTGCTGGCCAGGGGCGGGAACGGCGTCGCGTACGTGACCGGGCCGCTGACCATCCGGCAGTGCGCCGAGCGGCGGCGGGGCGCGGCGCAGGCGCTGGCCACGGCCGGGCTCGACCCCGCCTCGCTGCGGGTGGTCGAGGCGGCCGCGATGACCGCCCGCGCGGGCGAGCAGGCCGCCGCCGACCTGATGGCGGACGGCCTGCCCGAGGCCGTGTTCTGCGCCAACGACCTGCTCGCGCTGGGCGTGCTGCGGGCCCTGCTGCGCGCCGGGGTGCGGGTGCCCGACGACGTGGCGCTGATGGGCTACGACGACATCGAGTTCGCCGCCGCCTCGGCCGTGTCGCTCAGCTCGATGCGGCAGCCGACGTACCAGCTCGGCCGCATCGCCACCGAGCTGCTGCTGGACGAGTGCGACAACCCGGCCGAGCACGCCCACCAGCACATCATGTTCCAGCCCGAACTGGTCGCGAGGGAGTCCACCCAATGAGCCGATTCGCCGCCGTGGACCTGGGCGCCTCCAGCGGCCGGGTGCTGGTCGCCGACCTGTCGGACGGGCTCGCCACGTCCGTGGTCCACCGCTTCCCCAACGGCCCGGTCCGCCTGGCCGGCCGCCTCCACTGGGACGTCCTGGGCCTCTACCGCGAGATCCTGGCCGGTCTGCGCGCGGCCGGGCCGGTCACCTCGATCGGCGTCGACTCCTGGGCCGTCGACTACGGCCTGCTGGACGAGACCGGCGCGCTGCTCGGCAACCCGGTCCACTACCGCGACGACCGTACGCGGGGGGTGGCCGGGCAGGTGGCCGAGCTGATCGGGGCCGAGGCGCTGTACGCGGTGTCCGGGTTGCAGGTGCTCCCGTTCAACACGATCTACCAGCTCCTGGCCGACCGGCTGGACGGGGCCGCCACGATGTTGCTCGTCCCCGACCTGATCGGCTACTGGCTGACCGGCGAGATCGGCGCCGAGGTGACCAACGCCTCGACCACCGGCCTGCTCGACGTGCGCACCCGGTCCTGGGCGGTGCCGCTGATCGACCGGCTGGGCCTGCCGGAGGGGATCTTCCCCCCGTTGCGGCAGCCGGGCGAGCCGATCGGCGGGGTGCGCCGCGACGTCGCGGCGGAGATCGGCTTCTCGGCGCCGGTGCGGGCGGTGGCCTCGCACGACACCGCCTCGGCCGTGGCCGCCGTGCCGGCCGCCGGGCCCGCGTTCGCCTACGTCTCGTGCGGCACCTGGTCGCTGGCCGGGGTGGAGCTGCCCGCCCCCGTGCTCACCGAGGCGGGCCGGGCGGCCAACTTCACCAACGAGGCCGGGATCGACGGCACCGTCCGCTACCTGCGCAACGTCATGGGGCTGTGGCTGTTGCAGGAGTGCCTGCGGGCCTGGCCCGGCTCCTCGCTGGACGACCTGCTGGCGGCGGCGGCGCGCGAACGTCCGTTCGCCGCCGTGGTGGACCCCGACCTGCCGGTGTTCCTGCCGCCGGGCGACATGCCCGCGCGGATCGCCGCCGAGTGCCGCCGCACCGGGCAGCGTCCTCCCTCGACGCCGGCGGGCATCGTGCGCTGCGTGCTGGAGAGCCTGGCGCTCGGGCACCGCAACGCGATCCGGCAGGCGATGGAGCTGTCCGGCCGCGAGGTGGAGGTCGTGCACCTGGTGGGCGGCGGGTCGCGCAACGAGCTGCTGTGCCGGTTCACCGCCGACGCCTGCGGGCTGCCGGTCGTGGCCGGGCCGGCCGAGGCGACCGCGCTCGGCAACGTCCTGGTGCAGGCGCGCACGGCCGGGCTGGTCGCCGACCTGGCCGGGATGCGCGCGCTGGTGGCCGACACGCAGGAGTTGCGCCGGTACGAGCCCTCCGGCGACGCCGCCGCCTGGACGGAGGCCGCCGCCCGCCTGGCCTGACGCCATCTGTCCCCCAAGCACGCCTTTGACCTGGGACTTCGGGTTTCCTCCTGCCTGCGAAGGGGAGGACCGGAACCGGGGGGCACGGGCGCCGGGGGGAACGATGCCGAGCAAGGAGCGGGTGCTGCGGCTGCTGTCGCAGGGGCTGGACTACGCCGAGATCGCCAGGTTGCTGGGCGTGCCCGCGGGGCGCGCGTACCTGATCGCGACGGGCGTGCCGGCCGACGGGAGCGACGCGGTGGCACGCCGGCGGGGACGGCCCGGCCTGCTGGCCGGGCGTACCCAGCACCTGGTCAACCCGCGCGAGGTCGGGCCGGTCGAGCGCGGCGACGTGCGCGCCTGGATGCGCGAGCGGGCCTGGAGCGACCGGCGCATGCGCCAGACGGGCGCGTGAGCGGCATGGGGTTCTCCTGGCCGCTGCTGCGGCAGCTCACCGGCAAGGACAAGCTCGGCCGGGCGGCCGCGGTGAAGTCGCCGCGCACGGGCGCGCACCCGGCCCGGACGGCCGCCGCCGACCGCGTGGTCAAGTCGGTGTGCCCGTACTGCGCGGTGGGCTGCGCCCAGAACGTCTACGTCCGTGATGAGAAGGTCGTGCACATCGAGGGCGACCCCGACTCCCCGATCAGCCGGGGCCGGCTGTGCCCGAAGGGCGCCTCCAGCCTCCAGCTCACCACCGGCGAGGACCGGCTGCGCAAGGTCCTGTACCGCCCGCCGTACGCCGCCGACTGGCAGGAGCTCGACCTGGAGACCGCCATGGACATGGTGGCCGACCGGATCATCGCCACCCGCCGGGCGACCTGGGAGTGGGAGAACAAGGGCCGCCGGGTGGCCCGCACGATGGGCATCGCCAGCCTGGGCGGCGCGACGCTGGACAACGAGGAGAACTACCTCATCAAGAAGCTGCTCACCGCGCTCGGCGTGGTGCAGATCGAGAACCAGGCGCGGGTGTGCCACAGCTCGACCGTGGTGGGGCTCGGCACGTCGTTCGGGCGCGGCGGGGCCACGACGTTCCTGCAGGACCTGCAGCACTCCGACTGCGTGCTGATCCAGGGGTCGAACTTCGCCGAGGCGCATCCGGTCGGGTTCCAGTGGGTGATGGAGGCCAAGGCCCGCGGCGCGGTGGTCATCCACGTGGATCCGCGGTTCACCCGTACCAGCGCGCTGGCCGACCTGCACGTGCCGATCAGGGCGGGCTCGGACGTGGCCTTCCTCGGCGCGATCGTCAACCACGTGCTGGAGAACGAGCTGTTCTTCCGCGACTACGTCCTGCACTACACCAACGCGGCGACCATCCTGCGCGAGGACTACCGCGACGCCGAGGACCTCGACGGCCTGTTCTCCGGCTTCGACGCCGAGAACCGCTGCTACGAGGACGACACCTGGCAGTACGAGGGCATGCACACCGTCGCGGCCTCCGGCGAGCGGGACGAGGACTACGACCGCCCGGCGGGCAGCCTCCCGGCCGGCCGCGCCGAGGTGCAGGGCGGCACCGGCGTCCCGCTGGGCGGCGAGATGCGGCGGGACGAGACGCTGCGGCACCCGCGCTGCGTGCTGCAGGTGCTGCGCCGCCACTTCGCCCGCTACACGCCGGAGATGGTCCAGCAGGTGTGCGGGGTGCCGCCGGAGCTGTTCGCCCAGGTCTGCCGCCACCTGACGGAGAACTCGGGGCCGGAGCGGACCGCCGAGTTCGTCTACGCGGTGGGCTGGACGCAGCACAGCGACGGCGCCCAGTTCATCCGCACCGCCAGCATCCTGCAGCTCCTGCTGGGCAACATCGGCCGCCCCGGCGGCGGCATCCAGGCGCTGCGCGGGCACGCCAGCATCCAGGGCTCCAGCGACATCCCGACGCTGTTCAACCTGCTGCCCGGCTACATCCCGATGCCGCACGCCCACGAGCACGAGAAGATGCGCGAATTCCTGCGCGCCGACGCCTCCTGCCGCGGCTTCTGGGCCAACATGCCCGCCTACCTGGTGAGCCTGCTGAAGGCGTGGTGGGGGCCGGCGGCCACGCGCGACAACGACTTCCGCTTCGACTACCTGCCGCGCCTGACCGGCTCGCACAGCACGTACGACACGGTGCTCGCGCAGCTCGACGGCACCTGCAAGGGCTACCTGCTGCTCGGCGAGAACCCGGCCGTGGGCTCGGCCAACTCCCGGATGCAACGCCTGGGCATGGCCGAGCTCGACTGGCTGGTGGTGCGCGACCTCAACCTGATCGAGAGCGCCACCTGGTGGAAGGACGGCCCCGAGATCGAGACGGGCGAGCTGACCACGTCCAGGATCGGCACGGAGGTGTTCTTCTTCCCCGCCGCGGCCCACACCGAGAAGAGCGGCAGCTTCACCAACACCAACCGCTGGTTGCAGTGGCACCACCGGGCCGTCGAGCCGGCCGGCGACGCGCGCAGCGACCTGTGGTTCATGTACCACCTCGGGCGCATCATCCGGCAGAAGCTGGCCGGTTCCGCCGACCCGATGGACCGGCCCCTGCTCGACCTCACCTGGGACTACCCCGTCGAGGGCGAGACGGCCGAGCCGGTCGCCGAGGCGGTGCTCGCCGAGATCAACGGCTGGGACGCCGAGGGCCGCCCGCTCGACGCCTACACCCAGCTCAAGGACGACGGCTCGACGGTGTGCGGCTGCTGGATCTACTGCGGCGTGTACGCCGGCGGCGTCAACCGGGCCGCCCGCCGCAAACCGGCCGCCGAGCAGGACTGGGTGGCCGCCGAGTGGGCGTGGGCGTGGCCGGCCAACCGGCGGGTGCTCTACAACCGGGCCTCGGCCGCGCCGGACGGCCGTCCGTGGAGCGAGCGCAAGAAGCTCGTCTGGTGGGACGCGGGCGCCGGCCGCTGGACCGGGCTCGACGTGCCGGACTTCGAGGAGCGCAAACCGCCGTCCTACCGGCCGGAGCCGGGGGCGCAGGGACCGGCGGCGCTGTCGGGCATCGACCCGTTCATCATGCAGGCCGACGGCAAGGGCTGGCTGTTCGCCCCCTCGGGCGTGGTGGACGGCCCGCTGCCCAGCCACTACGAGCCCCAGGACTCGCCGGTCGCCAACCCGCTCTACGGGCGGCAGCGCAACCCGGCCCGCAAGCTCTACCGGCACGAGGACAACCGTTACCAGCCGAGCGGGGCCGAGCCGGGCGCGTCGGTCTACCCGTACGTGGTGACCACGTACCGGCTGACCGAGCACTTCACGGCAGGGGGCATGAGCCGGCACACGCCGTACCTGGCCGAGCTGCAACCGGAGATGTTCTGCGAGGTCTCGCCCGAGCTGGCCGCCGAGCGCGGGCTCGTGCACGGCGAGTGGGCCACGATCATCACCGCGCGCAGCGCCATCGAGGCCCGCGTGCTGGTCACCGACCGGATGGCGCCGCTGCACCTGGACGGCAAGGTCCTGCACCAGATCGGGCTGCCCTTCCACTTCGGCCCCAACGGCCTGGCCACCGGCGACGCGGCCAACGAGCTGTCGGCCATCTCGCTCGACCCCAACTCCCACATCCAGGAGGTCAAGGCCCTGTCGGCGGACATCCGCCCCGGGCGCAGGCCGCGCGGCCCGGCCCTGCCGGAACTGGTGCTGGCCTACCGGCGGCGGGCGGGCGTGACCGAGCACACCGGAACGGAGGTGTGAGCCGTGGCCTTCGACCTCGACCGGGCGCCGCTCGACGCCGGCTACGACGACCCGCCCAGGCGCATGGGCTTCTTCACCGACACCAGCGTCTGCATCGGGTGCAAGGCGTGCGAGGTGGCCTGCAAGGAGTGGAACGCGGTGCCGGAGGACGGGCTGCTGTTCACCGGCATGTCCTACGACAACTCCGTCGGGCTCGGCGCCGACACCTGGCGGCACGTGGCGTTCGTCGAGCAGCGCAAGCCGCTGGGCCATCAGGAGACCGGCGCCCGTGACCTGGACTTCCGCTGGCTGATGGCCTCCGACGTGTGCAAGCACTGCACGCACGCGGCCTGCCTGGACGTCTGCCCGACCGGCTCGCTGTTCCGCACCGAGTACGGCACGGTCGTCGTCCAGGAGGACGTCTGCAACGGGTGCGGCTACTGCGTGCCCGCCTGCCCGTTCGGGGTGATCGGCCGGCGTGCGGAGACCGGCACGGCCGCCAAGTGCACGATGTGCTACGACCGGCTGGAGGTCGGCCAGGAGCCGGCCTGCGCCAAGACGTGCCCGACGGACTCCATCCAGTTCGGCGAGCTGGACGAGCTGCGCGAGCGCGCCGACCGCCGTCTGGAGCAGGTGCGCGCGGCGGGCGTGTCCTCGGCCCGCCTGTACGGCCACGACCCGGCCGACGGCGTGGGCGGCACCGGCGCCTTCTTCCTGCTGCTGGACGAGCCCCAGGTGTACGGCCTGCCGCCGGACCCCGTGGTGACCACCGCGGACCTGCCGTCGATGTGGCGGCACGCCGGCGCGGCGGCGCTGGTGCTGCTGGCCGGGATGGCCGCCGCGGCGGCCTGGAGGAGGGGCGGATGAGCAACCAGACCGACGTGCGCCTGGACGACGCGCCCGGCCTGCGCACCGAGCGTGAGGCCACGCCCGGCTCGGCGGGCCGCGGCAGCCGCTCGCTGCGGCCGCCGGAGCCGGAGGCGGATTCCTACTACGGCCTGCCGGTGCTGAACAGCACGCCCTGGAGCGACCACGACATCGCCGGTTACCTGTTCCTCGGCGGCCTGGCCGGCGCCTCCTCCACGCTGGCCGCCGCCGCCGAGCTGACCGGACGCCCGGCGCTGGCCCGCGCCGCCAAGGTGGGCGCCCTGGGCGCGGTCGGCGGCTCGCTGTACGCGCTGATCCACGACCTGGGCAAGCCGTCGCGCTTCCTGAACATGTTGCGGGTGTTCAAGGTGACCTCGCCGATGAGCGTCGGCACCTGGATCCTGACCGCGTACGGGCCGCAGGCCGGGCTGGCCGCGCTCACCGGGGTGACCGGGCGGTTCCCCCGGCTGGGCCGGGCGGCCACGGTGGGGGCCGGGCTGACCGGGCCGGCGCTGGCCACCTACACCGCCGCGCTGATCTGCGACACCGCCGTCCCGGCCTGGCACGACGGGTTCAGGGAGATGCCGTTCCTGTTCGCGGGCTCGGCCGCCGCGTCGGCGGGCGGGCTCGGCATGCTGGCCGCGCCGGTCGCGCAGGCGGCCCCGGCCCGGCGGGCGGCGGTGCTGGGGGCGGCCCTGGAGTGCGCGGCGGCCGTCCGCATGGAACGCCGGATGGGCCTGACCGCCGAGCCGCTGCGGCGCAGCCGCCTGCTCAGGGCGGGCCAGGCGCTGTCGGTCGCGGGCGCCCTGCTCGGTCAGGGCCTGGGCGCTCGCAGCAGGGTCGCGGCGGTGGCCGCCGGGGCGGCCCTGCTGGCCGGGTCGGTGTGCACCCGGTTCGGGATCTTCCACGCCGGGACGGCCTCGGCGTGCGACCCCCGGTACACCGTCGAGCCGCAGCGCCGGCGGCTCGCCAAGTCGAGAGCGGAGCGTGATCTGTCATGAGAAGAGTCGCCGAGTACCTGCCGTTCATGGGCATCGTGCTGGTCGTCTGCACGGCGTCCTGGCTGGCGGGCAGGAGCAGGCCGGCCAGGCGGGCCTGAACCCCGTCCGGGGATCGGTCGGTGGGGCTTACGCTGTCAGTGGCGGCGCGGGGCATACGATCGGCAGATGACCGAAAAGACCGAAACCGCGCCTGGATGGCTGGCACCCGAAGAGCTCGAGTCGGTGCGCGGCCAGTTGCCGATCCTCTACATCGACGCCGTGCCGGTACGCGTCGACGAGACCGGCGTGGTGACCCGCGTGGGCCTGCTGCTGCGGATCGCGGCGGACGGCACGGTCAGCCGGGCGCTGGTCTCGGGGCGGGTGCTGCACCACGAGCGCATCCGCGACGCGCTGCTGCGCCACCTGGAGAAGGACCTCGGGGCGGTGGCCCTTCCGCGCATCCCCGTCTCGCCGCAGCCCTTCACCGTCGCGGAGTACTTCCCGACGCCGGGCGTCACGCCGTACCACGACCCGCGCCAGCACGCGGTGTCGCTGGCCTACATCGTGCCCGTGGCCGGTGACTGCCGGCCCCGGCAGGACGCCCTGGACCTGGTCTGGTTCACCCCGGAGGAGGCGTCCTCGCCGGCCGTGCAGCAGGAGATGACCGGCGGCCAGGGCGTGCTGCTCAAGCAGGCACTGGCCCACGTGGGCCGCCTGGTCTAGCGCCCCGCCTCTCATCGCGCACGCGGTGGCCGTCGAGGCCGCCATGGTCGTCCACGGCGGCCGCCGCTCGCGGGGTGTCTTTCGGGACGCGTCCGGCTCAGGGGCGTTCGGCGCCCCCTCGCACCCAGTGGTAGAGCGGGTCGCCGGGGCAGTCGGTGTCGTAGCCGTCCCGGTGGCCCTTGACCTCGTCGCCGGCGTCGCCGTGCTCGCGCAGGTACTCGATGGCGTCGACGAGGGCGTTGAGCAGGTCGTCGTTCGGTTCGGTGAACCCGGTGTTGCCGAGCAGGGCGAGCACGGCGTAGTGGCCGGAGTTGAGCCCCGGGCCGTTGGCGGCGGGCAGGACGTGCGGACCCCGGCCCATGAAGGTGCGCCGGTGCGGGCAGCACACCATGTTGTAGCCGAGGTCGATGTAGGTCTCGCCGCGCCCGCCGGACATGTGCATGCGCTGGATGTCCCTGACCAGGTCGACGCACTTGTCGTGGTTGTCGGCGTCCGGCAGGTCGGAGGGCACCTTCCCGCCGGTGTAGTGGATCTTGACGCCCCTGGTGGACGCCAGCCGGGTGTAACTGGTGGTGGGCTTCTTGGCGTGCCAGTCGGCACGGGTGATCAGCTGCATGTGGTGTCTCTCCTGGTAGACGATGCCTCGCCACCAGAATGTCAACTTAAAGTAGCCGTGTCATCACTTTTTGTCACTAGGTTCACGTGCCGCCAAAGAAAGACTTCCATGCTGGTCAGGCCGGTTCACCCCCGCTTGTGCACCGTTCGGTCGTGGACGACCGCGTAGGTGTTGCGCAGGGCCGCCATCGACTCGTCGTAACTGGCCGCGGCCACGCCGGTGAACAGGCAGTCGACGACCATGAGCTGGGCGATGCGGCTGCCGAGCGCGCCGGAGCGGAACTGGGTCTCGCGGGCGGCCGTCGTCAGCGTCACGTCGGCGGTGGCGGCCAGCGGCGAGTCGCGGAAGTTCGTGATCGCCACCGTGGCCGCGCCCGACCGGCGGGCGATGGCCAGGAACTCGACCGTGTCCACGGTCGCGCCGGTGTGCGAGACGGCGACGGACACGCAGCCGGCGTCGAGCGTGGCCGCCGACGTCCAGGCCGAGTGGGCGTCGTGCCAGTTGATCGCGGTACGCCCGATGCGCGAGAGCTTCTGCTGCAGGTCGAGGCCGACCAGCGCGCTCGCGCCCACGCCGAAGGTGTCGATCCGGCGCGCGGCCAGCAGCAGGGCGACCGCCCGGCCCAGGGCCTGCATGTCCAGGGAGCGGGCCGTGTCGGCGATGGACAGCGTCTCGTTGGTGGCGACCTTGGAGACGATGCCCTCCAGGCTGTCGTGGCGGTCGATGTCGCCCGACACCTCCGGCAGGCTCGACGTGGTCAGCTCCTCCAGGGCGGCGGCCCTGGTCAGGTCGATCCGGAAGTCCTTGAAGTGGGCGTATCCCATGCGCTGGTAGAAGCGCACGACCGAGGTCGTCGAGGTGGCGCAGCGGGCGGCCAGCTCGGCGATGGACAGGTTCGCGGCCGCGGCCGGGTCGCCGGTGAACGTCTCGGCGATGCGCCGCTCCGACGGCCGTAATGCGGGCATGGCCGCACGGATGCGGATCAGCAGGCTTCCGTCGTCCTCGACCATTCGTCATCCATCCCTGTTGAGGAAATTTAGTACACCAGTGGTAGGGTCTGCGTAATTTTATGACCTACTGCCCCTGAGGAGACCACATGCCCCGTGGCGCGCTCTCCGCGATCGGCGCCGCCGCAGTGCTGTCCATCGCCCTGACCTCCTGTTCATCATCTTCCGGGCCCGCGACCAGCACCGGCGCCACGGGCAAGTCCGGCGGCGCCCTGGTCGTCGGCGTGACCTCCGACCCCGACACGCTCTTCCCCTGGAAGGCCACCCAGTTCACGGCCGTGAACGTGTTGCAGAACATCTACGGCACCCTCACCGAGTTCGACAAGGACCTGAACGTCGTGCCGGGCCTGGCCGAGTCGTGGCAGGCCGCCGAGGACGGCAAGAAGCTGACCCTCACCCTGCGCAAGGGCGTGACCTTCGGCGACGGCAGCGCCTTCGACTCCAAGGACGTCAAGGCGTCCCTGGAGAAGATCATGGACGAGAAGACGGCGGCCGTGGCGCGGGCGTCGCTGGCGTCGGTGAAGTCGGTCGAGGCCCCCGACGAGAGCACGGTGGTGCTGGAGCTGACCGGCCCCGACGCCGCGCTCCCGGCGAACCTGGCCACCGTCAACATGGCGATGCTCTCCTCCGACGACACCGAGGAGAAGCTCAACGCCACCCCCAATGGCACCGGCCCGTTCACGCTGGGCAAGCGCGTCCCGAGCCAGTCGCTGACGCTGGCCAGGAACGACAAGTACTGGGGCGCCGAGAAGGCCAAGGTGGGCAGCGTCGAGTTCCGGGTGATCCCGGACGAGTCGTCCATCGTCTCGGCCATGCAGTCGGGCAACGTGCAGCTCGCGGTCTTCAACGACCCGCTGGTCGCGCAGACCGCGCAGGGCGGCGGCACGATCACCGTCACCAAGACGCCGCAGCTCAGCTACCACGCCCTCCAGCTCAACGCCCAGCGCGGCGACCTCAAGGACGTCAACGTGCGCCTGGCGATCCAGTGCGCGATCGACCGCAAGCAGGTGCTCGACACCGCCGCGCTCGGCGAGGGCGAGGTCACCGGGCCGATCACCGCCCCGGCCTTCAGGTCGGACCCGGCCAAGCGTCCCTGCCCGGCCCGCGACCTGGCCAAGGCCGCCGAGTACCTTGGCAAGGCGGGCAAGTCCGGCGGCGTGACGGTCAAGGCCATCGTCTCCCAGGGCGAGTACGCCACCTCCGTGAACGAGGCCCAGAACCTCAAGGCGCAGCTCGCCGAGGCGAAGATCACCCTGGACCTGGAGGTGCTGGAGTCCGGCGCGTTCGTGGACCGCTGGGTGGCGGCCGACTTCGACGCGGCCGTCGCGCTCAACGGCGGGCGTCCGGACCCCGACGGCTCCTACGGCCGCTACTTCACCAGCAAGGGCAATCTGAACAAGGTCGCCGGGTACAGCTCGCCGGCGCTGGACAAGCTGTTCGCCGAGGGCAAGGCCACGACCGACCCGGCCGCCCGCAAGGCGATCTACGAGAAGGTCTCGGCCGAGCTGGAGGCCAACGCGCCCTGGATCTGGCTGTTCACCAGCTACACCTACACCGGCACCACCTCCAACGTGTCCGGGTTCGTACCGATGGTCAGCGGGTCGCTGCAGTACCTGCGCACGACGTCCGTCGCCTGATGCGCCGGATCCTCGCAAGCCGGGCCGTCCGGCGCGTGGCCTCGACGATCGGCACCCTGTTCGGGGTGGCCGTGTTCGTCTTCGTCATGCTCCGGGCGATCCCGGGCGACCAGATCACCGCGGGGCTCGGCACGGAGGCGGCTGCCCTCACCCCGGCGCAGCGCGTGGCCCTGGAGCAGTACTACGGGCTGGACCAGTCGCCGGTCACGCAGTTCTTCTCCTGGCTGGGCAACATGCTCACCGGCAACTTCGGCTACTCGGCCCGCTCGCAGCAGGGCGTGCTGGAGATGACGCTGCACTCGCTGCCGGTGACGTTCGAGCTGGCGGTGTTCTCGATCGTGCTGGCGCTGCTGCTGGGCGTGCCGCTCGGCATGTTGTCGGCGTCCAGGACGAACTCGCCGCGGGACGCCTTCGGCCAGGTCGTGAGCCTGTCCGGGCTGTCGGTCCCGGCGTTCCTGCTGGCCACGACGCTGCTGTCGATCTTCGCGGCGTCGTTCGGCTTCAACCCCAACGGTCAGGGCTTCGCCACGCTCGCCGAGGACCCGCTGCTCAACCTGCAGCAGATGTTCCTGCCCGCGCTCGTGCTCGGCTTCGGCATCGCCGCGCCGATCCTGCGCACCACCCGTACGGCGGTGCTGGAGGTGCGCTCGGAGGACTTCGTGCGCACCGCCCGCGCCAAGGGCGTGCCGCCGCGCCGCCTGCAGGTCAGGCACGTGCTGGGCAACGCGCTGGTGCCGATCGTGACGATGACCGGGCTGCAGTTCGGCTACCTGCTCGGCGGCGCGGTCGTGGTCGAGCAGATCTTCTCCGTGCCCGGCGTGGGCCGGCAGGTGCTGCTCGGCATCCAGCAGAAGGAGTACGCGGTGGTGCAGAGCACGGTCCTGGTCATCGCGCTGGCGTTCGTGCTGGTCAACCTGCTGACCGACGGGCTGTACCGGATCATCGACCCGCGGGTGAGGGCGTCGTGATCGCGCTGCGCAGGAGCCCCGCCATGCTGGCGGGCACGATCGTGCTGCTGGTGCTGGCCGTGGTGGCGGCGCTGTCGTACGCCGGGCTGCTCCCCTACGACCCGATCGCCCAGAACCCGCCCGAGCGGTTCCTGTCCCCGTCCGGGACGCACCTGTTCGGCACCGACCAGTTCGGCCGGGACGTCTTCTCCCGGGTGGCGGCCGGGGTCGGCAACTCGGCGCTCATCGCGGTGGTCGCGGTGGCCTTCGCCACCGTGGTCGGCACGCTGGGCGGCCTGGTGTCCGGGTTCTACCGCGGCTTCGCCGACGGCGCCATCGGCGGCGTGACGAACGTGCTGTTCGCGTTCCCGCCGCTGCTGCTCGCGCTCTCACTGGCCTCGGTGCTGGACCGCAACTGGTTCACGGTCGCCGTCGCCATCGCGATCGTGTACGTCCCCATCTTCATCCGTGTCACGCGCGGCCCCGTGCTCTCCCTCCGGGAGATCGAGTACGTCAAGGCCGCGGTCTCCACCGGCCAGAGCCGCTGGCAGATCATGCTCAGGCACGTGCTGCCCAACATCACCTCGATCATCGTCATCCAGGTGGCGCTGTCGTTGTCGTGGGCGGTGCTGACCGAGGCGTCGCTGAGCTTCCTCGGCCTGGGCACGCCGCCGCCCGCCCCCTCGCTGGGCTCGATGATCTTCGAGGCGCGCAGCCTGGTGTTCATCGCCCCCTGGACGCTGATCGCGCCGGGCGCGGTCGTCGTGCTGCTGGTGGTGGGCCTGAACCTGCTCGGCGACGGCCTGCGTGACACTCTCGACCCCAGAACCCGAGGCAAGCGGTGAACCTCTCAGAACTGACCACGGAATCGGCCGACCCGCGCTTCGCGGGCATCGACACCATGAGCGTGGCCGAGCTCGCCGCGACCATGAACGCGGCCGACGCCACCGTCCCCGCCGCGGTCGCCGCGGCGCTGCCGCAGATCACCCCGGCCATCGAGGCCGCCGCCGAGCTGGTACGGGCCGGCGGCCGGCTGGTCTACGTGGGCGCGGGCACGCCGGGCCGGCTCGGCGTCCTGGACGCCTCCGAATGCCCGCCCACCTTCAGCACCCCGCCCGAGCAGGTCTTCGCCGTCATCGCCGGCGGCGAGCGGGCGATCGTGCACCCGTGCGAGGGCGCCGAGGACGACGCGGGGGCCGGCGCGGCGGCGATCGACGCGGCCGGCGTCGGGCCGCTGGACACGGTGGTGGGCATCGCCTCCAGCGGGCGCACGCCGTACGTGCTGGGCGCGGTGCGGCGGGCCCGCGAGCGCGGCGCGCTGACCGTCGGCCTGTCCTGCAACCCGGGCACCCCGCTCAGCGCCGAGGCCGAGCACGCGATCGAGGTGCTGGTCGGGCCCGAGGTGGTCAGCGGCTCGACCCGGCTCAAGGCGGGCACGGCGCAGAAGCTCGTGCTCAACATGTTCTCGACCATCGTCATGGTCCGGCTCGGCAAGACGTACGGGAGCCTGATGGTCGACGTCAAGGCCAGCAACGGCAAGCTACGGGAACGGGCGATCAGGATCGTGCGCACGATCGCCGGGGTGGACCGCGAGGAGGCGGAACGGGTGCTCGACCAGCACGGTTTCAACGTCAAGCAGGCGGTGCTCGGCGCCCGGCTCGGGCTCGGGCCGCAGGAGGCGGCGGCGCTGCTGGACCGCAGCGAGGGACGGCTGCGCGTGGCGCTGGGAGAGCCGGCATGAAGATCCTCGGCATGATCTCCGGCACCTCGCACGACGGCATCGACGTGGCCCTGGTCGACTTCGCCCTCGACGGGGGCGTGCTGACCGGCCGCGTGCTGCACACCGCGAGCACCCCCTACCCGGACGAGCTGCGCGCCCGGCTGGTGGCCGCGCTGCCGCCCGCGCCCGTCACGCTGGCCGAGGTGTGCGTGCTCGACACGCTGATCGGCCAGTGCTTCGCCGAGGCCGCCGCGGCCGCGGCCGAGCAGGCCGGTCCGGCCGACCTGATCGTCTCCCACGGCCAGACGGTCTTCCACTGGGTGGAGGGCGCGCACGCGCGCGGCACCCTGCAGATCGGCCAGCCCGCCTGGATCGCCGAGCGCACCGGCGCGCCCGTGCTGTCGGACGTGCGCATCCGCGACATCACCGCGGGCGGGCACGGCGCCCCGCTGGTCTCCGTGCTCGACGACCTGCTGCTCGGCGGCCTGCTGTCGGACGGACGCACGAGCGGCACGGGCGGCACGGGCGGCACGGGCGGCACGGGCGGCGCGGCGGCGCTCAACCTGGGCGGCATCTCCAACATGACCGTCGTGCGCGACGGCGGCCTGAGCGCCTATGACATCGGCCCGGCCAACGCCCTCGTCGACGCCGTGGTGGCCGGCCGCGGCCTGAACCCGCGCGGCTACGACGAGGACGGCCGGATCGCCGCCTCCGGCCAGGTGGACGAACGCCTGCTCGACGTGCTGCTCGACGAGCCGTACTACCGGCTGGCCGCGCCGAAGAGCACCGGCAAGGAGCTGTTCCACCTGGCCTACGTCGAGGCGGCGATCGCCAGGGCGGGCCGCGAGCCGTCCGGCCCCGACCTGGTGAGGACGCTGACTGAGCTGACGGTCCGCACGGTGGCGGCCGACGTCGCCGCGGCGGGCGTGGACGTGCTGGTCGTCTCCGGCGGCGGCTGCCGCAACCCGGTCATCATGGACGGCCTGCGCGCCGCCCTGCCCGGCGTGCGGGTGTCGCTGTCCGACGAGCTCGGCGCCCCGGCCGACGACAAGGAGGCCATCGCCTTCGCGCTCATCGGCTGGCTGACCGCCCACGGCCTGCCGGGCACCGTCCCCGGCGGCACGGGCGCGCAGGCCGCCCGGGTGCTCGGCACGCTGACGCCCGGCGCGGGCCCGCTCGTCCTGCCCGCCCCGCTGCCCACGCCGCCGCGCTCGCTGGTACTGCGCCGATGACCCCGGCCCCCGCAGCGCCGCCCGGCCCTTCGAGCCGGCCAGGGGGGCCCGCGAGCCCTGAGCCCGGTCCGCCGGCGGGCCTGGTCCGGGCGGCCCGCACGCCGTGGTTCGACCTGACCGAGTGCGCCGGCCACCGCACCGTGCGCCGGACGGACGGCGGCGCACTGGCCGGCGAGGCCCCCATGACCCTCGGCACGTACCACGACCTGGCCTCGGTCACCAAGGTCGTCGCCACCACGACGGCCCTCCTCCGCCTGGTCTCCGACCGCCTGGTGGACCTGGACGAGCGGGCGTCCGCGTACCTGCCGGAGGGCTGCCCCGACCAGGTCACCGTGCGGGACCTGCTGCTGCACCGGGCCGGGCTGTGGGAGTGGTGGCCGATGTACCTCGACCCGCGGATGCCCGCCCCGCGCTACGCGCCCGGCCGCGAACGGCACTACTCCGACCTGGGCTTCATCCTGCTCGGCCGGGTGGTCGAGACCGTCACCGGCACGTCGCTGGAGCGGGCGGTGGCCGAGCTGGTCACCGGCCCGCTCGGGCTGGCCGGCACCACGTACGCGCGGCCGGCCGGGCCCGAGGTGGCCATGAGCGCCCTGGACGACCGGGTCGAGATGCGCATGCTCGACACCTCCGAGCCGTACCCGGTGCCCTTCCGCAGCGCGGACTTCGCCGGCTGGCGGCACGAGCCCGTGCTCGGCCAGGTCGCCGACGGCAACGCCTGCCACGCCTTCGGCGGCGTGGCGGGCCATGCCGGGCTGTTCTCCACCGTCCCGGACCTGCTGCGGTACGCCACCGCGCTGTCCCGCTACGAGGAGCACGACCGGCTGTGGCGGCCCGAGGTCGCCCGCGAGTTCTTCACCCCCGGCCCCGACCCCGGCCAGGCGCTCGGCTTCCGCACCTACCGGCTCGACCTGCGGGAGGAGACCGTCACCGTGCTCGGCCACCCCGGCTACGTCGGGTGCGCCGTCGGGTTCGTCCCCGGCCGGGACGTCGCGATCGCGCTGGCGAGCAACCGCCTGCTGACGACGGCCGCGCCGACGCCCACCGACGCCCTCTGGACCGGCCTGCTGCAGGCCATCACCCACCGATCGAGGACCGCATGACCCCGCTCCTGGAGATCCGCGACCTCTCCGTCGCCTTCCGCACCCGCAAGCAGGACGTCACCGTCGTCAGGAACGTCTCGATGGAGATCCTGCCGGGACAGACCGTGGCCGTGGTCGGCGAGTCGGGCTCGGGCAAGTCCACCACGGCCGCCGCGGTCAACCGGCTGCTGCCCGCGGGCGGCCGCATCACGACCGGCCAGGTGCTGTTCGACGGCCGCGACCTGGCCGGGGTGAGCGAGCGCGAGATGACCGCCGTCCGGGGCGCGGGCATCGGCCTGGTGCCCCAGGACCCGATGTCCAACCTCAACCCGCTCATGCGCATCGGCGACCAGATCGCCGAGGCCCTGGAGGTGCACGGCCTGGCCGCGGGCAGGGCGGCGCGCGGGCGCGTGACCGAGCTGCTGGAGATGGTCGGCATCCCCGAGCCGGAGCGGCGGGCCGGGCAGTACCCGCACGAGTTCTCCGGCGGCATGCGGCAGCGGGCGCTCATCGCCATGGGGCTGGCCTGCCGGCCCAAGCTGCTCATCGCCGACGAGCCGACCTCGGCCCTCGACGTGACCGTGCAGCGGCGCATCCTCGACCAGCTCGGGCAGCTCACCGCCGAGATGGGCACCGCCGTCTTCCTCATCACGCACGACCTGGCGCTGGCCGCCGAGCGGGCCGACGTGGTGGCCGTCATGTACCGGGGCGAGATCGTGGAGACCGGCCCGGCGGCCGAGCTGCTGGCCGACCCGCGGCACGAGTACACCCGGCGGCTGCTGAAGGCCGTGCCGAGCCTGTCGTCGGTGCGGGTGGCCGAGCCCGGCCCGAAGGAGAGCGCCGAGGACCTGGTCGTGGTGGAGGACCTGCGCAAGGTGTTCCCGCTGCGGGGCGGCGCCGGGGAGTTCACGGCGGTGGACGGGGTCTCCTTCACGATCCCGCGCGGCCGTACCGTCTCGGTCGTGGGCGAGTCGGGCTCGGGCAAGTCGACCACCGCCAACCTGCTGCTCGGCCTGGACGGCATCACCTCCGGCCGGATCCTGTTCGACGGCACCGACCTGACCTCGCTCGGCCGCCGGGAGCTGTTCGCCTTCCGCCGCCGGGTGCAGCCGGTCTTCCAGAACCCGTACGCCTCGCTCGACCCCCGCTACACGGTCGAGAAGTCGATCGCCGAGCCGCTGCGCGTGCACCGCGTGGGCACCCCGGCCGAGCGCGCGCGGACCGTCGCCGAGCTGCTGGAGAAGGTCTCGCTGCCGGCGTCGGTGGCCGAACGGCTGCCGCACGAGCTGTCCGGCGGCCAGCGGCAGCGGGTGGCGATCGCGCGGGCGCTGGCGCTCTCCCCCGAGCTGGTCGTGCTCGACGAGGCCGTCTCCGCGCTGGACGTGCTGGTCCAGGCCCAGATCCTGGAGCTGCTCGCCGAGCTGCAGCGCGACCTCGGGCTCACTTACCTGTTCATCAGCCACGACCTGGCCGTCGTCCGGATGATCTCGCACCGGGTGCACGTGATGCAGGCGGGCCGGATCGTGGAGAGCGGCACGGCGGCCGAGATCTTCGGCTCGCCGCGCGCCGACTACACCCGCGAGCTGCTCGCCGCCATCCCTGGACGGGCCGCCTGATGGTAAGTTGGAAATCCGGACCTACCTGAGCGGAGGGGCCTTGTCCCGCCCGAGAGAGTGCTCGATCGCCAACGCGCTGGCCGTCGTGGGCGAGCGGTGGAGCCTGCTGGCGATGCGCGAGATCATGCTCGGGGTGCGCCGCTTCGACCAGATCGCCCGCAACACCGGCGCCAGCCGCGACATCCTCACCGCCCGGCTGCGCAAGCTGGTCGAGGTGGGCCTGCTGGAGCGGGTGCCGTACGAGCGGCACCCGCCGCGCCACGAGTACGTCCTCACCGAGTCGGGCCAGGCCCTGCACACGGTCCTGCTCGCCCTCATGGACTGGGGCGACCGGTACGTCACCGAGGGCGAGCCGCCCACCGTGTGGCGCCACTCGTGCGGCGAGCCCCTGGAGCCGCTCACGGTGTGCGCGCACTGCCGGGAGCCGGTGCGCCCGCAGGAGCTGACCGTGATCCGGGTGGACCAGCCGCAGTAGCGGGGGTCGCCTTTCCAGGGGTCCGCCGGGGGGCGTGGTAGGGCCTGCCCTACCACGCAGTGGCCCGCCGCCAGGATCGATCGCTCCCCTGCCGGGCCCGTAGCGTCGTAGCCATGACAACCCTCCGGCACCGCGTCGCCACCGACACCCGCTACACCCTGCTCGGCCTCCCCGCGGCCGCCGCCTCCTTCACCCTCGCCGTCGCCGGAGTCTCGGCCGGTCTCGGCTCGGCGGTCGTGTTCGTCGGGCTGCCCGTCCTGGCCGCCACCGCCGCCATGGCCCGCCACTTCGCCGACCTGGAGCGCGCCGCGCTCCCCGGAGTGCTCGGCCACCCGATCGCCCGCCCCCGCTACGCGCAGGCCCCCGCGGGGGCGGGTTCCTTCCGCCGCATGATGAACCCGCTGGCCTCCGGCCAGGCGGCGATGGACCTGCTGCACGCGATCATCACCTTCCCGGTCTCGCTGGCCGCCGCCGTCGTGAGCGCGGTGTGGTGGGCGGGCGCGCTGCTCGGCCTGACCTTCCCGGTCTACGGCTGGGCGATCGCCGCGATCCCCGGCGTGGACGGCGGCCTGCCCGCCCTGCTCGGCCTCGGCACCGGGACCGTGCCGTTCGTGGCGTTCAACACGGCGGTGGGCCTGCTGTTCGCGCTCACGCTCGTCCCGGTGCTGCGGACGGCGGCCCTGGTGAAGGCGAGCGTGTCCCAGGCCCTGCTGACCCGCGCCCACGTCCCGTCGTCCGTGGAGGGCGCCTCCCCGGTCTGGGTGACAGCCCGCTAGGGACGGGGCTACCCTCCCAAGTGCCGACGTTTCCGATCTTGTGAGGGCAGGGAAGCCGTGCCGTCGTGGGCAGAGCTGCCGATCGGCCAGGTGGTACGGCTCGACGCCGACCCCGACGCCGTGGCGCTGGCCCTCGATCCCCTGCCGGACGACGCCCCGGCCGTCGTCACCTACTTCGCCGCCGAGGAACGTTCCGTCGCCGACCTGGCCGCCTCCGTCCTGCGTGAGCTGGACAAGGCGGCCATCGCGCTGTTCCCGGCCTGGTTACCGGGGGCCGAGGGCATCGAGGGCCCGTCCGGGGTGAACGTGGCCGCGGTCCAGGCGCTGGCCCTGCGCAGGGCCTCGGTGACCGGCCACTTCGGGCCGTTCCTCGCCGAATTGGCCCGGCGGGCGCTGACGGCCGCACCCAGCGCTCTCGCGCCGGAGGTCCGGGCGGCGGGGCTGGTCAGGGTGCTGGCCGACAGCTTCGGCCGGGCCCGGCTGGCGGTCCTGGTGCGGGTGCCGGACGGGCTGGGCGCGGCGGCCCGGGAAGTGCTGGTCGCCGGGTGCGAGTGGCTGGCGCACCGGGGCCGGGCCGGCGTCTGGCTGGCGGGCGCGCCCCTGCCCGACGACCGCGTGCGGACGATCGCCACCCCGCTCCCCGCGAACCCGTTCCCCACGGGCCCGCTCACCACGGACCCGCTTCCCGCAGGCGTTGGCGACGCTCGCGAAGTCGTACCGCTTCCCGCGACCGCCGATCGGGCGCCCGCCCTCGCGTATCCGCCGGTGGCGGGCAGGCCGCATCCGGGCAGCGCGAGCGAGCGGGCGCTGGAGGCCGCCTTGTCGGCGCGGGCGTGGGCCGGGGGCCGGGCCTGGAACCAGACGTACCGGCCGGGGCCGCTGGCTGCGCCGATCCGGGTGGACCTGCTCTGGGAGCGGGAGCGGTGCGTCGTGGAGATCGACGGCCCCGACCACCGGGCGCCGGCCAAGTTCGCCGCGGACCGGCAGCGGGACGTGCTCCTGCAACTCGACGGTTACGCCGTGCTGCGCTTTCCCGATGCTCAGGTGATGACTGACATGGACACCGTCGTCCGTCAGATCGGCCAGTTTCTGCGGAACCGCCGCAGAGCGGAAGGATGAGATATGCCGGACAAAGGGCTGACCCTGCCCGAGTTCACTGCCCTGCTGGTGCTGGCCGTCGAAGCCCGCGAGGTCTCCAACAGCGAGCTCAAGGAGCACTACAGGCTGACCATCGACGGTCCGCGGCGGCTGAAGCTCAACGACCTGAAGCTGGTCGAGAGCCACCGGCCCAGGGGCGGCCGCGCCTTCGTGCACGTGCTCACCGACTCCGGGTGGGCCAGGCTGGCCGAGGACCTGCGGGCGGGGGCGATCCCGCCGCAGACCGGCTCGTCGGGGGCCATCGCGCGGGCCCTGCTCGAATGGCTGCCCCGGTTCATGCGGCGCACCGACCAGCGGCTGTCGGAGATCTTCCAGCCGGAGCCGGACGTCCTCCCCGCCGGTCTGGAGTCGCGCATCCGTGCCGCGTACGCCGAACTGGCCGCCGCGCCCGGCTCGTGGGTGAGCCTGACCCCGCTCCGGCGGCTGCTCCCCGCCGTGCCGAAGCACGAGGTGGACGAGACGCTCGTGCTGATGGAACGCCTCCCGGACGTGAACCTGGTACCGGAGTCGAACCAGAAGACGCTCACGCCCGAGGACCGCGAAGCGGCGGTGATCATAGGCGGGCAGGACAAGCATCTGCTGTGGATCGGCGAGCTGTGAGCGGCGGCGGCATCGCGGACCTGGCCGCGCTGACGTTCAACTACACCGAGGGCGCCGACGACGTGTGGCGCCGCTCCCCCTTCCACGTCGAGGGCCTGCACGGCGCGTCGACGAAGATCCTCCTCGACGGGCTGGCCGAGGCCGCCCACCGGCCCGAGAGCAGCCCCATCGGCGTGGTCGTGCAGGGCCAGCGCGGCACCGGCAAGACCCACCTGCTCGGCTGGCTGCGCGAACGCGCCCAGCGCGAGGACGGCTACTTCGTCCTGGTCGGCCTGCTGGACGCCAAGGGGTTCTGGGAGAGCATCGTGGTCTCCCTGCTGGACAGCCTCTCCCGGCCCCGCCACGACGGGCAGACGCAGCTCACCGTGCTCCTGGACCGCCTGGCCATCATGGCGGGGCTGTCCCGCATGGCCCGCCGCTCGATCACCGGCAAGCGCGGCCTCACCCGGGACGAGCTGGACGCCTTCGTCACCGCGTTCCGCCGCGTCGGGGGCCAGGTCGGCCGCGACAGCCAGGACGCCGCGCGCGCCCTGGTCCTGCTGGCCGGCGACGATCCGGGGCTGCAGGACCTCGGGGAGTCGTACCTGTCGTCGGCGCCCGAGGGCGAGCCGGGCGAGCGGGCCCGCTGGGGCATCCGGCAGCTCGGGCGCACGCCGCAGGAGATCGTCAGGGACCTCTCGCGGCTGATGGCGCTCACCGGCCCCACGATCGTCGCGGTGGACCAGATCGACCCGCTCGTCGCCCAGTCCCGGGTCACCACCTCCGGCCGCGCCGGGCACGACCCGGCCGAGCAGCTCATGATCGAGCGCATCGCGGGCGGCCTGATGGCGCTGCGCGAGGTCACCCGCCGGACGTTGACGGTGGTGACCTGCATCCCCGCCACGTGGGCGCTCATCGAGCAGGTGGCGGTCGACACCGTCCGCGACCGCTTCCGCCAGGCGGTCCCGCTCATGACCATCCCCGACGCGGCCACCGCGCGCACGCTGGTCGCCACGCGCTTCGAGGTGCAGTACGGCGAGGCGGGCGTCAAGCCGCCGTACCCGACGTGGCCGGTCCGGCCGGAGGCGTTCGAGCAGGCGCCCGGCTTCACCCCGCGCGAGCTGCTCATCCGGATCGACCGGCACGTCCACGCCTGCCTCACGGACGGCGAGGTCAGGGAGCTGACCGGGTTCGCGGCCGAGACGACGCCGCGTCCGCAGCCGCCCGCGCGTCCTGCCGACCACGCCGGCCCTGTCGCGCCGGCCGGCGCCGCCGATCTCGCCGCGCTCGACGCCCGCTTCGCCGAGCTGCTGGCGGCCGCGCAGGCTCCGGTGATCGACCAGGCCAGCGAGGACACCGCGATGCCCGCGCTGCTGGCCGCCGGGCTGTCCGCGTGGATCGCCGAGCAGGGTGCGGCCGGCCGGGCCTTCAGCCTGGACCCGCCGCCGAGCGCCAAGCCCCCGCTGCACGCCCGGCTGCGCCGCACGCTCGACGAGAGCAGGGAGGACGAGGTCCACTGGGCCTTCCGCGCGGTCAGCGCGACGCACGGCAACGCGGCGCTGAACCGCCTCCGCAAGGCGTGCGTGGCGGCCGGACTCGACGCGGAGGTGCCCAAACGGCGGTTGTTCCTGCTGCGCGACACCCCGTGGTCGCCAGGGCCGGCGACGCGGGAGGCGATCGCGGCGTTCGAACGGGCGGGCGGCAGGACGCTGCGGACGAGCCGCCAGGACCTGCTGGTCCTCGCCGCGCTGCGGGCCTTGGTCGCCGAGAGCCCGCCGGAGCTGGCCGCCTGGCTCGCCGCGCGGCGGCCGACGTCCGGGATCGGCTTCCTCATCGAGGCACTGGCCGACGCGTGGAGCGTTCCCGCCGTACCGGCCCTCGAGAGCCCCGTCGCGGCACGGAGCCAGGACGGCGGCGACCAGGACCACTCCCTGACGATCGGGCGGCGGATCGCGGACGGCGGGCCGGTGCGGATCGCGCTGGAGGCGCTGCGCAAGCACACCGCGATCTTCGCCGGTTCCGGCTCGGGCAAGACCGTGCTGATCAGGCGGCTGGTCGAGGAGTGCGCGCTGCGCGGCGTCTCCTCGATCGTGCTGGACCCGAACAACGACCTGGCCCGGCTGGACGAGCCGTGGCCCGAGCCGCCGCGCACGTGGGCGGAGGGCGACGCCCGCCGCGCCGCGGAGTACCTGGCGGCCACCGACGTGACCGTCTGGACGCCGGGACGGACGGGCGGACGTCCGCTGAGCTTCCAGCCGCTGCCCGACCTGGCGAGCCTGGCCGGCGACCCCGACGAGTTCGCCGAGGCGGTCGAGGCCGCGGTCGCGTTCATCGTGCCGCGGGTCAGGCTGGACGCCAACACCGACAAGGCGCTGCGCGGGCAGGCCGTGCTCAGGCGGGCCCTGGCCGCCTACGGAGGCGGCGGCGCGACCAGTCTGAGAGGGTTCGCGGCGTACCTGGCCGACCTGCCGGACGGGGTGAGCGAGCTGGCCAGCGCCCGGCGCATCGCGGCCGACCTGTCCCAGTCGCTCACCGCGGCGATGGACAACGACCCGCTGTTCGGCGGGGCCGGCGAGCCGGTCGATCCCGGGTTGCTGGTGACGCCGCCGCCGGGCAGGCGGGCCCGCGTCTCGGTGATCAGCCTGGCCGGGCTGCCGGGCCTGGAGCAGCGGCAGAGCTTCGTCAGCCGGCTGCAGATGGAGCTGTTCGTCTGGTTCAAGCGGCACCCCGCCCAGGACCGTCCGCTGGGCGCGCTGTTCGTCATGGACGAGGCGCAGACGTTCGCCCCCGCGGCGGGAGGCGCGTCGGTCTCCACCCGCAGCACGGTGCTGCTCGCCTCCCAGGCCCGCAAGTACGGCCTGGGCCTGGTCTTCGCCACGCAGGCGCCCAAGGGGCTGCACAACCAGATCCCGGGCAACTGCGCCACGCAGTTCTTCGGCCTGCTGAACGCCCCGATCCAGATCAGCGCGGCCAGGGAGATGGCCCAGTTCAAGGGCGGCGGTGACGTGCCGGACATCTCCCGGCTGGGCGCGGGCGAGTTCTACGTGGCCGGTGAGGGCGGCGGGTTCGCCAAGGCGCGCGTGCCCATGTGCCTGACGCACCACCCGAAGGCGCCGCTCACCACAGAGGAGGTCGTCGCCAGGAGCCGCGGGGGCGCCTGATCGCCACGGTCCCGGCCGCGGAGGGGGCGGCCGGGACCGTGCTGTCTCAAGAGGATCGGCGGGCCGAGGCGAGCAGGCGGCGGCCCAGGACGGCCAGGTAGAGCGCCCAGCCGGCGCCGACCACGGCCAGGGCGGCGACCGGCTGCCAGCCCGGCAGCTCATCGACGGCCCGGCGGCACACGGCGACCGTCACCGGGATCGTGTAGAGCGCGAAGAAGGCCAGCCCGAGCACCCGTCCTGCCACGAGGAACCAGGCGTACACCCGGACGCCGCGCGGCGCCGTACGGGTGCGCCGCGCCCGCAGGTACGCCTGCGCGTCGGCCATGAGGTTCTTGTTGCCGCCGGCGTTGGCGATCGCGTAGTAGACGTCGGTGCGCATGAAGAACAGGAACTGCCAGGCGATCTGCGACAGGCAGATGACCACGACCAGCCGCACCACGGGCAGGTCGGCGGCGTACAGGACGCAGGTCCCGGCGCAGGCGAGGAACCAGTCCACCCGCATGCCCGCCAGGTGGGCGCGGTAGCGGGCGCGCCTGGGCACGCCCCAGATGCCGGTGATCCTGGTCTGCACGACGAGGAACTGCAGGCGGGTGCCGAGCGACAGCTCGGCCCGCACGCCGAGCGACCGGGCCGCGGCGATGTGGCCGAGCTCGTGCACCAGCACCAGCAGCCAGGAGCCCGCGGCGAAGGCGACGGTGAAGGTGAGGCTGTCCGACCAGACCAGCGAGGAGAACGACGGCAGCACGCCGGGCCTGGCGACCGCCGCGGCCAGGGCGCACACGGTCAGCGCGGCCAGCACGGCGTGCGCCGGGCGGGAGAACAGCCAGGCCACGTGGCCGGGCCTGATCCGGTCCCACAGGTTGGGCGGACGCCGGGGCCGGTTGAGCAGCCCGGCCGCGCCGAGCCCGGTCACGAACTCGGCGACGTCCACGTCCAGACCGCTTTCGGCCAGCACCAGGGCGCGGGCCTCGGCGGCCGTCCTGGTGCCGTCGAGCGCCTCGACCACGGCCGCCGCCACGCCGGGCACGTTGACGAACGTCTCGCCGTTGCCGATGACGTAGTCGTCCGGGCCGTCGGCCACCACGCTGAGGAACGACAGGTCCGTCAGCGGCTCGGCCTTCACCCGCACACCTCGCAGCCGTCGCGGCGGTCGAAGTCGTAGGCCGTGGTGGTCAGCGTGAGCAGGTCGAGCCAGAGTCCGCGCCCCTCGACGGCGGGGTCGCCGGTGCCGGTCAGGAAGCGGATCACCTCGGACGCGAGCATGGCCGACACGATCCCGCACAACGGCCCGAACGACGGGATGGCCCGTCCGGGGTTGTCGTTGGCCGGCAGGACGGTGGAGCCGTACCGCGCGGCCAGGGCGGCCTCCTGGCAGGCCAGGCAGCCGGTCTTGCCGGGCACGACCAGCGGGCCGAGCAGGCCGACGTGCTGGTTGAAGCCGCCGGTGACGAACGGCGTGCCGGCCCGCACGCAGGCCTCGTTGACCCAGCGGCGGATGTGCGGCTGCGGGGTGTCGACGGTGTTGACCACGAGGTCGGCGTCGGTGACGACGTCGGAGGGTCCGTTGATGCGCCGCTCGACGCGGGTGACGCGGACGTCCGGGCAGTGCTCGCGCAGCCGGCGGGCGGCCGCGGCCGTCTTGGGCTCGCCGAGGTCGCGGACGGTGTAGAGGTGCTGGCGGTGCAGGTTGCCGATCTCGACGCGGTCGTCGTCGAGCAGGGTCAGGCGGCCGACGCCGGAGGTGGCGAGGTGCAGGGCGACCTGGCCGCCGATCGCGCCGGCGCCGAGCACCGCCACGTGCCGGCCGGCGAGGTCGCCGAGCGCGGCCACGGCCCGGTCGGCCGGCTGGAACATGGCCATGAACAGCGCGAACCTGGACAGCCTGGCGTCGGCGGCGAGCGTGACCAGCTCGGCGTCGGTGACCAGGAAGCGGGCGGCGCGCAGCTGTTCGACGGCCGAGTCGATCTCGGCGGGGGTGAGGTCGTCGAGGAGGTCGTACAGGTCGGACTGCTCGACGGGGGTCTCGGCGCACAGGCGCAGCAGGCGGCGCAGGGGTGGCGGCGCCGGGTCGAGGATCTGGCCGGTCGGGGGGAAGTCGCCGAGCCGTACGCGCCCGCGGGCGTCGTCGATGAACAGGGGGAAGACCGGATTCACCTGAATCCTGGGCATGAAGGCGGCTCCCGGGCGAGTGAGGGCCTCCCGCGGGGTCGGGCCGCGTCGCGGGAGGCCCGAAGAGGTCAGCAGCTGTTGCTGTTTCCGGTGGTCTCGACTTCTTCGACCTTCTTGATCTCGATCGTCATGAGCGATCCTTCCGTCGATCTTGATGGGCCGATGAGATCATAAAGTAAAGATCGCCCCTTTTGATAGACCCAAGTACGAAATATCCGCGAAATCGTCTTATATCCGCGCAATAAAGTCGCGGGATCGTTTCCACATAAGCGCCGCCGACTCTTCGGAGTATCCGGGAAGATCGGGATCGGCGAACAAGTGCACATTTCCCGGATAAATGAAGCACTCGAATAACGGCCCGAGCTCCGTCCGCAGACTGCGGACGTCACCGGCGTCCACCCACGGGTCGCCCTCCGCGTAGTGGAGCTGCACCGGCACCGAGACCGGCCACCCCTCCGCGCTCACCTCTGCCACGGCCGCGCAGCCGTGGTAGAGCAGCAGCCCCCGGGCCAGCGGGTGCGTGGCGGCCAGGAGCTGGGCCCCGAACCCGCCCAGCGAGAACCCGGCGAACACGACCGGCCCGCGCGCCTGCGCGGCGATCTCCCGCCAGCGGCGCGCGAGCTCGTCGAAGCCGATCGCGTCCCGTTTGCGCAGTCCGGATTCGAGGTCGTCGAAGACCTCGCCGTCGTAGTAGTCGGGCGTGCGCACGACGTGCCCGCCCGCGCGAAGCGCCTCCGCGGCCCCTATTACCCCCGGTCGCAGGCCCTGTGCGGAGTGCAACAGGATGATCTCTGCCATGTGCACTGTGTACCACCGCGCGCAGGCCCCACCAAGGGCCCCGTTCGGGCACCCTCCCGTGCCCCGCCGCGCCGGCGCGCGGGTCCCCGGGCGGTGGCCATGTCCGCCCGGGGAGGTCGCGCGGGTCAGGCGCAGGTGTAGGCGGACGGCGTCGCGGTGTCGCCGCCCGGCCTGCTGACCTGGAACCCGAAACTGGTGCTCGCGCCGGGCGCGAGCGTGCCGTTGTACCCGGCGTTCCTGGCGGTGACGTTCTGCCCGCTGACGGTGACGGCGGCGTTCCAGGAGCCGGTCAGGGTGTGCCCGGCGGGCAGGGTGAAGGTGACCGTCCAGCCGTTGATCTGGGACGTGCCGGTGTTGGTGACGGTCACGGGCTGGATGACGTACCCGCCGCTCCACTGGGTCTGCACGGTGCCCGCGGCGGTGCAGCCGCCTCCGCCGCCCCCGGTGAGGGTGGTGAAGGTGACCGACGGGGACTCGCCGGACAGGTTGCCCGCGCCGTCGCGCGCCCGCACGTAGACCTGGTACTGGGTGCCCGCGGTCAGGCCGGTCAGGTTGACGCTGTTGCCGGTGGACTGGCCGAGCCGGGTGTCGGTGCCGCCCTGCTCGCGGTAGACGTCGTAGCCGGCCAGGCCGCTGCCGCCGGTGTCGGTGGAGGCGGCCCAGGTGAGGGTGGCCGAGCTCGCGGTGACGTTGCCCGCCGTGGGGGCGCCCGGCGTGCTGGGCGGGGTGGTGTCGGTGCCGGCGCCGCCGGCCAGGGCGTCGTGCACGGCGGTGTACGACGGCTTCTGCTGGTAGCTCTCGTTGTAGATCAGCGCGGCGCCCTGACCGGGGAAGGTGTCGGGCACCCAGGAGTACTTGTCGGTGAAGCCCCAGATCGTGACGCCCTGGCAGGCGGTCACCGCGAGGCAGGCGTTGACGACGTTGCGGTAGTAGGTGGCCTGGGTGGCGTCCTTGGTGGCGTCCCTGGGGGTCTGCATGCGCACGTCCAGCTCGGTGATCCGGACCTGGACGCCGAGGGCGGCGAAGCGCTGCAGGTTCTGCTGGAAGTCGCTGGGGAAGCCGTACTGGATGGCCAGGTGGGACTGGAAGCCGACGCAGTCGATCGGCACGCCCTGCTGGCGCAGGGAGGAGACCAGGTTGTAGATCGCCGTGCTCTTGGCGTTGATGCCCTCGGTGTTGTAGTCGTTGATGCACAGCTTGGCGTCGGGGTCGGCGGCGCGCGCGGCGCGGAAGGCGTCGGCGATGTAGCCCGAGCCCAGCGTGTTGTACCAGAACGACGTGCGCAGGTTGCCGTTGTCCTCGAAGACCTCGTTGACCACGTCCCAGGAGACGACGGCCGGGTTGTCGGCGAAGTGGCCGACGACGTTGGCGATGTGGTTCTGCATGGCCGCGCGCATCGCGGTCGCGCTCAGGCCCTGCACCCAGCCCGGCGTCTGGTTGTGCCACACGAGGGTGTGGCCGTGCACCTGCTGGTCGTTCTGGGCGGCGAAGGCGACGATCGCGTCGGCGCCGGAGTAGTTGAACTGGCCCTGGCTGGGCTCGGTGGCGTCCCACTTCATCGCGTTCTCGGGGGTGACCTGGCTGAACTCGGTGGCCGCGATGGTGCGGTAGGAGGTCTCGCCGGACAGCGGGGTGGTGGCGAGCGCCGTGCCGATGAACTTGCCCTTGGCGGACGCGTGCGCGCGCAGGGGCGCCGAGGCGTCGGCCGAGGTGGCGGGGAGGAGGAATGCTGCGAGAATCCCCAGCAGCGCGAGGACTCTGACGGACAGGGACGAGAGCACGGGCATCTACCTCCGGAGGCAGGCACTCGGTTCCGAAACCTTTCGATCCCCAGCGGATCGCATCGCAGACGGTATTGACATGCAGGGGAACGGTCAATGCCGATCGCGCGCCGCCCCCAAAAGAGCAGTTGGCGAGCGAAAAATATCGGCTTCTACGTGAAACTTTCACGAGCACCTGTCCCCCGGGTTTTGGCTGCTCTAGCGCGACGTACCTACCGGTCGGTACTGTGAAAGTCCAGAAGAATCGTCTGATGCGGGAGTTCTGCGCATGTCCCTTTCGCACGCCCAGGTCCAAGCCCAGCTCACCGGCCCCGGCCAGCTTTTCGAGACCGAGGAGATCGGCGACACCGGGGTACGCACGTGGAAGCACGCGCCGGCACACTTCCGCGCCCTGCTGGAGACCAGCAGGTTCCACGGCGAGCAGGTCTTCCTGGCCTACGAGGACGAGCACATCACCTTCGAGGAGCACTTCCGCCGCGCCGCCACCCTGGCCCGCCGCCTGGTCGAGGAGTACGGCGTCGCCAAGGGCGACCGCGTTGCCATCGCCATGCGCAACTACCCGGAATGGGTGGTCTCGTTCTCGGCCGCGCTGGCCGCCGGGGCCATCGCCGTACCGCTGAACGCCTGGTGGACGGAGGCCGAGCTGGCCTACGGCGTGCACGACTCGGGGGCCAAGGTGCTGATCGCCGACGGCGAGCGGGCGGTCAGGCTGGCCTCCACGGGCGTGCCGATGATCGTGACCAGGGGCGAGGTGCCCGAGGGCGCGCGGTCGTTCGGCGACGTGCTGGGCGAGGTCACCGCCGACGTGCGGCTGCCCGACGTCGAGCTGTCCCCCGAGGACCCGGCGACGATCTTCTACACCTCCGGCACCACCGGCCGGCCCAAGGGCGCGCTGGGCAGCCACCGCAACCTCGGCCAGTCCCCCATGACCGTGGCCTACGGCCTGGTCCGCTCGGTCACCATGGCCGGCAAGGACGCGGGCGCGGCGGCGAGCGTGCGCCGGGTGACGCTGCTGACCGTGCCGCTGTTCCACGTCACCGGCTGCTTCTCCGCCATGATCACCTCGATGTTCACCGGCGGCGGCGTGGTGCTCATGTACAAGTGGGACCCCGAGCAGGCGCTGCGGCTGATCGAGCGGGAGCGCGTCACCACGATGATCGGCGTGCCGACCAACGCCTGGCAGCTCATGTCGCACCCCGACTTCGGCAAGTACGACCTGTCGTCGCTGACCACCCTCGGCTACGGCGGCGCCCCCGCCCCGCCCAAGCTGCTGGAGCGCATCACCACGAACCTGCCCGACCGCGCGCCCTCCAACGGCTACGGCATGACCGAGACGACCGCCCTGGCCATCGGCAACGGCGGCGCCGAGTACCACGCCAGGCCCGACAGCATCGGCATGCCCTCGGCCGTCGTGGACGTGCGCGTGGTGGACCCCATGGGCGCCGAGCTGCCCGCCGGCGAGGTGGGCGAGCTGTGCGTGCGCGGCCCGAACGTGATCATGGGCTACTGGAACCAGCCCGAGGCCACGGCGCAGACGTTCGTGGACGGCTGGCTGCACACCGGCGACCTGGCCAGGATCGACGAGGAGGGCTTCGTCTACATCGTGGACCGCGCCAAGGACATGGTGATCAGGGGCGGCGAGAACGTCTACTGCGCCGAGGTCGAGGCCGCCCTGTTCGAGCACCCGGCGGTGGACGACGTGGCGGTGATCGGCGTCCCGCACGACGAGCTGGGCGAGGAGGTCGGCGCGGTGATCCGGCCGGCGCCGGGCCGGTCGGTCACGGCCGAGGAGCTGCGCTCGTTCCTGGCGGACCGGATCGCCAAGTTCAAGATCCCGGCGCACGTGTGGTTCCGTGAGGGCGAGCTGCCCCGCAACCCCGGCGGCAAGATCCTCAAGACCCACCTACGCCGCGAGATCCTCGGCTCCTGACCATCCCCTCCCGGGACGTCGCACGCTCCTGAACCCCACTTCAGGGAAGCCGTACCCTCCCGGACCCCGCTTCCGCGACCTCGCATCCTCCTGAAACCCCTCCGGGGCGCCTCCGCAAGGGGGCGCCCCCTTCCTTTTTCTCCGGAGAACCCGCAGGTCGGCGACCGGTTCGCGGACTTCATTACCTGGCGCGTAATCGCGGCCCCTACGCCCCGGCTGACATCGTTCAAGTGTCGCAACCAGCACTTGAAGGAGCCAAGATGACCGCCCTCACCGTCACCGCCGACCGGACCAGGTTCCTGCGCCTCGCGCTCGCCGCGGACGCCGTCGTCACCGGCGTCAACGGGCTGGTCTACCTGGCCCTGGCCGGCCCGGCGAGCGACCTGCTCGGCCCGGGCGCGGGCCTGCTGCGCGAGATCGGGATCTTCCTGCTCGTGTACGGCGCCGCCGTCGGCCTGCTGGCCTCCCGCCCCGCGATCAACCCGGCCGCCGTCAAGGTCGTCGTCGGCCTGAACATCGTCTGGACCCTGGCCGGCGTGGCCGCCGTCGTGACCGGCGCGCTCGAGTTCAGCACGCTCGGCGCCGTCTGGGCCATCGCCCAGGCCCTGGTCGTGGGGCTGTTCGCGGAGCTGCAGATCACCGGCCTGCGCAAGGCCCGCCGCTGACACCTCTCCTGAGAACCGCCTTCTGAGAACCGCCTTCTGAGAACCGCCTTCTGAGAACCGTTGAAAGAACTCCTGGAAGAAAGTGAGATCATCATGACCACCGAACTCGTCGAGCGCTACATCGCCGCCTGGAACGAGACCGACGCCGACGCCCGCGCCAAGGCCGTCGCCGAGCTGTGGACCGAGGACGCGACCTACACCGACCCGATGGCCGACGTGGCCGGGCACGCCGGGATCGCCGCCGTGATCGAGGGCGCGCAGGGCATGTTCCCCGGCCTGGTGTTCACGCCGGGCGAGGTGTTCGACGCCCACCACCACATCGCCCGCTTCACCTGGCACCTCGGCCCGGCCGGCGAGGAGCCCCTGGCCGTCGGCTTCGACGTGGTCGAGCTGGCCGAGGACGGCCGGATCCGCAGGGTCCTCGGCTTCCTCGACAAGGTGCCCGCCGCCTGACCCCCCTCCCGCGAAGGCCCCCGGTTCCCCGGGGGCCTTCGCCGTTCCTAAATGATTTGCCCTCATCGCGGACGTGGTCCGACAATCAGACTTCGTGCCCGCACCAATCCTGCGCCTGCTCCGTCACCTCTTCCCCGACCTGAGCCCGCTGCGCGACTCCCGCGACTACCGCCTGCTGTTCGGCGCCGGCGTCGTCACCATGTTCGGCACGATGATCACCATGGTGGCGCTGCCGTACCAGATGAAGGAGCTGACCGGTTCCTACGTCGCGGTCGGGATGATGAGCCTGGCGGAGTTCGTCCCGATGGTGGTGTGCGGGCTGTGGGGCGGCGCGATCGCCGACGCGCTCGACCGCCGCCGGATCATCGTGCTGAGCGAGCTCGGCCTGCTGGTCACCACCGCCGCGCTCGTGGTCAACGCGATGCTCCCCCACCCGCAGGTCTGGGTTTTGTACGTGATGGGCGCCCTGTCCACCGGCATCGCCTGCCTGCAGCGTCCGAGCCTGGAGGCGGTGATGCAGCAGGTGGTCCGGCACGACCAGCAGGCCGCGGCGGCGGTGCTCAACAGCCTGCGCTGGAACGTCGGCGCGATCGTCGCCCCGGCGCTGGGCGGCCTGCTGCTGGTGCACCTCGGCACGCACGTCGCCTACGCCATCGACACGGCGACCTTCGTGCTCTCCCTGGCGCTGCTGTGGCGCATCAGGTCGCTGCCCCACGTCGAGGACGCCGCGCCCGCCTCGCTCAGCTCTCTGGTCGAGGGCGTGCGGTACGCCACCGGCCGCGGCGACCTCATGGGCACGTACCTGGTGGACATCGCGGCCATGGTGTTCGCCATGTCCAACGCGCTGTTCCCGTTCCTGGCCGACGAGCTGGGCTCACCCGAGTCGCTCGGCCTGCTGTACTCCGCCGCCGCCGTGGGCGCCCTGGCCGCCTCGGTGACCGGCCGCTGGACGGCCCGCGTCCAGCGGCAGGGCCTCGGCGTGATCGTCGCGGCGGCGCTGTGGGGCGTGGCGATGACGCTGACCGCGCTGGCCCCGAGCGTGTGGCTGGTCTTCCTGTGCATCGCGCTGGCCGGCGCGGCCGACATGATCAGCGGCATCTTCCGGACGACGATGTGGAACCAGACCATCCCGCAGGAGCTGCGCGGGCGGCTGGCGGGCATCGAGCTGCTGTCGTACGCCAGCGGCCCGATGCTGGGCAACGCCCGCGCGAGCCTGATGGCCAACTTCGGCGGCACCCGGTTCTCACTGGGCGCGGGCGGCCTGCTGTGCGTGGGCGCCGTCCTCGGCCTGGCCGCCGCCCTGCCGAAATTCCGCCGCTACGACGCCAGAACCGACGAACACGCGATCGCCGAACGCGCCCGCCGCATCGAGCAGTCCTCCGACCAGCCCACCCCGGCCTGACCGACCCGCCATCGGCAGCCGTTCCACCGACCGGACCAGCTCACCCCGCGCGGCCGTTCCACCGGCCGGACCGGCTCACCCCGCGCGGCCGTTCCACCGGCCGGGACGGCTCCATCGGGCGGGGCGCCCTACTCCCGCTCCCGCCAGCCGTCGTACCGCTCCACCAGCTCGTCGACCTGGCCGAGGGCCTGCTCGTCGAGCCCCTCCACGACGACGAGCCACTGGGCGTCCTCGGCGTCGTCCTCACCGGCGAGCGTCTCCCGCACCACCCGCGGCACCCCGAGCCCCGGGAACCACTCCCCCAGCGTCTCGGCGACCTCCTCGGCATCCCCACGCTCGCCGAACACCAGCAACTCCCTCATGCCCCACATTCTCCCGCGACTTGCACACGTGTACGTTCGTTCACCAAGCGTGAGCGAAGTGCGTTGATTAGCGTTGGACGATGCCTGCCGAAGCGATCCTCCCCGACTGGGCCTTCCCTCCACCGCAGGGCTACGTCGCCGAGGACCTCGATCACATTCCGGATCTGCCTCCGCACACAGAGCTGATCGACGGAAGCCTGATCGTCCTGGGGCCGCAGGCGCCTTCCGACGAGGCGCTGACCTGCTACCAGGCCGAGGATGTCATCCTGGCCGTCGAGGTGGTCTCGCCCGTCACCGAGGTGCGCGACAGGAAGCGCAAGCCCACCCTCTACGCCGAGGCGGGCATCCCCCACGACCGGCTCAAGCTGACCGTCCCGTTCGACATCGACATCGACCTCACCACGTTGAACACATGACAAAGGGGCCGGTACGACGATCCGTACCGGCCCCCTCTGATCGGCTCAGGCGCTGCGGAGCTGGGCTCCCACGCGGTCGGCCGCCATCGCCACCGCCGCGTCCCTGGCCGCCGTCGTCTCCTCGACCGTCAACGTACGGCCCGCCGCCCGGAACCGCATCGTGTAGGCGAGCGACTTGTTCCCCTCGCCCACCTGCTCACCCGCGTAGACGTCGAACAGCCGCACCGACTCCAGCAGCTCGCCGGCCCCGTCGCGCAACGCCGCCTCCACGTCGGCCACCGGCGTGAAGTCGGGCACGATCAGCGCCACGTCCTGCGTCGCCACCGGGTACGGGGACACCGGCGGCGCCTGCACCGGCCCCGGCATGGCCGACTCCAGCCGCGACAGCTCCAGCTCCATGGCGGCGGTGCGCAGCGGCAGCCCGTACGCCTCGATGACCCGCGGGTGCAGCTCACCGGCGTGCCCCACCAGCGTGTCGCCCACGTAGAGGGCGGCGCACCGGCCCGGGTGCCACGGCTCGTGCTGGTCGGCGCTGATGGACAGCTCGACCCGCGACTCGGCCGCGATCAGCCGGGCGGCCTGCACGGCGTCGGCCCATGAGGCCTGCCGGCCCGAGCCCCACCAGCCGGACCGCTCGAACTCCCCGGCCAGCACGACCGCGACCCGCAGCGGCTGGTCGGGCAGCGCCGCCTCGATCGAGGCCAGCTCCTCCTCGGTGGGACGGCGCGAGACGCCGAGCACCGGAGCGGCGGCGGGGGCGTTCTCCCGGGGCCGGTAGACCGCGCCCGTCTCGAACAGCGCCACGTCGCCGAAGCCGCGCCCGACGTTGCGGACCAGCGTCTTGAGCAGGCCGGGCAGCAGTGTCGTGCGCATCAGCGGCTCGTCCTCCGACAGCGGGTTGGCCAGGCGCATGGCCCGGCGTCGCGCGTCGTCGGCGGGCAGCTGCAGCCGGTCGAAGTCGTCGGCCCCGATGAACGGGTAGCTGAGCACCTCGACGTAGCCGCCCTCGGCCAGCGCCCGGCCGACCCGCCGGCGCAGCCGCTGCCCCTCGGTCAGCCCGGCGCCCGCCGGGGCGCTGGGCAGCACCGACGGCAGCCGGTCGTAGCCTTCGAGCCGGATGACCTCTTCGGCCAGGTCGTTGGGGTCGGTGAGGTCGGGCCGCCACGACGGCGGGGTGACCGTGATCATGTCGGGGCCGGTGACGGCCAGCCTGGCGGCCAGCTCGCCGCCGGTCACGACGCCGGTCGGGTCGACGCCGCCCTCGCGCACGGCCGGGTCGTCGCCGTCGGTCACGAGGCAGCCCACCTGCTCCAGGCGGCCGACGACGACCTCCTTGGAGTACGGGACGCCCGCCACGGCCGACGGATGACCGGCCGGGATCGCGATGCGCGCCGGCGTGACGTCGACCTCGGCGTGCGTCACGCCGGGCTGCACGGTCGCGCCGCCCAGCTCGGCCAGCATGCGCACCGCCCGCCAGGAGGCGACCAGCGGCAGCTCACGGTCGACGCCGCGCTCGAACCGCTTGGACGCCTCCGAGACCAGCCCGTGCCGGCGCGACTCGCGCGAGATGCCGGTGGCCGAGAAGTGGGCGGCCTCGATGACGATGTCGGTCGAGCCGTCGGAGATCTCGGTCTCCAGGCCGCCCATCGTGCCCGCCATGGAGATCGGGCCCGACTGGTCGGTGATGAGGATGTCGTCGGGGTCGAGCTCGCGCACGACGTGGTCGAGCGTCTCCAGCCGCTCGCCCTCCCGGGCCCGCCGGACGACGATCTCGCCGGTCAGCTTCGACCGGTCGAAGGCGTGCAGCGGCTGGCCCAGCTCCAGCATCAGGTAGTTGGTGATGTCGACGGCCAGCGACACCGGGCGCATGCCGGACCGGCTCAGCCGCACCCGCATCCACAGCGGGCTCTGGGCGGCCGGATCGAAGCCGCGCACCTCGCGCAGCACGAACCGGTCGCAGGCCGTCGGGTCGCCGATGGAGGCCGGCCAGGACGGCTCGCTCTCGGCGGGCACCTCGACGTCGGCCGGGTCGCGGAAGGCCACGCCGAACGCGGTGGCCACCTCGCGGGCCACGCCGCGGACGGACAGCGCGTAGCCGATGTCGGGCGTGATCTCCAGCTCGATCACGTCGTCGCGCAGGCCGAGCAGCTCGACCACGTCGGTGCCGATGGGCGTGCCGGCGGGCAGCACCATGATGCCGTTGTGGTCGTCGCCGAGGCCCAGCTCGCGCTCGGAGCAGATCATGCCCTCGGACATGCGCCCGTACGTCTTGCGCGCGCCCACCTCGAACCCGCCCGGCAGCACGCCGCCGGGCAGCACGACGGGGACGCGGTCGCCGGCGACGAAGTTCGTGGCGCCGCAGACGATCTCGCGCGGCGTCGCCTCGCCCACCTCGACCTTGCAGTGCCTGATCGGCTTCTTGAAGCCGGTGAGCTCCTCGATCTCCAGCACCTCGCCGACGACGACGTTCTTGACGTCGTGGCCGTAGGAGGTGATGGCCTCGAGCTTGAGCCCGGCCATGGTGAGCCTGTCGGCCACCTCGTGCGCGGTGGCCGCCGGGAGATCGACGTACTCCCGCAGCCAGGAGAGCGGGACCTTCATCAGATCTCCATTCCGAACGGGAGCGTGAAGCGCACGTCCCCCTCGATCATGTCTCGCATGTCTTCGGCGTTGTGGCGGAACATCAGCGTGCGCTCGATCCCCATGCCGAACGCGAACCCGGAGTAGCGCGAGGGGTCGACGCCGCAGGCGATGAGCACCCGCGGGTTGACCATGCCGCAGCCGCCCCACTCGATCCAGCCCTCGGACTTGCAGGTGCGGCACGGCGGGTTGCCGGGGATCGCCGAGGCGCCGCGGCAGACGAAGCACTTCAGGTCCATCTCGGCGGACGGCTCGGTGAAGGGGAAGTAGTTCGGCCGGAACCGGGTGGTGATGCCCTCGCCGAACATGACCTCGGCGAACCTGTCGAGCGTGCCCTTGAGGTGGGCCATGGTCAGGCCCTCGTCGACGGCCAGCCCCTCGGTCTGGTGGAAGACCGGGGTGTGGGTGGCGTCGAGCTCGTCGGTGCGGAACGTCTTGCCCGGCGAGATCACGTAGACCGGCAGCTCGCGCTGGAGCAGCGCGCGGATCTGCACCGGCGAGGTCTGGGTGCGCAGCACCATGCCCGACTCGGTGGAGTCCACGAAGAACGTGTCGTGCTCGGAGCGGGCGGGGTGGTCGGTGGCGATGTTGAGCGCGTCGAAGTTGAACCACTCGCCTTCGAGCTCGGGGCCCTCGGCGACCTCGTAGCCCATGGCGACGAACGCGTCGGCGACGCGCTCCTGCAGCGTGGTCAGCGGGTGACGGGCGCCGCGCGGCCGCCGGTCCCACGGCAGGGTGACGTCGACGGTCTCCTCGACGAGCACCCGGGCGTCGCGTTCGGCCTCCAGCTCGGCCTGGCGGGCGGCCAGCGCCTCGTTGATCGCTCTGCGGGCGCCGCCGACGCGCTTGCCGGCCTCGGCGCGGGCGGCCGGCGGCAGGGCGCCGATCTCGCGGTTGGCCAGGGCGATGGGCGAGCGGTCGCCCGCGTGCGCCAGCCTGGCCTGCTTGAGTGCGTCGAGGCTGTCGGCCGCCTTGATCGCCGTGAGGGCGTCGGCCTCCATGCGGGACAGCTCGTCGGCATGCAACGGCGTCACCTCGACGGGGTCGTAGTCAGACAAGAGTGAGCTCCGTATCCAGGGCTTGAGCGGAAATGAGTCTAGTGGGGCCCGCCCACCGGACCGACTTCGACGGGGGTCGAGCCGCTCGGGGCTTCAGACCGTGGCGAAGTCGGGTGTGCCGGTGGGCACGGTAAATCGGAACTCCGCGCCGCCCTCGGGCGCACGCTGCACGGTGATCGTGCCGCCGTGCGCCTCGACCAGGCCCTTCACGATGAACAGGCCGAGCCCGGTGCCGCCGCGCCGGCGGCTGTTGCCGCCCCGCCAGAACTGCCGGAAGACGCGCGGAGCCAGCTCGGGCTCGATGCCCTCGCCCTCGTCGCGCACCGACACGGCCACTCCCCATCCGACGGACTCGATCTCGATCGTCACGGTGCCACGCCCGTGGCGCACCGCGTTCTCCACCAGATTACCCAGAATCTGGTCGATCTTGTCCTGGTCGAGCCACATCTCCGGCAAACGGTCGCCGACGATCAGGCGGTAGCGGTCTTCCGAGTCGCCCGCCGCGACCCGGCCGGCGACCAGCCGGCGCGCCCTGGCCGGCACGTCGACGACCTGGCGGCGCACCTCCAGCCGCCCGGACTCGATGCGCGAGACGTCGAGCAGCTCGGTGATGAGCCGGGTGACGCGGTCGGCGTCGTTGTTGACGGTCTCCAGCATGACGCGCTTCTGCTCGTCGGTGAAGCGCGTCCACTTGGCCAGCAGGGTGGCGGTGAAGCCCTTGACGCTGGTCAGCGGCGAGCGCAGCTCGTGGGCCACGGTGGAGACCAGGTCGGCGCGGCTGCGCTCCAGCCGGGCGCGGGCGCCGCCGTCGCGCAGGGTGATCGTGACCCGCTCGACCTCGCCGCCGCGCTCGGGCTCGCGCACCAGCCGGGCCGCGACGTAGAGCTCCTGGCCGCCCGGCAGGTGCAGCGGCCGCTCGGGGACCCTGGTCCTGGTACGCAGCCCGCCCTCGGGATCGAGCGCCTTCCACCACTCGCGCCCGTCGTGGTCGCGGAAGGGGAAGACCTCGTTCATCTCCCGGCCCACGGCGCGCTCCATGGCGACCCGGGTGAGCCGGGCGGCGGCCCGGTTGACGGCCAGCACACACCCATATCGGTCGGTCACGATAAGACCGTCGGGGAGGTCGTCGATGGAGATCGTGCACGCGGCGGCCACGACTCGCCCGTCGGTTTCTGCGCCGTGCACGACCTCGCCTCCTCCGCCTACAACGCCGACAATAGCGGGTTTCCGGCCGCCTAGGGCACTCGCTGAGCCCTGGCGGAGGAGTAAAGGCACACCGCCGCGGCGGTGGCCAGGTTGAGACTTTCAGCCTGTCCGTAGATGGGCACTCTGACCACATCGTCCGCCTCGGCGCGTATCTCCTCCGGCAGTCCCCAGGCCTCGTTCCCGAAGATCCACACAGTCGGTCCGGAAAGATCCACGTCGTCGAGCGTGTGCTTGCCCGCGCCGTCGGCCGCCAGCACGCGCATGCCCCGCTCCCTCAGTTGACGCACGGCGGCGGCGACCGGTGCACCGATGACGACCGGCAGATGAAACAGGCTGCCCGCGCTGGCGCGTACGCACTTGCCGTTGTAGGGGTCGACGGAGGCGTCGGTGAAGATCACCGCGTCCGCCCCGGCGGCGTCGGCCGCCCGCATGACGGTGCCGGCGTTGCCCGGGTCGCGTACGTGCGCCAGCATCGCGACCAGCTTCGGCTCCCCGGCCAGCGCCTCCTCCAGCGGCACGTGCACGAGCCGGCACACCGCCAGCAGCCCCTGCGGGGTCACCGTCTGGGACAGCTCGGACATGACCTCGCCGCTGGCCCGGTGGACGGGCACCCCCTGCAGCGTGGCCTGGGTGATGAGCTCGGCGTGCCGCAGCTCGGCCTCGGCCGTGGTGAACAGCTCCAGCGTCACCCCGTCGAGCTTGAGCGCCTCGCGCACCGCCTGCGGCCCTTCGGCCAGGAACCTGCGGTCCTGCTCCCTGAAGGCGCGCTTGGTGAGCCTGCGTGCGGCCTTCACCCTCGGCGACTTCACGTTGGTCAGCTCGGACCCGGCCATGCTCTCCCCCTGATCGTGCGTGGATATAACAAAAGGGCCCACCGTGACGGTGGGCCCTCTGTGTCTGAAGGCGACCTCAGCTCGCGGTGGCCGGAGCGTTCACGTTCGCCGGGAGCGCCTTCCTGGCGGCCTCGACGAGCGTGGCGAAGGTCGCGCCGTCGTTGACCGCGAGGTCAGCGAGGATCTTGCGGTCGACCTCGATGTTGGCCAGGCGCAGGCCCTGGATCAGGCGGTTGTAGGTGATGCCGTTGGCGCGGGCAGCGGCGTTGATCCGCTGGATCCACAGACGGCGGAACGCACCCTTACGGTCCTTGCGGTCCCGGTAGGCGTACGTCATCGAGTGGAGCATCTGCTCCTTGGCCTTGCGGTACAGCCGCGACCGCTGGCCACGGTAACCGCTCGCCCTGTCGAGGACGACCTTGCGCTTCTTCTTGGCGTTGAGCGCCCGCTTCACGCGTGCCATGTTTCTTCTCCCCGGGGGTTCGCGCTACTTGGCGAGCAGCTTCTTGATCTTCTTGGTGTCTGCCGGCGAAACGACGACTTCACCCTTGAGACGACGCGTCAGCGTGGACGACTTCCACTCGTTGTAGTGCGCGCGGCTGGCGCGGCGGCGCTTGAGCTTGCCGGTGCCGGTGAGCCGGAACCGCTTCTTCGCACCGCTGTGCGTCTTCATCTTCGGCATGTCGCCGTCTCTCCTCAATTCGGTCGTGCCGGTGGCCGGGCCGGTGCTGGCCGGCCCGGTCGCGGCTGGTTCGTCTGCCGGTGGCTGCCGGGGCGCGTGGTGTGAGGCTGACCCCAGCCGCAGGTCACGCTTCCTGTACGGAAGGTTCCGCTTCCTGTACGGAAGACTCCTCTTCCGACGCGGAAGGCTCCTCGCCACGCTGCGCCTTGGCGGCAGCCTTTTCGGCCTTGGCCTCGGCCTTCTTCTTGTGCGGACCGATCACCATGATCATGTTACGGCCGTCCTGCTTGGGCTGGGACTCCACGAACCCGAGCTCCTGGACGTCCTCCGCCAGCCGCTGCAGCAGCCGGAAGCCGAGCTCCGGCCGGGACTGCTCACGTCCGCGGAACATGATCGTGACTTTGACCTTGTCCCCCGCCTTGAGGAACCGCACCACGTGACCCTTCTTGGTCTCGTAGTCGTGCGGGTCGATCTTCGGCCGGAGCTTGATCTCCTTGATGATCGTGTGCGCCTGATTCTTGCGCGCCTCGCGCGCCTTCATCGCGGACTCGTACTTGAACTTGCCGTAGTCCATGAGCTTGCACACGGGCGGTCGAGCCGTGGCCGCGACCTCGACGAGGTCGAGGTCGGCCTCCTGGGCGAGCTTCAGCGCGTCATGAATGCTGACGATGCCGACCTGCTCGCCGTTCGGGCCCACGAGGCGAACCTCGGGAACTCGGATACGCTCGTTGATGCGGGGCTCAGTGCTGATGGGGCCTCCTAGGTTTGCGATCCCTACGTGCTCGTCGTGGCGGGGGCCTTCCGCGCCGAAGACGCGAAAAGCCCCGCACGTCGCGCATGCGGGGCCACTGAGCTCTGTGGCTTCGTGGCCTCGAGCTCCCCGGAGAGTCCGGCGTGATCCTGGACCCGGCCACCTTTCGGCGACTCGGGTGGGAGGGAGACCTCCGCTTGCGCGTCCAGCAAGGCATGCCGGACCGATCAGAGAGCTACATTACCACAACCACGCACGCGCCTCGAATCATCCCGCCGGCGCGGGTAATCGCCAAGAAGATCACTGCGGACGGGCCGCGGCCCGCCGGGCGATCTCGGCCTCGCCCGCCGCGCGCATGGCCTCGACCGGCACGTCCGGGCGGCCGGTCATCAGCTCCACCTGGCGCGCCGCCTGGTGCAGGAGCATCGCGAAGCCGCCGACCATCGTGCCGCCCGCGTCACGGACGGCCGTGGCCGCCCTGGTGGGCCAGGGGGCGTAGACCACGTCGAACAGCGCCGGCACGCGGGCCAGCCGCCCGGCGAAGGCGTCGGCGGCCCCCGCGGGCAGCGTGGAGACCACCAGGTCCACCCCGGTGTACGCGTCGAGCTTGTCGAACGTCTCCACCGCCAGCGCCACGCCCAGCCGTTCGGCCACCTCGGCGGTCTCCCCCGCCCTGGCCGGGTCGCGGACCAGCAGCGTGGCCGCGAACAGCCCCAGGTTGCGCAGGGCCGCCAGCGCCGAGGCGGCCGTGGCGCCGCCGCCCAGCACGGTCGCCGACCGCGGCGCGGGCACCCCCGCCTCGGCCAGCGCCTGCTCGATGCCGTGGACGTCGGTGTTGTGCCCGTGGCGCAGGCCGTCGGCGAAGACCACGGTGTTGGCCCCGCCCACCTCGACGGCCAGGTCGGAGACGGTGTCGAGGAGCGGCAGCACGGCGCGCTTGAGCGGCATCGTCAGCGACAGCCCCGCCCAGACGCGCTCGCCGGGCCCCTGCTCACCGCCCTGCTCACCGTCGCGCTGCCCGCGCACGGGGGTCAGCCCGGCGAGCAGGCCGGGCAGCCGCGCCTCGTCGCACTCGATCGCCTCGTAGCTCCACCCGTCGAGCCCCATCGCCGCGTAGGCGGCCCTGTGCAGGTGGGGCGAGAGCGAATGCCCGATCGGCGAGCCCATGACCGCAGCCCGCATCGACACTCCTTCCGGAAACACGGTCCCTACTCCTACCACGCCGCGGGGCCGCCGGTCGTCGGACGGCTCCCGCGGCGGAGGTCAGCCGCCGTTCCGCTTGTACTCGGCCAGCAGCGCCTGGCGTTCGGCCTCGGTGGTGGCGAACTTGGTGACGCGGCTGTTGGGGTCGGTGGCGACGAAGTAGAGCCAGTCGCCCTTGGCCGGGTTGAGCGCCGCCTCGATGGCGTGCTGGCCCGGGTTCGAGATCGGGCCCGGCGGCAGGCCGAGGTACATGTACGTGTTGTACCGGCTCTTGGTCTTCGTCTCGGCGATGGTGGCGGCGGTGCGGTACTTGTTGAGCGCGTACATGACCGTGCTGTCCATCTCCAGCTTCATCTCCGGGTCGCGGTCGAGCCGGTTGTAGATGACGCGGGCGATCTTGGGCATGTCCTCGAACCGGCCGGCCTCGGCCTGGATGATGCTGGCGATGACCACGATGTCCTGGGGCTTGCGGCCCAGGGCCTTGGCGCCGCCTTCGAGGTCGACCTCGTCGGCCGTCTGGTTGAACCGCTTGACCATCGCGCCCAGGATCTGGGCCGGGGTGGCGTTGGGCGGGAACTCGTAGGTGGCCGGGAAGGCGTAGCCCTCCAGTTTGCCCTTGGCGTACGACGGCAGGTCGAGGTCGGCGGTGTCCTTGGCCGCGGCCGCGAACCCCTTGGCCGGCTTGCCCGTCGCCTTGGCCAGCGTGGTCAGCGTGTCGGACAGCCGCAGGCCCTCCTTGACGCCCACCTTGGCCAGCAGCTTGTTCTCGGGGCTCAGCATCGCCACCGCGTCGGCCGCCGCCATCTTCTTGCGCATCTTGTACTGGCCGGGCTGCAGCGACCCGCTCTTGCCGGCGTTGCCGATGGCGGTGCTGAACGCCCTGGCGCTGGCCACGACGCCGAGGCGCACCAGCTCCTCGGCCACCTCCGACGCGCTCTGGCCGTCCTTGATCTCGACGATCACCTCGCCGGTGCCCTGGCCGGTGTAGTCGTCGGGCACGAGGGCGTCGCTGACCCACAGGTAGCCGTAGTAGCCGCCGCCGCCGATGATGCCCGCCAGCACGACGAAGGCGAGCAACGGCGCGATGAAGCCGCCCCGGTTACGACGTCTGCGCCGCCGGCGGTTGCCGCCGCGCTTGCCGGAGCCGCGGGCACGGCGCCGGGACCGGCCCTCGTCGTCCTCGGTGCCGAGCAGGGAGTTCAGGTCGAGATCGCTCATAGCTGCGCTGGCCAATCTCCCGGTACGGCCCGTTCGGCGTCAAGCGGTTGTGCCGAACCGGCGGAGCTCACCGGGCGAAACGGGGGGATCCGCCGGGCATGCTCCCACGACCAGCGGAGATCACTCTGGGTAGCCATGCTAGGGGATGGGAAGAGGGCGCATGACCCGGTATGGGGCTTTTGCGCGGGCACAGGGGGGGTCCCGCCGAACATCAGTCCGTCCCGAGGTTCTTGTTCAACTCTTCCCGGTATCTCACGAACTCGCTCTCTTTGTTGGTGAATTTGGTGATTCTATGCGCCGGATCCGTCGTCACAAACCAGTGCCAATCACCCGCGGCCGGGTTCAGGGCCGCCAGCAGCGCCTTCTCCCCCGGATTGGCGATGGGCCCGGGCGGCAGCCCGCGGCGGTGGTAGGTGTTGTAGGGCGAGTTCACCTTGGTGTCGCTCTCCGTGACCTTCAGTGACCGGCGGTTCTGCGCGTACAGGACCGTGGTGTCGAGCTCCAGCGGGGTGTTGCTCTTGAGTCTGTTGTAGATCACTCTGGCGATCTTGGGGTAATCGGCGTCGGTGCCGCCCTCCGCCTGCACGAGGCTGGCGACCGTGAGCGCCTCCAGCGGGGTCAGGCCGAGCCGCCGGGCCCCCTCCGCCAGGTGGATCTGCCGGGCGGCCACGCCCCACCGCTCGACCATGGCGGCCAGCACATCCACCGCCTTGTCGCCGGGCTCGACGTCGTACGTGGCGGGGAACAGGAAACCCTCGATCCCGGGCGCGTACGAGGGCAGCCCGAGCAGGCTCTTGTCCACGCTCTGCAGCTCCTTCAGCGGCAGCGCGGCCAGCTGGGCGACGCGCCGCAGCACCTCGCCCGCGCGCAGCCCCTCCGGCACCGCCACCCGCCTGACGAGCCGGGAGGCGGGCGCGAGCAGCAGGTCGAGCGCCGCGCCCGCGGCCATGCCCTTGCGCAGCCGGTAGTGGCCGGGACGCAGCCGGTTGGCCACGGCCCGCTCCTGGGCCGCGTTCACGAACGAACGCGAGCTGGCCACCACGCCGGCGTCGGCCAGCGCCGTGCCGATCTCCTCGGCGTTCGCCCCGGGCGGGATGCGGACGGTGACCGTCCCGCTGCCCATGCCCTCGAAGTCCTCGGGGCTCAGGTACGGCCTGACCACCGTGAGCACGCCCGCGCCCGCCGCCACCAGGGCGGCGACCAGCGCGGCGGAGACCAGCCCCGCCTTGCCCAGGGCCCGGCCACGGCGCGACGACCGACTGCCCCCGGCGGCCTCCCCAACCACCGGGCGCGGGCCACTACCGGCAGACCCCTCGCCCGCCGGATGCGGCATGCTCCCGGCAGACTTCCCGCCCACCGGGCGCGGCCCACTGTCCGCAGACCCCTCGCCCACCGGAAGCGGCATGCTTTCGGCAGACCCCTCGCCCACCAGGCGTGGGCCACTGTCGGCAGACTCCTCGCCCACTGGGTGCGGCGTGCTCCTGGCAGGATCCCCATCCGCCGGCCGCGGGCCGCTCCCGGCAGGGTTCTCGCCCGCCGGCCGCGGGCTGCCTCCAGGGTGCTCCTCGGCCGCCGGGTGCGTCTCCTGCTCGGAGTCCGTCCGCAGGAACGGGATGACCTCGCCGCCGTCGTCGTCGGGGGTGGCGTTCACGCCGCCACCTCGCCGGTCGGACGCCCGGCGGGCGAGATCGGGGCCCGCGCACGTTCCATGCCCTCACAACGGGCCTCGTGGTGCCGCCCGGTCATGAGGCAGGTCCGTCGGCCGCCGCGGGGGGCGGTTCGACGGGCCTGCCTGGTGGTCTGTCGGTGGCGCGTTCGGAGTCGAGGGCGTCCTGGAGCAGCACGACGGCGGCCGCCTGGTCGACGACCCCGCGCTGCTTCTTGGCGCGTACGCCGCTGGCCCGCAGCCCGTGCTGGGCCGCGACCGTGGTGAGCCGCTCGTCGAACAGCCGCACGGGCGTGGGCGCCAGCCGGCCGGCCAGCTCGGCGGCGAACGCGCGGGCCAGCCCGGCCGCCTGCCCCTCACGCCCGGACAGCGACGTGGGCAACCCCACGATCACCTCGATCGCCTCGTGCTCGGCGACGATCTCGGCGAGGCGGTCGAGGTCGCCCTTGCCCCGGCGTACGGTCTCGACCGGCGAGGCCAGCGTCCCGCTGGGATCGCTGCGCGCCACGCCGATGCGGACGGAACCGACGTCGACGCCGATCCGCGAACCGAACCTCATGTCATCCGATCTGCTCGCCGATGGCCTGTTCGACCAGGCCGAGCGCGTCGCCGATCGCCTCGGGCCGCGTACCGCCGCCCTGCGCGACATCGTCCTTGCCGCCACCGCCACCCCCAAGAGCCTTGGCGGCGACGCCGACCAGCCTTCCGGCCTTGAGCCCCCGCTCGCGCCCCGCCTCGTTGACCGCGGCGACCACCACGGGCCGGTCGGAGGGGGCGCCGGCGATCACCACGACCGCCGGCCGGTCGGCCGGGAATCTGCCACGCACATCAAGCGCGAGCTTACGCAGGTCGTCGGCGCCGGTGCCATCAGGCGCGCGGTGTGTCACCACGGAGACTCCGTGCAGGTCACGGGCCTGGGACGCCAGCTCGCCGGCCACCTGGAGCACCTGCGCCGAGCGGACCTTCTCCAGCTCCTTCTCGGCGGTGCGCAGGCGGGTGACGATGCCCTCGATGCGCTCGGGCAGCTCCTCGCGGCGCGCCTTGAGCTGCTCGGACAGCTGGGCCACCAGCACGCTCTCGCGGGCCAGGAAGCGGAAGGCGTCGATGCCGACCAGCGCCTCGACCCGGCGCACGCCCGCGCCGACCGACTGCTCGCCCAGCACCTTGACCAGGCCGAGCTGCCCGGAGCTGTGGACGTGGGTGCCACCGCACAGCTCGCGCGAGTAGTCGCCGATCTCGACCACGCGGACCTCGTCGCCGTACTTCTCGCCGAACATCGCCAGCGCGCCCATCGCCCTGGCCTCGGCCTGGGAGGTGTAGAACGCGTTGACCTTGAGGTCGTTGATCAGCACCGCGTTGACCTCGTCCTCGACGTCGCGCAGCACGCTGGCCGGGACGGCGCCCGCCGCGGTGAAGTCGAAGCGGAAGCGGCCCGGGGAGTTCTCCGAGCCCGCCTGCGCGGCCGTCTCGCCCAGCGCGTTCTTGAAGCCGCGGTGGACCAGGTGGGTGGCGCTGTGGCTGCGCGAGATGGCCCGGCGGCGCTCGACGTCGATCTCGGCCTGCGCCTCGTCGCCGGCCTTCAGCTCACCGCTGCGGACCTTGCCGCGGTGGACGATCAGGCCCTTGAGCGGCGACTGCACGTCGAGGATCTCGACCTCGGCGCCCGCCGTGCGGATGACGCCCTGGTCGGCGAGCTGGCCACCGCCCTCGGCGTAGAACGGGGTGCGGCCGAGCACGATCTCGACGGTCGTGCCCGCGCCGGCCGCCGGCACGCTGACGCCGTCGACCAGGATGCCGACGACGGTGGTCTCGGCCTCGGTCTCGTCGTAGCCCAGGAAGTCGATCTTGCCGGCCTTCTCCAGCAGGTGGCCGAAGACGGAGATGTCGGCGTTGCCGGTCTTCTTGGCCGCCGCGTCGGCCTTGGCCCGCTGCCGCTGCTCCTTCATCAGGCGGCGGAAGCCCTCTTCGTCGACCTTCAGGCCCTGCTCGGCCGCCATCTCCAGGGTGAGGTCGATGGGGAAGCCGTAGGTGTCGTGGAGCTGGAAGGCCTGGTCGCCCGAGAGCGTCGAGCCGGACTTGCGCTTGGTCTCCTCGACGGCCACGTCGAAGATCGCGGTGCCGGTGCGGAGGGTGCCGAGGAAGGACGTCTCCTCGGCGTCGATGACCGCGTGGATCTGCGGCGCGTCGACCTTGAGCTCGGGGTACTGCTCGCCCATCACGTTGATCGCGACGTCGGTCAGCTCGTGCATGTAGCGCTCGTCGCCGGAGCCGAGCAGGCGCAGGTTGCGCACCGAGCGGCGCAGGATGCGGCGCAGCACGTAGCCGCGGCCCTCGTTGCCGGGCATGACGCCGTCGGCGACCAGCATGGTGCCGGTGCGCACGTGGTCGGCGATCACGCGCAGGCTCACGTCGGCGCGGTGGTCGCGGCCGTAGCGGGTCTTGGTGAGCTCGGCCGCCTTGTCGAGGATCTTGTAGGTGGTGTCGATCTCGTAGAGGTTGTCGACGCCCTGCAGGATCGTCGCCATGCGCTCCAGGCCCATGCCGGTGTCGATGTTCTTGGCCGGAAGCTCGCCGGAGATGTCGAAGTCGACCTTGGTGCGGACCTGGCTGAGCTGGTACTGCATGAAGACGAGGTTCCAGACCTCGAGGTAGCGGTCCTCGTCGGCGACGGGGCCGCCCTCCTTGCCGTACTCGGGGCCGCGGTCGTAGTAGATCTCCGAGCAGGGGCCGCCGGGGCCGGGCACGCCCATGTGCCAGTAGTTGTCCTCCAGGCCGCGGCGCTGGATGCGGCTCTCGGGCACGCCGACCTTGTTGCGCCAGATGTCGTAGGCCTCGTCGTCCTCAAGGTAGACGGTGGCCCACAGCCGCTCCTCGGGGAAGCCGAAGCCGCCGTCGGACTCGGACCTGGTGAGCAGCTCCCACGCGAACGGGATCACTTCGGCCTTGAAGTAGTCGCCGAAGGAGAAGTTGCCGAGCATCTGGAAGAAGGTGGCGTGCCGGGTGGTCTTGCCGACCTCTTCGATGTCGGGCGTGCGCACACACTTCTGCGCGGTGGCCAGCCGTGACGCCGGAGGCTTGCGCTGCCCCAGGAAGTACGGCTTGAACGGCACCATACCGGCAGGAACCAGGAGTAGCGTGGGGTCCTCAGCGATCAGGCTGGCCGAGGGCACGACCTTGTGCCCACGCTCCTCGAAGAAGCGCAGGAAGCGGCGGGCTATCTCTGCCGACTCCATTGTGGCCATCCTTTGCTGGTAGTCAGTTGTCGATTTCAGCGTTGTCGAGCCCGAAGCGCGCCCGCAACTGGGTTTCGCGCTCGGCGGCCTCGCCGAGCGCGTCAGAGGTAAAGTCTCTCACCCGCGCGAGCATCCCCGCCGCGCCGTCGGCGGTGCGCCGCACGACGTGGGTCGGGTGCAGCGCCTGCAGCCTGCGCATCACCCAGAAGGCGAGGAACGCGCCGAGCGAGAGGTAGAACAGCCGTCTGATCACCGGGACCGCCTCACCCGGGCGGGCCTGCGGGCCTCGATGGCGCGCCGCACGCCGTAGCCGAGCGACGACACCTTGATCAACGGGCCGGTGAAGATGGTCTGCGTCACCGCGCTGAGCTTGGCGGCGTGCGCGCTGACCTGCTTGACGTCCTGGGCGATGGCCTCGACGGCGACGAGCTGCCTGTTGGTCTCGTTGACCGTGACGCTCACGTCGTCGAGCAGCGGCACCAGGCGGTTGTTCAGGTCGGAGACCGCCTTGGTGGTCTCGGTGAGCAGCCTGGCGAGCTTGACGAGCACCATGGCGAGAACACAGACCAGGACAATCCAGCCCGTGGCCGCGATCAGCCCGGCGACCTCTCCAGCGGTAAGCATCCGCTCATCTCCCTCGTACGCTGGGCCGGAACGGCATGAACCCTATCGCGTCCCGGCGACAAGGTTAGTGAGGAAAACGGGCCGGATCCGGCGGCGAGGCCACCTGTGGACACTTCCGTGACCGATCACATGCCGCTCCGACCAGGCGTTCCGCCGCCCGGCCCGCCTCCTGTAACGCCTCCTGTCACGCCTCGGGGACGCGGGCGAAGGCGCGTACGGGAACCCGCCCGACGCCCTCCAGGAACGGCGGCGCGGCCGTGAACAGGGCGCCGGTGGGCGGCAGCCGGTCGAGCCCGGTCAGCCGCTCCACGACCGGCACGCCCGCCGCCAGCAGCACGTCGAGAGCCGCCGACCCCCCGACGCCGTCGAGGCCGTCGGCGTCGGTGCCGACCAGGGACGCGCCGCGCCCGGCCAGCCACGCGGCGGCCTCCGGGGTGAGCCGCCCCCCGCCGGGCGCGCCGGTGTGCAGCAGCACCGCCCTGCCGCGCACGTCGAAGGCGGCCAGCGCGCCCACGCCGATCTCCCGCGCCTCGGCGCCCGCCACGCGCACCACCACGGCGGGCAGTTCGGCGGTGCGGGCCAGGGGCAGGCCGGTCAGGTCGCCGCCGGGCGCCACCAGGTACGTGCCGCCGTCACCGGGCGGGCGGGCCAGCTCGACCAGCGCTCCCCCGGCCGCCGGCGCGGCCTGCGCGGCGCGGTCGGAGGGCCCTCCCCTGGTGCCCTTGTGCGGCTCGGCGAAGATCTCGACGTTGTCCAGCTCGACGCCGTCGGTCATCAGCAGGCCGAGCGAGGCCACGAACAGCGCGGCGATCTCGTCCTCGGCGGCGTCGGGGCCGGGCAGGTCGACGCGGAAGCCGTGGACGGCGAGGTCGCCGCCGTTGCCGAAGGTGATGCGGGCGTCGAAGCTCGCGCGGTGGTCGGTCATGGTGGCGATCAATCTAGCGCGGCGGGCAGGGCTCAGGAGCCGCGCAGGAAGTCGCGGATCCGGGCCCAGCGGTCGGCCACCGGGGCCTCGGCGCCGTGCCTGGTGGGCTCGTAGTAGCGGCGGTCGCGCACCTGCTCGGGCGCGTAGTCCTGGCGCACCAGGCCGTGGTCGAAGTCGTGGGGGTACTTGTAGCCGCCGCCGTGGCCGAGCTTGGCCGCGCCCGGGTAGTGGGCGTCGCGCAGGTGGCCGGGGACCTGGCCGATCAGGCCCTTGCGGACGTCGCCGACCGCCGCGCCGATGGCCTTGACGACCGCGTTGGACTTGGGCGCCATCGCGCAGTGGATGACGGCGTGGGCCAGGTTGATCTGCCCCTCGGGCAGCCCGATGAGCTGCACGGCCTGGGCCACGGCCACCGCCGTCTGCAGGCAGGTGGGGTCGGCCATGCCGACGTCCTCGGAGGCGAAGATGACGATGCGGCGGGCGATGAAGCGCGGGTCCTCGCCGGCCTCGATCATGCGGGCCAGGTAGTGGAGGGCCGCGTCGGCGTCGGAGCCGCGCATCGACTTGATGAACGCGCTGATCACGTCGTAGTGCTGGTCGCCCTGGCGGTCGTAGCGCACGGCCGCCTTGTCGGCGGCCTTCTCCACCACCTCGACGGTGATGTCGTCGGCCAGCAGGGCGGCGGCCTCCAGGTAGGTCAGCGACCTGCGCGCGTCGCCGCCGGCCAGGCGCACCAGGTGGTCGAGGGCCTCGGGCGCGAGCCGGGCCCGCCCGCCCAGGCCGCGCGGCTCGGCCACCGCGCGCTCCAGGACCGCGCGCACGTCGTCGTCGGACAGCGACTCCAGCGTGAGCAGCAGCGAGCGCGACAACAGCGGCGAGATGACCGAGAAGTACGGGTTCTCGGTGGTGGCGCCGATGAAGGTGACCCAGCGGTTCTCCACCGCCGGCAGCAGCGCGTCCTGCTGGGCCTTGTTGAAGCGGTGGACCTCGTCTACGAACAGCACGGTCTGCCGGCCGCTCATGCCCAGCTCGCGGCGGGCGTTGTCGATGGCGGCGCGGACGTCCTTGACGCCGGCCGAGACGGCCGAGATCTCGACGAAGCGGCGCTTGGTGACGTTGGAGACGACGTAGGCCAGGGTCGTCTTGCCGGTGCCGGGCGGGCCCCACAGGAACAGCGACATGGGGGCCTCGCTCTCGACCAGCCGCCGCAGCGGGGTGCCGGAGCCCAGCAGATGCCGCTGCCCGATCACCTCGTCGAGGGTGCGCGGGCGCATCCGCACCGCGAGGGGTTGCGGGGTGGCCTCCTCAGCCGCCGAATCGAACAGGCTATCCACAACGCGAGATTACACGCCGGTCAGACCCGCCGCGGCCCACACGGCCCTGGCCCCGGAGTCGCCCGCCCGGAAGCAGAAGTAGCCCGCCACGGCGGCCAGGACGACCGTCAGCGCCGACAGCGCCAGCGTGACGGGCCTGCCGAACCGGTCGCGGGTGAGCGAGCCGCGCGCGGGGGTGGTGGCGTACACGAGAGCCAGGCAGACGGCGGCGAGCCCGGCCGCCGACAGCAGCAGCGGGGTCGCGAAGCCCTCGTGGACGGCGATCCGAGCGCCGAGCGGGCCGTCCACGCCGGTGAAGCGCGCCCGCCTGAGACTCTCCCCGCTCTCCTTGGCCGCCAGGACCGCCACGGGGGCGGCCACGGCCAGCAGCACCACCGCCCACGCCGTCACGGCCCGCACGCGAGGCGCCAGCGCGTACGCCCCGCCCACGAGGACGAGCAGCGGCGTCAGCACCACGGCGAGGTGCACGATCAGCGGATGGGCCGGCAGGCCGAGGATCTGGTCGAACACGGTCACTCCTTGGAGGGGCTCACCTGGACTACGTATCTGCCTGTGAAATGGTTCTCTCCTCACTTGCCCCACTCTGCGGCTTCCGCCACTTACGCCCGGCACATATCGGAGGCCGGTAGCATTCGCGGAGTTGTTTGGTCATGTGTCGGCAAAGATGAAGGAGACAACCGGTGAGCGGCGACGACCGCCAGAGCGAGCTGGCCCGGGAGCACAAGGAGCGGCAGGCGAGGCGCGCGGCCGAGCAGACCGCCAAGGCCAGGCGGAACACCTTCATCGGCGCGGGCGTGGCCGTCGTCGTGGTGGCGGGCGGCATCTTCGCCGCGACCACCCTGATGGGCGACGACCAGAAGACGGCCGCGGCGGCGAGCACGCCCTCGCCCTCCGTCAGCACCAGCATCCCCGCGCCGACGTCGCTGCCGAGCACCACGCCGCCGAAGCAGGCGGGCAAGGTGTCGTGCACCTACAAGCGGGACGAGTCCGCGCCCAACAAGTTCGTCGGCCTGCCGGGCAAGCGGCCCAACCTCAAGCTCAAGACGATGACCGTGAGCACCAACCACGGCGACATCGTGATCGACGTCGACGCGAACGCGACCCCGTGCTCGGTCAACTCGATGGCGTTCCTGGCCAGGAAGGGCTTCTACAACAACACCAAGTGCCACCGGCTGGTGACCCCGGAGACGGCCGGCCTGTTCCTGCTGCAGTGCGGCGACCCGCAGGCCAAGGCCGACGGCAGGAACCCGACCGACGGGCAGGGCACGGCCGGCTACGTGTACGCCGACGAGGCCGTCGGCATGCCCTACACCAAGGGCGTGGTGTTCCTGACCCAGCCCGACGGCGCGGCGGGGCAGAACAGCAGCCAGTTCGCCATCTCGCTGTCGGACGAGAACGGCCAGCTGGAGCCGCAGTACTCGGTGCTCGGCATGGTCCGCTCGGGCCTGGAGATCATCGAGAAGGTCGCCAAGGACGGCGTCATCGTCAACGGCGACGACATCGTGGGCGACGGCGGCTCGACCGCGCCGAAGAACCCGATCATCATCAAGCGCGTCACCGTGCGGTAGCACGCGGAACACGACGGCGGGCGCTCCCCTTCGAAAGGGGGGCGCCCGCCGTCGTCGTGTCAGGACTCGGACTTGGGCTGGGCGTCGACGCCCGCCTCCTTGCGCTGGTCGGCCGTGATCGGCGTCGGCGCGCCGGTCAGCGGGTCGAAGCCGGAGGCGGTCTTCGGGAACGCGATCACGTCGCGGATCGAGTCGCCGCCGGACAGCAGCATGCAGATCCGGTCCCAGCCGTAGGCGATGCCGCCGTGCGGGGGCGGGCCGTACTTGAACGCCTCAAGCAGGAAGCCGAACTTGCTCTCGGCCTCCTCCTTGGAGATGCCGAGCACGTCGAAGACCCGCTGCTGCATCTCGGCCCGGTGGATACGGATCGAGCCGCCGCCGATCTCCATGCCGTTGCAGACCATGTCGTAGGCGTAGGCCAGGGCCTCGGCCGGGTGGTCCTGGAAGTTGTCGGCCCACTCCGGCTTGGGGCCGGTGAACGGGTGGTGCACGGCCGTCCAGCCGCCCTCGCCGTCCTCCTCGAACATGGGGGCGTCGACCACCCACAGGAACGACCACTGCGACTCGTCGATCAGGCCGCAGCGGCGGCCGATCTCCAGGCGGGCCGCGCCCAGCAGGTCGCGGGAGGCCGAGCGGGCGCCGGCGGCGAAGAAGATCGCGTCACCGGGGGCGGCGCCGACCTTGGCGGCCAGGCCGGACAGCTCCTGCTCCGACAGGTTCTTGGCGACCGGGCCGCCGAGCGTGCCATCCTCCTGGACCAGCACGTAGGCCAGGCCCTTGGCGCCGCGGCTGCGGGCCCACTCCTGCCAGCCGTCGAGCTCCTTGCGGGTCTGCGAGGCGCCGCCCGGCATGACCACCGCGCCGACGTAGTCGGCCTGGAAGACGCGGAAGGAGGTGGCCGAGAAGTAGTCGGTCATCTCGACGAGCTCCTGGCCGAAGCGCAGGTCGGGCTTGTCGGAGCCGTAGCGGGCCATGGCGTCGGCGTAGGTCATGCGCGGCAGCGGCATGGGGATCTCGTAGCCGAGGATCTCCCGCCACAGGCGGCCGACCAGCTTCTCGCCGACCTCGATGACGTCCTCCTGGTCGACGAAGGACATCTCGACGTCGATCTGGGTGAACTCGGGCTGGCGGTCGGCCCGCAGGTCTTCGTCGCGGTAGCACTTGGCGAGCTGGTAGTAGCGCTCCAGGCCGGCGACCTGGAGGAGCTGCTTGAACAGCTGGGGCGACTGCGGCAGGGCGTACCAGTTGCCGGGCTGCAGGCGGACCGGCACCAGGAAGTCGCGCGCGCCCTCGGGGGTCGAGCGGGTCAGCGTCGGGGTCTCGACGTAGACGAAGCCGAGCTCGTGCATCACCTCGTTGGCCAGGTAGGTGGCCTTGGAGCGGGTGCGCATGGCGGCGGCGACCTGCTGGCGGCGGATGTCGAGGTAGCGGTACTTGAGCCGGGCCTCCTCCGACACGCCGACGTTGCCCTCGATGGGGAACGGCAGCGGCGCGGACTCGCTCAGCACCTCGACCCGCTCGGCCACGACCTCGATCGCGCCGGTGGGCAGCTCGGGGTTCTCGTTGCCCTCCGGGCGCACCCTGACCTGGCCGACCACCTGCACGCAGTACTCGGCGCGCAGGTCGTGGGCGTGGTCCTCCTCGCGGAAGACCACCTGCGCCGAGCCGGAGGCGTCGCGCAGGTCGATGAAGACAACGCCGCCGTGGTCACGGCGGCGGGCCACCCATCCTGCGAGCGTCACCTGCTGCCCGGCGTGCTCCTCACGGAGCGACCCGGCCGTATGCGTGCGGATCACTGCACTTTCCCTTTCAAAACGTCGGCGACCTGGGCCAGCGGCACCTGGGTCTGTTCTGCGGTGGTCAGGTCCTTCAGTTGCACGGCCTCGGCCGCGAGGTCTCGCTCGCCCAGGATCAGCGCGAAGCGGGCGCCGGATCTGTCGGCGCCCTTCATCGCTCCCTTGAGCCCCTTGCCGCCGAAGGCCATGTCGGCGCTGACGCCCGCCTCGCGCAGCTCGGAGACGAGCAGGAACATGCGGCGGCGCGCGTCGTCGCCCAGCGGGACACCGTACACCTGGACGCGGCCCGGCGCGGCCTCGCCGAGCAGACCCTCGGACTCCATGGCCAGGTACGTGCGGTCGGCGCCGAGCGCCCAGCCGACACTGGGCAGCGGCGGCCCGCCCAGCATCTCGCTGAGCCCGTCGTAGCGGCCGCCGCCACCGACGGCCGACTGGGAGCCGAGCCCGCCGTGCACGAACTCGAACGTGGTGCGTGTGTAGTAGTCGAGCCCGCGCACCAGCCGGGGGTCGTCCTCGAAGGCCACGCCCGAGGCGGTCAGCAGCGAGCGGACCTCCTCGTGGTAGGCCTTGCAGGCGGCGCACAGGTGGTCGACGACCAGCGGCGCGCCGGTGAGCTGGGCCTGCACCTCGGGCCGCTTGTCGTCGAGCACCCGCAGCGGGTTGATGTCGATGCGGGCCCTGGTGTCCTCGTCGAGGTCGAGCCCGCGCAGGAAGTCCTGGAGCGCGGCCCGGTAGGCGGGGCGGCAGTTCCGGTCGCCGAGCGAGTTGAGCAGCAGCCTGACCTGGCGCAGGCCGAGCGAGGCGAAGCCGCGCACGCCGAGCAGGATCAGCTCGGCGTCGAGCGCCGGGTCCTCGGAGCCGAGGGCCTCGGCCCCGACCTGCCAGAAGTGGCGGTAGCGGCCCTTCTGGGCACGCTCGTAGCGGAACTGGCTGCCGGAGTACCACAGCTTGACCGGGAGCTGGCCGTTGTGCAGGTTGTGCTGGAGCACGGCGCGCACGACCGAGGCGGTGCCCTCGGGGCGCAGGGTCAGCGACCTGCCCGCCTTGTCGGGGAAGGTGTACATCTCCTTCGACACCACGTCGGTGGACTCGCCCACGCCCCGCTTGAACAGCTCGGTGTCCTCGAAGACCGGGGTCTCGACGTAGCCGTAGCCCGCCTGCCGCAGCGGCGCGGCCAGTGCCTCGCGCACGGCCAGGATGGCCTCGGAGCTGGGCGGCAGCCAGTCGAAGGTGCCTTTGGGTGCTTGGAAGCTCATTAGATCCCTCGTGTGGGACCGGCCTGCGGCGCCGCTTCCTTCAGGTAAGGGTTGGTGGCGCGCTCGCGGCCGATCGTGGTCTGTGGTCCGTGGCCCGGCAGGACGACCGTATCGTCAGGCAGCGGCAGGCACTTGGTGGCCAGGCTGCTCAGGATGGTCGCGTAGTCGCCGCCGGGAAGATCGGTGCGGCCGATGGAGCCGGCGAACAGCAGGTCGCCCGAGAACATGATCTCGTCGCCGGGCAGCCGGAAGCTCACCGACCCCCTGGTATGGCCCGGGGTGTGGTCGACCACGAGATCGAGGCCCGCCAGGCTGAGCGCCGCGCCGTCGGACAGCTCGCGCACGTCGTCGGGCTCGCTCAGCCTGATGTCGCCGAACAGCGAGACACCGCCGCCCCAGCCGGCCGAGGGGTCGCTCAGCAGGTGGCGGTCGTCGGGGTGGATCCACGCGGGGACGTCGCGCGCGCCGCAGACGGGGGCGACCGACCACACGTGGTCGAGGTGGCCGTGCGTGAGCAGCACCGCGACCGGCTTGAGCCGGTGCTCGCGCAGCAGCTCGTCGACGCCTTCGGCGGCGTCCTGGCCCGGATCGACGATCACGCACTCCTCGCCGGCCGCGGGCGCGACGACGTAACAATTGGTCTGGAGGGCCCCTGCGGGGAAGCCTGCGATGAGCATCTGCCTCAGGTGATCTCGTCGAAAAGCCAATGGGAATGTAACCGAAGGGTACCGGTGCGGGTCGCCGGGCTGCGAATCATTACCCATTGGCCGATACGATTCGCCCACCTCAGTTGATTGACTATGGGAGGCAAAGCGGTGGCCACGGGCAAGGACCGGCAGAAGCAGCTGGCACGTGAGCACTACGAGCGGCAGATGCAGCGCCGCATCGAGCGCGAGCAGAAGGCCAAGCGCACCGCGATCATCGGCTCCACGGTCGGCGTGGTGGTCGTGGTGGGCGGCATCGTGGCCGCGGTCGCGCTGCTCGGCGGCGGCGACTCGACGACCGAGGCGTCCGCCTCGCCCTCGGCCTCGGCCCCGCAGGACACCGCGTCGGCGGCGGCCAGCACGGGGCCGAAGCCGTACAACGCGGCGACCGGCACCTGCGACTACGTCAAGGAGGCCGCCGGCGGCCAGGTCAAGGACGTCGGCATGCCGCCGGCCAAGGTCAAGACCGAGCCGGCCAAGAAGACGATGACGCTCGCCACGAACCTGGGCGACATCGTGGTCGAGCTCGACAACGCCAAGGCGCCGTGCACGACCAACTCGCTGGCCTTCCTGGCGAGCAAGAAGTTCTACGACGGCAGCAAGTGCCACCGGCTCGGCAGCGACAAGTTCCCCATGCTGCAGTGCGGCGACCCGACGGCCAAGGCCGACGGCAAGAGCCAGGACGGCGCGGGCGGCCCCGGCTACGTGATGGCCGAGGAGAACCTCCAGGGGGCCACGTACAAGCGCGGCACGGTGGCGATGGCGAAGACCTCGGCGCCGGGCAGCACGGGGAGCCAGTTCTTCCTCGTTTACGGCGATCTCGGACTCACCCCGGATTACACGCCGGTGGGTACGATCACCAAGGGGCTCGACATCCTGGACAAGGTGAACAAAGCGGGCGTCATCGCTGACATGGGAGATGGGACCGGAGCACCGAAGCAAACCCTCGAAATCAAAGACGTGACAATCGCCGGCAAGAGCTGACGTAATACAAACTAGGGACGAAGTAGTCCCGAAGGGTCTGATGGATAGTGCGGGAGGACACGGTGAGCACCGACCCGTGGGGCCGGGTAGACGACGACGGCACCGTCTACGTGCGTACGGCTGAGGGAGAGCGGGCCGTCGGCTCCTGGCAGGCCGGTGAACCCGAAGAGGCACTGGCCTACTTCCATCGCAAGTACGACGAGCTGTCCGGCCAGGTACAGCTCCTCGAACAGCGGGTCAAGGGCACCGACCTGGCGCCCGCGCAGGCCGAGGCGAGCATCGCCAAGCTGCGCGAGGCCGTCGCCGACGCCCACGCCGTGGGCGACCTGGCGGCGCTGACGGCCCGCCTCGACGGCCTGACCGAGCTGGTCGGCCATCGCCGCGAGGAGGTCAAGGCCGCCCGCGACCAGGCGCGCGCCGAGGCCAGGGCGGTCAAGGAGCGCATCGTCGCCGAGGCCGAGCGCATCGCCGACGAGACCACCCACTGGAAGTCGGGCGGCGAACGGCTGCGCCAGCTGGTGGAGGAGTGGAAGGCCGCCGACCGGATCGACCGGGTCACCGAGGCCGCGCTGTGGAAGCGGCTGTCGGCCGCCCGCACCGCCTTCGCCAAGCGCCGCAAGCAGTACTTCGCGGGCCTGGACGAGCAGCGCGAGGGCGTCCGCTCGGCCAAGGAGCGCATCGTCGCCGAGGCCGAGGCCATCGCCGGCTCCACCGACTGGGGCACGACCGCGGCGATCTACCGCGAGCTGATGCAGCAGTGGAAGACCGCCGGGCGCGCCTCGCGCGAGGCCGAGGACGAGCTGTGGGGCCGCTTCAAGGCCGCCCAGGACCAGTTCTTCCAGGCCCGTTCGGCGGTCTTCGCCGAGCGCGACGCCTCGCTGGCGGCCAACGCCGAGGTCAAGGAGGAGCTGCTGGCCGAGGCCGAGAAGATCCTCCCGGTCACCGACGCGCGCACGGCCAGGGCGGCGCTGCGGCACGTCCTGGAGCGCTGGGAGGCCGCCGGACCGGTGCCGCGCGAGCAGCGCGACCGGCTCGAAGGCGGGCTGCGCAAGGTCGACGAGGCCGTGCGCAAGGCCGAGGACGCCGAGTGGAAGCGGTCCAACCCCGAGGCCAGGGCCCGCGCCCAGAGCACGGTCGACCAGCTGCGCGCCTCCATCGAGCAGCTGGAGAAGCGGCTGTCCAAGGCGCAGGCCGCCGGCCGGGCCAAGGACGTCAAGGAGGCCGAGGAGGCGCTGGTCGCCCGCCGTTCGTGGCTGGAGGAGGCCGAGCGCACGCTGACCGAGTTCAGCTGAACCGATCTTCGGAAGGCGGCCGGGGTCCTACGCTGACGGCATGGACCCCGTCAGCGTCGCGCGCGCCCTCGTCGACGAGCTGTTCCCCGGCGCCCTGTACGCCTTCGTCGGCGGCAGCGTGCTCACCGAGCGCCGCACCAGCACCTCCGACCTCGACGTCGTGGTGGTGCTCGACGGGCTGGCCGTGCCCTACCGCGAGTCCCTGCGCTGGCACGGCTGGCCCGTCGAGCTGTACGTCCACAGCGAGACCAGCCTCGACGCCTACGTCGACCGCGACCTGGCCGAGCGCAAGCCGGGCGTGGCCCGCATGTGCGCCGACGGCGCGGTGCTGGTCGACCGCACCGGCGGCCGGGCCAGCGACCTTCAGGCGGCGCTCGGCGACCGGCTGGCCGCCGGTCCCGGCGGCCTGGCCGCCGCCCGCGCCGACCAGGCCCGGTACGCCCTGTCCGACCTGCTCGACGACCTGGCCGGCGCGACCGACCCCGGCGAGCAGCTGTTTATCCGCTGGCAGGTCGTCCAGGAGACCGCCAGGCTGGCCCTCGACGTGGGCGGCAGGTGGCGGGGCAACGGCAAGTGGCTGCTGCGCGAGCTGCGCGGGCACGACCCGGCGCTGGCCGACGAGCTGCTGGCGGCCCATTCCGACCCGGCACTGCTGACCTCGGTGGCCTCAGGCGTCCTGGAACGGGCCGGAGGGCGCCTGTGGGAGGGCTACCGGGCCGAGGGCGACCCCTTTCACCTCCCGCTGCGTCACATCGCCTCGGACGCGCTGTCGGGCGACACGGCGCAGAGCGCGGGGATGCGCAGGCTGGCCGCCGTCAGCGGGGCCACGGCCGGCTCCTCGGCCCTGTGGATGGGCCAGACGCACGTCGCGCCCGCCACCCGCTCCTCCGACCACCACCACGGCGCCTCGGAGACCGCCATCTACGTCGTCAGCGGCACGCCGCGCTTCGTCTTCCTCCAGGACGGCCGCGAGCGGCGCCTCGAGGCGGCCCCCGGCGACTACGTCTACGTGCCGCCCTACACCCCGCACCGCGAGGAGAACCCCGACCCCGAGCGGGAGGCCGTCGTGGTGATCGCGCGCAGCACGCAGGAGGCCATCGTGGTCAACCTGCCGGACCTGAAGGGCTGACCCCCGGCCGGCCGCTCAGCTGCCGGCGCCGCTCACCCGGTAGACGTCGAAGACGCCCTGGATGCTGCGCACGGCCTTGAGCACGTGGCCCAGGTGTTTCGGGTCGCCCATCTCGAAGGTGAACTTGCTGATCGCCACCCGGTCGCGCGAGGTGGTCACGGACGCGCTGAGGATGTTGACGTGCTGGTCGGACAGGGTGCGCGTGACGTCGGACAGCAGGCGCGGCCGGTCGAGCGCCTCGACCTGGATGGCCACCAGGAACACGCTGTCGTCGCCGGGCGACCAGCTCACCTCGACCAGCCGGTCGGGCTGCTCCCTGAGCTGCTGGACGTTGGTGCAGTCGGCGCGGTGCACGGACACGCCGTGGCCGCGGGTGACGAAGCCGACGATCTCGTCGCCGGGCACCGGCGTGCAGCACTTGGACAGGCGCACCCACACGTCGGCGTCGCCCGCCACGACCACGCCCGCGCCGCCGCCGCGCGGGCGGCCGCGCAGCCGGGTCGGCAGGGACGTCTCGGCGATGTCCTCCTCGGCGCTCTCCACGCCGCCGATCGAGGCCACGAGCTTCTGCACGACCGCCTGCGCGGCGATGTGCCCCTCCCCCACGGCCGCGTAGAGCGCCGAGACGTCGGGGTAGCGCAGGTCGCGGGCGAGCGCCAGCAGCGCCTCGCCGGACATCAGGCGCTGCAGCGGCAGGCCCTGCTTGCGCATGGCGCGGCCGATGGCCTCCTTGCCCGCCTCGATCGCGGTCTCGCGGCGCTCCTTGGAGAACCACTGCCGGATCTTGTTGCGGGCCCGGCCGGACTTGACGAACTTCAGCCAGTCGCGCGACGGCCCGGCGTCGGGCGACTTGGAGGTGAAGATCTCGACCGTGTCGCCGTTGCCGAGCCGCGACTCCAGCGGCACCAGCCGCCCGTTGACGCGCGCGCCGATGCAGCGATGGCCGACCTCGGTGTGGACGGCGTAGGCGAAGTCGACCGGCGTGCCGCCCTCGGGCAGGGCGATGACCTGGCCCTTCGGGGTGAACACGTAGACCTCGGAGACCGACAGGTCGAAGCGCAGCGACTCCAGGAACTCGCCCGGGTCGGAGGTCTCCTTCTGCCAGTCGAGGAGCTGGCGCAGCCAGGCCATGTCGCTGCCCGGCTTGACCTTGCCGGTGGGCCCCGGCGCGCCGACCTCCTCCTTGTACTTCCAGTGGGCGGCCACGCCGTACTCGGCCCTGTGGTGCATCGCGTGGGTGCGGATCTGCAGCTCGACCGGCTTGCCCTCGGGACCGATCACCGTGGTGTGCAGCGACTGGTACATGTTGAACTTGGGCATCGCGATGTAGTCCTTGAACCGGCCGGGGACCGGGTTCCAGCGCGCGTGGATCGTGCCCAGCGCCGCGTAGCAGTCGCGCACGCTGTCGACCAGGACCCTGATGCCCACCAGGTCGTAGATGTCGTCGAAGGCGACGTCGCGGGCGATCATCTTCTGGTAGACGGAGTAGTAGTGCTTGGGCCGGCCCTTGACCACCGCGCGGATCTTGGCCTCGCGCAGGTCGCCGGAGACCTTCTCGATGACCTCCTGCAGGAACAGGTCGCGCCGCGGCGCGCGCTCGGACACCATGCGCGCGATCTCGTCGTAGCGCTTGGGGTAGAGCATGGCGAACGCGAGGTCCTCCAGCTCCCACTTGATCGTGTTCATGCCGAGCCGGTGGGCCAGCGGCGCGAAGATCTCCAGCGTCTCGCGGGACTTCTGGTGGCGCTTGTGCTCGGGCAGGTAGCGCATGGTGCGCATGTTGTGGAGCCGGTCGGCGAGCTTGATGATCAGCACGCGGATGTCGCGCGACATCGCCACGACCATCTTGCGCACGGTCTCGGCCTGCGCCGCGTCGCCGAACTTGACCTTGTCGAGCTTGGTGACGCCGTCGACCAGCGAGCCGATCGTGTCGCCGAAGTCGGCGCGCAGCTCGTCGAGGCTGTAGGCGGTGTCCTCGACGGTGTCGTGCAGCAGCGCGGCGCACAACGTCTCGTCGTCGGTGCCCAGCTCGGCCAGGATCGTCGCCACGGCGAGCGGGTGGGTGATGTACGGGTCGCCCGACTTCCGCTTCTGGTCGCGGTGGTGGTAGGCGGCCATGTCGTAGGCGCGTTCGATCAGGCGCAGATCGGCCTTGGGATGGGTGGCCCGGACCGTGCGGAACAGCGGCTCCAGCACCGGATTCATGGCCCCACCCCCAAACCGCCGTCGACGCACCGCAGGAACGCCGGGCGCGTCGGCATTACCAGCGTCGGTTACGTCGGGCGCGACCACATCACGGGGCACTCAGACTCCTCACGTTCGAGTCCAGATCCCCCCAGTGTATCCAGGCTGGGAACCCGGACTCGCTCGGGCCGTCTCAGACGATCACCAGGGAGTGCAGGTCGACGGCCGGCAGACGCTCGCGCCCCTTGAGAAAAGCCAGCTCCATCAGCACCGCGATGCCGACCACGTGCGCGCCCGCCCGCTCGACGAGCTCGATGGTGGCCTTGGCCGTGCCGCCGGTCGCCAGCACGTCGTCGACGATGAGCACCCGGTCGCCGGGCGCGAAGGCGTCGCGGTGCACCTCGATGGTGGCCGAGCCGTACTCCAGGTCGTAGGACTCCTCCAGCGTCGCGGCCGGCAGCTTGCCCTTCTTGCGCACCGGGACGAACCCGGCCGCCGCCCGGTAGGCCACCGGCGCCGCCAGGATGAAGCCCCTGGCCTCGATGCCGACGATCTTGTCCACCTCGGTGAGGCCGGCCAGCTCGTCAACCACGGCCGCCATCGCGACGGGGTCGCCGAGCAGCGGGGTGATGTCCTTGAACAGCACGCCGGGCTTGGGATAGTCGGGGACGTCCCTGATCCGGTCCAGGATCAACTGGCTGAGCTCGCTCATCGTGCTTCCATCGCCTTCCTCGTGGGTGCCGCGCTCCATGATGGCCTACTCCGGACCCTCCTCGGACCGCGCGACGTCCCGGACGGCCTGTGACCGGCCTCAGACGCCCGCCGGGGACAGCCTCGGCCACCGGGGCACCCCACGGCCCCCTCCGGCGCCGCACGGCCCCCCTGAACGCGACGGCGCCCCCGCCCTGACGGACGGGGGCGCCGGGACGAGCCACGGACGGGGGCTCAGCCCTTCGCGACGGCTGCGCTTTTGGAACCCTTCGCCCCTTTGCCGGTGGTGGAGGCGAGCCGGCGCGCGATGGCCTGGTACTTCGGCTCCCGCTCCTTGAGCGTCACCAGCATCGGCGTGGCCACGCACAGGGACGAGTAGGTGCCGACGATCATGCCGACGAACAGGGCCAGCGACAGGTCCTTCAGCGTGCCCGCGCCGAGCAGCGTGGTGCCGATGAACAGGATGGCCGCCACCGGCAGGATCGCGACCAGCGAGGTGTTCAGCGACCGGATCAGCGTGTGGTTGAGCGCGTTGTTGGCCGCCATCGAGTACGTCATCTTGGAGGTCGTGCCCAGCTTGGCCGTGACCTCCTTGATCATGTCGAACACCACGACCGCGTCGTAGAGCGAGTAACCGAGGATGGTCAGGAAGCCCAGCAGCGTCGCCGGCGTGACCTCGAAGCCCGACCAGGCGTAGACGCCGGCGGTGATGACGAGGTCGTGGATGAGCGCGACGATCGCCGACAACGCCATCTTCGGCTCGAACGCCATCGACAGGTACAGGATGATCGCGAGCATGAAGACGCCCAGGCCGATCCAGGCCTTCTGGGAGACCTCACCGCCCCAGGAGGCGCCGATCGACTGGACGCTGACGTCCTTGACCGGGACCTTGTACTCCTTGGCGATCGTGGTCTGCATCTGGTTGAGCGTCGACTCCGTCAGGGTCTCGGTGGTGACCCGCCAGTTGTCGCGGGCCCGCTGCACGATCACCTGGTGGGCGCCCTGCGTGCGGAAGTCCTCGCGGACCTCCTCGACGGTGCCGCTGCTGGCCGGGAACGTGAAGACCGTTCCGCCCTTGAACTCGACGCCCAGGTTGAGCCCGTTGAACAGGATGCCGGCCAGGGAGACGGCCAGCAGCAGGCCGGACAGGCTGTACCAGAGCCTCCACTTGCCGACGAAGTCGACATCGATCTCGCCGCGGTAGAGGCGACGCCCCAGTCCCATCTCAGGCCTCCTGCGGAGTGGTCGTGGCGGCCGGCTCGGTGCTCATGCGCTCTGCGTCGAGGCCGGACAGCGGGTGCCCCTTGGCGAAGAACTTCAGCCTCGCCAGCAGGGCGATGAACGGCTTGGTGAACATGAACACCACCACGATGTCGATCAGCGTGGTCAGGCCCATCGCGAAGGCGAACCCGGCCACACCGCCCACCGCCAGGAAGTACAGCACGATGGCGGCGATGAACATGACGGCGTCGGCGATCAGGATCGTGCGCCGGGCACGGACCCAGGCCACCTCGACGGCCGCGCGAAGCGTCCGCCGACCTTCCTTCATCTCATCACGTATGCGTTCGAAGTACACGATGAAGGAGTCGGCGGTGATGCCGATCGAGACCACCAGGCCGATGATGTGCGGCAGCGAGAGCCGGAAGCCGGCGTTGTGGCCGAGCACGACCACCGCCGTGTACGTCAGGATCGAGGCCACGACGAGGCTCAGCACCGCGACGATGCCGAGGCCGCGGTAGTACAGCAGCGAGTAGAGGACCACCAGGCCGAGGCCGATGATGCCGGCGATCAGGCCGCCTTCGAGCTGGTCGGCGCCGAGCGTCGAGGACACGGTGTCGATCGAGCTGCGCTGGAACTTCAGCGGGAGGGCGCCGTACTTGAGCTGGTCGGCCAGGTTGGTGGCGCTGACCTGGTCGAAGCCGCCGGTGATCTCGGCGCGGCCGCCGGGGATCGGGCTGATGATGTTCGGGGCCGTGATGACCACGCCGTCGAGGACGACCGCCACCTTGTTGCGCGGCTCCTGGGCGTTGTAGGCGGTGGTGGTGAGCTTGCTCCACTCGCCCGCGCCCTTGCTCTTGAAGTCGAGCTGGACGATCCACTCCACGGTGCCCTGGCGCACGCCGGCCGAGGCGGTGTCGATGTCGGTGCCGACGACCTTGGCGACGTCGAGGACGTACTTGTAGCTGCCGTCGGTCTCGCAGGCCGCGTACTGCTTGTTCGGGTCGTCCTGGACGCCCTGGCCGCGGTTCTTGGGGTCGGCGCAGTCGAGCTTGTGGAACTGCTGCAGCACCGCGGGGTCGATGCCCTGCGTATTGATGCCGGCGTTGGGGTCCTGGTTCGGCTGCGTGGGCGGCGTGCTCGGCGACGGCGTCGGCGTGGCGTTCCTGCCCTTGGTGTTCTGCTTCTGACCCGTCTGGTTCTGGGTCGTCTGGCCGCGGCCGGTCTGCGTGGCCTCGGGCGTGGCGCCCGGTGTGGGCGCGGTCAGCGCGGACGACAGCGCCTTGCCCGTCGGGGACGCGCTCGGCGTGGTCGCCGACTGCGTGCCGGACGGCTTGCCCGACGGCCTGGCGGTCGAGGACGGCTTGGCAGACGGCGAGGCGCCCGGTGTGGGCGCCTCGGTGGTCAGGTTCTGCGGGACCTGCGTGGCCTCCATGGCGAGCACCTGGCGGAAGCGCAGCTCCGCCGTGGTGGCGACCAGCTTGATGGCCTCGCTCTGTCCGACGCCCGGGATGGAGATGATGATGTTGTCGCCGGACTTGGCGACCTCCGCGTCGGAGATGCCGGTGCCGTTGACCCGGTCGCGGATGATGTTGACCGCGCGGTCGAGGATCTCTTCAGGCGGAGACTGACCGGACTGGGTCACGGGTGACAACGTCACCGTCGTTCCGCCGGCGAGGTCGAGTCCCAGCTTCGGCGTGAACGCCTTCTGCAGGAACATCGTCCCGCCCAGGGCGAGGATGAGCGCCAGCAGCACCAAGAGCGTGCGCCCTGGTCGGCTGTGGCGGCTGGTCGGTCGGGCCACTGGTCGTCGATTCTCTCAGATAGGGGTTTGTCGCAGAGCTTAGTCAGGACTGCTTGCTGCTGGAGCCCTGATCGCCGTTGGGCTCGACGGTCGTGTCGGACTCCTTGGCGTCACCGTCGGACAGGTCGGTCACGACCGGCTCGTCGGCCACCACCGGAGCGTCACCGGGCTGGACCACACGGCCGATGGCCGCCTTGACCCAGCGCGTCTCGATGCCGGGCGCGACCTCCAGCACGACGTCCTCGTTGTCCACCGCGACGACCGTGGCGAACAGGCCGGTCGTGGTCATGACGCGGGCGCCCGGGGTCAAGGAGTTCTGCATCTGCTGCGCTTCCTGCTGGCGCTTGCGCTGCGGACGGATCAGCAGGAAGTAGAACACCACCACCAGAAGGATCAGCGGCAGGATGCTTCCGAGTTGTCCCATGTCCATAGGGGCGACCTTCCATAGTCGTTCAAGAATTTGACACCGGCCTCGCGCCGGAAATTCCGTTGCGTAGCTCTCGGGCCGCGCCGCTCAGCCCGTCAGCCTACACAGCCAGCCAAGGCACGGAGTGTAGGCGGTTGTTATGAAACGCGGCAACGAGGCAGCGATTCGGCGCGCGGGGAAGTTCCCGATTTGAAATGGTTGCAACCGTTTCGTGATCACGGTGAAACGGCGGCCCCGAACGCGTCCGGCGGTGGTGTCATACCCAGGTGTGTCCAGGCGGAAGCGGTCGCGACCCGGCCGCGCGGGGTCCTGGCCAGCAGCCCCTGCCGCACGAGGAACGGCTCGGCCACCACTTCGACGGTCTCGGGCTCCTCCCCCACGGCCACGGCGAGCGTGGAGAGACCGACGGGACCGCCGCCGAACTTGCGCAGCAGCACCCCGAGCACCGCCCGGTCGAGCCGGTCGAGCCCTTCGGCGTCGACTTCGTAAAGATTGAGCGCGGCCGAGGCAATGTCTCGATCGATCACTCCGTCGGCGCGCACGTCGGCGAAGTCGCGGACGCGGCGCAGCAGCCGGTTGGCGATGCGGGGCGTGCCGCGCGACCGCCGGGCGATCTCGTGGGCGCCCTCCTCGGGCAGGACGACGCCGAGCAGCCGCGCCGACCGGTGGAGCACCTGCTCCAGCTCGCCGACCTCGTAGAAGTCCATGTGGGCGGTGAACCCGAACCGGTCGCGCAGCGGCGCCGGCAGCAGGCCGGCCCGCGTGGTGGCGCCGACCAGCGTGAACGGCGCGATGTCGAGCGGGATCGCGGTCGCGCCCGGCCCCTTGCCCACGACGATGTCGACCCGGAAGTCCTCCATGGCCAGGTAGAGCATCTCCTCGGCGGGCCTGGCCATGCGGTGGATCTCGTCGATGAACAGCACCTCGCCCTCCGTCAGCGTGGACAGGATGGCGGCGAGGTCGCCGGCCCGCTCCAGGGCGGGGCCGGAGGTGATGCGGAGCGGCATGTTGAGCTCGGCCGCGATGATCATGGCCAGGGTGGTCTTGCCCAGGCCGGGCGACCCGCTCATCAGCACGTGGTCCGGCGGACGCTGCCGGCGCATGGCGCTCTCCAGCACCAGGGACAGCTGCTCGCGCACCCGGCCCTGGCCGATGAACTCGCCCAGCCGCTTGGGCCGCAGCGCCGCCTCGATCTGCAGCTCGTCGCCGCCGGCGTCGGCGGAGACCAGCTCACGCTCATAGTCCATGGCCACCGCTCCTTCCCGCGCGCCGGGGCGTCGTCTCGGACTTCATGATCATCGTACGCTGAGCGACCGGAGCGCGGCCTTCAGCAGCGCGGCCACCTGCGGCTGGCGGCCGGCGGCGAGGTCGGCCTCGGCCTCGGGCGCGACCCCGGCCACGGCCTCGTCGGCGTCCTTGCTCGAATAGCCCAGGCCCACCAGGCCGGAGTGCACCTGCTCGCGCCACAGGGCGGCGCGCCGCTCCCCGCCGATCGCCGCGTTGACGGCCTCCTCGGGGGTGCCGAGCCGGTCCTTCAGCTCCAGGACGATGCGCTGGGCGCCCTTCTGCCCGATGCCCGGCACCCGCGTGAGCGCCTTGAGGTCGGCGGCGGCCACGGCCACCCGCAGCGCGTTGGGCGTGTGGACGGCGAGCATCGCCAGCGCCAGCTTGGGGCCGACGCCGCTGGCCGTCTGGAGCATCTCGAAGACGGCCCGCTCGTCGTCGCCGGCGAAGCCGTAGAGGGTCAGCGACTCCTCGCGCACCACCAGCGAGGTGGCCAGCCTGGCCTGCTCGCCCACGCGCAGCGTGGCCAGCGTGCCGGGGGTGCAGTGGGCGAGGATGCCGACGCCCCCGACCTCGATCACGGCTCCGTCGGGCGCGACCGACGCCACCCTGCCCGCCACCGACGCGATCACGACTCGATCTCCTTCTTCACGAACTCCACGAAACGGTCGGCCCGCGCTCTCCGCACGGGTCAGCGCCCCTTGCCGGCGCGGGTCATGGCCTCGGCCAGCCGGTGCTGGGCGCCGCCGCGCCAGATGTGGCAGATGGCCAGGGCCAGCGCGTCGGCGGCGTCGGCCGGCTTGGGCATCTCGGCCAGCCGCAGCAGCCGGGTGATCATCGTGCCGACCTGCTTCTTGTCGGCCGTGCCGCTGCCGGTGACGGCGGCCTTGACCTCCGAGGGCGTGTGCAGCGCGACCGGCAGCCCGCGCCGGGCCGCGCACAGCACGGCGATCCCGGCCGCCTGCGCGGTGCCCATGACCGTGCGGACGTTGTGCTGGGCGAAGACGCGCTCCACGGCCACGGCGTCGGGACGGACCTCGTCGAGCCAGCGCTCGATGCCGGCCTCGATGCCGACCAGCCGGGTGCCGAGCTCCTCGTCGGAACCCGTGCGCACCACCCCGACGGCCACCAGCGACAGCGGCGCGCCCGGCCGCCCCTCGACCGCGCCCAGGCCGCACCGGGTCAGCCCCGGATCGACGCCCATCACCCGCACCGGCTTGCCTCCCGCGCCGCCGAACATCTGTTCGGCACGAGACTCTACCCCGGCTGAGCTGGCCGCGCACCGTGAATCGCCCGCCGCGAACGGCGGGCGGGCCCGTCAGAAGTAGTCGAGCATGTACGGCTTGGCGGCGAAGGCGGTGTCGAGCAGCTCGTCGTGACGATCGTCGCCGGACATCAGGCCGGTCCTGCGCAGCGTCGCGGTGGGCACGCCGGCGTACAGGGCGGAGAAGCCGCCCACGCTCAGCGCCGCGCCCCCGCCGCCCGCCGGGGCGGCCGGGACGGCCGTGCCGGAGCCGCCGGAGAACTCCAGCCGGAAGGAGCCGCCGCCGCGCAGCGGGTCGTCCACGGAGACCACGGCCCCGCCCGTGACGGCGGCGGGGAAGCCCCTGCGCGCCACGGCCGCGGCCACGTCGAGCACCCTGAACATCCAGCGCACCTGCGTGACGCGGTCGGTGGAGCGCTCGCCGAGCAGCCACAGCACCGGGTCGTCGGGGGCGACCGGCGCGGTGACCTTCCTGGCGATGGACGACGAGCTGCCCACCATCGACCACAGCGCCCTGGCCGTCTCCCCGGACCCGGCGACCAGGTTCTCGACGTGCATGTCGTCGCCGTTCCAGCGGTAGACGAGGTAGCCGTCGGGGGCCAGGTAGAGGAAGTCCTCCTCGTTGGACAGCCAGACGCGCCAGGCGTTCTCGTCCCAGGCGACGGGGCCGCTGGAGCGGGCCGCCTCGTGCGTGCGGTGGAGCAGGGAGACGACCTCGGCGGCGTCGGCGGGGCCCATCCTGCGCAGCTTGACCTCGCCGGACGGCCTGATGCGGCGCAGCGACTCGGCGGGCAGCGTGATCATGTGCCGGGCTCCGGCGTGCTCGTAGCCGAGCGAGCGGTACAGGGGCGTGGTGGCCGGGTAGAGCGCCGAGACGGCGTCGCCGTGGGCGGCGGCGCGGTCGATGACGGCGCGCATGATGGCGGTGCCGACGCCGTGGCCGCGGTCCTCCGGGTTGACGGTGACCCCCGCGACGCCGGCCATGGGCTGCGGACGGCCGTACCACCATTGGGTGAAGCCGCGCAGCCGGGCCGAGGCGGCGAGCCTGCCGCCCTCGAACGCGCCCAGGTAGCGACCCTCGCCGAGCGTGGGCGTCACGGTGTGGCGCCACCGCTCGGCCTCCGCGCCGGAGATCGGGCCGAAGGAACGTTTACGCAGGTCGAGAACGTCGTCAAGGTCGTCGGGGGTGAGATCGCGAATTTCCACAACCACTCAACCTACGGGCTGGTACGGGCAGGTCGCGATCCGTTTACGCGGACGGCGAGCCTGTCCAGGTACCGCAGCTGGGCGGCCACGACGGCGGCCAGCGCGACCACGACGACGACCAACGGGGTGCTCGCGCCGACGTCGGGGACGCCGTGGAAGCCGCCGAGCCGGCCCATCTGCGTGACGGGCACGGTGAACAGCTCCGGGCTCTGGGCCACGAGCAGCGGCCAGAGCACGTCCTGGGCGTTGACCAGCGTGACGGCGCCGGCCAGCACGCCCGCCATCGGCAGGGACGGCAGCAGCACGCCGCCGAAGAAGTCCCGGTCGTTCCGCTCGGCCAGCCCCTTGCACAGCAGCGTCAGCACCAGCAGCGCCGGAACGCTGACCAGCAGCGGCGGGAACAGGGCGAAGAAGGTGTCCACGAGGCGCAGGTTGCGCATGTTCTGCCAGTCGGCCACGCCGAGGGGGCCGGTGCCGACGAACAGCCAGGGGGCGAACGGCAGCAGCAGCCACTCGCTGCGCGCGCCCAGGGGACGCAGGCCGCCGATGCCGAGGGCGGCCAGGTAGGCCACGCCGACCGACACCAGCGCGCCGGCCACGGCGGGGACCCAGGTGTTGACCTGCCCGCGCAGCCCGCCGGACGCGGCGCCGTCGCCGCCCGCGAGCACGCCGGAGATCCACGGCCAGGCGCAGACCAGCCCGACGGCCACCACCAGCACCAGCGCCACGGCCCCGGCGACGACACCGCCTCCGGCCCGCGCCCGCCCGGACTCCGGGCCGGGGAACGCTCCACGCCGATCCCGCTTGGGGAGCACGGTGACACGGAGGCGGGCGGCCACCGCGACGACCACCGCGACGACGCCGAGCACGCCGAGAAGTACGCCCGTCAGGGCCGCGACGGCCGCCCCAGGGCCGAACTGGGCCATTCTGAAGGCGAAGTCGTACTGGAGGCCCGCGAGGGTCTGTGTGGCGCGCTCAGGGCCTCCCCGGGTGAGCGCCATGCCGATCGAGAACGCCTGCGCCCCCACGGCGACGGTCGCCAGCGCCACCAGCACCCCCACCACGATCGTGGCGCGCCCGGCGGTGCCGCCGCGCAGCGCGGGCAGGAACGCCGTCAGCGCCAGCGCGCACACCACCCCGAAGGTGGCGGCCACGACGACGAGCCGCAGTGTCCCCGGGGCCGTGGCGGGGTCGCGCAGGCCCTCGGCCAGCGTGGCGATGCCCGGCCCGTCGGGCGACGTCCCCCGCAGCCAGGCCGCCGCCACGCCGATCGGCGAGAACGTGACGATCGCCAGCGACGTCACGACCAGGCCCGCGCGCCGCAGCAGGGCGCCGCCCCGGTCGAGCGCCAGGGCGAGCAGCGGCCCCACGACCACGGCCACCAGCAGGGGGCCCACGGTCAGCGAGAGCGTGAAGCCCAGCGCCCGCCAGAACTCCTCGCCGCCCAGCACCTTGCCGTAGTTGTCCAGGCCCACGAAGCTGCTCGGCTGCAGCACGCCGCCGCTGTGCAGGCTGAGCACGATCGTCTGGACCGTCGGCAGGACCAGCGTGATCAGGGTGCCGAGCAGCGCGGGCACGGCCAGCAGCCAGCCCAGCGCGCGGTAGGACGCAGGAGGCCGGGCGGCCGGGGGCACGGGTACAGGAGTCGGTGGGATGGGGGAATTCACGTCGCCCGACCCTAGCCGCGTCAGGGCGCGGGCGCACGCGTAACGGCCGGGTGGGCATTTGGTGTCGAAGACCCCCGGGCCCGGCAAGTGCCAGGTCAAGGGCGGAAACCGGCCCCGGGAAAGAGTGAGGGCCCGGGGTCGCCCCCGGGCCCTCGGTGGCGCAGGATCAGTCGAGGGCGGCCAGGACGTCGTCGGAGACGTCGAAGTTGGCGTAGACGTTCTGGACGTCGTCGCTGTCCTCCAGCGCGTCGATCAGGCGGAACACCTTCTTGGCGCCCTCCTCGTCGAGCGGCACGCTCATCGTCGGCAGGAAGCTCGACTCGGCCGAGTCGTAGTCGATGCCGGCCTCCTGGAGCGCCTTGCGGACCGGCACGAGGTCGCCGGCCTCGGAGACGACCTCGAAGGAGTCGCCCATGTCGTTGACCTCTTCGGCGCCCGCGTCGAGCACGGCCATCAGGACGGTGTCCTCGTCGAGGCCGTTCTTGGGCACGATCACGACGCCCTTGCGGTTGAACATGTACGACACCGAGCCCGGGTCGGCCAGCGAGCCGCCGTTGCGGGTCAGCGCGACGCGGACCTCGGAGGCGGCGCGGTTGCGGTTGTCGGTGAGGCACTCGATGAGCACCGCGACGCCGCCGGGCGCGTAGCCCTCGTACGTGATGGTCTGCCAGTCGGCGCCGCCGGCCTCCAGGCCGCCGCCGCGCTTGCGCGCCCGCTCGATGTTGTCGTTGGGCACGGAGTTCTTCTTGGCCTTGAAGATGGCGTCGAAGAGGGTGGGGTTGGCGTCCGGGTCAGGGCCACCGGTCCGTGCCGCCACCTCGATGTTCTTGATGAGCTTCGCGAACAGCTTGCCGCGCTTGGCGTCGAGCGCGGCCTTCTTGTGCTTCGTCGTCGCCCATTTGGAGTGGCCGGACATTACCTAGAGCTCCCTCACCATGTCTACGAAGTAACGGTGCACGCGCGTGTCCCCGGTCAGCTCGGGGTGGAACGAGGTCGCGAGCAACGGCCCTTGACGGACCGCGACGATCCTATCCCCAGGCTCGGCCGTACCCAGCACCTGAACGTCAGTGCCGATCGATTCCACCCACGGAGCACGGATGAACACAGCGTGTACGCGTTCGCCCGCGAAGTCCAGGTCCGACTCGAACGAGTCCACCTGGCGGCCGAAGGCGTTGCGCCTGACCACCATGTCGATGCCGCCGATGGTCTGCTGGCCCTCGATGCCGTCCTCGATGCGGTCGGCCAGCATGATCATGCCGGCGCACGAGCCGTAGGCGGGCATGCCCTCCTTGATCCGCATCCGCAGCGGTTCCAGCATGTCGAAGGTGTCGGCGAGCTTCCACATGGTGGTCGACTCGCCGCCGGGGATCACCAGGCCGTCGACCGCGTCGAGCTCGGCCGGGCGGCGCACGGCGACGGCCGACGCGCCGGCCTCCTGGAGCATGCGCGCATGCTCGCGCACGTCTCCCTGGAGAGCGAGTACACCGATCGTGGGCACAGCGATCCTTCCGTTAAGGTCCGGTTTCCGACAATTCAACACCATGATGGCCCGGCATCTTCCTACCAGAGCACTCTGGCGTAAAAGCGGGGTCAGGCGGCGGCCTGGACGGCGTCCACGCGGGCCAGGGCGCTCAGGTGGTGGCGGCGGGCGTACAGGAAGGCCATGCCGATCGCGCAGCAGGCGGCCCCGACGACGTAGGGGACGGCGATGCCGATCTCCTCGCCGAGCTTGGTCGCGACGAACGGCGCCAGCGCGCCGCCCATCCAGCGCACGAAGTTGTACCCGGCCGAGGCGACGGGCCTCGGGGCGTCGGAGACCTCCATGGCCGACTCGGTGAAGACGGTGTTGTTCAGCCCGATCGGGATGCCGGACAGGACGGTGAACACGATGATCCCGGCGTGCGCCCCGGCCGTCCCCGACACGGCGATGCCGACCTGGAAGAGCGCGAGCAGGCCCAGGGCCAGGTGGAGCACGTTGACCGAGCCGATCCTGCGCTGCAGCGGCGGCGCGCCGAACACCGAGGCCAGCGCCACGCAGACGCCCCAGCCGAAGAACACCGCGCCGATGCCGTACGGCGACATGTGCAGGATGAACGGGGTGAAGGCGAGGATCGTGAAGAAGGCGAAGTTGTAGAACAGGGCGGTGAAGGCGGTCGTGGACAGCCCGCCGTGGGCCAGGGCCCGGATGGGGGCGCCGAGCCCGGTCTTGACCGCGGGCTTGGGCCCCGTCCTGAGCAGGCTGGCGATCAGCACGAAACCGGCGGCCATCAGCGTGGCGGTGCCGAAGAACGGCGCCCGCCAGTTCCAGTCGCCGAGCAGCGCGCCGACCAGCGGGCCGGCGGAGATGCCGAGACCGAGCGCGGCCTCGTACAGGATGATGGCCGACTCCGCGCCGCCGCTGGCCGCGCCGACGATGACGGCCAGCGCGGTGGCCACGAACAGGGCGTTGCCGAGGCCCCAGCCGGCGCGGAAGCCGACGAGCTCGGCGACGCTGCCGGAGGTGCCGGCCAGCGCGGCGAACAGCACGACCAGCGCCAGCCCGGCCAGCAGCGTGCGCTTGCCGCCGATGCGGCTGGAGACCCAGCCGGTGATCAGCATGGCCACGGCGGTGACCAGGAAGTAGCTGGTGAACAGCAGGGACACCTGGCTGGGCGTGGCGTGCAGCCCTTGGGCGATGGAGGGCAGGATGGGGTCGACGAGGCCGATGCCCATGAAGGCCACGACCGCGGCGAACGCGGTGGCCCAGACGGACATCGGCTGGCGCAGGATTCCGCCGCCGGTTTGCATGTTGTCCCCTTACTGGGTGGTTCTGTCGATGCCGAGCTTGGCCAGGACGGGCAGGGCCGCGGCGAGCACGTCGCGTTCGTCGTCGGTGAGCGCGGCCAGGTCCTGGGCGAGGCGGGCGATCCTGGCCCGGCGCACGGCGTGCAGCCGGTCGCGGCCCTCGCCGGTGAGCTCGACCGTCCTGACGCGGGCGTCGGCCGGGTCGGAGCCACGCGCCACCAGGCCCGCGTACTCCAGCCGGTTGATCTGCACGGTCATGGTCGGCAGCTGGACGGCGTGCTCCTCGGCCAGCTCGGTCATCCGGCGCGGGCCGTGTTCGAGCGAGCCGAGCACGGCGTACTGCTGGGTGGTGACGGGCTGGCCGGCGCTGGAGCGCCGCAGCAGCAGGACCAGGTGGCGCAGCACCTTGGAGACCTGCTCGGCCATCTGGGTGGGATCGTCCCTCATACTTAGCCCAACTAACTTAGCCTGGCTAATATTCCGGGCGAAGAAAAGGCGGCGTCCCAGCCCCCGGGGACGCCGCCTGCCTCAGGGCTACGGGCGTTCGGTCTCCAGCCGGACGGTGTCCTCCACCGTCACCTGCTTCCTGGCGCCGATCGCCGGGTCCAGCGGCCGCAGGTACGTCTGCCGCACCCCCGGCACCCGGTCCTCCACCACGAACGTCGCCCGCGTGTACGCCTGCGCCCCAGGCTCGCGCACCTGCGGCACGACCTTGAAGTCGGCCGTGAGCAGGTCGCGCTCGATCTTCGTCAGCACGTATCCGCGCTGGTTGTTGTAGAACTTCAGATGCGGGTTGATCGTCAGGTACGGATGCGTCGCCGGGTCGGAGTCCGCGCCGTCGCCGCCCGTGGTGATGGAGGTGGCCACGAGTTCCGAGCCCACGGTGGGGCCGGTCGGGTCGTCGTAGTCGAGCTTGAGGTCGCTGGCCCAGTGGGCGTGCACGTCGCCGGTCAGCACCACCGGGTTGCGCACCTCGGCGTCCACCCAGCCCTGGGTGATGCGCCGGCGGGAGGCGACGTAGCCGTCCCAGGCGTCCATCGAGGTGATCTTGGCGGGGCCGGCGTTGTTGTCGCGCTGGGCGAAGAACACCTGCTGGCCCAGGATGTCCCACTGGGCGCGCGAGCGGTGGAAGCCGTCGATCAGCCACTGCTCCTGGGCCGCGCCGGTGATCGAGCGCGCCGGGTCCACGGCGGCCGGGCAGTCGCGGTAGCCGTCGCCGCAGCCCTGGTCGTCGCGGTACTGGCGGGTGTCCATCATGTGGAAGGTGGCCATCCTGCCCCACCGGATCCGCCGGTAGAGCTGCATGTCGATGCCGCGCGGGATCGACGTGCGGCGCAGCGGCATGTTCTCGTAGTAGGCGCGGAAGGCGGCGGCGCGGCGGGCCAGGAAGTCCGGCTGGGGCACCTGCGGCTTCTCCGGCACCTCGTCGGCCCAGTTGTTGTCCAGCTCGTGGTCGTCCCAGACGACCAGCCAGGGCGCGGCGGCGTGCGCGGCCTGCAGGTCGGGGTCGGCCTTGTACTGGGCGTGCCGCTGGCGGTAGCCGGCCAGGGTCTCGGTCTCGGGGCCCTCGTGGTCGCGGACGTTGCCGCCCGGGATGGTGTAGGTGTCCTTGGTGTATTCGTACTGGTAGTCGCCCAGGTGCAGGATCAGGTCCGGGTGCTCCTCGGCCAGCCTGCGGTAGGAGGTGAACCAGCCGTGCTCGTACTGGGCGCAGGAGACGAAGGCCATCGACAGCGCGCCGCCGTAGGACAGCGGGTGCGGGGCCGTGCGCGCCCGTCCCATGGGCGAGACGTACGGGCCGACGCGGAAGCGGTACCAGTAGTCCCGGTCCGAGCTCAGCCGGTCGACCTCGACGTGCACGCTGTGCCCCCACTCCGGCACGGCGACCGCCACCCCCGACCGGACGACGCGGCGCCCGCGCTCGTCGGCGTAGACCTGCCACTGCACCGGGAACGGGCGCTGCGGCATGCCGCCGAAGCCGTCCTCGGCCAGCGGGTTCTGCGCCAGCCTGGTCCACAGCACGAACCCCTCGTGATCGGGGTCGCCGCAGGCCACGCCGAGCGTGAAGGGATCGGTCGACAACCCGCGCGAGGCCAGTGCCTGCGCGGTCTGTACGGCGGGGTCCGGCTCGGCGCTCGCCGCCGTGGCGGGGATCGCCGCGGCGGCGCCCGCCGCCAGGCCGGTGACCAGGAAGTGCCGTCGGTTCAGCTGGGACACGGTGCGCTCCTCGGGACGATCAAGGGTGAGGGACGCCCGTAGCCTGACCGAGTCGCATGACAGGCCGGTGAACCGCGGACAACACGAAAGAGGCGACATCCTTCGCGAATGCCGCCTCTTACGAAGCTTTTCATCGTCACATGACGATCATGGACCTACGGCGGGCCGCCGGCCTGCGGCGACGCGCCGGTTCACCAGCCGCGCTCGGCCAGCCGGTGCGGCTGCGGGATCTCGTCGACGTTGATGCCGACCATGGCCTCGCCGAGACCGCGCGAGACCTTGGCGACGACGTCGGCGTCGTCGTAGAACGTGGTGGCCTTGACGATGGCCGCGGCGCGCTTGGCCGGGTCGCCCGACTTGAAGATGCCCGAGCCGACGAACACGCCCTCGGCGCCGAGCTGCATCATCATGGCGGCGTCGGCCGGGGTGGCGATGCCGCCCGCGGTGAACAGCACGACCGGCAGCTTGCCGTTCCTGGCGACCTCGGCGACCAGCTCGTAGGGGGCCTGCAGTTCCTTGGCGGCCACGTAGAGCTCGTCCTCGGCCAGCGTGGTGAGGCGCCTGATCTCGGCGCGGATGGTGCGCATGTGGGTGACGGCGTTGGAGACGTCGCCGGTGCCGGCCTCGCCCTTGGAGCGGATCATGGCCGCGCCCTCGGTGATGCGGCGCAGGGCCTCGCCCAGGTTGGTGGCGCCACAGACGAAGGGCACGGTGAACTGCCACTTGTCGATGTGGTTGGCGTAGTCGGCCGGGGTGAGCACCTCGGACTCGTCGACGTAGTCGACGCCGAGCGACTGCAGGACCTTGGCCTCGACGAAGTGGCCGATGCGGGCCTTGGCCATGACGGGGATCGACACGGCGGCGATGATGCCGTCGATCATGTCGGGGTCGCTCATCCTGGACACGCCGCCCTGGGCGCGGATGTCGGCGGGCACACGCTCAAGGGCCATGACGGCGACGGCGCCGGCATCCTCAGCGATCTTGGCCTGCTCGGGGGTGACGACGTCCATGATGACGCCACCCTTGAGCATCTCGGCCATGCCGCGCTTGACGCGGGCCGTTCCGGTGACGGGGGTGCTTTCAGGCGTGCTGGACACGGTCTTCCTCACGGGCTCTCAGGGCGGACGGTAAGTTATCAAACCCATCGTAGGTCCTGATGGACCCCTCCCCCGACATGCCACGATGTCAGGATTTGCCGCTCAAGTTATACAGAACGGCCATCAAGGGGTGACGGGCTTGCGGCTGGCGAGCGCGATCCAGACCTGGCCGGGGGCGAAGTTCATCGGCTCGCCGCTCTCAGTGGTGAACGTCGTACCGGTCTCCTCCGATTCCCGTTCCCAGTTGGCCGCGTAGGCTTTGCCGTCGCGCAGCACGACGGCCTTGCCCTTGCCGGTGGTGTGCACGAGCGGGGTGTAGCTCTGGTGGAAGTCGTGGAACTGCGAGCGCTCGGTCTTGGTGTACTGCACGACGATCGTGGGCGCGCCGAGCTGGCCGCCCTCGGCCGCCATGTCCTTCTTGCCGTCCTGCCAGATCAGCCACTGCTTCTTGGCCTCCGACCAGGCGAAGGTGAAGCGCGCCGCGGGCCACCTGACGGTGTACGACTTCTTGTCCACGCCGCCCTCGGCGGGCGCGTCGCCGAAGGTGAAGCCGATGTCCTTGGCCTCGGTGGCCTTGGGGGCGCCCGACAGCAGCTTCTTGGTGTTGGCGAACAGGTTGTAGGGGGCGTAGCGGCCCGGCTGGCGGAAGTAGGCGCCGGGGTTGCGGGTGTCGCCGACGTCGTACAGCGGGGCCTTGGCGATGAACGGCAACATCTTGGTCTGCGCGCCGGAGTAGGCGAACGCCGGCTTGCCGAACTGCGGGACGATGTGCAGGTCGGAGATGCGGGCGCTGCGCACCGGGCCCACCTTGGCCGGGATCTTCGAGGAGAAGATCGCCATCAGCCGGGTCAGGCCGGCCTCGACCTGCTCGACGTAGACGACGTCCGCGCTCTTGAGCCCGAGCTGGGGCTTGCCCGCGGCGGTGTTCTCGATCTTCACCGCGAGCACCGGCTTGAGCTCCTCGAAGGGCTGCCCGGTGAACGGGTGCCCCTCGGCCTGCTCGGTGGGCTCCTCGGAGGGGGCGGCGGTGGCCGCCTGCGGCGCCTTGCCCGGCGCGGGAGGCTCGTCGGACGAGCAGGCCGCGACGGGCCCCAGCACGGCCGCCCCTGCCAGAGTCACCGAGATCATCCGGGATAGCCGCACCTTGCAACAACTCCTCGCCTTTGCCCAGAAATCGGGAGAAGCTTACCGGCCTCTCCACATTTGGTCATTCAGGCGACATAGTTGCGGGCGGATTGTCATCAATCTCGAAGAATTCCGGGAACTCGGTGTGACCGGCCAATCGCAGCGTCCTGGCCAGCCAGCGCCGCTGCGCCGTACGGGTCACCCCGACCGCGTTGTTGTAGAACCGGCGCGAATAGACGACCTTGGCCACCGCGGCGTCGAGCTCCTCCAGCAGGTCGCCACCGCCGGGCGCCTCGGCCAGCTTCTCCCTGAAACGCTCCTGGTCGGCCGCGGCCCGCAGAGCCCGCGACAGGTCGCTCTCGGCGTGCTCGCGCTCCTCGGGCCCGGCGATCCTGGCCTCGTGGGCGGCGGCGGCCAGCACCAGCGAGGTCGCGGGGTCGAGCAGGCGCGAGCCGGCCAGTTCGAGCACCACGGCCCGGCGCCGCATGAGCGCGGCGTCCAGCGCCTCGCGGGCCAGTTCGAGCCGGATGTGCAGGCGGTCGAGCCGGCCCGCGCGCCAGGAGACGTAGACGGCCGTGAGCACGACGACGATGCCCACGATCAGCACGATCATGGTGGATGTCACAGCGGTTCCCTACAGGAGCTCTCGGCAGGCGGTCACAGGTCTTCCTCCACCCGGCCCGCGCCGCTGGTGGTCACCGTCTCATAGACGCGCACCACGTCGCGGGCGACCGTGGACCAGTCGTACTTCCTGACCGCCACCAGCGCCTCGGCGGCCAGTTTGGCGCGCCGCTCGGGCGCGTCGAGCAGTGCGGCGGCCTCGCGGGCGAGCGAGGCGGCGTCGCCGTTGGCGAACAGCGCGCCGGCCTGCCCCTCGCCCAGCACCTTGCGGAAGGCCGGGATGTCGCTGGCCAGCACCGTCGCCCCCGAGGCCATGGCCTCGGCCAGCACGATGCCGAAGCTCTCGCCCCGGGTGTTGGGGGCGCAGAACACGTCGACCGAGTGGTAGGCACGGATCTTGTCGGCCTCGCTCACCATGCCGAGCACGGTGACCCGCTCGTGGAAGGGCTTGGGCACCTTGTCGTAGACGTCTTTGGCGTCACCTGGCCCGGCGATGAGCAGCTTCAGGCCGGGACGCTCGGCGGCCAGGGCGTTGAAGGCGTCGAGCAGGATCGGCAGGCCCTTGCGCTCTTCGTCCATGCGGCCGAGGAAGCCGATCGTGGCGCCGTCGGGGCCCCAGCCGGGCAGCGGCTCGGCCTCGGTGTAGCGGGCCACGGTCACCCCGTTGGGGATCAGCACGGTGTCGCCGCCGAACTGCTCGACCAGGCTCTTGCGCGCCGCGTCGGAGACCGCGATGCGGCCGCTCAGCTTCTCCAGTGCGCTGCGCAGCAGCGGTTCGGCCACGGCGATGGCGCGCGAGCGGGTGAAGGAGGCGTGGAAGGTCGCCACGATCGGCCCCTTGGCCGCCCAGCAGGCCAGCACGCCGAGGCTGGGGATCAGCGGCTCGTGGATGTGCAGCACGTCGAAGTCGCCCGTACGCACCCAGCGCCGCACCCGCGCGGCCGACAGGAACCCGAACGACATCCGGGCCACCGACCCGTTGTAAGGCACCGGCACCGCCCGGCCGGCGCCCGTCACGTACGGGGGCAGCTCGTCGTCGTCGGCGGCGGGCGCGATGACCGAGACCTCGTGCCCCTGCGCCATCAGCGCCTGGGCCAGGTCGTCGATGTGCTGCTTGACCCCGCCCGGCATGTCCCAGGAGTAGGGGCAGACGATGCCGACCTTCATTTCGGCAGGTCCTCCAGCCAGAGCCGCTGCAACATGTGCCAGTCCTCCGGGTGCTCGGCGATGCCCTTCTCGAAGACGTCCGTCATGGCCTGGGCGACGGCCGCCACCTTCTCCTGCCGGGTGCCCTCGGCGGGCACCGGGATCTCCTCGTGGATGTGGATGCCCCAGTCGTCGCCCACGAAGTAGACGGTGGCCGGCAGCAGCGCGGCGCCGGTCTGGACGGCCAGCAGCGGCGGCCCGGCCGGCACCTTGGTGGTGGCGCCGAAGAAGCGCACCTCGATGCCGCTCTTCGTCAGGTCGCGCTCGGCGGGCAGGCAGACCACGCCGCCCTTGCGCACGCGGCCGGCGAGGGTGCCGAAGTTGTGGCCGTCGCCGCCGGTGAGCGGCAGCACCTCCATGCCGAGCCCCTCGCGGAAGGCGACGTAGCGGCGGAACAGCGACTCGGGCTTCAGCCGCTCGGCGACCGTGGTGAACGGGTGGCCGACGCCGACCAGCCAGGCGCCCGCCGCGTCCCAGTTGCCCATGTGCGGCAGGGCCAGCACCACGCCCCGGCCCGTGGCCAGGGTGTCGTGGATGTGCTCGGCCCCGATGACGTGGGTGCGCCGGACGATCTCCGGCCGCGGGATCGAGGGCAGGCGGAAGACCTCGTGGAAGTAGCGGAAGTAGGAGCGCATGCCGGCCCTGCTCAGCTCGCGCAGCTCCGCGCTGCCGGCGTCGATGCCGGTGACCCTGGCCAGGTTGGACTCCAGGCGGCGCACGGACTTGCCGCGCTTGCGCCACACCCGGTCGGCCAGGAGGCGGAAGACCGCCGCCGTGGGCCGCTGGGGCAGCAGCGGGACCAGCTTCCAGCCCGCTGCGAAGCCCGCCGCCACGATGCGGTCGCCGATGGAGGTCTTCTCGCTCATCGCTCCCTCGTCTGCCGGTGGACGTGCACGACCCGCTGCACGACGGTGATGGTGGAGGCCGCCGCCAGCAGCCACATCCCGAGCGGCAGCACGTACGGCACCCCGACCCCCGAGAAGAAGGTCGCGACGAGGGCCACGACCAGCCGCTCGGGACGTTCGGCCAGCCCCACGTCCGCCGTGAGCCCGAGGCCCTCGGCCCTGGCCTTGGCGTAGGAGACCAGCGACCCGGCGACGAGGCAGGCCAGCGTCACGCCGGCCATCAGCGTGTCGCCCCCGGCGACGAAGTACAGGATCAGGCCGGCGAAGATGGCGGCGTCGGCCACCCGGTCGAGCGTGGAGTCGAGGAAGGCGCCCCAGACGGTGCCCCCCTTGCCGCCCAGCCGGGCCACGACGCCGTCGAGCAGGTCGAACAGCACGAAGACGGTGATGAGCAGCGCCCCCCAGGCCAGCCGGCCCAGCGGGAACAGGAGCAGGGCCGAGATCACCGTGCCGAGGGTGCCGATCGCCGTGACGGCGTTCGGGCCGATCCCGCGGCCGACGAGAGCCCTGCCCAGCGGGGTGAGTATCCGGGTCATGGCCGGTCGCAGGAGTTTGAGCATCGCGGTCCGATCGTAGGCCATCACGTGAGCGGCCACTTTCTTTGCCCCGCACCCCTTGTGATATTCGCCACAGGGGTATTTGGTGAACACACCGCGTCCATGCGGTTCCTGACACCCTCCGCGCGGGCGCGGCGTTGGATGCACCGACGACGTGGGAGGCGAAGTGGCGGAAAGGAACTCCGGCGGGGCCATGGGAGCCGCGGGCAGGGCACCCACGGCCGACAGGGCGGATGCGATACGCAACGTCGTGCTGGTCGGCCACTCGGGAGCGGGCAAGACCACCCTGGTCGAGCAGCTGCTCGCGGCGACGGGCACCGTCCAGCGGCCGGGCCGGGTGGAGGACGGCAACACGGTCACCGACTTCGACGAGGTCGAGGTGCGCCAGCAGCGGTCGGTCAACCTGGCGCTGGCGCCGCTCGTGCACAACGGCATCAAGATCAACCTGCTCGACACCCCGGGTTACGCCGACTTCGTCGGCGACCTGCGCGCCGGGCTGCGCGCCGCCGACGCCGCCCTGTTCGTCGTGTCGGCCTCCGAGGGGATCGACGGGCTCACGCAGATGCTCTGGGAGGAGTGCGCCCAGGTCGCCATGCCCAGGGCGGTGGTGATCACCAAGATCGACCACCAGCGCGCCGACTTCGACGAGGTGCTGGCCACCTGCCAGGACGTCTTCGGCGACGGCGTCGCGCCGCTCTACCTGCCGGTGATCACCAACGGGCACGTCAACGGCCTGATCGGCCTGCTGTCGCAGAAGTTCTACAACTACGCCACCGGCGCGCGCACCGAGAAGGAGCCGGGCGCCGAGTACGAGGCGCAGATCGACGAGCGGCGCGGCGAGCTGATCGAGGGCATCATCCAGGAGAGCGAGGACGAGTCGCTCATGGACCGCTACCTGGCGGGCGAGCCCATCGACACCAAGGTCCTGGTGGACGACCTGGAGAAGGCGGTCGCCCGCGGCAGCTTCTTCCCGGTGCTGTGCAGCGGGCTCGGCGACGGCCACGCGGTGGGTATGACGGAGCTGCTGGAGCTGGTGACCCAGGGCTTCCCCTCGCCGCTGGAACACCCGATGCCCGAGATCACCGACCTGTCCGGCAAGCCGGTCGGCGGCATCGCGTGCGACCCCGACGGCCCGCTCGTGGCCGAGGTCGTCAAGACCACCAGCGACCCGTACGTGGGCCGCATCAGCCTCGTCCGCGTCTTCTCCGGCACGCTGCGCCCCGACATGACCGTGCACGTCTCCGGCCACGGCCTGGCCGACCGCGGGCACGAGGACCACGACGTCGACGAGCGCATCGGCACGCTGACCAGCCCGCTGGGCAAGACCCAGCGCCCGGCGGCCAAGGGCTCGGCCGGGGACATCGTGGCCGTGGCCAAGCTGTCGCGGGCCGAGACCGGCGACACGTTGTCGGAGGTCGACCGTCCGCTGCTGATGACGTCCTGGCAGATGCCCGATCCGCTGCTGCCGGTGGCGATCAGGGCGAAGTCGAAGGCCGACGAGGACAAACTGGCCCAGGCGCTCGGCCGGCTGGTGGCCGAGGACCCGACGCTGCGCCTGGAGAACAACGCCGAGACCCGGCAGCTCGTGCTGTGGTGCATGGGCGAGGCGCACACCGACGTGCTGCTCGACCGCCTGGCCAACCGGCACGGCGTCGAGGTCGAGCGGATCGAGCTGCGGGTGCCGCTGCGCGAGACGTTCGGCGGCCGGTGCCAGGCGATGGGCCGCAACGTCAAGCAGACCGGCGGCCACGGCCAGTACGCGATCTGCCATCTGGAGGTCGAGCCCCTGCCCTCGGGCGGCGGGTTCGAGTTCGTGGACAAGATCGTCGGCGGGGTGGTGCCCCGGCAGTTCATCCCGTCGGTGGAGAAGGGCGTGCGGGCCCAGATGGAGCGCGGCGTGGTGGCCGGCTACCCCATGGTGGACGTGCGCGTCACGCTCTACGACGGCAAGGCCCACTCGGTCGACTCCTCCGACATGGCCTTCCAGATCGCGGGCCAGCTCGCGCTGAAGGAGGCGGCCTCGAAGGTCCCGACCCTGCTGCTGGAGCCGGTGGACGAGCTGTCGGTGCTGGTGGCCGACGACCACGTGGGCTCGGTGATGTCCGACCTGTCCTCGCGGCGCGGGCGCGTGCTCGGCACCGAGCCGGTGGGCACCGGGCGCACGCTGGTCAAGGCCGAGGTGCCCGAGCTGGAGATCACCCGCTACGCCATCGACCTGCGTTCGATGTCGCACGGCACCGGGACGTTCACGCGCACGTTCCTGCGCTACGAGCCGCTGCCGCCGAACCTGGCGAGCAAGGTGGCGGCCACCGAGTGATGGGTACGGAGCGGCGCTGAGCCGGGAGGGCGAGGCATGTCCCTCCCGGCCCGCACGTTTGATCACCACATCTACCGTTTCGTAACAGAAGCATCACGACTGCATTTCTTTTTTCAGGTCCGATCACGCGGGAGCAGCTGCCAGACTGGTTTGCACTATGCGAACTGGACGCCCACTCCTAGCCGCTGCAGCCCTCGCGGTCGTGACCACCAGCGCCGCCTACGTGTTCGGCCCCGGCGCGACCGAGAGCCCCGCAGCGACCAAGAAGACGACGACCACCGCCCCCGCCACCGCCGAGGCGACGGCGGCCTGCAAGCCCGACCCCCGCTACCCCAAGCGGCAGCTGCGCGGGGTGTGGATCGCGACGGTCAAGAACATCGACTGGCCCTCGCGCGCCGGCCTCGGCCAGGCCCGCCAGAAGGCCGAGTACGTCAAGATCCTCGACAGCGCGGTCAAGCGCAATCTCAACGCCGTCTTCGTCCAGGTCCGGCCCGCCTCCGACGCGCTCTACCGCTCCTCGCTGGAGCCCTGGTCGCAGTACCTGACGGGCACCGCGGGCAAGGACCCGGGCTGGGACCCGCTCCCGTTCCTCATCGACGAGGCCCACAAGCGCAACCTGGAGTTCCACGCCTGGTTCAACCCCTACCGCGCGGCCGAGACCGCCGACCTGTCCAAGCTCCCGGCGAACCACCCGGCCCGCCAGCACCGCGACTGGACGGTCAAGTACGGCGGCGGCCTCTACTACAACCCCGGCCTGCCGCAGGTGCGCGAGCACGTCACGAAGGTCATCACCGACGTGGTCAGCCGCTACGACGTCGACGGCGTGCACTTCGACGACTACTTCTACCCCTATCCGGGCGGCGGCGGCACGTTCGACGACAAGGCGGCCTTCGCCAAGTACGGCAAGGGCCGGAAGCTGGCCGACTGGCGCCGCCACAACGTGAACAAGCTGGTGGCCAAGGTCGACGCGGCCGTCCACGACACGAAGAACCACGTGAAGTTCGGCATCAGCCCGTTCGGCATCTGGCGCAACAAGTCCAACGACCCCGACGGGTCGGCCACGGCCGGCATGTCCGCCTACGACTCGATCTACGCCGACGCCCGCTCCTGGATCGAGGACGGCACGGTCGACTACGTCGCCCCGCAGCTCTACTGGCCGCGCGGCTTCAAGGCGGCCGACTACAAGACGCTGACGGCCTGGTGGGCGGGCGCGGTCAAGGGCACCGACGTCCAGCTCTACATCGGCCAGGCGCTCTACCAGGTCGGCACCAGGACCAACGCCGCCTGGGCCAACCCGGGCGAGCTGTCGGCGCACCTGACGGTGAACCGGCGCTACGAGCAGGTCGACGGCGACATCTACTTCAGCGCCAAGCAGCTCCTGACCAACCCGCTCGGCGCGATCGACCGGGTGGCCAAGGAGCACTACAGCCGTCCGGCGCTGCTGCCGATCATGGAGGACCGCGGCGGCGAGGCCCCCGGCAAGCCGGCCGGCGTCAAGGCGAGCGGCTCCACCGTGTCCTGGACGCCGTCCGAGGGGGCGCGGGCCTACGCGGTGTACCGGGTGCCGGAGTCGGGCAAGGACTGCCACACCGCCGACGCCCGCAACCTGGCGGCCGTGGTGACGACGACGTCGTACCCGGCCAAGCCGGGCACGTACCTGATCACCTCGCTCGACCGGCAGCACCACGAGAGCAAGCCGGTGAAGGTCAAGGTGGGCTGAGCCGAGGCCCGTCCCGTTCGTCCGTCGACGCCACGCCGGTGATCCGGCGTGGCGTCGTCGTGTTCCGGGCGGGGAGCTCAGCGGCCGGTCTGCTCCCAGGCGCGGGCCAGGGCGGCGACCGCCTGGTCGAGGAGGGCGGGCGGCAGGGCGAAGCTGAGGCGCAGGCGGTCGCGGTGGCGGCCGTCCGGGGAGAACAGCGAGCCGGGGGCGACGGCCACGCCCTGCTCGCGGGCGACGGCGGCGAACCGGTCGGTGTCGGCGCCCGGCAGCCGGGCCCACACCGACAGGCCGCCCTGCGGGCGTGACCAGGTCCACGACGGCAGGCGCGCGGACAGCGCGGCGGTGAAGTGGTCGCGGCGGCGGGCCAGCTCGGCCAGCCAGGCCGGGACGGGGTCGCCGTCGAGCAGGTCGGCGGCCAGCCGCTGGGAGACGGCGCTGGTGGCCAGGTCGGCGTCGAGCTTGGCCTCCAGCAGCCGGGCCAGCAGCGGCTCGGGGGCGGTGAGCCAGCCCACCCGCAGGCCGCCCCACAACACCTTCGACAACGAGCCCACCGTCACCGTGCCGTGCGGATGGGCCAGGGCCAGCGGCTCCGGAGGCGTCCGGCCGTCGAACACCACGGGCGCGAGGGTCCGGTCCTCCACCAGCGGGACGTCCGCCGCCGCGGCCAGCTCGGCCACGTGCCGCAGGTCGGCCACGCGGCCGGTCGGGTTGTCCACCGGCAGCGCGTACACGGCGGCCGGGCGGTGGCGGGCCAGCGCGTCGCGCACGGCGTCCGGGTCGGCGAGGTCCACGGGGACGGCGTGGGCCCCGGCGCGCCGGAACACGCTGAGCGCGCCTCCGTAGGCCGGGTCGCCGACCAGCACGCGGTCGCCGGGCCGCAGCAGCACCCGGGCCGCCAGGTCGATGCCCTGCTGGGCGCCCGAGGTCACCAGGATCTCGCGGTGCGGCCCGGCGTCCAGGGCGGCCAGCACGGCGCGCAGCCGCGAGTCGCCCATGGCGTCGTAGCCGTGGCCGCTCGGCGCGCGCATCAGGGCGGCGGCGTCCAGCGGGGGCACCGCCAGGTGCGAGGGGTCGGGGACGACCGAGGTCGACAGGTCGGCCAGCACCGCGCCGCCCTGCAGCAGGCCGCCGAACGTCGGGACGCCCAGCACGTAGGTGCCGCTGCCGTGCCGGCGTTCGCACAGGCCCTCATCGCACAGGGCGTTGAAGGCGGCGGCGACCGTCCCGCGGCTGAGCCCGACCGCCTGGGCCAGGTCGCGCTCGGAGGGCAGGCGGGTGCCCGGGGCGATGGCGCCGGTCTGGGCCAGGTCGGTCAGCGCGCCCGCGAGCCGCCGGCTGGCCGTGCCCTCGTGGAGCCGGAGCCGGTCGCGGACCAGGGTGACAAGGTTCTCTTCTCTTCCCACGCCACTATTATCCGGTTACTGTGCCACTTATCAATGAATTGGCCTACATCTTGTGATTGTTGGCGGCCATTTACGGAGAGGAGCGGCACGATGCGCGAGGCCGAGCACATCTGGATGGACGGCGAGCTGGTGCCCTGGGGCGAGGCCCGGGTGCACGTCCTGACGCACGCCCTGCACTACGGCACCGCCGTGCTGGAGGGCACCAGGGCCTTCGACACGCCGGACGGCCCGGCGGTGTTCCGGCTGGAGGAGCATCTGCGGCGGCTGGCGCGCAGCGCGCGGATCATCGGGATGCCGTTGCCGTACACCTTGGAGGAGCTGCGGGCGGCCACGCTGGCCACGGTCGCGGCCAACGGCCAGTCCTCGTGCTACATCCGTCACCTGGCCCACCGCGGCTACGGCGAGATGGGCGTGGCGGCGCGCGGCTGCCCGACGGTGGTCTCGATCGCGTCCTGGGAGTGGGGCGCGCTGCTGGAGGCGGGCGTGCGGCTGATGACCAGCTCGTGGCAGCGCAACGACCACCGGGTGACGCCGACCGCGGCCAAGGCCACCGGCCCCTACCTGAACTCGGTGATGGCCAAGTCCGAGGCCATGCAGGCGGGCTTCGACGAGGCGGTGCTGCTGAACGCGGCCGGCAACGTCAGCGAGTGCACCGGCGCCAACGTCTTCGTGGTGCGCGACGGCGTGCTGACCACACCTCCGTCGCACGCCGGCGCGCTGGAGGGCATCACGCAGGACACCGTCGCGCGGCTGGCCGCCGACCTGGGGCTGACGGTCACCAGGGAGGATCTGCTGCGCACCGACCTGTACACGGCCGACGAGATCTTCGTCTGCGGCACGGCGGCCGGGATCGTGCACGTCAGCGCGGTCGACCACTGCGAGTTCGGCGGCCCCGGACCGGTCACCGGCAAGCTGGCCGACGCCTACGAGGCCGCCGTGCACGGGCGCGACGACCGCTACCGCCACTGGCTCACCCCCGTGCGCGGCTGACGGACCGCGCCCACCGCCGCCCGTGAGAAGGTAGGGGAATCGGTGGCGCCGGATCGCGACGTGCTCTAGCGTGCCACGGACGTCATCGATCGCGGGAGGTCGTCGGGGTGAGGCGCGCGCTCGTGGTGCTGGCCGTTCTGGCCGGTTCCGTACTGCTCGGCCTGCAGGGCACGGCCACGGCCGGCGGCTCGGCTCCCGGCGCGGGCAGGGTGGCGCTCATCGGCGTCCCCGGCCTCAGCTGGGACGACCTCGACCAGGCCGACGCCCCCAACCTGTGGGAGCTGACGCGCGGCAGCGCGATCGGCTCGCTGTCGGTGCGCACGGTCAGCAACATCACCTGCCCCTATGACGGCTGGCTCACGGTGTCGGCCGGCACCAGGTCGGCCGCCGGTTACGCGTGCGGCGCGCCTCCTGCCCCCGAGACCCGGGGCGCGGGCGCGGTCATCCCCGACTACCGCTACCTCATCGACGTCGCCGGGCAGCGCAACGCCGGCACGCTGGGCGAGGCGCTGAAGGCCGCGGGCAGGTGCTCGATCGCGATCGGTCCCGGCGCCGCGCTCGCGCTGGCCGACCGGCAGGGCGCGGTGCAGCGCTACCACGCCTCCCCGCTCCAGGTCCGCACGGCCGACCTGGAGCAGTGCCCGCTGATCGCCATGGACGTCGACGACCTCGTCCACCCCTACCTGGCCGGCGGCAAGCTGCCCAAGGTGCCCGAGCAGCTCGGCCCGAAGGAGCGCCGCGACGCGCTGCGCCTGGCCGACGCCAAGGCCGGCGCGCTGCTGTCGATCCTGCCGCCCGGCACGACCGTGCTGCTCGCGGGCCTGTCCGACCACGGTTCCGTGCCGCACCTGCGGGTGGCCGCGCTGCGTGAGCCGGGGGCGCAGGGGCGGTTGCTGGGCGCGGCCTCCACCCGCCGCGCCGACATCTCGATCCTGCCCGACCTGACCGCGACCGTGCTGGCCCGGCTCGGCGTGCCTGCGCCGGCCACGGTCGTCGGGGTGCCGCTGCAGCTCGGCGACGCCGGTGCGACGATCGACCGGCTGCGCCGGGCCGACGCCACCGCGCAGGCCATCCGGTCGGTCAAGGGCGTCTACTTCACCGTCGTGGCGGTGTTGCAGGTGCTGTTCTACGTGGTCGCGTTCCTGCTGCTGCGGCGGCGAAAGGGCCTGTCGCCGGTGCGCCTGGCCGCGGTCGCGCTGGCCGCCCTGCCGGTCTCCAGCTACCTGGTCAACCTGCTGCCCTGGTCGACCCTGCCGCAACTGGTCGCCGGGGTGCTGGGGTGGGTCGTCGTGGTCACCGCGCTGGCCTTCGGCGGGCCCTGGCGGCGTCGTCCGCTCGGCCCGCTCGCCGTGGTGGCCGGCATCACCGCGCTCACGCTCGCCGGCGACCTGCTGACGGGCACGACGTTGCAGCTCAACAGCGTCATGGGCTACAGCGCCGAGGTCGGGGCCCGCTACTACGGCCTGGGCAACATCCCGTTCGCGCTGCTGGCCACCGGCACGCTGCTGGCCACCACCGTGATCGCCCACCGCTGGCCGGGGCGGCCCGGGGTGGCCGCGATCGTGGTGCTCGGGGCGTTCGCGATGGTGCTGGGCGGCTCGGGCATGGGCAGCGACTTCGGCGGCGTGATCGCGTTCGTGCCGGGCATCGCGGTGACCGCGCTGCTGGTGGCCGGCAAGCGGGTGTCGATCGTGAAGCTGGGGGCGTTCTGCGTGGCCGGGGCGGTGATCGTGATGACGTTCGCCGTGCTCAACTACCTGCGTCCGCCCGACGAGCAGACGCACCTGGGCAGGTTCGTGGGCCAGGTGCTCAGCGGCGAGGCGTTCGAGGTGATCTTCCGTAAGCTCCAGGCCATGCTGGCCACGCTGCTCAGCCCCAACCTCATGCCCATCGTGATCGCGGCCGTGGCCTTCCTCGTCTACGCGATCCTGCGGCCCGAGCAGGCCAGCGCGGGCGTGGTGCCCGCGGCGTTCCGCCACTCCCCCGCCCTGCGGGCCGGTCTGATCGGCACGCTGGTCAGCGGGGTGATCGGGATGCTGGTCAACGACTCGGGCGCCGCGGTGTTGTCGATGGCTCTGGCGCTGGCCGTGCCGCTGCTGCTCGCGGCGGGCATCGGCGCCCTCGGCCGCGAACAGCCGGCCGAGGCTCCCGCCCCCGCCCACCTGGCCCACGCCGGCGACTGACGCCTCGGGCGGCGAGCCCGGGATCAACCCCGCCGACCGGCGCCTCAGGCCGACGCGGCTACCGGTGACGCTAGTCCTCCCAGGCGTCGGCGAGCAGTTGCCGGGTGTCGTGCAGGAGCTGGGGCAGCACCTTCGTCTGGGCCACGACCGGCATGAAGTTCGTGTCGCCGCCCCACCTCGGCACGACGTGCTGGTGCAGGTGGGCGGCGATGCCGGCGCCCGCGACCTGGCCCAGGTTCATGCCCACGTTGAAGCCCTGCGCGCCGCTGGCCCTGCGCAGCGCGCGCAGCGACCGCTGGGTGAACTCGCCCAGCTCGGCGACCTCGGCCTGGGTCAGCTCGTCGTAGCCGGACACGTGCCGGAAGGGCACGACCATCAGGTGGCCGGAGTTGTACGGGTAGAGGTTGAGGACGGCGTAGACGACCTCTCCCCTGGCCACGATCAGGCCGTCCTCGTCGCTCATCCGGGGGATCTCGTCGAACGGGCAGCCGTCGCCCGGCCCGGTGCCCGTCGGCTTGTTCTCGCCCTTGATGTAGGCCATGCGATGCGGGGTCCACAGCCGCTGGAAGTTGTCGGGCGCCCCGGCTCCTGCCTGATCGTGCATACCAAGCAGCATAGGACCCCGCGCCGAGAAGCCGCTCTTCCGGCATGATCCTCCGCCCTCCGCGACGGGCCTAAGGTGAGGGCATGGCACAGCGACTCGAACCCATGCCCGCCGACTGGCAGCGCGCCCTGGCCGTCGTGGCCCACCCCGACGACCTGGAGTACGGCTGCGCCTCCGCCGTCGCCACCTGGACCGACGCCGGGCGCGAGGTCTCCTACCTGATCGCCACCCGCGGCGAGGCGGGCATCGACACACTCGACCCCGCCGCGTGCGGGCCGGTGCGCGAGCGCGAGGAGCGGGCCAGCGCCGCCGTGGTCGGGGTCACCACCGTGGAGTTCCTCGACCACGCCGACGGGGTCGTCGAGTACGGGCCGGCGCTCAGGAGGGACATCGCCGCCGCCATCCGCAGGCACCGCCCGGAGCTGGTGATCACCCTCAACCCCGACGACACGTGGGGCGGCACGTACTGGAACACGCCCGACCACCGGGCGGTGGGCCGGGCCGTGCTGGACGCCGCCGGAGACGCCGGAAATCGCTGGATATTTCCTGACACCGACGCCGCACCCTGGAACGGCGTGCGCTGGGTCGCCGTCGCCGGCTCCAACTCCCCCACCCACGCCGTGGACGTCACCGACGGGCTGGAGCGGGGCGTGCGGTCGCTGCTGGAGCACCGCGCCTACATCGAGGCCCTGACCGACCAGGCCCCGGAGGTCTACGCCCGCGAGCTGATCGAGGGCTCCGCGCGGGAGGCCGCCGAACGCTTCGACGGCCGCCCGGCGGTCGCCTTCCGCCTGTTCCTCCGCTGACACCCGGCCGGCACCGACACCCGGCCGGGGCCTGGGCCGCCCGGAGAACGACTCAGGCCCGCAGGGCCGAAAAGACCGGTCCCGGCCGCGCCGGGACCGGCGGGTCAGACCTGGACGCGGCGTTCCACGGCGTTGACGATCTCGGCGATGGCCTCCTCGACGGGCACGCCGTTCTTCTGCTCGCCGTTGCGGTAACGGAAGGACACCGCGCCGTTGGCGATGTCGTCGTCACCGGCCAGCAGCATGTACGGGACCTTCGCCTTCTGGGCGTTGCGGATCTTCTTCTGCATGCGGTCGTCGGCCGCGTCGACCTCGACCCTGATGCCCCGCTCGCGCAGCCGCTTGGCGACGTCCTGGAGGTAGGGCACGTGGGCGTCGGCGATCGGGATGCCGACCACCTGCACCGGCGCCAGCCACGCGGGGAACGCCCCGGCGTAGTGCTCGACCAGGACGCCGAAGAAACGCTCGACCGAGCCGAACAGCGCCCGGTGGATCATGACCGGCTGCTGCCGGGAGCCGTCGGCCGCCTGGTACTGCAGGTCGAACAGCTCGGGCAGGTTGAAGTCGAGCTGGATGGTGGACATCTGCCAGGTGCGGCCGATGGCGTCGCGCACCTGGACGGAGATCTTCGGCCCGTAGAAGGCCGCGCCGCCCGGGTCCATCACCAGGTGGAGGTTCTCGGCCTCGGCCACCTCGCGCAGCGTGGTGGTGGCCTCCTCCCACACCTCGTCGGAGCCGACGAACTTCTCCGGGTCCTTGGTGGACAGTTCGAGGTAGAAGTCCTCCAGGCCGTAGTCGCGCAGCAGTTCGAGGACGAAGCGCAGCAGCGAGGTCAGCTCGTCGCGCATCTGCTCGCGGCTGCAGTAGATGTGGGCGTCGTCCTGGGTCAGGCCGCGCACCCGGGTCAGGCCGTGGACCACGCCGGACTTCTCGTAGCGGTAGACCGTGCCGAACTCGAACAGCCGCAGCGGCAGCTCGCGGTAGGACCGCCCGCGCGCCCTGAAGATCAGGTTGTGCATCGGGCAGTTCATCGGCTTGAGGTAGTAGCGGGCGCCCTCCAGCTCCATGGGCGGGAACATCCCGTCCTTGTACCAGTCGAGGTGGCCCGAGACCTGGTAGAGGTTCTCCTTGGTGATGTGCGGGGTGTTGACGAACTCGTAGCCGGCCTCCTCGTGCCTGCGCCGCGAGTAGTCCTCCATCACCTTGCGGATCACGCCGCCCTTGGGGTGGAAGACCGCCAGGCCCGAGCCCAGCTCGTCGGGGAAGGAGAACAGGTCGAGCTCGGCGCCGAGCCTGCGGTGGTCGCGCCGCTCGGCCTCCTCCAGCATCTTCAGGTATTCGTCCTGCTTGTCGCGGGACTCCCAGGCGGTGCCGTAGATGCGCTGGAGCTGCGGGTTCTTCTCGCTGCCGCGCCAGTAGGCGCCGCCGGAGCGCATGAGCTTGAACGCCGGGATCGACCGGGTGGAGGGCACGTGCGGCCCCCGGCACAGGTCCTTCCAGCACAGCTCGCCGCTCTTGGCGTCGAGGTTGTCGTAGATCGTGAGCTGCCCGGCCCCGACCTCGACGCTCTCCTCGTCGGCCGCGCCGCCCTTGAGCCCGATCAGCTCCAGCTTGTACGGCTCGCCGGCCAGCTCCTCCCGCGCCTCGTCGTCGCTGACGGCCCGGCGGGAGAACAGCTGCCCCTGCTTGACGATCTCCCGCATGCGCTTCTCGACGCGCTTGAGGTCGTCGGGGTTGAACGCCTGCTTGACGTCGAAGTCGTAGTAGAAGCCGTTCTCCACGGGCGGGCCGATGCCCAGCTTGGCCTCGGGGAACAGCTCCTGCACCGCCTGCGCCATGACGTGCGCGGTGGAGTGGCGGACGATGGCCCGGCCGTCTTCGCTGGAGACCTCGATCGGCTCGACCACGTCGTCCTGGGCCAGCGGGTGGGCAAGGTCGCGCGGCTCGCCGTTGACCCGGGCCGCGATGACGGTGCGGCCGTCGGCCTCCAGCGCCTCACCGGCCGTCGTGCCGGCCGCGACCACACGCTCGGCTCCGGCGAGGGTGATGCGTAGCTCGGCTGACACGGTGTCTCCCTTGGATCGCGCTCGATGCCCGGCACCGAGGCTGGTTCGATGGTGAACACCGATGCTATCGCGGGTGAAACCCCAGCCTTGTCAGGTCCTGGCGGGTGCCATGGAAGATGTTCCGGTCGAGCGGACTGCTGGCATATTGGTGGATTGTCCAGTCGCGCCACGGCGGCGGCACGAGAGGTTCGCCGCGCGGCCTCTCCGGGGAGGCGATCCACAGCGGGTAGTCGGCCAGGCCGGCGCAGTTCCCCGAGCGGGCGAACCAGTGGAAGGTGTAGATGAAGGGCCGCAGGCCGGCGTGCCGCTCGACATGGTGGCACCAGCGGCGCGCGTACCTGGCGACCTGCTCGGGGCGCTGCCCGTCGCCGGTCTCCAGGTCGAGCGCCACCAGGTCGCCCCTGCGCAGGCCGCCCGCCGACCTCAGCACCGCCAGGAAGTGCCGGGCGTGCTCGATCGGGTCGCCCTTGGGCCGGGCGAAGTGGTACGCCCCGCACACCAGCCAGCTCTCGCGCATTCCTGACCAGTTGCGGGCGAACCACCGGTCGGTCCAGTCGCCGCCCTCGGTGGCCTTGGCGAAGGCGAAGGAGACCCCGGCCTCGGCGTGACCGGCCCAGTCGACGGAGCCCTGCCAGTTCGACACGTCTATGCCATGCAGCAAGCGCTTCACCTTGCCGGAGTTTATTGAGATGTCCCCCTATGAACCCTTCGACGCGCCGATGAGCAGCTCACGGGTGCGTTCCCGCTCGGCGAAGGTCGCGCCGACGAAGTCGGTCACCCCGGCCTGGCGCAGCCGTTCGAGCTGGGCGAGCACGGACTCCTCGTCGCCGACCACCGCGACGTTCCCGGGTCCGGCGGCGCCCTCGCGGTCGAGCATGGCCCGGTAGGAGGGCAGCGTGCCGTAGACGGCGAAGATCTCGTTGGCGCGCTCGACGGCGGCGGCGGGGTCGTCGGTGACGCAGACGGGCAGCGCGCAGACGATCCGCGGCGCCGGGCGGCCCGCCTCCGCGGCGGCGGCGGTGATGGTCGGGGCGACGTGCTCGGCCACCGTCTTCGGGCCGGTCATCCACAGCACCGTGCCGTCGGCGACCGTGCCGGCCAGCTTCAGCATGCGCGGGCCGAGGGCGGCGATGAGCACCGGGAAGCCCGCGCCCGGCGTGGTGAGCCGCACGTCGGCCCTGATCGTCTCGCCCGCCGCCTTGACCTGCTCGCCCCGGCTGGCCGGGAGCAGCACGTCGAGGTACTCCTTCATGTGGCGGTAGGGGCGCTCGAAGCTCAGGCCGAACATGTGCTCGATGACGACCTGGTGCGACAGGCCGATGCCGAGCGCCAGCCGGCCGCCGAGCGCGGCGTTGGCCGTCATCGCCTGCTGGGCCAGGGCCGCCGGGTGCCGCGGGTAGGTGGGCACGACGGAGGTGCCGAGCTCGATGCCGGGCACCTGGGAGCCGGCCACGGCCAGCGCGGTGAGGGCGTCGAGGCCGAAGATGTGGGACAGCCAGGCGGAGGCGAAGCCGTCCTCGGCCGCCTGGGCGATGTCGTCGCGGAGCGCGCCGAGCGGGTCGGGCCCTTGCCGTTCATTCAGGAAATATCCGAAACGCATGGAAACAGAACTCCATTCTGGAGGCAGACGCGCCTGTATCTTCCCACGCCGCCGGGCGCGCTCACCCGTACGAAGGGGGCGAATTTGTAAAGTGGCCTCATGACGCACGATCGCGCAGGACAGCCCGCCCAGCCCGCCGACCTGGTCGACGTCGCCCGGCTGGTGACCTCCTACTACGCCCTGCACCCCGACCCCGCCGAGGTGGCGCAGCGGGTGGCGTTCGGCACGTCGGGCCACCGCGGGTCCTCGCTGCGGACGGCCTTCAACGAGGACCACATCCTGGCCACCAGCCAGGCCATCTGCGAATACCGCGCCTCCCAGGGCACCGACGGGCCGCTGTTCCTGGGCATCGACACGCACGCGCTGTCCGAGCCCGCCCGTGTGTCGGCGCTGGAGGTGTTCGCGGCCAACGGGGTCGAGGTGCTGGTCGACTCCCGCGACGGCTACACGCCGACCCCCGCCGTCTCGCACGCCGTCCTGCGGCACAACCGGGGCCGCACGTCCGGGCTCGCCGACGGCGTGGTGGTGACGCCGTCGCACAACCCGCCCTCCGACGGCGGCTTCAAGTACAACCCCCCGCACGGCGGGCCCGCCGACACCGACGCCACCTCCTGGATCCAGGACCGCGCCAACCAGCTGCTGGCCGACGGCATGAAGGGCGTGTCCAGGATCTCCTACGCCAAGGCCCTCGACGCGGCCGGCCGCTACGACTTCCTCGGCGCGTACGTCGACGACCTGCCGTCCGTGGTGGACCTCGACGCGATCAGGTCGGCCGGGGTGCGCATCGGGGCCGACCCGCTGGGCGGGGCGAGCGTGGCCTACTGGGGCGAGATCGCCGAGCGCCACCGTCTCGACCTGACCGTGGTCAACCCGCTGGTCGACCCCACCTGGCGGTTCATGACGCTCGACTGGGACGGCAAGATCCGCATGGACTGCTCGTCGCCGTACGCGATGGCGTCGCTGATTGCCCAGCGCGACAGGTACGACATCGCCACCGGCAACGACGCCGACGCCGACCGCCACGGCATCGTCACCCCCGACGGCCTGATGAACCCCAACCACTACCTGGCCGTCGCCATCTCCTACCTGTACGCCCACCGCGAAGGCTGGCCCGCCGCGGCGGGCGTCGGCAAGACGATGGTGAGCAGCGGCGTCATCGACCGGGTCGCCGCCTCGCTCGACCGGCGCCTTTACGAGGTGCCGGTCGGTTTCAAGTGGTTCGTCCCCGGGCTGCTCGACGGCTCGCTCGGGTTCGGCGGCGAGGAGAGCGCCGGGGCCTCGTTCCTGCGGCGCGACGGCTCCCCCTGGTCCACCGACAAGGACGGCCTCATCCTCGCCCTGCTGGCCTCGGAGATCCTGGCGGTGACCGGCGAGTCGCCGAGCGCGCACTACCGCCGCCTGACCGAGCGGTTCGGCGAGCCCGCCTACGCCCGGATCGACGCGCCCGCCACCCGCGAGGAGAAGGCGGTGCTGGCCAAGCTGTCGGCCGACCAGGTGACGGCGTCGTCGCTGGCCGGCGAGCCGATCACGGCGGTGCAGACGGCGGCCCCCGGCAACGGCGCGGCGCTCGGCGGCGTGAAGGTCTCGACCGAGAACGCCTGGTTCGCCGCCCGCCCGTCCGGCACCGAGGACGTCTACAAGATCTACGCCGAGTCCTTCAAGGGCCCCGACCACCTGGCCAAGGTGCAGGAGGAGGCCCGTTCGCTGGTCTCGGCCGCGCTGACCTGAGCGACTGAGCGGCGGGGCGGCTCAGCGGGGCAGTTCGCGGGCGGTGGCGGTGGGCATGCCGGTGCGTCCGAGGTCGGCGTGCCGGCCCGCCAGCACGCCCGCGCGGTAGCCCGTGCCGCTGGTCGTCGGGACGGACATGCGGATGCGCGGATAGCGGGCGGCCACCGCCATGTCGACCTCGGCCCGGCGGTCGGCCAGCACCAGAGCGGTGCCGGCCCCGGCGGCCTCGGCCTCGGTCGCGGCGCGCGACTCGGCCTCGCGCAGCAGCCGGTACACCTCGTCGGTGAACCCCAGCAGCCACGAGCGCCGGTAGGCCCGCGCGGCGGCGAGCTCGCCCGGCGGCCGTACGCGGGCCAGGCCGGAGGCCATCTGCAGCAGCAGCGACGTGGCCAGCACGTCGGCGCGTTCAAGGTCGGCGGCGAAGCCGAACACGTGCACCCGCTGGCCGCCGTCGCCGCGGCCGATCAGCAGCGGGCGGCAGCGGACGGCCTGGGCCACCAGGCTGACCAGGCGGGCCTTCTCCCTGGCCCACGGGGCGGGCAGGGTGACGATCCGGTCGCCGGGGGTCTGGCGGGTGCCGGGCGGCGGGAGGGTGTCGATGCCGTACTTGGCCATCAGGGCGGAGGCGGCCGCCAGGAAGGTGGCCCGCTCGTGCTCGTTGTCCGTGCGTTCGGCCTTGGCCAGGAGTTTCCTGACGCGTTCGAGCGTGCGCTCCCGCAACCGAGCTCCCCCTACTTGGCCAGCACCCGCCCGTCGTCGGCGATGGCCGGGAAGGCGCCGGTGTCGACGATGCCGTGCTGCTGGTACAGAGCCTCGATCAGGGCGTGCGCCTGCGGCTCCAGCTTCCACAGGGCACGATACTCGCGCGCGGTGGCCAGCGAGATGCCGATCTCCTGGGCGATGTCCACCGAGCGCGGCACGATGCGCTTGGCGATCTGCCGGTCCCAGAACTCGCGGGCGGCCCTGATCTGGGCGGCGCGCTGGGCGGTGTCGACGACCTGGGGGGTGGCGTCGAAGACCTCGACGTCCTCGTCCTCGTCCTCGACGAGCTGGGCCAGCGCCGGCGGCAGCGCCGGGCGGGCGGGCACGGGACGGTGGTCGGCCTCGGGCTCCCACGGCACGCGCGGGTCGGCGTCGATGAGGGCGGTGGTGTTGTACAGGGCGGCGATCTGGGCCAGCAGCGCCTCCTGACGCTGCTGGTCGACGGCCAGCCCGGTGTGCTCGACGGCCTGGTCCATGGCCTTGTCGAGCCTGGCCAGCGCGCCGCGCATCTTGCGCTCGGAGGCGCCGCCGTCGCGCAGCGCCTTGGCGCGCTTGGCGGCCAGGGCGACGCGGGTGAGCCGGCGGTGGGCGTCGACCTCGGAGGCGGTGCGGTCGCTGACCTCGGCCAGGCCCATGCGGACGAGCAGGCGTTCGGGGGTCAGGCGCCAGTTGATGCGGCCGGTGCCGCGGATGCGGTGGCGTTCGATGGCCATGCCGCGTTCCCAGAGCCAGGCGGCGACCAGCGGGGCGGCCAGGCGGAAGACGGCCTCGGGGAGGCTGCGGGCGTCCATGCTGGACAGGACGGCGGTCAGGCAGGTCAGCGCCCAGACCGCGATGCCGTCGATGCCGGCGGAGAAGTTCTCCCGCATGTTGCGGCGGGCGCGGACGGCCGAGGTGATGATGGCGACCTCGATGAAGGCGAACAGCAGCAGCCGGAGCGGTCCGTCCAGGCCCAGCACGTCTCCGGAGAAGCGCCACATGCCCTGGGCGGACACGCCGGTGGCGATGGAGGCGGCGACGACGGTGAGCACGTCCTCGACGGGACGGGGGGCGACGTAGCGGGCGAATAACCAGGTGCCCGCGCGCCAGGCCATCCTGAGCACCAGGAACGCCAGCACGAGCCCGGCCAGGCCCAGCAGGGCGATGACGGCGGTGGCGAACGGCTTCTCGGCGACGAAGGCTGCTATTTCCTCAAATGTCGGCATCAGTCACTATCCGCGAGGCTCAACTCCAGCTTGTCTTGGGACGAGATCATCGCAGACTGTCGCCCCCTTGTACGCCAAACGCCACCGATTTCCCCTGTCTCCCACCGGTTCCTGTGACACACGCCGTACCAGAAGGGGGTTGTGGCTAGTCGGCGGCCCGCGACCCGGCGCACAATGAGGCGCACCCCGGCCTCCCGCGCGGGATCACGCGGCGGGCGGCGGGACGCGCGGCCAGATGGACGATCGGGCGGGTGGCCAGGTGGGACGTGAGAGTGAGCGGCAATTTCGTCCTTTCGGAGGGCAACAGCCGCCTGTCCGGATGGGACCATCTACCGAGGGATTTATCCCAACATAGTGCGATGTATCCCAGCAGGACGGATATCCATGTCTGACTCAGAGTTCCCCTTCGTCCAGTTCATGCGCGAGGACTTCGACCCGGTCGCCGAGCTCGGCCGCATCCGGGCCGAGCACGCCGTCTTCCCCATGAAGATCCCCGGCGACCAGACCGTGCACCTGGTCACGCGCTGGGAGGACGTACGCGGTGTGCTCGGCGACCACGAGCGGTTCAGCAACGACTTCGCCGGCATCTCCGGCCTGGGCTCCAACCAGGAGGACCCCGGCGGCCTCGGCTTCCGGGACCCGCCCGAGCACACGCGGCTGCGCAAGTACCTGACCCCCGAGTTCACCATGCGCCGCCTGCGCCGGCTGGAGCCGCGCATCGAGGCGATGGTCCAGGAGCACCTGGACCGCATCGAGGCCAAGGGCCCGCCCGCGGACCTGGTCGAGGACTTCGCGCTGCCGATCCCGTCGCTGGTGGTGTGCGAGCTGCTCGGCGTCCCTTACGAGGAGCGCGCCGACTTCGTCAGGATCAGCAAGGACCGGTTCGACCTGTCGGCCGGCCCCGAGGCGTCCCTGCAGGCGATCAACGACGCGATGGCGTACCTGGTGGACCTGGTCGCCCGCGAGCGGCGCGACCCCGGCGAGGGCCTGCTCGGCCAGCTCCTGCGCGAGCACGGCGACGACCTCGACGACCGCACGCTGGCCAGCATGTCCGACGGCCTGCTCACCGGCGGGCACGACACCAGCACCAGCATGCTCGCGCTCGGCGCGCTCTGGCTCATGCGCCACCCCGAGCAGGCCGCGAAGGTGCGCGAGGTGGACGGCTACGTCAACGACGTCGTCGAGGAGCTGCTGCGCTACATGACGGTCGTGCAGGTGGCCTTCCCGCGCTTCGCCCGCGAGGACCTGGAGCTGCACGGCGTGCCGATCAAGAAGGGTGAGATGGTGCTGTGCTCGCTGACCGGCGCCAACCGCGACCCCTCGCTGGGCCCGGACATGGACGAGGTGCGCCCGGGCCGCGAGACCGCCCGCTCGCACCTGGCCTTCGGCCACGGCATCCACCGCTGCATCGGCGCGCCGCTCGCCCAGATGGAGATGCGCATCGCCTTCCCCGCCCTGCTGCGCCGCTTCCCGGACCTGCGCGTCTCGGGCGAGGTGCCGTTCAGGGAGCTGGCCATCGTGTACGGGGTCAAGGAGCTACCCGTCGCCTGGTAGAGCGGTTACGTTCACAGTGTGAACGAGCCCGTCATCGACCTGGCCTCGATCCGCGCCGTGGTGTTCGACATCGACGGCGTGGTCACCGACACCGCCCGGGTGCACGCGGCCGCCTGGAAACACGTCTTCGACGCCTTCCTGCGCGGCCGCTGCGACCCGTTCGACATCCGTGACGACTACCTCCGGCACGTCGACGGCCGGCCGCGGCTCGACGGCGTGCGCACCTTCCTCGCCGCGCGCGGGCTCACCGTGCCCGAAACCGTGCCCGAAGGCGGTCCCGACGACGAGCCGGGCGCGCCCACCGTCCACGGGCTCGGCCTGGCCAAGGACCAGATCTTCCTCGCGCAAGTGGACAAGTACGGCGTGGCCGCCTTCCCCGCCACCGTGGCCCTGCTGCACGAGCTGCGCCACCGGGGCGCCCGCACGGCCGCCGTCTCGGCCAGCCTGCACGGCCGCCGGCTGGTCACCGCCGCGGGCGTGGCGCACCTGTTCGACCTGGTCGTGGACGGCGGCGACGCGGCCCTGATGAACCTGCCGGGCAAGCCGGACCCCGCCCTGTTTTTGGAGGCCGTGCGCCGCCTGGCGCTGCCCGCCGGACGGGCCGCCGTGGTGGACGCGGCGCTGCCCGGCGTCCAGGCGGCCGGCAAGGGCGGCTTCGGGCTGGTCGTGGCGGTCACCCGGGACGGTCCGGGCGACGCCGCCGCGCTGGCCGGGCACGGTGCGCACGTCGTGGTGCCCGATCTGGGCGAGCTCGGCGTGCGCGGCAGGGTCCTACCCTTGAGGGCGTGACGGTTCTGATCGATCCCCCCGACTGGCCGGGGCCGCGCGGCCTGATGTGGTCGCACCTGGTGAGCGACAGCTCGCTGGAGGAGCTCCACGCGTTCGCGGCCCGGCTCGGGGTGCCGGGCCGGGCCTTCGACCGGGACCACTACGACGTCCCCGAGACCGTGCACGCGCGGGCGGTGTCGCTGGGCGCCGAGCCGGTCAGCTCGCGCGAGCTGCTGCGCCGCCTGATCGCCGCCGGTCTGCGCCGCCGCAAGCGCCACGACGCCGGCGCGCCCTAGCCTTCCGCGAGGCGGGCCAGCTCGGCGGTCATGTTGGCGCGGGCGGGTTCCTCCCACAGCTCGCGGGCCCGGTCGGTGCGGTAGAGCCGCGGCGCGGCCAGCAGCCTGCGCAGCACCTGCGTGCGGCCCTGCCGGAACAGGTCGTCGGGCACGTGCGCGTACTCGCGGCGGATGTCGGCGGCGTAGGCGTCGTAGCCGGGGCGGCCCAGCACGGCCAGGTCGGCGTCGCACAGCACGGCCCCGTCGCGGTCGCCGGCGGCCACCGTGTCGTGGGCGGCGGTCAGGCGGACCAGCCGGGCGGTCGCGGCGATCCGGCCGGGCGGCACCCCGCAGCGCGGCAGGCGGGCCTGGGCGAGCTGGGCGCTGCGCTCCTCGTCCCAGCCGGGCCTGCCGTCGTAGACGGCGTCGTGGAACCAGGCGGCCAGGCGCACGGCGGCGGGGTCGGCGGCCTCCTCTGCCAGGTCGTCGACGGCGGCCAGCACGGCGGCGAGATGGGCGAGGGTGTGGTAGCGGCGGTGGGGCTCGGCCCAGCGGGCGATCAGCTCGGCGCCGGCGGCCCGCGCGGCCGGGGAGCCGCCCGCGAGCGCGAGCCACCCGGCGGCGAGCCGGGCCCTCGACGCGGGGTCCGGGCGGTCGTGGATCACGCCTCCACCGTAGTGGCCGGAGCGGGGCGTCCCGGCTTTGTGTCCTTGAATACACCCGGTATTTACCCGGCTGTCCCACCGCTCTGCCTCTCCGTACGGGGACCTGGTTCCCCCCGGAAAGGAGACAGCGACATGGCGACCGGTGAGTTCCAGGTGATGAAGGTTCCGGCCGAGCAGTTGAGCGGCGTGCTGCACGGTCAGGTTGTCGACCCGGGCGCCCAGCCCACGAACGTCGTGAGATGCGGCGAGGGCTGGACCGTTGACGTGAGCTGGGAGGTCGCCGGCGAGCTGGTCGACTGGCTGGCGGGACGGTGGCATGTGGAGATCATCGCCGACCTGCTGGGAGGTGGTGAGACCCGTCATCCCTCGCCTCCCGTGGAGATGACGTTCACCCCTGGCTCGGGACGGTACACCGCGTCGGTCCCGATGCGCGGCCAGCTCGGCCCGGGCACCTATGACCTGGTGGTCAACCTCACCACGACGACGGCCGCCGGCTCCGCGGGGGCGCTCGGCGGCTTCGTCGTGATCAGCAAGATATCGGTGCGGGAATAGCCGGCCGCCGCCCCGGGCCCCTCCCGGGGCGGCGGGCGCTCCGGCAGGGGCTCGGATCGCCCTGCAACCGCACCGCAAGTCGCCCGCCCTACGCTCCGGGCGGCGGTCACGGGGAAAGCGGGACCGCCGCCCTGTATCTCACGTCACCGGACGCGCTCTGACCCGGTGAGGATCGACGGTCCCAGGGGGGACCACTGACGGGAGACCTCATGTCCGAAGTGGAACAAGCGCTTGCGCCAGGCGCTCCGATGACGGCGGACGACGTGCTGCGCATCGCCGCCTGCAAGGACAGGAACCCTGCGCTTGAGGCCATGGTCATCGCCCATGGCTACCACCGTGTCGCCGGGGACCTCGCCCAGCACCTGGGCCGGGACGCGACCAACTGGTACTGCTACGCCAAATGGACCTCCAAGGCGGTCGCCGAGAGCCTCGACCTGACGCCGGGCTCGCCCTTCCTGACCGGTTTCGGCGACCGGCTGCACGTGCCCGCGCGCCTGCGCCGCCTGTTCCGCGCCCTGTTGCTGACCCTGCTCGGCCCCAGCTACCAGCTCGGGCTGGCGCTGGCCAACCGGGCGATCTTCCTGGAGACCGCGAGCCTGGCGGCCAACCTGTGGAACGGCACGCCCGACTGCTACGTCAAGGTGAGCCCGGAGTCGGAGAACACGCCGATGCCGCCGGAGTTCCTGTCCGGGCTGCTGGAGGAGGCCGACGAGCGCTACCTGCGGGACGCCGCCCTGCTGCTGCGGCAGGCGCACGCGGCCACCGACCCCGACGAGCGGGCCGAGCTGATGTTCGGGGCGAGCGTGGCGCTGTCGGCGTACGAGCAGAAGCGCGCGCAGAAGGCTCTGGAGCTGGTGCTGTACCGGCCGGTGCGGTGGCTGACCCGGATGTCGTGGCGGTCGCTGCGCTCGCTGGTGACCCGGCGGCCCTACCCCCGCTTCCCGCTGTTCAGCGCCCGGCACGAGGACCAGCCGTGGCTGACGCGCGTGCTGGAGGCCAAGTGGTCCTCGCTGTACACCCGTCACCTGTTCGCCGTGCGCACGCCGCTCAGCGACGTCAGGGTCGGCCGGCCGCTGGCCCCGCCGCCGGGCGTGGACATGGCGCTCGCCTGGCGGCCGATCAGGAACGAGAAGGTGCGCAAGCTCGCCGAGGAGTTCATCCCGGACGACGTCGAGCAGGCCACGGCCGGGGTGACCGACTGGGTGTCCTACCCCGACCGCATGCGCTTCATCGTCGGCTACTTCCGCACCTACCAGCGGGTGGGCGCGCTCTACGACCCGCCATTCGGGCCGGAGCTCACCGCGGCCCTGGAGGCGGAGACGGCCCGCGGCACGCTGCCGGAGCCGGTCCCCGAGGCTCCGCGGGCCGACCGGCTGCTCCCCGGGATGCGGCGCAAGATGTACGCCTTCCCCGAGGAGACCGATCCCGACGCCCACGAGATGGCGCGCTTCGACTTCGAGCCCTTCCTGGAGGCGATCCCTCTTGACCGGTCAGGAAACTAGGACTCAGTCCAGGAAGTCCCTGGTGATCTCGCGGTCCTGCAGGAGCCCGCGCAGCTTGGCGAAGCAGCGGGCGCGGGTGGGGCCGATGCTGCCGACCGGCCGGCCCAGCCGGCGGGCGACGTCCACGTAGTGCGGCTCGGAGGTTTCCGTGAGTGCTCGAAACAGCACGCGCTGGGCCGCGGGCAGCTCCTCGACCAGCTCCTCCAGCGTGCCGGCCAGCCAGATCCTGGCCAGTTCCCTGTCCACGTCGTCCGTGCTGCCGAGCGTGTCGAGGTCGGGCGTGCAGATCTCCCGGGTGCGCCTGGTCAGCTTCAGGCACTCGCGGAAGGCGATCGTGGCCAGCCAGCCGGGCATGCGCTGGGGGTCCTCGACGCTCCTGAGGTTCTGCCAGGCCAGCAACCAGGTGGTCTGGAGCACGTCCTGGGCGTCCTCGTGGCCGAGCCGGAAGCGCCGGATCCTCGACCGCAGCATCGGCGTGAACTCCTCGACCAGCCGCTCCCACGCCTGGGCGTCGCCCTCCTGGGCGTCCGACACGAGGGTGGCGGTGTCGCGGCGCTCCAACGTATCCAACTGCATCATCGTCTCCCCGCCGGCCGGGGTCCATGGGGGTCAACCTCGTTCGACCGGCCCCCCAACGGTGCTCCCGGCGGCCTTCGCGCACTGTCGCGGACGACACAGTGCGAGTGTGGCGCTCGTCACATTCGGGAGATCGCTTACCACTTACTGCCCGATCGGCGTTCGCGTCCTAAAGTTCTTCCATGAGCGCCAGCAGCGGGGCGGTTCCACACGACGTCCAGGCGGTCGCCGCCGTGCTGGCGGAGGTCCCGCTGTTCCGTGTGCTCGGACCGGACGGGATCACGAGCACCGTGCGCGCCGGGGTGGCGCGCAGATACCGCAACGGGCAGATCATCCTGCACCAGGGCGATCCGGGCGAATCCCTGTACGTGCTGCTCGACGGCCTGGTGAAGGTCGTCTTCACCACCGAGCACGGCGACGAGATCGTGCTCAACATGCTGGGCCGGGCGGAGACCTTCGGCGAGATGGCGCTGCTGGACGACTCGCCGCGGTCGGCGTCGATCATCGCCGTGCGCCCCTGCTGGATCTTCGCGCTGCCCAGGGCGCGGCTGCTCGAGCTGATGCGAGAGCATCCCGGGCTCGCCGACGAGTTCCTGCGCATGCTCGGGCAGATGGTGCGCAGGCTCACCGGGCAGGCCGCCGACCTGGCCTTCCTCGACCTGGGCGGGCGCCTGGCCAAGCTGCTGCTGCAACTGTCGGTCAAGCGCGGCCAGACCCAGGGCCCGGTCGTGGACATGCCGGGGCTGACCCAGTCGGACCTCGCCGCGCTGATCGGCGCGTCCCGCCCGGCGGTCAACCGGGCCCTGCAGTCGCTCGCCGCCCGCGGCCTCATCGCCATGAAGGGGCGGACCATCACGTTGCTGGACGTCGAGGCGCTGCGCAAACGCGGAGGCCTCTGACCGGATCTGGAGTACGGGGAACATGAACGAGCACGACAACGCCCCCGCCGAGCGCTGGCCGGCGGAACGCTTCCGGCAGTTACGGCAGCAGGCCGACCCGGACATCGACAAGATCGTGGCCGGCTACCTGGAGACCAGGCCCGCAGGGGAGAACGCGCTGTCCCTGCTGCGCGCGGTCGTCGTGGAGCTCGGCCGGGCCAAGCGGGAGGCGCGGGCGCCCTCGGGCGAGACCGGCCCCTCGGCCATCTTCGACGCCATCGACTTCAACAAGGACCTGCCCGAGTGGGGCCAGGACGCCGAGCTGCTGGCCCGCGGCCAGGCCGTCTTCTCCGACTACGGGCTGTACCAGTCGGTCGCGCTGTTCTGCAAGTGCCTGCCCATGGCCTACGTCGAGATCTCCAGCGCCAAGGTGCTGGCCGGCGTGTCCGACCTGGCGACGCACAGCCTCACCCGCCGGGTCGCCGAGACCGGCCAGATGCTGGTGGACGTCATGGGCCTGAAGGCCACCGACAGCCTGACGCCGGGCCGTCCGGGGCACACGACGGCGATCGGGCTGCGCATCCTGCACTCGTTCGTGCGCGCGCTGTCCACCGAGCACTTCGGCGACGACTGGGACACCGCCAGGTTCGGCCCGCCGGTCAACCAGGAACTGCTGCTGGCCACCATCTTCGACTTCTCGGTCGTCACGTGGGAGGCTCTGGAGAGCATGGGGGTGCGCCTCAGCGACGACGACAAGGCCGCCCACCTGTACACGTGGAGCGTCTTCGGCCACCTCATGGGCGTCGAGGCGTGCCGCGACCGGCCGCTCACCCTCGACGACGTGCCGCCGGTCAGCGAACGGCTCGGCCGCCTGTACGAGTCGAGCGACGAGGGCCGCAGGCTGATGGCCGTGCTGCTGGCGGAGATGGAGGAGTTCATGCACCTGGGCTGGCGCAAGCTGCCGCGCAGCCTGGTGCACTGGGTCTTCCGCGACGCCCGCTACAACGCCGCCCAGGTCCCGGCGCTGCTCGACGTGCCGCCGCCGGCGTGGTGGTTCAACGCGCTGTTCGCCGCGGCCAGGGCCGGCAACCGGTACGGCCGCCTGATGGGCCCGGTCGACGCGGTGGTGCGCTGGCTGGTGCGCCGGGCGGGCAAGCACATCGTCATCGCCATGATCGACCGCCACTCGGGCGGCCACGCCGCCTTCCAGATCCCCGAGGAGCTGGCCGCCCACTGGCGCGTCCGGCAGTCGAAGACCGCGCGCCGCACGCGCAGGCTCCGCCACAGCGTCCGCAAGGGCGTGCGGAAGGGCGTGGGCAGGGCGGCCAGGGCCCCCGTGCGGAAGGAGGGACCACCCGCGTGAGCACCCCGCACGAGCCGGGCACGCTGACCACCGCCACCATCCTGTTCACCGACGTGGTCAGCTCCACAGCCCTGCGGATCAGGCTGGGCGAGGAACGCGCGAACGTCGTCTTCCGCCGGCTCTACCAGCTGCTGCACTCGGTGGTGACGGCCAGCGGCTCGACGTTCACCAAGAGCCTGGGCGACGGGCTGATGGCGGTGTTCGGCTCGGCCACGGCCGGGCTCGACGCGGTCATCGCCGTCGAGCAGGCCGTCGCGGCCGAGAACGAGCGGGCGCTGGAGAAGATCTCGATCAGGGCCGCGCTGGCGGCGGGCGACGTGTGCTGGGGCGCCGACGACGTCAGCGGGCTGCCCACGGTCGAGGCGGCCCGGCTGGTCGCGGTGGCCGAGGGCGGCCAGGTGCTCTGCACCGACCTGGTGCGCCGCCTGGCCCAGGGCCGCAGCCGGCACGAGTTCAAAGACCTGGGCCGGCTGCCGGGCAAGGGCCTGCGGGAGCCGATGCACACCTACGAGCTCCACTGGCAGAGCGCCGACAACCAGCACGCCGGCGGGCTGGCGCCCTGGCTGGACAGCGGGCACGTGCTGCCGTTCGTCGGCCGGGACGAGGAGCTGCGGGCGCTGGAGGAGGAGCTGGGGGCGGCCGAGTTCGGCAGCGGGCTGGTGATCCTGCAGGGCGATCCGGGCGTCGGCAAGACCCGGCTGGCCTCGGTCGTGGCGCGGCGGGCGCTCAAGCGGCAGTTCACCGTGCTGGCGGGGCGGTGCACCGATCCGGCGCGGCAGGCGTACGAGCCGATCGCCGGGGCGGTCGAGCGGCTGGCCCGCACCTCGCCGGCGCTGTTGCTGCGGGCCGGGGTCGACCAGCAGTGCGGGCAGCTCGTCCGGCTGGCGCCCTCGCTGGCCGCTCCCCCGCTGTCGCTGGCGGTCCCGCCCGCCACCGAGCCGGTCTCCGAGCGTTACCACCTGATGGCCGCGGCGCGCACGCTCATCGAGCGCCTGGCCACCGTGCGGCCGGTGCTGCTGGTGATCGACGACCTGCAGTGGGCGACGCTGGAGTCGCTGCAGATGCTGCACTCCCTGATGTGGGACGCCGACTCGCTGCCGCTGCTGATCCTGGCCACCTCGCGCCCGGTGCCCGTCGAGTCGGCGATGCCCGAGCTGCACAAGCTGACCGCCGACGGCCACCTGGTGCAGGTCTCCTCCTTCGGCATGGACGAGGTCAGCCGGGCCCTGTCGGAGGTGCGCAGCGACGGCGACCCCGAGCTGCTGTACCGGATCACCGGCGGCAACGCGTTCCTGGTCACCGAGGTGGCCAGGGAGCTGGCCGCGGGGGCCGACCTCGACGCGCTGACCGTCCCCGACTCGGTCACCCGCATGGTCCGGGCGCGTCTGGCCCAGCTCCACCCCGACGCCCGCGACCTGGTCAGCCTGCTGGCCGTGGGCGAGCGCATGGAGTCGGCCGCGCTGCGCCTGGGCCTCGGCCTGGACGAGGCGCGCTTCGTGGCCGCCGTCGAGGAGGCCATGGGCGCGGGCCTGGTGACCATGGCCGACGGCGGCCAGTGCCAGTTCTCCCACGAGCTGACCCGCACCGCCCTGTACGCCACGCTGTCGGCCCCCCGCGCCGGGCTGCTGCACGGCCGGGTCGCCGACGCCCTGTGCCAGGCCGACCCGCAGGCCATGGAGTCGCGCCCGTACGTCGTGGCCACCCACCTGCTGGCCGCCGCCGAGCACGGCCGCGACCCGCGCCGGACGGCCGAGGCCGCCGAGGCGGGCGTGCAGGCGGCCCGCCACGCGCTGGCCGGGCTGGCCCACCGCGAGGCGGTCACCTGGTACCAGCGGGTGCTCGGCCTGCTGGCGGACTTCCCCGGCGCCTCCCCGGAACGGCGTGCCGAGCTGCTGATGGACTGCGGCCGGGCGATGTGGCTGGCCGGGCACCCGGAGGCGCGCGAGACCCTGCACCAGGCCGCCGAGCTGGCCAGGGAGTGCGGGCGCGACGACCTGATCGTGGTGGCCGCGCTCGGCGGCGACCGCGGCTTCTCCAGCATCTCCGCCGCCCCCGACCAGCGCCGCATCGCGCTGCTGACCGAGGCGCGCAAGCTGGTCGACTCGACCGACCTCAGCACCCGGGCGCTGCTGGCCGCGCTGCTCGCCTCCGAGCTGATCTGGGCGCCCGACGGCGAGCGGCGCTTCGCGCTGAGCGACGAGGCGGTCGCGCTGGCCCGCAAGTCGGGCGACCCGCGCACGCTGGCCAGCGTGCTCGGGATGCGCAGCCTGACGATCATCCCGGCCGACCCGCTGCACCAGCGCCACCGCGACGGCGACGAGATGCTGGAGGCGGCCCGCCGCACGGGCGACGACCTGGCGCTGTTCCACGCCTACGTCCAGCGCACCCCGCCGGTGCTGGACAGCGGCGACACCGCGCGCGCCGCGACGCTGCTCGACCAGGCCGACGAGCTGGCCCGCCGGCTGGCCCAGCCGCAGCTCAACTGGCTGATCGGCTACTCCAGGGCGGGCCTGACGCTCATGCAGGGCGACCTGGCCCAGGCCGAGACCGAGGCGCTGTCGGCCATGCGGCTCGGCACCGAGATCGGCCGCCGCCTGGAGGCCGTGGCCATCTACTCCGAGCAGATCTCCGAGATCCGCCGGCTGCAGGGCCGGTTGTGGGAGCTGCGCGACCGGCTGCGCCGCGCCGCCCAGGCGCCCCGCGTCGACCCGGTGCACGCCGTGCTGCGCTACCTGTGCGAGATGGGTGACGAGGAGGCCGGGCCGCTGCTCGACCGTATTCTGGCCGACCGCGGCGGCGTGCCGCCGCGCAACATGGCCCACCGGCCCGCCCTGGACAACCTGGCCGTGGCCGCGGCGCATCTGCGCCGTCCTGAGCTGGCCGAACGGCTGTACGCGTCGCTGGCCGCCGACGGCGAGACGTTCGGCCACGGCACGGTGGCCCACCACTGCGGCCACCACTACCTGGCCCACCTATGCGTGACGATGGGCGACCCGGCGCGGGCGAGCGAGCACTTCGAGGCCGCCGCCGAGGTGCACGAACGCAGCGGGGTGCCGCTCATGCTGGCCGAGTCGCTGCTCGACTGGGCCGACCTGCTCGACACCGCCGACGTCGGCGGCCCCCGGCCGGCCGCGCTGCGCGAGTGGTGCGCCTCCCTCCTGCCGGGCCGCGGCGCGCTCCTGCTCGACCGCCGGCTGCCCGCGCACCCCGTTTAACCTGCGGCGACATCGGGCAACCCGGCACGGGGGGCGCGATGAAGAGGTACGGGGTGCACGGATGGCCGGGGGATTTCCACCGATCGGGGCGTACGCGTTCCTGTCGGACTGTCACACGGCGGCACTGGTCGCGCCCGGCGGGGCGGTGGAGTGGATGTGCGCGCCGCGCTTCGACGGCCCGAGCGTGTTCGCGCGCATCCTCGACCGGCGGCTCGGCGGGGCGTGGGAGTTCGACGTGGCCGGCGCGCGGGTCGAGGGGCGCGGCTACGTCGAGGAGACGCTGGTGCTGCGCACCCGCTGGGTCGGGCGCGACTGCGAGGTCGTGGTGCACGACTTCTTCGCCACGTCGCCGCCGGGGACGGGCGGCAGCGGCGTGGTGCCGGTCCGGCTGCTGGTGCGGTGGGCCAAATGCGAGCGGGGGCGGGCGGTCGTGCGCTCGCGGGTGCTGGCCAGGCCCGACTACGCCACCCGCGAGGCCCGCTGGACGCCGCGCGACGGCGTGCTGGCCGAGGAGTCCGGCCTGCTGCTGACCGGCATGGAAGGGGTGACGGACGGGCCGACGGCACGGCCCATGGCCGAGACCACGCTCGGCGAGGGCGAGTCGTGGGCGGTCGCGCTCGACTACGCGGGTCAGGGGCACGTGCCCGTCAGCGACCCCGAGCGGCTGCTGGCCGACACCGTGCGGTCGTGGCGGTCGTGGTCGTCGCGGTCGGCCTACGACGGGGTGGGGGCGCGGCAGGTGCGGCACAGCGCGGTCGTGCTGCGCGGGCTGCTGTTCGACGAGAGCGGCGGGCTGCTCGCGGCGCCCACGACGTCGCTGCCGGAGTGGCTCGGCGGGCAGCGCAACTGGGACTACCGCTACGTGTGGCACCGCGACGCCGCGCTCATGGTGCTGGCGCTGCTGCGGCTCGGCCATCGCGAGGAGGCGGGCCGCTACCTGACGTTCCTGCTCGGCCAGTGCGCGATCCACGAGGGCGACCTGCCGCCGGTGTTCGGCGTCGGCGGCGGGCCGGTCGCCGGCGAGACCGTCCTCGGCCATCTGGAGGGGTACGCGGGCTCGCGTCCGGTGCGGATCGGCAACGGCGCCGCGGGTCAGCACCAGCTCGACGGCTACGGTCACATCCTGGACGCGGCCATGGCCTACCACGGCGTGACCGGCGAGCTGAGCGGCGGCCCGGTGTTGTGGCGGCTGGTGGAGCGGGCCCGCGAGCGGTGGCGGGAGCCGGACGCCGGCATCTGGGAGGTGCGCGGCGGCGAACGCCACTGGACCTACTCCAAGCTGTACGCCTGGGTCTGCTTCGACCGCGCGGTCCGGCTGGCGGAGGCGACCGGCGAGCCCGGCCTGCCCCTGGCGCAGTGGCGGGCCGAGCGCGCGGCCGTCCGCGCCGAGCTGCTGGAGCGCGGCTACAACGCCGACGTCGGCGCCTTCACCCAGTCCTACGGGTCCGACCAGGCCGACGGCTCGCTGCTGCGGCTGCCGCTGCTCGGCTTCCTGGACGGCGACGACCCCCGCGTGCTCGGCACCCTCGACCACATCCAGGCCCGCCTGGGCGAGGGCGGCGCGCTCGTGCACCGCTACGACCCCGAGACCACCCGCGACGGCGTGGACGGGCCGGAGGGGGCGTTCCTGATGTGCTCGTTCGAGATGGTCTCGGCGCTGGTGCTGGCCGGGCGGACGGCCGAGGCCCGCGACCGGTTCGAGACGCTGTGCGCGCGGGCCGAGCCGCTCGGGCTGTTCGCCGAGGAGATGACCGGCGACGGGCACATGGCGGGGAACTATCCGCAGGCGTTCACGCATCTGGCGCTGATCGAGGCGGCGCTCAACCTCGACGCCTCCGGCACCGTCGACGCCCTGCACGACTGGGCCGAACACGGCGGTTGACCCGCTCCGGGGCCCGCGGAGGCCTTCGGCGGGCGGCTGCTGGGGTGCGGCGGGTGAGCGGTCGCGCGGTACTCGTCACGGGAGCGTCCAGGGGCATCGGCAGGGCGGTGGCGACGGCGTTCGCCGCCCAGGGTGACCGGGTCGCGGTCCACCATCGCGACTCGGCGCGGGCGGCCGGGAACGTGCTCGGCGAGCTGGCCGGCTCGGGGCACGTCGTCGTCCAGGCCGATCTGGCCGACCCCGAGGGCGTGCGGCGCATGGCCGACGAGGCGGCGGGGGCGCTGGGCGGGCTCGACGTCCTGGTCAACAACGCATCGTGAACGTCAGCTCCCGCGGCGCCTTTCGCGGCGAGCCCGACGCCCCCGGCTACGGGGCCGGCAAGGCGGGCCTGAACGCGATGAGCCAGTCGCTGGCCGTGGCCCTCGCCCCGCACGGCATCGCGGTCGCCTCCGTGGCCCCCGGCTTCGTCGCGACGGACATGACCACCGAGCACCTCAAGCCGCCCGCGGGGGACGCGATCCGCGCGCAGAGCCCGTTCGGCCGGGTCGGGGAGGCGGACGAGATCGCCGCCGCCGTGCTCTACCTGGCCTCACCGGCGGCCGAATGGGCCAGCGGCACCGTCCTCGACCTCAACGGCGCCTCCTACCTCCGCTGACCGGGGGCGGAGCGACGCCTGACGGCACCGCGGACACCCCGGCCCGTGACCAGGAACGCCCTGGCCGCGGGCCTTTTACGGCTCCGGCCGGTACGGCGTGGTAGCGCGGCACTACATCCGTCGTCGTAGACGCGGCCGGCATTTGATCCCGCTGGGGTAGCGGCAGATGAGTCCGCCGGTGGGACGCCACGAAGCCGCGGCCGGACGACCATTGGCAGACATGAGAACCCGAGTCAGGTACCTCCATGGCGCCGCGCTGCTGGCGACCGGGCTGCTCGCGGGCGCGTTCGGATACGGCGCCGCCAACGTGGTGCCCACGTTCGGCGCCGTGCCGCTGGACGTGCGCCTGACCTTCCACACCACGATGATGAAGGTCAACGAGCCGGTCATGCAGAGCGCGATGGCCCTGGCCATCCTGACCACGTTCGGGCTGGCGCTCGCCGGCCGCGACCTGCCGCGCCGGCTGGCTTCCGGCGCCGCCGCGCTGGCGGTGGCCTCGCTGCTGATCACCGTGTTCGGCAACGTCCCGCTGCACGCGCGGTTCCGCGAGTGGGCCGCCGGCTCCGTGCCGGCCGGCCACGCGGAGGTCTTCCAGCGGTGGGAGCTGTTCCACACCCTACGCACCATGACCGCGCTGGCCGCCTTCGTGCTGGTCGTCGTCGCCGCGGTCGCCGCCCGTCCCTCGACCTCGTCCCGTTAGGAGAACCGTCATGTTCCTGCGTATCGCGCTCGCCGCGCAGACCGTCGCCCTGCTGCTGCAGGCCGTCACCGCCGGGCTGCTGCTCAGCTCGCCGGGCGGCCGGGCCGCCCACAGCGCCACGGCGCTGGCCGTCGCGGCCACCGTGCTGCTGTACCTGGTCGCCGCGGTGCTGACCAAGCAGCGGGCGGCCATCCTGGCCGCCGTCGGCATGCTGGTGGCGACGCTGGTCCAGATGGCGCTGGGCATGGCGCACGTGAAGGGCGTGCACGTGCCGCTCGGCGTGCTGATGTTCGGCGGCAGCATGGTGCAGACCGCGCGCGTCTGGTCCGCCGGCCGCCTCCGGACGACGTCGGCATGACCGGCATGACCGGCATGACCAGACGGCAGGCGCTGCGGCTGCTCGGCGTGGGCGCGGCGCTGGGCGTCTCGGGCTGCTCGCTGCTGACCCGCACGCCGCTGCCCCAGCTGATGACCAGCCAGGCGCCGCTGCCCGCGCCGTACGCCGTGCCGCTCCCGCGGCCCGCCGTGGCCAGACCTGCCAGGACGGACGCGGGCGCCGACTACTACGAGCTCCTCCAGCGCCCGGCCGAGGTGGAGATCCTGCCGGGCCTGCGCACCCCGGTCTGGGGGTACGACGGGCAGTTCCCCGGCCCCACCATCCGGGCGCGCTCCGGCCGCCGGACCGTCGTGCGCGTCGGCAACCGCCTGCCCGCTCCGACGGTCACCCACCTGCACGGCGGGCACACCCCGCCCGAGTCCGACGGCTTCCCCACCGACCTGGTGCAGCCGGGCGCGCACCGCGACCACGTCTTCCCGCTGGAGCAGCGCGCGGCCACGCTGTGGTACCACGACCACCGTATGGACTACACCGGGCCGCAGGTCTGGCGCGGCCTGGCCGGCTTCTTCATCGTGGACGACGACGAGCAGGACCGGCTGCCGCTCCCGTCGGGCGAGCGGGACGTGCCGCTGCTGATCTGCGACCGCGCCTTCCAGGCCGACGGGACGATGCCCTACCCCGGCAGGCAGGACGGCCCCGGCGCCCGCGAGGCGTTCATGGGCGGCGTGCTGGGGGACGTCATCCTGGTCAACGGCGCGCCCTGGCCGCAGCTGGGCGTGGACCGCGCCCGCCACCGGCTGCGGCTGCTCAACGCCTCCAACGCCCGCACGTACGAGCTGGCCCTGTCGCCCGGCGGCACCCTGACCCAGATCGGCAGCGACGGCGGCCTGCTGGCGGCGCCGCGTCCGCTCCAGCGGATCCGGCTGGCGCCCGGGGAACGCGCGGACGTGATCGTGGACTTCGCCGCCTACCGGGTCGGCGACCACGTCGAGCTGCGCAACCTGCTCGGAGAAGGGCCGCAGGCCCGGGTGATGCGGTTCACCGTCGAGCGCGACGCCCGCGACGACTCGGCGATCCCCAAGGTGCTGTCCACCGTCGAACGCCTCGACCCGGCCTCGGCCGCGGTGACCCGCGACTTCGAGTTCAGCAGCGGCGACCTGCGCGGCCACACCGGCTGGCTGATCAACGGCAAGCCCTTCGACGTCCGCCGCGTCGATGCCCGGCCCAAGCTCGGCCAGGTCGAGATCTGGCGGGTGACCAGCGACGTCGCCCACCCCGTGCACCTGCACCTGGCGCCCTTCCAGGTGCTCTCGGTCGGCGGCGAACGGCCGGACGGCCCGCCGGAGTGGAAGGACACCGTCGAGCTGCGGGAGGCGCAGACCGTGGAGATCATCACCCGCTTCACCGGCTACCGAGGCCGGTACGTTTTGCACTGCCACAACCTCGAACACGAGGACATGGCCATGATGAGCACCTTCGAGGTGATCTGACCCCGGGCCGCTTGCCCGATCGGGCTAGCGGGGGTTGGCGGCGCGCCAGGCGACGTAGTCGGCGACCGCCGCGGCCAGGTCGAAGGCCGGTTCGAAGCCGGTGTCGCGGGTGAGCCGGGCGATGTCGAGGCAGGGGTCGTCTCCGTCAGGGCCGGACCGTCCGGGCAGGAGGCCGGGCCGGGAGCCGGGGACGGCCGCCCGTACGGCGTCGGCGAGGTCGCGGTTGGTGAACGGCCGGCCGCTGGAGACGTTGTAGACGGTGTGCGGCAGGGCTCGCGCGGTCATCAGCAGGGCGATCGCGCGCCCGGCGTCGGGCGCGTAGCAGGTGTCGCCGCCGTCGCCGGCGTGAAGCGGCGGCGGCCGCTCGCCCCGCAGGGCGGCGCCGACGTACGGCGGGACGTGGTTGAACGGCGACTCCGGGTCCATCAACGGCCCCCACACGCTGCCGATCCTGAGCACGACCGGCTGGACCCCGCTGCCCTGGAGGCCGTGCGTGGTCAGGGGCTCGGCGGCCTTCTTGAGGGCGACGATCGGGTGCGGCAGGTCCGCGGCGGGCAGCGGCAGCTCCTCGTGCCACCGGGTCTCCGGCCGCCCGGCGTAGACGCCGAGGCTGCTGGCGACGGCGAACCTGCGCACGCCCCTGGCCCGCGCCACCTCCAGCGCGTTGAGCAGGCCGGTGGTGTCCGCGCGGAAGAATTCCACCGGGTCCGCGCCGGGGATGCCGCCGGCCAGGTGGACGATGTCGCCGACGTCGTGGCGGGCGGCCAGGGCCAGGAAGGCGTCCCGGTCGGTGACGTCCAGCGGCTCCACGGCGACCCGGCCGGCCAGGAACGAGGGGACCTCGGCCCGGCGGTGCGCGGTGACGACGACCCGGCGTCCGAGGTCGGCGAGCGCGCGGGCGGTGTGCGCGCCGATCATGCCGAGCCCTCCGGTGACGAGGATCATCGGGCCACCTCGTAGCGCAGGTGGGTCACGCCCGGCGCGGGCACGGCCTCGACCAGGCGCAGGCGTACGTGCTCCGGCAGCTCACCGAAGAACGGCCGGCCGCCGCCGATCAGGACGGGCACCTGGTGCAGGACCACCTCGTCGACCAGGCCCGCCCGCAGCGCCGCGGTGACCACGCCGCCGCCCATGAGGCCGACGTCCTTGCCGCCGGCGGCCTCGCGGGCGGCGGCGATCGCGTCGTGGACGCCGGTGGTGACCAGCGTCTGGCGGTCGGTGATCTCCGGCGCCGGGCGGTGGCTGAGGACGACCAGGCGGGCGCCCGGGTGGGGGCTGCCGCCGCCGAAGTGGTCGGAGTCGTCGTAGGTGCGGCGTCCGGCGACGATCGCGCCGACGCGGGCGGCCAGGGCGTCGAAGAGCCGGGCGCTGGGCGCGCTCAGCTTGAACCCGCCGAAGACCTGGCTGGGGGTGTCGCCGTCGAAGTACCAGTCGAACAGCATGGACGCGTCGCCGAGGCCGCGCCCGGCGCCGGGGTCGCGGCCGGTGATGAAGCCGTCGACCGACACCGCGTGGGCGCAGATGACCTTGCTCATCGGAGTGTTCCCTTCCGGAGTGCTCAGACTTCTGGCCCGTTTCTCCGAGAGGATCCGAAGGGGGCACGAAGTCGCCGTCGCCGGAAAGTCTCCGCCGCGCCGCCGTCCGACCGGCAGATGCGGAAGTGGACGATCGGCGATGACGAACGTCATCGCCGATCGGGGGCACACGGTCCGTACCGGGAGAACCCGCCCACGCGGTCACTCCCCCGCCGGCACCTCCGCGCCGAACTTCACGAAATAGGCGGCGGTCTCGGCGTCGGCCGGGTAGTACGACTCGATCGAGATCTCGTCCAGCGTGATGTCCATCGGGGTGCCGAACGTGGTGGTGGTCGAGAACAGCCGCAGTTCGGCGTCACCGAACCGGAAGATCATCGGGACGGTGACCTCCGACCCGGCCGAACGGCCCGCCTCCTCCAAGCCCGGCGCGAGCAGCTCCTCGTAGATCGCCTGCAGCTCGGCGTCGGGGGCGACGGCGAGCTGGCGGGAGATCCTGGCCCGGAGCACCGCGCGCACCTCGGGCAGGTTGACGATCCGGGGAGCGAGCCCGCCGCGCCCCAGCCCCAGCCGGACGATGTTGACCGGCGCACGCAGCAGGTCGGGCGCGACGTCCACGAGGAACGGGTCGATGGCCCGGTTACTCATCACGATGTTCCACCGGCGGTCGAGGACCACCGCCGGGTACGGCTCGTGGGCGCGCAGCACCCGCGCGATCGCCTCCCCGGCCGTCGACAGCGCGTCCCCGGTGAGCGGCTGCTCGGCGTACCGGGGGGCGAAACCGGCGGCGAGCAGCAGCCGGTTGCGCTCCCGCAGCGGCACGTCCAGCTGCCCGGCCAGCCGCAGGATCATCTCGGCGCTCGGGTTGGACTTACCGGTCTCCACCAGGCTCACGTGCCGGGCCGAGACGCCGGCGGCGAGCGCGAGATCGAGCTGGCTGAGCCGCCGGCGGTGCCGCCATTGCCGCAACATGTCCCCGACAGTCCACATGGCCGCCGAGACTACTGGACGTCCGCCATGAAATCCCTTTTCATCGACATCCCTGGCAGGGCTGGCCAGAGTGTCCCCATGACGAACGACAACAAGGCCATCGTCCAACGCGCGCTGACGGAACTGATCGGGACGGGCGACGTGGACGCGCTCGCGCCCCTGCTGAGCGACGACTTCCGCCACCACCGGCCCGGTTCGGCGGCCTCGACCAAGACGGAATGGCTCGGCGCCGTGCGTGCCGCGCTCGTCCCACTGGCCGGCATGCGCGTGGAGATCGACCACGTGCTGGCCGACGGCGACCACGTCGTGATGCACTCGCGCCGCCAGGCGCCGGACGGCGGCCCGGAGATCGTGGTCGTGGACATCTGGCGCCTGGACGGCGGACGCATCGCCGAGGCGTGGGAGATCATCGAACCGGTGTCCCAGGCCACCGCCAACCTGACCTGGTGGGATCCGCCCGTCCGCTGACGTGCGCGCTGGAGCAGGCGGTGCGCAGGATCACCGCCATCCGCCAGACCGCCCTTGGCGAACTGGACGCCGGCGACCTGGCCGAACGGCTGCCGCGCTTCACCGACCGCGCCCGCACGGTCGTCAAGCTGGCCATCGACCGGGCCCGCGCCGACGCGGCACCGGCCGTCGGCACCGGGCACCTGCTGGCCGGGATGCTGGCCGAGGGGCAGAACCTGGCGCTGCACGTGCTCAGAGCGGTCGACATCGACCCCGCCCAGGTCCAGCGCGACCTGGACCGGCAGCCGGCCGGCGAGGAAGGCGGGGCCGGCGGGAACTCGGCGGTGCACTTCAGCGACGCCGCCGCCGGCGCCCTCGAACTGACGGTCACCGAGGCGACCGCGATGGGCCACAACTACGTCGGCTGCGAACACCTGCTCCTGGGGCTGATCACCGAGCCCGACGGCACCGCCGGCCAGGTCCTGCGGGCGCTGGGCGCCGAGTCCCGCCTGGTCCGCCGGGCCGTGACGGCGGCCCTGGCCGGCTACGTGCACCTGCGTGCCCAGACGTCGGCCGCCGGCGATCCGGCGCAGGCGCTGGCTGTTGCGGTGCAGCAGCAGTTGCAGCCGCTCATCGAGCGCATCGAACGGCTGGAGCAGAACCTGGGCTCCGCGTCCGAGCCGCGGTGACCAGGGCCATGGAGCCGCCGACGCGCCGACGGCGAGCCCCGTCACGCCTCGCCCGCACCCTGATCAGCTGCGCGGCCGTCGCCGTCTTCTGGCTGCTGATCCTGCTGCCGCTCCTCCTCGACGGCCGGTGAGGCGTGCGCGCTAGCCCTGGAGCCGCATGAGCTGCCACTGCGCGAACGAACTGACCTCCTCGTCCTTCACCCTGGCGGCGAGACGCAGCAACGCCGCGTCGTCCTCGGCCATGCGCGTCGCGATCGCCGCGGCGAACAGGCGGGCCACCGGGTCGTCGCCCTCCAGCGCGGCGACGACCTCGCCCGGGTCGGGGTCCTCGGTGTCGGCGGCGACCAGCCCGGCCGCGAGCCGCCCGACCTCGGGGTCGGCCAGCCGGGACAGCCCCGCCATGAGCTGTTCGGTCGAGGCCATCGCCAGGAAGTGCAGGACCTTCCACCGGATGGCGGTGTCGGAGGTCCGGCTCAGGGCGAGGGTCTGGGCGATGACGCCGGCGTGCCGCTCGTCCGCGGCGAGCAGCACGAACTCGACGGCGAAGAACCGCACCTGGGTCCGCGGATGGGCCAGCAGGGCGGGGACCTCGTCCAGCAGCGGCTCGGCCGGCTCGCCCAGCTCCGACAGCAGCCAGGCGCCGGTCTGCACGGCGTCGTCGTCGCCGCTGCGCAGCAGGACGCGCAGGTTCTCGACGGGATAGCCGTCGAACAGCTCGTTGAGCAGGTCGTTGGCGGCCTGGCCGCGGGCCTCGTCGTCGGCGGGGCGGGCGAGGATGCGTGCCATCAGGTCGTCGCCCGTCTGTGTCTGCATGTGGTGCTATTTCCCCTCATTGGCCTTGCGCTCAAGGTCGCTCAGGAGCTTCTGCTCCTGCTCCAGCCGGGCGGCGTGCCCGGAGTCCTTGCCGAGCCGGGCCTCGTTCATCTTCCGCGTGAGGATGCTGTCCTTGACCTCGGCCGCCGCCTGCCTGGCCTGCTCCGGTGTCATCTTGCTGACGTCGTTGCTGTTGGGCAACCTGCCGTGCATCCGCTGCGCGGCGTTGTCGAAGCTCGCCGAGGCGTTCGGGTCGTAGCCGCCGCCCTTCCCGCCCTTGCCGCCGCCGCCCCCGCCGCGCCTGCGCCGGATCTGGAGCATGCCGTCGCGGGCGTGCGGCCGCTTCTCCATCTCCTTCATGATGCGGCGCATGGTCTCGGTCACCCGGCCGCTCAGCACCGGGGCCAGGCCCCTGGCGGTGCCCTCGGCGCCTTCGAGCGCCACCTTGCCCACGGCGTGGCGGGTCATCTGCATGCGGGCGAGGGCGATCATGCCGCCCGCGGCGCCGCCGAACAGCAGCGCCTGGGTGGCGGCGGTCAGTCCGTACGCGGCCTGCGTGCCCACGGCCAGCTTGACCGCGCTGACCACGTTCGCGGTGCCGTCGAGGACGGCCGGCGCGACCTTCGCCGCCGAGGCGGCCTGGGAGATGTGGCCGCCGCCGTCGCCGACCTGGTTCCAGTGGCTGGCCAGGTGCGTGGCCGAGTCGCCCTGGTAGGACTGCCCCGCGTTGCGGACCGACTCGTCGGCCGCGGCGCCCTGGGCCGACGACGCGGCGAGGACGACCCGCCAGTCGTCGGCCTCAAGACGCCACTCGTCCTCGTTGTCGTTCGGCCAGGGGAAACCGATGAGGTTGAGGAAGCCCGCCACGTGCGGGTCGAGTGTCACCGCCATGCGGGGCTCTCGAAGCTCTCGACGGTGGCGCTCTCCGCCGCCCGGGTGTTCCTCGCCACCAGGTGCAGCCCTTCGCCGGTCTCGGCGATCTGCCCGCCGATCCCCGTCAGCGCGTCGAGCGAGGTCTGCAGGCACTCGTTGTAGGTGGCGATGATGGTGGCGAACAGCCCCTCGCCGCCGAACGTCCGGGCGCCGCTCCCCCGCTGCCGCAGCCGCGTGACCGCGGCGTCGTAGTTCGCCCCATGGCCGGTGACGTACGCGCCGTCACGACCCACCGCCCCCGCGGCGATCTCAAATCCCGTCATGCCCAGAAAGCATATCCAGTCAATTCCGGCACAGACGTTTACCTCTACACTGAACGTTCACGTGACTGACTGTCGGGGGTTCGACATGCGTTCACCAGCTCCTGAGGACGACGCCGAGTACCTGCACGAGTACGTCGCCCAGAGCCGCCGCGCCATCCGGGCGCTGCACGACGCGCGGGCGTCCATCGGCCGGGTGGAGGGCCGCGCGGAGAGCGACGACGGGCTGGTCGAGGCGTTCGCCGACGGCGACGGCGTCCCCACCCGCCTGCGCATCGACCCGCGGGCGCTGCGCCTGGACGAGGCCGCGCTCGGCAGGAAGACCGCCGAGGTGCTGCGGGCCGCGCAGGACGACGCCGCGCGGCAGGCGCGGGAGATCGCCGACGGGGTGCGGGACGCCACCGCCGCCGTGCCCGCGCCTCTGGACGAGACCTTCGTGCGCGCGCGGGTCGAGCAGGCACTCAACGACCTTTACTAGGAGGCGAAGCGTGTTCGGGCCGGAGATCGACCCCGCCAACATCAGCGAACGCGAGCTCGACGAGGCCGCCCGCCGGGGCGAGCGCATGCTGGCCTGGCTGGAGTCGGCGCAGGAGGAGTTGCGGGCCGTCATCGGCACCGGCGAGGGGCCGTCGGGCCACGTGCGGGTGACCGTCGACGCCGACAGACGCGTCCTCGACGTCCGCTACGACCAGCGCGCCCTGCGGCTGGGCGGCCAGGACCTGGCCGAGGAGACGCTCGCGGCGGTACGGGCGGCCGCCGCCGACGTCCAGCGGCGCACCCACGACCTCATGCGCGAGGCCGTCCCCGGCTACGACCCCGACCGGACGCAGGCCGAGCTGGAACGGCTGCTCGGCGCCGAGTGGGCCTGAACCCGCACGCCCGGGAAGGTCACTGTGCGGCGGCCCGGCCCCCGGCGCGCGAGCGCCAGAGCAGCCACACGAAGTACGGCGTGCCGAGCAGCGAGGTGACCAGCCCGGCCGGCACCTGGGCGGGCGCGATCACGGTACGGCCCAGCGTGTCGGCCAGGCTCACCAGCACCGCCCCCAGCACCGCCGCCGCGGGCAGGAGCCGCACGTGCCTGCCGCCGACGAGCGCGCGGGCGGCGTGCGGGGCGACGAGCCCGACGAACCCCACCACGCCCACGGCCGAGACCGCGGTGGAGGTGACGAGCACGGCGCCGCCCAGCGCGAGCAGCCGCACGGGTTCCAGCGGCACCCCGAGCACCCGGGGCGTGTCCTCGTCCAGCGCGAGCAGGTCGAGGTCGCGCCGCAGCCACAGAGCGAGCGGGAGGAAGAGCGCGAGCGCCGCGGCGACCGGCAGGAGCTGGGCCGGAACCCGCCCGTAGGTGGAACCGGAGAGCCAGGTGAGCGCCTTGGCGGTGTTCCACGGGTCGGACTTGACGATGATCAGCACGGTGACCGCGTTGAACAGCGCGTGCGCGCCGACGCCCATGAGCACGAGCCGGTCGGAGCTGAGCCCACCGCGCCAGGCCAGCAGATGGACCAGGGCGAAGGCGGCGAGCGCGCCGGCCCCGGCCGCGCCGGACACCGCGGCGATCCCGGCCATGGGCACGAGGGTGAGCGTCGCGACGGCCGCCGCGCCGGCGCCCGCGGTGATGCCGAGCACGCCCGGCTCGGCCAGCGGGTTGCGGGAGACGGCCTGGAAGGCCGCGCCGGAGACGGCGAGCGCCGCACCGGCCAGGACCGCCGCCGCGACGCGCGGCCAGCGCTGGTCGAGCACATACGTCAGCGCCCTGCCGGTCCTGCCCCGCAGCCAGTTGGCGACGTCGCCGAGCAGCAACCAGGTGTCGCCGCCGAGCAGGCCCAGCACGACGGCGAGGACCAGCAGCGCCGTCCCGGACAGCAGGATCGCCGCGAAGGCGGCGCGGCCGGGGCCGGCGGCGCGGACCGTCGGCGGCCGCCGGGCCGGACCGGCGTCGCGGTGCCGGCGGGCCAGCCACATGAGCACGCCCGCGCCCAGCATCGCGGTCACCACGCCCGGCGGCACGTCCACCCCGGCCCGCGCGCCGAGCACGAACCGCAGCGCGACGTCGGCGGCGAGCAGGACGACCACGCCGGCCAGCGCCGAGAGCGGCACCAGGACGCGATGCCGGCCCAGCCCGGGCAGCCGCCGGGCCAGCAGGCGGACGACCACCGGCGCGCACAGCCCCACGAAGCCGACGGGCCCGGCCACGGTGACCGCGGCGGCCGAGAGCAGGACGGCGAGCACGACGACGGTCAGCCGCAGCCGCCGGACGTCCACGCCCAGCACCGAGGCGGTGTCGTCGCCCAGGCCGAGGATGTCGAGGCGGGAGCCGAGGGCGACGGCCGCCCCGACCGCCACCACGATGACCGGGGCCATCTGGGTGACGCCGCCGAGGTCGCTCTGCACGAGCGAGCCGCTGCCCCAGGCGAACAGGCCGGTGTTCTCCTCCCGGAAGAGGATCATGAGCAGGGTGGTCGCCGACTGCAGGGCCAGCGCGGTCGCGGAGCCGGCCAGGATCAGCCGGGTGGTGCCGGTCCTGCCGCCCGCCGACAGGGCGAGCACCAGAGCGGCCGCGGCCAGGCCGCCGAGGAAGGACAGGCCGCCGGACAGGACGGCCGGCAGGCTCAGCCCGAAGGTGGCGGCCAGCACGACCGCCAGGTACGCGCCGTTGCTGACGGCGAGAGTGTCGGGCGAGGCCAGCGCGTTGCGCGCGACCGACTGCAGCAGCGCGCCCGCCGCGCCGAGCGCGACGCCGACGCTGACCGCCGCCAGCAGCCGCGGCAGCCGGGAGGCGACCAGCACGTTCATCGCCTGCTCGTCGAGGGCGAACAGGTCGGTGTCGGAGGTGCCCTGCGTCAGGTGGAGCGCGGCGAGGGCCGCGATGACGGCCAGGGTCACGAGGAAGGCCCCCGCGACGCCGAACCGGCGCAGCGGCGTCGCGGGGGCCTCGACTGCCGTGATCACCCGGCGTAGGCCTTCACCAGGGCGTCGACGTACTGCCGGCACGACAGGGGGCCGCCGAAGGTCCAGATGCCGTCGGGCAGTTTGGTGATCTGGTTCCGCTTGACGAAGCTCAGCGACTTCCACAGGGAGTTGCCCGCCAGATCGGCGAAGACGTCGACGCCGTCGGAGGCGTTGTAGAAGAAGCGCAGGTTCTCGTCCTTGACCGCGGTCATGCCCTCGACGTCGGTGCTGCCCAGGCCCCATTGCGCGTCGACCTCGCCGGTCCAGGCGTTGGTGAGGCCGAGCCGCTCGGCCACGTCGGAGACCAGGGCGCCCTTGCCGAACGGGCGGATGGAGATCTTGCTGCCGTCCTTCCAGCCGTCGGCCATCATGAACTTCTGCCCGGCCGAGCCGGAGGCGGCGATCCTGGCCTTGCCGTCGGCCATGGCGGCGTCGAAGTCGGCCATCACCTTGGTCGCCTGCTCCGTCCTGCCGACGGCGGTGGCGAGCAAAGTGAGGTCGGCGCGCATGCGGGTGAGGTTCGCGGCGGCGTCGCTGCCCTTGGCGACGATGACCGGGGCGATCTTCTCCAGCTGGCCGACGAGGCCGGCGTCGTCGGACTCCATGACGACGAGGTCCGGCTGGAGGGCGGCGATGGAGTCGACGCTGGGCTCCTGGCGGGTGCCGACGTCCTTGACGGAGGCGTCGAGCGGGGCCGCGGTGACCCAGGTGCCGTACCCCTTGACGTCGGCCGCGCCGACCGGCTGGACCCCGAGCGCGACCAGCATCTCGACCTCCCCCCATTCCAGGCCGACGACGCGGGTCGCGGGCCTGTCGAGGGTGACCTGCTTGCCGCGGGCGTCGGTCACGGTGATCGGGGCCGCGGCGCCCGCCGACGGCTCCTGGGCCGCGGGGGGCTCCGTTGTGCCGCAGGCGGTCAGCAGCAGCATGGCGGCCATGACCGCCGGGAGGGAACGCATGGGGATCTTTCAGCCTTTCATCGCCAGGTGGCGGCCCAGCGGCCTGGTGCGGACCAGTCCGGTGAGCGGATCGATCGTGGCCTCGACGCGGATGCCGTAGGCCTCGGTGAGCAGGTCCTCGGTGAGCACCTCGGACGGCGCGCCGTCGGCGCGGACCCGGCCGCCCTGGAGCAGCACGACCCGATCGGCGATCTCGGCGGCCTGGTTGAGGTCGTGCAGGACGACGCCGACGGCCACACCGTGCCGGTCGGCCAGGTCGCGCACGAGTTCGAGCAGTTCGACCTGGTAGCGCAGGTCGAGGAAGGTGGTGGGCTCGTCGAGCAGGAGCACGCCGGCGTCCTGGGCGAGGCACGTGGCCAGCCACACGCGCTGCATCTCGCCGCCGGACAGCTCGTCGACTGCGCGTGCGGCCATGGCGCGCACGCCGGTCAGCTCCATGGCGTGCTCGATCGCCGCCTCGCCGCCGGGGTCGCCCGCGCGCCAGCGGCCGCGGTGGGGGTGACGGCCGTAGCCGACCACGTCCTTGACGCGGACGCCGGTCGGGGTGGGACGGCTCTGCGCCAGCAGCGTCACCCGGCGGGCGAAGTCGCGGGCGGACAGGGCCAGGGCGTCGGCGCCGCCGGCCAGCCTGACTTCGCCGGAGTCGGGGCGGTGCAGCCGGGCCAGGGCGCGCAGCAGGGTGGACTTGCCGCTGCCGTTCGGTCCGACCAGGGCGGTGACGGCGCCGGTGACCAGGCTGATGCAGGCGCCGTCGACGACGGGACGGCCCGCGTAGCCGAGACACAGGTCAGTGCCGGTGAGCGCCGGGCCCGTGAGCGCGAGGCCGGAGCGGTCCGGGAGCAGGGGGTCGGTCGTCATGGCGGGCTCACGCGTCCTCGGAGCGGCCCTGACGCCAGTAGCCCATGAAGGCCACGGCCTTGCGGTCCATGCCGCGCTCGGAGACCAGGTGGCGGCGCAGCCGCTTGATCACGGCCGCCTCGCCGGCCAGCCAGGCGTAGCAGGGGCCGTCGCCGGTCTCGGGGATCTCCCACAGGATCTCGGCGTCGACGTCGATCTCCTCGGGCTCGGCGCCTGCCGCGCCCGCCGGCAGGAGCCTGACGGCGGCCTCCGCGACGGCGGGCTCCAGGCGGGCGCCCCAGGGAGCGTCGCCGCGGGCGAGCCAGGTGACCCGCACGCCCGGCGCGCCGGCGACCGGGAGGAAGTCCTCCTCGTGCGGCACCTCCAGCAGGGCCTCCCCGGTGACATGGGCGGGCAGCCGCTCCAGGATGCCGACGATCGCCGGGACGGCGGTCTCGTCCCCGGCGAGCAGCACGGTGCCGAAGCCGGCGGGCGGCCGGAACTCCAGGCCGCCGTGGAAGCCGTCGTAGAGGCCGTTCGGGCCGAAGATCGCCGCCGCCGAGCCCGGCTCGCAGGCGGCGATCCAGCGGGCGGCCGGTCCGGCGGGCCCGGCGCAGTCGTCGTGCAGGACGACGTCGATGTCGACCTCGGCGGCCTCGGGGCGGACCGCGCGGACGGTGTAGGTGCGCAGCGGGTTGCGCTCGTCGCCCTGGGCGTACCACTGCTTGAACCAGTCGGCTCCGCGCGGGAAACGCGTCACGCCCGCGCCGGGGGTCGGCAGGACCAGCTTGACGCGCTGGTCGTATCCGTTGTCCGCGAACTCGTGCAGGTCGTCCCCGGTGAAGGTGACGCGGAGGAATGACGGGCTCAGCCGCCGCAGGCCCCGAACCCGGACGTCGAAGGCACGAAAAGGATCAACCACCACAGAGCTCCTTAGTTAGGTTAGGCTAACCTACATTGGATCCTCCGATCGGGAAACCCGCCCCCGAGAGCTGTCGCCTTTACAACGTAGATCACATTCGGGGGGAAAATTATCGGCCGGAGTTGTCGGAACCGGGCCGCGTCGTTCGTAGCCAGGGTGAACAGTCGCCCACGAGGGGCTGTCACGACCAGCACGACCGAGGGAGACACCGACCGATGCTGCACCACCCGCAGGCCAGGATCCACCGCATGTTCGAGCTCATCGAGCCGATCGCCACCGCCACCTTCTCCGAGGTGGCGAACGAGGCGTTCCTGGCCGTCGGCATGCGCAACTACTGGGACGGCTACTTCGCCGGCCGCGCCGCCCCGCTGGGCCTGGCACCGGCCGAGGTGGTCCACGCGGTCTTCTACAACTTCGCCGACGGCGAGGTGGCCCGCCACATCCCGTGGGTGTGGGGAAAGATCACCCCGCAGGAGGCGATCACCGTGCGCGAACAGGGCAGCGCCGCCGCCCTGCGGCAGATGATCGGAGAGCTCGCCGGCTCGCCCGGTCTGGCGCGGGCCGCCGACCTCGCCACCCGGGCGGCGCTCAGCGCGCCGGTCGAGGGCCGGCCCCTGTACGCCGGGCTGCGGGCGCTCGACGTGCCCGAGGAGCCGGTCGCCAGGCTCTGGCACGCGGCGACGCTGCTGCGCGAGCACCGCGGGGACGGCCACAACGCCGCCCTTGTCGCCCACGGCATCGGCGGCACCGAGGCCCACGTCCTCGTGGCCGTCTCCCTCGGGATGCGGGCGAAGGAGTTCGGCCGGATCCACCACCTGCCCAAGGCCCGGCTGACCGCCGTGGTCGACGGGCTGCGCCACCGCGGCCTCGTGGACGCCGCCGGCGGGTTCACCGACGCCGGCCGGGAGACCAAGCAGCGGATCGAGGCGCTCACCGACGAACTGGCCGCGCCGGCGTACGACGTGCTCAGTGCGGACGAGCTCGACGAGCTGGCCGCGGAGCTCGAACCGATCGCCGCCGCGGCATCGGCCTCCGACCACTGAAAGGACACGTCGCGGAGGCGACCCGGCCGACGTCGGTGCGCTGGACCGTCGTCGCCTGCCCCTTCCTGCCCGACTGGATCGGCACGAGGCCCACGTTCACCGTCACCCCGCCCGACGGCGACACGCGCCACCGGGGCCTGAGCCGGGACCTGGAGTGCTTCGGCATGTGCAGCCGCAGCCGGCGGCACTACATGACGAGTCTGCGCGACCATGTGGAGGCCCGGGGCGGAAGCCCGTTCGGCAGCCCCGCGGACAGGGCGCGCCGGCGAGCACAGGCCGCCGACCCGGCCTCAGGGGTTCTGGAAGGCCACTTCCGGGTTGGCGGCGGACGGGCCGTCCAGCAGGGGCTGCCGCTCGCCGCGCAGGTGCCGGCCGAAGAAGGCGCCGACGTACGACGTGGTGATCTCGCCTGACCGCTTGCCCGACAGGGGCGCGGCAGGGTCGACGATCCCCACCTGGGCGCCCAGGATGGGCAGGTCGATGAAGGTGAAGTGGCCGGAGTCGGCCACGGTGAGCCAGCGCTTCCAGCCGTCCAGGCGGGGCCAGTCCCGGGTCCAGGTGGTGTCGGCGGCGCCGGGTGAGTGCTGGACCTTGGTGCCGAGCATGAGGAACGGCCGCCCGCCGAGGCCGGAGACCGCGACCGGGGCGAAGAACGACCCGTCCAGGTTCACCCCGGCGCGGACCCGCCGGTCGGCGGCCATGACACCGGCCGCGGCGTTGCCGCCGAGCGAGTGGCCCGCGGCGCCGATCCGGCGCGGGTCGATCATCTGCCAGTGCCGCCAGGCGGGCGCGGACCGTGCGGGACGGGTCAGCCGGTCGATCACGAAGGACAGGTCGGCCGCCCGGTTGACCGCGGCCTTGGCCATCAGCTCCTTCTCCGCCTCGTCGGAGGGGGCGCTCTCCACCGTCTCGCACGCGACGCAGGTCAGGGTACGGCTGCCGGGGAAGGTCGTGCCGAACGACTCGTAGGCGTGATCGACGAGGGCGACGACGTAGCCCCTGGAGGCGAGGTCCTCGGCGAGCGTGGTCAGGGTGGCCCGGTTGAGGGTGAACCCCGGGGAGAGCACCACCAGGGGGTGCCGGCCGCCGACGGGACGGGCGTTCAGGTGCGCGTTGGTGCTGACGTCGGCGAGTTGCTCGGGCTTGAAGACGGCGTCGAGCTTCTGTCCCTTGAGGAGCAGCCGGGCCTCGTCGACGGTCATGTACGGCGCGGCGCTCCCGCCGGTGCGCGCCGGGAAGTACACCGAGACCATCAGCTCGCGCGCGGCTTCCGGCACCCACGGGTCACGGCGGCCGGCGTCGACGAGATGCAGGGTGTCGCGACCCACTTCGAACTGGCCGGTGGGGTGCGGGATCGCGACGCGTACGTCGGAGGTGCCCGCAGTGGAGCCGGTGGAGGCAGCGGCGGCGGGCGCTGCCGCCGCGGCCGCCGCCGGGAAGGCCAGGGTCAGGGCGAGAAGGAGGGGGGCGGGGTTTCGGCGAGTTCTGATCATGCACAGAACTGTAGAAATGACGCCACCACCCCCCACATGCCCGAAAGACAGGCTCGGACCCTTACTTTTGTCAGGGGTCAGGACCGCTGCTTTTGTCAGGGGTCAGGACGGATATTTTGTCGAGGGTCAGGGCCGAGCGGGCCGGTCAGCCGGCTTGGAGCGGGCCATGCGCCTCGATCGACAGGTCCTGCCAGTCGGCCCAGGTCTGGAGCCGGTCGGCGTAGGCCTGCTGGATCAGCGGGTGGAAGCCCTTGCCGAACAGCACCCGCACCGGCGGGTTGGCGGAGTCGACGAGCTTCAGGAGCGCCTGCGCCGCGGCGGCCGGGTCTCCCGCGGGCATCTTCCCCGCCATCGCACCGAGGCGCCGGCGGAGACCGTCGTAGGCCGGGTCGGGGGTGGCCAGGTGGCCGTTGGCGAGCGGGTCGGGGTTGTTGCCGTTCCGGGTGGCGAAGCCGCCGGGCTCGACGATGGTCACCTTGACGCCGAACTCGGCGACCTCGCCGGCGAGCGCCTCGTTCAGGCCCTCCAGGGCCCACTTGGAGGCGTGGTAGGCGCCGCCGAGCGGCATGGCGATGACCCCGGCGGCCGAGGACAGCTGGATGATGTGCCCCGAGCGCTGCTCGCGCAGGTACGGCAGCGCGGCCTGGACCACCCACACCGCGCCGAACAGGTTGGTCTCCAGCTGGTCGCGCAGGTCCTGCTCGGTCAGCTCCTCGACCGCGCCGATCTGGGCGTAACCGGCGTTGTTCACGATGACGTCGAGCCGGCCGAAGTGCTCTTTCGCCCGCCGCACGCTCTCGAAGACGGCGGCCCTGTCGGTCACGTCCATCTCCAGCGGGAGCACCGCGTCGCCGTGGACGTCGACCAGTTCCTTCAGGCTCGCGGTGCTCCGGGCGGTGGCGGCGACCCGGTCACCGCGCGACAGGGCGGCCGCGACGAAGTTGCGGCCCAGGCCGCGGGACGAGCCGGTGACGAACCAGACCTTCTGCATGCTCTGCTCCTTTCAGCTGTTACAACCCCCTGGACGAGACAGCCCCGCACGGATGTGAGCTAGGGCGAGTGTGACCTGCGACACTTTGTCGCCTTTGTCCAGCCATGGTGATACCAATGGTCGGCGTGACCCGCACCGAGGAGTTCCAGGAGCTACGGCCGCTGCTGTTCGCGATCGCCTACCGGATCCTGGGCAGCGTGAGCGAAGCCGAGGACGCCGTCCAGGAGACCTGGCTGCGTTACGAGGGCGCCGCGGCTCAGCCCGACTCCCCCAAGGCCTTCCTGTCGGCGACGGTGACCCGGATCTCGATCGACGTGCTGCGCTCGGCCCGCGTCCGGCGCGAGGCCTACGTCGGGCCGTGGTTCCCCGAACCGCTGCTGACCGACCCCTACCAGGACCCGGAGCGGTCGGCGGAGCTGGCCGACTCGGTGTCGATGGCGGCGCTGATCCTGCTGGAGCGGCTGAGCCCGCTGGAGCGTGCGGTCTTCGTGCTGCGCGAGGTGTTCGCCTTCAGCCACCGGGAGATCGCCTCCGCCGTGGAGCGGTCGGAGGCGGCCTGCCGCCAGCTCGCGGTCCAGGCGCGCCGCCACATGGACGCGGGCCGCCCCCGCTTCCAGGCCGATCGCCGGTCCCGGGAGCAGCTTGCCGGGCGGTTCATCGGCGCGCTCAGGGAGGGCGACGTCGAAGGGCTGCGGGAACTGCTGGCCGCAGACGTCCGGCTGGTCAACGACGGCGGCGGCAGGATCGGCAGCACGCTGCCCGTCCTCGGCCTCGCGAAGGTGGCCCGGGTGCTGTCCGTCGCGGTCGCGCCGTTCGCCCGGATCGGCGCGGTGCTGGAGGCGCACGAGGTGAACGGCCAGCCGGGCGCGATCATCCGCGACCGCGACGGCCGGATCGTCAGCATCTGGACGCTCGACATCCTGGACGGACGCGTCCAGACCATCCGCTCGATCGTCAACCCCGACAAACTCCGGCACCTCGGCCCCGTCGCCGACGCCCACGCGGTCATCCGCGAGAAGAAGCAGCAGGCCCGCGCGGCGGCGCAGGGCGGTGTGCAGGGCGGTGTGCCGGTCACCGGCGCGCCGGACGAACCTCGGTGACCGGCGGCCCCACCGGCGCAGCGGTCCGCCGGGCTTGTGCCAGGACGGCCGGACCGCTGCGCCCGGCGTTCTAGTCGGTGAGCAGGATGTCGTCCAGGCACAGCGTGTACGGCGCGTCCGCACCGCCCACCTGGAACAACACCTGGGCCTCCTGGTCCGAGGTCTTGGCGGTGTTCTGGTAGGAGTAGGTCCTGGACCCGGTGCCGACCTCGGGGTAGCCGTCCACGATCGCGGCGGGCTTCGAGCCGCTGTCCTGGACCACCGACCTGATCTTCACCGGCCTCGTCGCCGACGCCTTGAAGCTCAGCCGGTACGTCTTCCCGGCCTCCACGGCGATGCCGCTCTGCCCGACCATCGAGGCCCACACGTTGTCACCGCCCGCGGGGACCTGGGCGCACAGCCGTCCGCCCGTCACCTCGATCGGCGTGTTCTTGGACGCCCACCAGCCCTTGACCCCGTTGTCCAGCGAGCCGTTCACCACACTCTGGTGCACGGGCACGAGAGAGACATTGTCCAGGCACAAGGTGTACGGCGCGTCCGCACCGCCCACCTGGAACAACACCTGAGCCTCCGAGTCCGACACCTTGGCCGTGGCCGCGTAGGTGAACTTCTTGGAGCTGCCGCCGACCTCGGGGTAGCCGTCCACGATCGCGGCGGGCTTCGTGCCGCCGCCCTGGACCAGCGACCTGATCCTCGTCGGCTTCGTGGCGCTCGCCTCGAAGCTCAACTGGTAGGTCTGGCCGCCCCGGACCTCGATGCCGCTCTGCCCCACCATCGCGGCCCACACATTGTCACCGCCCGCGGGCACCTCGGCGCACAGCCGCCCGCCCGTCACCTCGATCGGCGTGTTCTTGGACGCCCACCAGCCCTTGACCCCGTTGTCCAGCGAGCCGTTCACCACGGCGTCGCCGGCGGGCGCGGCGGCGTACGCGGGTGTGGCCGCCGCGGCCATCGCCACGAAGGCGCCCGCGGCGATGAGACGCATCGGAAATGAATTCATGATCGTGGATCTTAGGGGGGCGACATCAGCGTCAACCTAGAGCCAATTCCCGGTCTTTTGGTTGGGCCAAATCGCCGCGGGCGGCCGTCCCGGCCTGGCGCTCGGGCGGACGTCACCGGCACGTCAGTGCCGCCGGGCGCAGCGTGAATCATCGGGTGCTCCGGAAGCTCCGGGCCCAGCGGCGGAGTTCGGTGGCGGCCTCGTCGCGGGTGAGGGGACCGCGTTCCAGGTGAACCTCCTGGAGATGCCGGATGGCGGCCCCACAATCGGGGAGGGCGGGAGGCCGAGCATCCGCATCACCGTCCTGCCGTCGAGCACGACGGGGACATCGTCACGCCTGGTGTACCTGTCACGTTCGGCGGCGGCGCGGGCGTCGGCCTCCTCCCTGGCGCGGCATGCGGCCTCCCACGCGTCGTAACCGGGGGCGTCCAGGGCCGCCCGGCGCCACCCTTCCATGTCGCGTTCCCGCCCGAGGCCGACCGCGTCGAAGAGGTCCGCCGCACCTGCTCTGACCGCTCCGAGGCGCGCGAGCACGGCGTTGATCGGCCAGTCATCGCGCGGCGGTCCGGCCTGGATCGAGGCGTGCTCGGGCCCCCAGCTGCGACGGCCGTTCTCCCACAGGGCGGCGGCCTGGCTGCCGCTGCCACCCCAGAAGTCCGCTTCCACGTAAGCGACCTGGCCGCCTCGGGACCAGTCCTTCAGTCTCTCGGCGAACTCCGGCGACATGAGCATGGCGCACGCCGCCGTGGCCCGGCCCGTCTAGGGTGGGCGCATGGCCGAACGGCGTCCCTTGATCGCGCGCAGGCTGCGGCCGGGACACTGGGTCGCCCTCGACGTGTTCGCGGCCGTCGCCCTGGCCGCCGGGTTCTCGCTGCCGGCGGTGCTGGCGCCCGAGACCGCCCGGGTGCCGCCCTTCGTGGCCGTGCCGGTGATCGCGCTGGCCTGCCTGCCGACGGCGGTGCGGCGCCGGTGGCCCGTGCCGGTGTGCGCGGCGGTCCTGGTGGCGGCGGTGATCGCGCCGTTCGCCGGCTGGCAGGAGGCGTTCGTGCCCTTGGCCGTCGCCCTGCACGCGGTGGCGCTGCTGCAGGCGCGCAGGACGGCGGTGACGGCGCTGGTGGCCGCGCTGGCGGTGACCGCCGCCGGTGCCGCGATCGGCGCCCCCACCTGGACGGAGGCGGCTTCGGCGTGCGGGTTCGCCTGGCTGCTGCTCGGCCTGGCCTGGACGATCGGGCTCGCCGTACGGGAGCAGCGCGCGTACGCCGCGCAGGCCGTCGCACGGTCGGCGCAGGCCGCGGCGACGGCGGAACGGCTGCGGGTGGCTCGTGAGGTGCACGACGTCGTCGCCCACAGCATGGGACTGATCTCCATGCGGGCCGGCATCGCCAACCACGTCGCCGCCACGCACCCCGAGGAGGCCGGAGAGGCGTTGTCGGTCATCGAGGAGACCAGCCGGAAGGCGCTCACGGACTTGCGCGGCCTGCTGGGCCTGCTCCGCGACACCCCGGAAGAGCGGGACGCCGCGCCGCGCGCGGTGGACACGCTGCGCGAGCTGGTCGCGGCAATCCCGGACGGTCACGTGCGGGTGGAGCTCGACGTCGAGCCCGGCCTCACGCTCGGCGGCGCGACGGCCCTGGTCGTCCATCGCCTCGTGCAGGAGTCGCTGACCAACGTACTCAGACACGCCGGCCCCGCCCGGTGCCGGGTGACCGTCGTCACCCGGGCGCGGCGCGAAGTGGTGGTCGAGGTCGTCGACGACGGTCGCGGGGGTGCGCCGCGTACGGGAGGACACGGGCTGGCCGGGCTGGAAGAGCGGGTGATCCTTTACGGCGGGACGTTCTCGGCCGGGCCGGAGCCCGGCGGCGGCTTCGCCGTCCGCGCGAGACTGCCCTTGCCAAGCGCTTCCGGGTCCGGGTCCGGGGAGGACGACAGGTGAGCACGTTCACGGTACTGATCGCCGACGACCAGGCGTTGCTGCGCGCGGGCCTGCGCAGGCTGATCGACACCGCCCCTGGCCTGACGACCGCCGGCGAGGCCGGGACCGGGCAGCAGGCCGTGGACCTGGCCCGCGACCTGCGGCCCGACCTGGTGCTCATGGACGTCCGCATGCCCGGCCTCGACGGGATCAGGGCCACCGAGCTGATCCGGGCCGACCCGGCGACCGCCGGGACACGGGTGCTGATGCTGACCACGTTCGATCTCGACGAGTACGTCTACGGGGCGTTGCGCGCCGGAGCCAGCGGATTCCTGCTCAAGGACACCGGCCCCGGCGACCTGCTGGAGGCGCTGCGCATCGTCGGGGAAGGGCAGGCGCTGCTGGCCCCGTCGGTCACCACGCGGCTGATCGCGGAGTTCGCCCGGCGCGAGCCCGCCGCGATCCCGGCCGGGCTGGCGGCGGGCCTGGCCCAGGTGTCCGGACGGGAGCGGGAGGTGCTCGTGCTGGTGGCCCGGGGGCTGACCAACCCGCGGATCGCCGAGCGGCTCGGCATCGGGCAGGCGACGGTCAAGACCCATGTCCGCAGCCTGCTGGCCAAGCTCGCCGCGCACGACCGGGCGCAGCTCGTCATCGCCGCCTACGAGGGCGGCGTGGTCACGGCCGGCGGGCGGGCGCCGTCAGCGGCGATAGGAGACCTCGGGGAAGGCGGCTGACGGGCCCCGAAGCAACGCCTGCGGACGGCCGCGCAGCGTCTGCTCGAAGAAGGCCAGCGGGTAGGCGCGCTGGAAGGCCACCGCCCGCTCGGCCGGGATCGTCCCGACGACCTCCTCCAACTGCTCCTTCCCCAGCCCCAGTGGCCCGGCCGACATGGGGATGAGCAGGACGTCGTCACCGAAGGAGTTGTGCGCCGCCCCCTTGAGCGTCACGTTGAGCCGCCATCCCCGCAACCCGTCCCAGAAGGCACGCAGTGTCGGATTCGTGGCCATGCCGCCTTTCCCGTCGGTGTCGACCACCATGTACGGCCGGTCGAGGCCGGACTTCGCCACCTTGCCGAAGACGGCGCCGTCCAGGCCGAGCCCGGCCTTGATCCGCGGGTCGGCGTACATGGCGGAGGAGGTGGCCGCGCCGCCGAGCGAATGCCCGAACATCCCGATCCGCGCGAGGTCGAAGAGCGGCTTCCCGGCACGGCCGGGCACCTTCCCCTCCAGCAGGGACAGGCTGTCCAGGACGAAACGCACGTCGGCCACCCGGACGTCGACCGCCTTGGCGAAGTCGGTCACCTCGGGCCCCGTCTCCACCCGGCCGCCGGGGAACTCCACCACCGCCGCGTCATAGGGGTGATCGACGGTGACCACCGCGTATCCCCGGCTGGCCAGCTCCTCTGCGACGCCGGTCCCGTACGCGCGCGAGGCGTTGGCGCCCGGCGAGTACAGGACGACCGGCAGCTCGCCCAGGCTCGTGTCGGCGGGCGCGCCCTCGTGACCGTCGGTCCTGTCCAGCAGCACCGAGCCCGGCTCCAGGTCGTTCATCTTCAGGTACCGGTCCGCCGCCGCCCTCGGCATCCAGGGGGCGACCGGGTGGTCCTGCACGTCCCGGGCCGGGTACCACAGGCTGACCATCAGCTCCCGCTTCCTGCCGGAGCCGTTCCAGGGATCCGGTCGGGACTGATCCACCAGGTGGACCGAGACGGTACCGACGGGATGCGGTCCCGTCGGCTTCGGGACCGTCAGACGCTGCGGCGGGGTGGAGCCGCAGCCGGCCAGCGCGAGAGCCAGGGCGGTGATGATGAGTGCACGTTTCACCCCTTCACGCTGCCAACCACGGACGGCCGCCGCCTCTGGCCCGAGAAGGACCTCCGACTCAACCCAGGAGGGTAGAGCCCGACGGATCTCGTCTCCAGGGATGACGCCCCGCGATCCCGTCGTCGGTCACCTCGACGGCGCGTTCCACGAACTGGGCCTGGACGCCCAGCGGCTCAAGGCGGTCACCATCTATGGCGAGCAGCCGACGGATCGAGATCCAAGCGGGACGGCTCTCGGATTGGCCCCTCAAAATGAGAGAAGGGGTTTCGGATGATCCCCGCACGCCTTACGAGTGGGCGATGCTGGGATCGAACCAGTGACCTCTTCGGTGTGAAGCAGGCATATTGACTGGGTGATCAGGCGTATTTGGGCCGTCGTCTCACCCGAAGAGGTGGCGGGTCAGCTACGCAGCCTTGCGCCCGGTACCGGGGACCATGATGTTGGCTCCCCTTCCCGCAGTGTGTCCGGATGCGTACGCGGTGACCGTGTCACGCGGAGGGGACCGACACGGCTGGGGGCGCGTGGAGGTCGTGGGCGGAACGGGCCAGCCAGACCACGGCCAGGAGACCGACGACCGCCACGACGTCGTCGTAGAACTCAGGCGGCACTCCACTCAGCCCGCCTGCCATTGTGAGCACGAAGGGCAGAACCAGAGCGAGGATGCCGTACTTGACAGTGGCCCGCTGGAAGCGCTTGTTGTCCCACTGCGCCCGCAGGACCAGCACGTTCCAGATCAAGGACGCCAGGCCGGCGACCAACGCGAGAGCTCCGACTGCGTGCCCGGACAACGCCAACCCCAAGCCGACGGCGGCGCACCCGTATCCCAGGGTGCCGCTGACACGCAGGATGAGGACATGTCTTCGGGTGCGTCCCACGACTGGAGAGAGCAGGAGCACGACCCCGAACATCGGCACGAACATCACCACCGCTGCCCACGAGGACCAGGTCGTCAGGAACGGGGTGACCAGGGTGCACGCCGCCGCGACGTACAGCGCCACGCGCAACCGCATTGTGTCCCGGTCCTGCTCCGACGGCGGCCCAGTCAGCGGCCCGTGCAGGAACTCCCACAACACCCAGGCCACCACCAGTCCCGCCAGGATCAACAGGAGCACGTTCGGCCACGTCACCTGGACGCTCGCGTCCGGTGCCGCGAACAACGTCATCCACCACAGCACCCCCAAGTCACCGGTGGCCAACGCGACCACCACCGCGACGGCCAGCGCGGAGAGGTAGACGCTTGTGGCCATGAGGGCGGGAATGGCTGCACGGTGACGACGGAGCACGTGACACTTCCCGGAGGAGCGAAGGGGACGGGAGGCCTCACCCTAGCGAGCCGGGGCACTCGCAGTCATGCGCGGGCCTCACCGGAGGTCGGCGTGACGATCGGCCCCATTGCCTTGATCCAGGAAGGGGCGTGTGCCTCAGCCCAACCGGTTGGGAGCACGAAGACTTCGCCGTCCATGTCTGGCGGTCGGTGCGTGCCGGCGAGGACACCAGGACTCCCAAGTCGCGCCGCACGCTCAAAACATCGCCCGGCTGATCGGACATGCCGGCGGATCAGCAGTCACCGAGAAGGTCCATCGGCACCAGATCCAGGCCGTCATCCAGGACGGCGCGACTGTCATGGATCGGATCTTTCCTGGTGACGCCCCTGAAGGGGGACAGTCACTCAGTTGGTCACCCGAAAGATCAAAAGGGCCACTTCCCGTATTGGGATGTGGCCCTTGACCGTGGTGGGCGATACTGGGATCGAACCAGTGACCTCTTCGGTGTGAACGAAGCGCTCTCCCGCTGAGCTAATCGCCCGCCCTGCCGGCGCCTTGCGGTGCTGACGGGGAAAACCATACCGCACTCTCGGGGTGGTGGCGAAACGGAGGGGTCTGTCCAGTGAACGGTGTGATTCGATCTTGATTTGTTCTATCGGGTGGTCAAGGTCAGGCGGCCTTCGAAGGTGATGGCGAAGGCGTTC